>NZ_KB911786.1:0-275582 GCF_000383655.1 Streptomyces sp. 351MFTsu5.1 | reverse complement strand
CCGACCAGGTGGTTGGAGATCGCCCAGCACTTCAGACCGTACTTCTCCAGCAGTTGGTGGCGGGACTTCACATACGACGGATCGGCGAGCGCCTTGTCGACCTCGAAGTGGTCGCCCCAGCAGGCGAGTTCGAGTCCGTCGTAACCGAAGTCGCGCGCCAGACGGCAGACCTCCTCCAGCGGCAGATCGGCCCACTGACCGGTGAACAGCGTGAACGGGCGTGGCATGTCGCGAAACCCTCCTCAGACAGCGATCGGTGTGTAGACGCAGTTCTTCTCCGCGCTCTCCTCCACGGCCGCCAGCACCCGCTGCACCTGGAGCCCCTCCGCGAACGACGGCCTCGGCGCGGTACCCGACGCGATCGCCTCCACCAGGTCACGAGCCTGATGGACGAATGTGTGCTCATAACCGAGACCGTGACCCGGCGGCCACCAGGCCTCCAGATACGGATGATCCGGCTCGGTCACGAGGATGCGACGGAAACCGGCCGTCGCGGCGGGTTCCCGATGGTCGTGGAAGGACAGCTCGTTGAGCCGCTCCAGATCGAAGGCGAGGGAGCCGGAGTCGCCGTTGATCTCCAGACGCAGGGCGTTCTTGCGTCCGGTCGCCATCCGGGTGGCCTCGAACACGGCCAGCGCTCCCGAAGCGAGGCGGCCCGTGAAGACGGCCGCGTCGTCGACGGTCACCGGTCCGCGCACGGCGCCACCGGACGCAGTGAGGCCGGAGGAGGCGCCGTCGAGGCGGGGGCGTTCCCTGACGAAGGTCTCCAACTGGGCGGAGACGCCGACCAGGACCTCACCCGCCAGGAACTGGGCCAGGTCGACGATGTGTGCGCCGAGGTCACCGAGCGCCCCCGATCCCGCGTGCTCCCGCTGGAGCCGCCACGTCAGCGGGAAGTCGGGGTCGACGAGCCAGTCCTGGAGGTAGCTGACCCGCACATGGCGCAGCGTGCCGAGCCTGCCGTCCGCGATGAGCCGGCGGGCGAAGGTCAGGGCGGGCACACGCCGGTAGTTGAAGCCCACCATGGCCAACTGGCCTCGCGAGCGCGCTGCTTCGGCCGCCGCGACCATGGCCTCTGCCTCGACGACCGAGTTGGCCAGCGGCTTCTCGCACAGCACGTGCTTGCCCGCCTCCAGCGCCGCGATCGCGATCTCCGCGTGGCTGTCACCCGGGGTGCAGATGTCGACGAGTTGCACGTCGTCGCGGGTGATGAGGGCGCGCCAGTCGGTCTCCGTCGCGGCCCAGCCGTGCTTGTCGGCCGCCGCCCGCACCCGTTGGGCGTCCCGGCCGGCGATCGCGGCCAGGACGGGCCGCAGGGGCAGGTCGAACGCGTGTCCCGCGGTGCGCCAGCCCTGGGAGTGCGCGGCGCCCATGAACGCGTAGCCGACCATGCCGACGCCGAGCGTCGGCGGTGCGGTCCGACTGTCCCTCTGTTCCATACGGATTCCTCCTGGTCGGAGTGTCAGTGAGTCGTGGTGCGGTGCGCGGGGGCGGCGGCCAGGTCCGGGCCCGGTCAGATGAAGCCGGTCGGCAGGTACTGGTCGACGTTGTCCTTGGTGACGACGGCCGAGTAGAGGGTCAGGGAGGACGGGATCTCGAACTCGGCGAGGCCGCCGATGCCCTTGCCCTGGCCGAGCGCCCGGGCGAGGTCGATCGCGGAGGCTGCCATGGTCGGCGGGTACAGGACCGTCGCCTTCAGCACGCTGTCGCCTGCCTTGATGGCGTCCATGGCGGACTTGGCGCCCGCGCCTCCGACCATGATGAAGTCGTCGCGCCCGGCCTGGTCGATGGCGCGCAGCGCGCCTACGCCCTGGTCGTCGTCGTGGTTCCACAGCGCGTCGAAGGACGACTGGGCCTGGAGCAGCTGGGCCATCTTCGCCTGCCCGGACTCCACGGTGAAGTCGGCCGCCTGGCGGGCCACCTTGCGGATGTTGGGGTAGTTCTTCAGGGCGTCGTCGAAGCCCTTGGTGCGCTGCTGGGTCAGTTCGAGGTTGTCGAGTCCGGCGAGTTCGACCACCTTGGCGTTCTTCTTGCCCTTGAGCTGCTCGCCGATGTAGTGGCCGGCGTTGAGACCCATGCCGTAGTTGTCGCCGCCGATCCAGCAGCGGTACGCCTGCGGGGAGGCGAACACCCGGTCCAGGTTGACGACGGGGATGCCCGCCCGCATCGCCTGGAGGCCGACCTGGGTGAGGGCCTTGCCGTCGGCCGGCAGGATCACCAGGACGTCGACCTTCTTGTTGATGAGCGTCTGGACCTGGCCGATCTGCTGGGCGGTGTCGTTGGAGCCCTCGGTGATCTCCAGGGTGACGTCCGAGTACTTCTTCGCCCGCGACTTGGCGTTGGAGTTGATGGCGTTCAGCCAGCCGTGGTCGGCCTGCGGTCCGGCGAAGCCGATGGTGACCTGCTTGCCGGGCTTGTCGTCCGCGACCGGGGCGGCGTTGTCCGCGGCCTGTGCCTGCTCCTTGGGCTCGTTGCTGGTGCAGGCCGTGAGCAGTGCGCCGGCTGAGACGGCGGCGGTGCCGAACAGGAGTGCTCTGCGGCTGGTGGAGGCGGGGGTTTCGGGCATGGCGGATCGACCCTTCGAGTGGTTCGAGTGGGCGGTGGGCAGTGGGCGGGGTGCCGGACGGCGGGTCAGGGGCCGCCGTCCGGCACGTACCGCACGGTGTCAGGTGTCGCCGTGCGGCGAGCGGCGCTGGACCAGCACGGCGGCGACGATGATGGCGCCCTTCGCGATCTGCTGGACAGCGGTCTCGAGGTTGTTCAGGGCGAAGATGTTGGTGATCGTGGTGAAGACCAGGACGCCCAGGACGGAGCCGATGATGGTGCCGCGGCCGCCGCTGAGCAGGGTTCCGCCGATGATGGCGGCGGCGATGGCGTCCAGCTCGTAGAGGTTGCCGTTGGTGTTCTGGCCCGACCCGGCGAGCACGATCAGCATGAACGCGGCGATCCCGCAGCACAGTCCGGACAGCAGGTACAGGTACAGGCGTTGGCGGCGGACGTCTATGCCGGCGAGGCGGGCCGCTTCCGCGTTGCCGCCGACCGCGACCGTGCGCCGGCCGAAGGTGGTGCGGTTGAGCACCAGCCAGCCGACGACGGTGACGGCGGCGAAGATCAGGACCAGGGGCGGGATCCCGAGGACGTAGGAGTCCCTGGCCCCCAGGTCGAGCACCGATGCGACGCTCACGATCTGGGTGCTGCCGTCCGTGATCTGCAGCGCCAGACCTCGGGCGGAGGCGAGCATGGCCAGTGTCGCGATGAACGGGACCATCCTGCCGTAGGCGATCAGCAGCCCGTTCACGAGACCGCAGCCGACACCGACGATCAGCGCGGTGAACAGGATGCCCGCGAAGCCGAACTCCTGGGTGGCCACGGTCGTCGCCCACACCGAGGCGAGCGCCACGATCGCGCCGACCGACAGGTCGATGCCGCCGCTGGTGATCACGAACGTCATGCCGACGGTGACGACGCCGATCACGGACGCCTGGGTGAGCACGAGTTGGAGGTTGCTCGTCGCGAGGAACTCGTCCGGCGCGGTGATGCCACCGACCGCGACGAGGGCGGCGAGGACGCCGAGCAGGGACAGGGTGCGCACGTCCCATCCCCACCGTGGACCCGAACTGTGCTTCTCCTGCACGGACTTGGCGGCGGACGTCGGCGCGTCCTTCTGCGCCGCGGTGGTCGGCTGCGTCATGACGTCGGGCTCCCTTCCATCACAAGATCGAGTACGCGGTGCTCGTCGAGCTCCCGGGCGTCCGCCGTGTGCACGACGCTGCCTTCGCGGAGCACCAGCACCCGGTCGGCGAGCCCCAGGACCTCGGGCACCTCGCTGGACACGAGCAGTACGGCCAGGCCCTCGTCGGCCAGCCGGCGGATCACCGCATAGAGCTCCGCGCGGGCGCCGATGTCGACGCCCCTGGTCGGCTCGTCCAGCAGCAGCACCTTGCAGCCGCGCAGCAGCCAGCGGGCCAGGACGGCCTTCTGCTGGTTGCCGCCCGACAGCGTCCTGATCGCCGCGTCCGGGTTGTCCGGGCGCAGGGACAGCTCCCGCACCGCTTCGTGCGTCGCGGCCCGCTCGGTACGGCGGTCGAGCCAGCCCGCGCGGGCGAACCGGGACAGCGTGGAGATCGAGACGTTGCTGCTGACGGACTCCAGCATCAGCAGTCCCTGCGCCTTGCGTTCCTCGGGCGCGAGACCGACGCCGGCACCGACCGCGGCGCGGACGCTGCCGGGGCGCAGCGGGGTGCCGTCGACGAGCACCCGGCCCTCGTCGGGCTTGCGGGCGCCGTAGATCGTCTCCAGGATCTCGCTGCGCCCGGACCCCACGAGCCCGGCCAGGCCGACGATCTCGCCGGGCCGCAGCTCCAGGTCGACCGGCGCGAACTCCCCTCGTCTGCTGAGCCCTTCGACCTTCAGCACGGGCTCCCGCGCCGCGGCGAACCCGGCCTCGGGCCGCTCGGGGAAGACGTACTCCACGTTCCGACCGGTCATCAGGGCGACGACCTCATGGGTCGGTGTGGACTCGGCGGGCAGACCGCCCGCGACCGACCGGCCCTCCTTGAGGACCGTGACCCGGTCGCCGATACGGCGGATCTCCTCGAGGCGGTGGGATATGTAGACGACGGCGACACCGTCGGACGTCAGATCGCCCACGATCCTGAAGAGGTTGTCGACCTCTTCGGGGTCGAGCGCCGCCGACGGCTCGTCCATCACGATCAGCCGCACCTCGTGGGAGAGCGCACGGGCCATCGAGACGATCTGCTGCTGGGCGGCGGACAGTTCACCGACGAGGCGCGTCGGATCGATCTCCGCGTGTCCGAGGCGTTGCAGCAGCTCGGCGGTGGCCGTTCGGGCGGCGGAGCCACGCACGACGAACCCGGCCGCGGTGGGTTCGTGTCCGAGGAAGACGTTCTCCGCGACGGACAGCCCCTCGATCAGGTCGAGTTCCTGGTAGATGGTGGCGATGCCGAGCCGCATGGCGGCGACCGGTGACCCCAGGGTCACGCGCGCACCGCGCCAGGTGATCTCGCCGCTGTCCGGCTGGTGGGCTCCGGCGAGCACCTTGATCAGGGTGGACTTGCCGGCCCCGTTCTGACCGAGCAGGCAGTGCACCTCACCGGCGTGGACCTCGAGATCCACGCCGTCCAGGGCGCGAACACCCGGGAAGGACTTGGTGATACCGGACATGGTGAGCAGGGGTGGATGTGGTGCCATGAGGAATCCCCTCGGCGGATGCGGGCCGTGAGTGGGCAGGGCGGGGCAGGGCAGGGCGGGGCGGAGGGCTGGATCACCCAGGAGTGCGGGCTCGTCTGGAAGTGGGGGATCGCCTGGAAGTGCGGGATAGCCTGGAAGTGATCTGTCGTCGAGGGGGTGGGTGGCGGATCAGGCCGGCGAGAAGACGTGGTCGCTGATAAGCCGGGCCGCGCCGATGGCTCCGGCGGCCGGTCCCAACTCCCCCAGCACGATGGGCAGGTTGCCGGTCGCCAGCGGCAGCGACTGGCGGTAGACCTGGGTCCGGACACTGGCCAGCAAGGTGTGGCCGAGTCCGGTCACACCACCGCCGATCACCACCAGTCCCGGGTTGAAGAAACTGACGAGCCCCGCGATGACCTGCCCCAGGCGCTTCCCGCCCTCGCGGATCAGCTCAAGGGCGACCGGATCCCCGGCCGCCGCGGCAGCCGACACGTCCTCGGCCGTCAGTCGTCCGGCTGTCGCCAGCCGCGCGGCGAGCTGCGCCGAGCGACCTTCACGCGCCGCCTGCTCCGCATCGCCGGCCAGTGCGGCCCCGCTGAAGTGGGCTTCCAGGCAGCCCCGGTTGCCGCAGGCGCACGGGCGGCCGTCGGGCACGGCCTGGATGTGCCCGATGTCGCCGGCGCTGCCCGTCACCCCGCGGTGGACCTCACCGCCGGCGACGATGCCGCAGCCGATACCGGTACCGATCTTGACGCAGAGGAAGTCACCCACGGACCGTGCCACCCCCGCGTGCATCTCCCCCATCGCCATCAGGTTCACGTCGTTGTCGACCATGACCGGACAGCCGAGTTCCTGACTGAGCGCCTCCCGCACGGGAAAGCCGTCCCAGCCCGGCATGATCGGCGGCGCCACCGGAACACCCTCCGGGAAGCGCACCGGCCCCGGAACACCGATACCGGCCCCGTCGAATCCCTCCGCAAGCCCGGAAACCCTCAACTTCGCCGCCATCGCGAGGACTTGCTCGAAGACCGCGACCGGGCCCTCGCGGACGTCCATCGGCTGGTTCAGGTGCCCGAGGACCTCCAACTCCGCGTTGGTCACGGCGACATCGATCGACGTGGCACCGATGTCGACGCCGAGGAAGCGCAGTGTCGGCGAGAGCCGGATGTTGTGCGAGCGGCGGCCTCCGCGGGAGGGGGCCAGCCCGTCCGCGACGACCAGGCCCGTCTCCAGCAGCCGGTCGACCTCGACCGCCAGCTTCGAACGGGACAGGTCCACCAGATCACCCAGCTGGGCACGAGAGTGGGAGCCGTTGTCACGCAACAGACGCAGCAGCCGTCCCTGATGGGGGTTCTCAGGTCGAGCGGTCATCCGTCTCACGATCCCTCCCCTCACCATGACCGGGTTCCGGTCGCCTGTCTCAGCGACGGCGTCGTCGGGCTTTCGAGGAGGAACGTAACAACGATTTTCCAGACTGGGAAGTACTTGTGCAGCAGTCAGACGCTCTTCTTCCACATCCAGGACAAAGTTTGCGATGTGGTGCGTTGGTCAGGTCGACCTACTCAGAATCCAGACCGTCGGGCTCTCGGCAGCGGCTGTGGCGCCGCTTCGGCAGCGCATGGGGCTGGTTCCTGTGACCGAGCAGTTCCTCGCAGAGCTGCCGGATTCGCCTGCCGGGCAGGAGCGCGCCGAACCCGCGAGTCACCCCTTCACCATGCTGTCTCCGGCATTGGAGGGAACCTTGGACTGCTGGTCCGGGGGTGGGCCGATCGCTTACGTCGAGGCTGACTTCCACGGAGGAGACGGGCACCAGACCGCAGCCGTGTGGCAAACCGGCTCGAAGGTGTGGGGCCCGGCCCGTACCAGGGACTTCAGTGGTCCACGGGAAGACTGGCCGATCAATTCCGCGCTCGCCCTGCTCGATGTCGTTCCGGGCCAAGTCGCGGACCACCACGATCTGTTCCTGGAGGTGGGGCTCGGTCAGGAGCAGGACATGGACGGCTGACAGTCGGTCGGCCGAGCAGCCCGATGGGCCGCGACCTACGACGCGTGGGATCAGGCGCAGCGCGCTCAGCAGGAGCGGGTAGCGAGGGCTGCGGCGGAGGTCGAGAAGTATCGGAGGCTCCCCGGTGTTCCGGTGGCTCTGGACGGGCGGGAGATCATGGAGTTGCTGGGCACTCCGCCGGGTCCTCTGATCGGTGCGGCCACTCGCCGCCTTCAGGAGCTGCATCTCGAACGGGGCCCGCTGTCACGGGAGTTGGCCGTGACTCTGCTGCGAGCTTGGGCCGTGGACCAGGAGCCAGGGCATTGAAACCACGGGAAGCGCGACGAGTCGCTGCCAAGTCCCGGGTCAGGCGTCCTCGAACAGCAAGTCCTCCGCCGGGTGGGTCATCCGTACCGTCGTGCCGTTGGTGGTCTCCACCACGTGGTGCAGACCCACGCAGCGCTCCCCCGTGGAGAGGATGGAGTACCGGTCGCCCACGCCGGCGAGGTAGGCGGGGAAGCAGGTGAGCGGCATCGTGCCGAGGTTCAGGTAGTCCACCAGGCGGCGGAACAGCTTGGGCAGGAGCACGGCGTCGTCCGTCAGTGAGGACAGGCCGCTCACCTTGACCCCGCTCAGGGTGACGTCGCTCGGCCACAGCCCCCGGCCCGCCTCCCGCGCCTGTTCGGCCGTGGTGGCCATCTCGGCGCGCAGGCTGGTGAAAAGACTGCGGTAGAACGTGGGGTAGGTCAGGCCTACAGTGAGTAGGTGGTGGTTCAGCGTGGTCCGCAGCAGGGCGGCGTCCACGTCGATCTCCCGGCCGCTGTCCCCCGGCGGTGCGCCGCGACCCGCCAGGGCGATGCAGCGGCCGTGGATGTCGGTGCCCCGCGTGAGGACGAAGCCGGGGACCGTGGCCGGAGTGGTGGCGAGCACGTTCTCGTCGTCGCGCTGGACCTCGGTGAAGCCGATCCAGCTCAGCAGCTCGTCGCGCGCGGCGTGGGCGAACGGCAGGGGCTGGTGGACCCGGTTCGCGCCGTAGTGCGTCTCCAGTGCGTCGATCGCGTCCAGCCGCAGCTTGGCGCGGCCGGTGGCACTGTGCTCCACGGCCCGGCCCAGACCGCCGCCCACGAGGTCCCACTCGGTCGGGTCGGCGGCCGTGAAGGCCACCGTGTCGCCGTCCGGCTGGGTGCCCTTGACGTCGTAGAAGCCTTTGATCAGAAGCATGGGCATGGCGACTCCCAGAAGTGCCTCCTCGGAGTGCCCCCCTCTCTTCAATTGTGCGGCCGAACAGGGCCATTCGCATCTCGTGCCGGGCAACGGACCGCCGCCACGCCGTCAGTTGAGCGAGCGGCGATGCGGCCGGCCGCTCCGCCGATGAGTTTCCCGTGGCTGTGCGGTCTGTAGTGCATCGACGAAAGGAGCGCACCATGCGCAAGATCATCGTTTGCACGTTCCTCAGCCTGGACGGCGTCATGCAGGCACCCGGTGGCCCCGACGAGGACACCCAGAGCGGCTTCGAGCACGGCGGCTGGCAGAAGCCGGTGACCGACGACGAGGTCGGCGCGGCCATCGCGAGCTGGTACGAGCCCGCCGACGCGATGCTGCTCGGCCGCAGGACGTACGACATCTTCGCGTCGTACTGGCCGACCGCTGATCCCGGCAACCCGTTCAAGGACCGGATGAACAGCATGCACAAGTACGTCGCGTCCCGAACCCTGACGTCCGTCGCGTGGCAGAACTCCACGCTGCTGGAGGGCGACGTCCCCGATGCCGTACGCGCGTTGAAGGCGACCGACGGGGGCGACATCAACGTCGTCGGCAGCGGTGACCTCGCCCAGACCCTCATGCGGCACGATCTCGTCGACGAGTACCGGCTGACCATCCACCCGGTGATCATCGGTACCGGCAAGCGGCTGTTCGCCGACGGTGCGATTCCGACCGCGCTGGAGCCGGTCAGCGTCTCGACGACGAAGAGCGGCACCGTCGTCGGTGTCTACCGACCGAACGGCAGGCCCGGATACGACAGCTACTAGGACGAGCCGCGCGGCCCGGGCCCTCGTCACGCTGCTGTCCCTTTCGGCGTCGCAGCGCTTGCCGAGCCCTCGGCCGTGGCGGAGGGCTTTCGGCCGGGCTGCCGTGCGCCGACGTAGGCGAGGGCCAGCGTGGCGGTCACGGTCAGGAGGATCACGGCGGCACCCGAGAGCAAATAGGCGTTCTCGACTCCGGCGAGGGTGATGGTGGTCGAGGCCACGAAGGGGGAGATCGCCAGGGCTCCTGCCACCCCGGCCTCCCACAGGCCGAGCGCCTTCGCCAGATGACGGCTCGGTATGCGCTGCTGCACGAGCGCGATCAAGGGGATGTCCGTGAGGGCCGAGGCCAGCCCCGTGGCGGTCAACAGGACCGCTGCCACGGCAGGGGAGGTGACCGTTCCCAGTGGAGCCCGGAACATCCCGAGCAGGGCCCACCCCAGCACCGCGGCCAGGGCGAGTCTGCGGATGCGCAGGCCCGTCAGGAGCAGGGCGCCCACCACTTCGGCGATCCCGGCGACGCCCAGCAACAGACCGTACTGGCCGCCCTGCCCCACGACCGCGACGAGGCCGACGGTCAGGAAGCCGTTGGTCAGGGCGAGGGCGAGCACGAAGGTCACGATGACCACGAGTACGTCGGGAGCGGCCCGCACCGCCCTGAGCCCTGCGCCGAGATCGGACCACAGCCCCGTCCGGGCGCCGGTCGGGGCCGGGCGGGTCACACGGATGGCGGCCACGGCGACCGCCGAGCCCAGGAAGGTCAGTCCGTTGACCACCAGCACGGACTGGAGGGAGCCGAAGGCCAGCAGCGGCGCGAGCATCAGCGGGCCGACGAAGAAGGCTGCCCGGAAAGCGACTTGGAGCAGCCCGTTGGCCTGCTGGAGGCGCTCGTCCGGCACGATCTGCGTGACGATGGCGTTGCGGGCCGGGGCGAACGGGGCTCCGATCAGCGCCAGCAGCGCCGTGGTCGCCACGAGCACGGGCAGATTGAGCAGGTCGAGGGAGAGCAGGACCGAGGCCACGGCCACCACGGCGACCCGGGCCAGGTCGGTGGCGATCATCAGCTTCCGGCGGTCGCCGCGGTCGGCGTACGAGGCGACGACGAAGGTGGCCACGAAGGCGGGTGCGAACGCGGAGACGCTCACCACGGCGACGGCCGTGGGGTCCTTCGTCAGCGACCAGGCCAGCCAGGCCGTCGCGGCGGTGTACAGGCCGTCGCCGAAGCGGGAGATGCCCTGGCCTGCGAAGAGAAGCAGGAAGTTGCGGTCCTTGAGCAGTGACATGCGGCCACTGTCGGGTCCCGTGCCAGGTCTGATCCACTTATTAGGCACATGGCTAATCAGTCGTTCCCGGTCACGTCGCCGTCGCCGTGCAGGAAGCTTTCCAGGCTGGGGGTCAGGCCCGTCACCTGTCCGGGCGCGAGCCGGTACAGGACGTAGTAGCCCTCGCGACGGCGCTCCAGCAGGCCCGCGTCCGTCAGCACGCGCAGGTGCTTGGACAGGGCCGCCTCGCTGACACCGACGAGCGGGGCCAACTCCTGGGTGCTGCGCGGCCGTTCGGCGATCAGCCGGAGGGCGCGCAGCCGGGTGTCGTCGGCGAGCGCCCGCAAGGTGCCGACGAGTTGGGTCGGGGGAATCCTCGGGCGGGCCTCCCGGGCGATGGAGGAGACCGGGAAGACAAGGCCGAGGGGCCAGGGACCGTCGCAGTTGACGCGTACGTGCGGCCACACATAGGCGCTGGGGGCCAGGACGAGGGTGTCGTCCGGCCCGATGGTGACCTCGTGGTCGTGCGGCCGCTCCAGCCAGAAGCGTTCGGCCTGTTGGTCGCTGCGCACCTCCGGCCACAGACCGCGGAGCATGCCGTACAGACCGCGCTGCTCGATCTGGTGTCCGGCCTCGCTGACACCGGCCGCGAGGCCGGGTTCGAGCCGTGCCCATTCCTCCTCGAACGCCTCCCGCCAGTAGCGCTCCAGCATGCTCAGGAACCGTTCGAGCAGTGCGCGGGGATCGTCGAGGAGCATCGCGGCCATCGTTTCGTCGCTCTCCTGTGCGAGGCGCTCCCGCAGCAGGCGGCGTACGTCCGGTTCGTGCAGCACCTGCGGATCCCGGCCCTCGCCGCTGCCCGGCCAGGGCGTGAGCAGCGGGACGGCGAACTCCAGGCGGACCAGCTCCGGATCCGCGGTACGCAGGCCGGCCAGTTCGCCCTCGAAGTCCGTCAGCCGGCCGGTCGGCTGCGGAAAGAGGAACTCGGGGAAGTACGAGCGCACCGCAAAGGAGAAGGCCTCGATCTCCCGTTTCAGCGCCGGGGACAGCTTGCGCATCGCCCGCACCCAGCCGTGCTGGACGGGGTGGTGCTTGGGCTCCACCAGCACATGGAGACTCAGTACGGCTTCCATCGTCGGCGAGTAGGCGAACGCCACCCGCTCCGCACCGCCGACAGGGACCCGGAACACGATCGTCATGACTCGTCATCCTTGCCGCACGGCGTCCACAACGGGAGCCGCGCCGCGCCACCAGGCGCCTTCCGGCACACACAGGCCGGTTCACGCTGACGGGTGAATTCCTGGGCCGCTGCGGCCGGGGCGCTCCGGCGGCAAGGCCCGGTCACAGGTCTGAAGCCCCTGGCAAGGCGGCTCTGAGGTGACTTCCGCGCCCTGCACCGTCATGTGTGTGCAGATACGGAGAGCGACTTGCCAGACGGACCTTCGCGAGAGATGGTTGCCCGAAGACAATGATTTTCTCTGGGGTGGGCGAGGTGAGGGATTCGCGCAGCGGGTCCTCGACATTTGGTTTCTACTCGGGCGCAGGCGAGCGTAGGCGCGGAGCCGGACTTCCCGTGGGGCAGGGCCCCCTACCCGGTGCTGGTCGCTGACGCGGCCGGTGTCCTCACGCAGCGCAACGAGGCCGCTCAGGTCCTGTTGCCCGCAGCCTGCCCCGGAGCACGGCTTGACGATGTGCTCCCGGCCTGGCTCGCCTCGGCCCACCGGTCGATGTGCCTGGAGGGCCTGCAAGGCGGGCAGGAGCCGGAGATGCCGCTGTCCGGCATGATCGAAGGACGTCGTTTCGAGGCGCACTTCAGCCTGCGGGGCGACGGCACGGTGGCGTGGTGGCTGGTGGACGACACCGACCACCAGGTGGCCCGTGAAGCCCTGCGCATGGAGCGGGAGCAGACGGCGTTCCTCTCGGCGGCGTCCAGCACCCTGCTGTCCTCGCTCAACCTCGGGCGCTGCATGGACGTGACCGCGCAGATGGCCGCCGATCACCTCGCCGACGCGGTCCTGGCGATCGCTCCGGCCCGCGGACGCCGGTTGCCGGTGGTGTCCTGCTTGCGTGGCGGCAGCCCCACCACCTCCCAGGAAGTGGTAGACCCTGACGAGGTCCCCGGTCTGGGTGAGGCCCTGCGCGGGTTCCCGCCGGTTCCTTCCCGGTGGATCGACGCTTCTGCCGCGCCGAGCTGGATGATTCCCGAGGGCTTCGGTCCCATCGGGGCCATAGTGATCACTCCCTTGCCCGGGCACGGCGTCCCGGCCGGTGCGCTGGTCCTGCTGCGCAAGGAGGGCAGCGCCGCCTTCACCGAAGAAGAAGAGGTGTTCGCCCGCCTTTTCGCCGCACGTGCCGGAGCGGCGATGTCAGCCGCCCGCCTGTACGCGGAGCAGACGGCCATCACCGAGGTCCTCATGCGGGATCTGCTGCCTCCCGCGCTGCACCAGATCTCCGGTGTGGACTTCGCCGGCAGCTACCGCCCGTCGGCGGATCACGAGCGGATCGGCGGGGACTTCTACGACGTGCACCCCGGCGTCGCGGAGGGGGAGCCGTCGCTGGTGGCGCTGGGTGACGTGTGTGGCAAGGGTCTGGAGGCCGCCGTCCTGACCGGCAAGATCCGCAACACCCTGCACGCGCTGCTCCCCCTGGCCGACGATCACCAGCGGATGCTCACCCTGCTGAACACCGCACTGCTCAGCTCGCACCACACCCGGTTCGCGACTCTGGTTCTGGCGTCCGCAGCCCGCAAGGGCAACGAGGTGCGGGTGCGGCTGACCAGTGCAGGCCACCCGCATCCCCTGATCATCCGCGCGAACGGAACGGTCGAGGAGGCCGACACCCGCGGCACCCTGGTCGGGGCCCTGCCGGACATCAGTGCCCGCACCACGACCGTCGCGCTCGCCCCCGGGGAGTCCTGCATCCTCTACACCGACGGAATCACCGACGCCAGGGGCGGCCCGCTGGGTGACGTCCTCTTCGGTGAAGAACGCCTCAAGCGCGCCCTGGCCGAGTGCGCCGGTATGCCGGCGGAGGGCATCGTGGAGCACGTCCAGATGCTCGCCTCCCAGTGGCTGGGCAACCGGGACCACGACGACATGGCCGTCGTCGCGATCTCCGCACCGCGCACCCACCATCTCAGCGCGGTGAACGGCCACACCCGGGGCAGGTACACCGGATGAGCACGAGCGCTTCGCCCCGCTTCTCCGCACCCGCACCCGCCCCCGTCCGCGACCTGGCCGACCGGCTGTGGCACGCCGTGGTGGCCGGGGACGAGCACACCGCCACCGACGTCGTCCTGGGTGCTCTGGACGACGGCCTGGACCCGGAGTCCGTCCTCCTGGACGTGATCGCGAGGGTCCAGGGCAGAGTCGGTGAGGAATGGGCCGCGAACCGCATCAGTGTCGCGCAGGAACACGCCGCCACGGCCATCAACGAACGCGCCGTGACCGCACTCGCCCTGCGCTCCGCCGGCGCCCGCCGGACGCCCTGCCGAGGCCGGATCACGGTGGCGTGCGTGGACGGTGAATGGCACGCGCTGCCCGCCCGGCTGCTGGCCGAGGTGTTGAAGCTGCGCGGCTGGCAGGTCGACTACCTCGGAGCGCAGGTGCCCGCACCGCACCTCATCTCCCACCTGCACACCACGAAGTCCGACGCGGTCGCCCTGTCCAGTTCGATCGCCACCAGGCTTCCCACCGCTCATGCGGCCATCACCGCGTGCCAGGCCATCGGAGTCCCCGTCCTGGTCGGCGGCGCCGCGTTCGGATCCGACGGCCGCTACGCCCAGTTGCTCGGCGCCCAGGCGTGGGCCCCGGACGCGCGGGCGGCCGCCGACCGGCTGGCCGAGGCGCCGCTGCCGCGTCCGCGACCGGATCACCAGCAGGTGGAAGACCTGCCGCATCTGGTCGACCAGGAGTACACGTTGGTGGCCCGCAGCAGCGCCTCCCTGGTGCGGACCGTCTTCCTCGCCCTCCAGGACGCGTTCCCGGCCGTGCGGGCCTACGACGACTTGCAGCGCGAGCGCACGGCCGAAGACCTCGCCCAGATCGTGGAGTTCCTCGCCGCCGCCCTCTACCTCGGCGACGACGCCCTCTTCGTCGGGTTCATCACCTGGACCGACCGGATTCTCCGCGCGAGGAACGTGCACGCGCAGGCCCTGCCGCCGGCCCTGGACCTCCTGGCCCGCGAGCTCAAGGACTTCCCCCGGGCATCGCGCATACTCAAGCGCGGCATCGAGGCCCTCACCACCGACCAGCACACAGCCGGGACACCCGCATGACCATCCTGCCTCCCGCACTCCACCTGACCACCGTCGAGACCAGGCATGCGGTCCGCATCGAAATCGCCGGGGATCTCGACTACGACAGCGCCGACCGCCTCCTGGAGGAGGCGACCGCCCGGCTTTCGGCCCGACCGGGTCTCGAAGACCTGCACCTGCACTGTGCGGGAATCGGCATGGTCGACTCGATGGGGCTGTCGATTCTGTTGATGATCGGCCGCCGAGCCAACGCGGCACGGGTACGGCTGCATCTGGACGACCGGCCTGCGCAACTCGACCGGCTGCTCGAGATCACCGGTACGCTCGAGTACTTCACGGCCCAGCCCGCCACCGGTGCGGCAGCCACGCAACAGGACACGGCAGAATCCCCCGCGACCGCGACCGCGATCACGACCACGAGAAGAGCCCGAGCGAGCGGCCCCACCGGACCGGACGCCACCACCTGAGCCATGCCCGGCCGGGTGGACGACCTGACGACCGGAGTCGCGGGCGACGGTCAACTGCGGCCGGCCGCCCCAGCTGTCAGGGATGCGGTGGCGGTGGCGGCATCGTGCGGAGCCCAGGCGGTGACTCCGGCCAGACCAGGAGCACCGGGCACGGAGCGTGGTCGACGACAAAACGGCTGGCCGGACCCAGGCTGCGCGGACCGACACGGGAACGGTCGCCGTCACGCGCCAGGATCAGCAGATCGGCGCCCTCGGCCGCGGCTACGACCTCCCGCTCCAGGCGGCCGGTCCGCTCGACCCGTGTGCTCGGGCGCCCGAGCCGATCGGCAGCGGCCTGGAGGAGTTCCTGCGCGGAGGCGGCGGCGAGCTCTTCCAGGCGCGTGCCGGGGTCCCGCTCGGGGTGGCCGCGACCGAGCAGCCCCGCGAAGGCGCCGTGCGCGACTCCCGGCACGTCCGCCGGGTTGACGTGCAGCAGCACGACGTCGGCGTCCGCCGGGGCCAGGACGCGGGCGGCGTCCACGCAGGCGGGCCAGTTGCCCTCGACGATCCAGACGACCACTGCCATGAGGTCAGCCTCCTCCGATCACGGCCGGCGAGTCCCATAGTGACGGTACGGCGGTCGCCGGGCCCACCGGGAGGGACGATACGCGCCTCGGCGGAGCAGCCGGGGGAAGGACGAGCGACAGGCCGACGCGCCGAGGTGCGACCATCAGCGCTGTGCGATTCCACTCCAGAACGTCATCGGCCGGCGTGGTCGAACAGCCCTTCACGCTCGGCGAGGTACCCGGAGTGCTGTGGACGCCGGAGGGCGCCCACGGCACTCGCCCGCTGATCCTGATGGGACACGGCGGCGGGCAGCACAAGAAGGCTCCCGGCATCCTGGCTCGCGCACGTCGCTTCGCCGCCGAGGGCGGTTTCGCGGTCGCCGCGATCGACGTGCCCAACCACGGCGAGCGGCCGACGGATCCGGAGTTCGACCGGCTCGCGGCCGAGTACCGGGCACGCGTGACCGCGGGCGAGAACACGGCTTCGCTGGACACCGCCCTGTACGCGCTGGTGGTCGGGCAGACCGTCGCGGACTGGCAGGCGGTCCTCACCGCCGTTCAGCGCCTCGAGCACGTCGGCGATGGACCGGTCGGCTACTGGGGGATGTCGCTGGGCTGTGCGCTCGGCATGCCGTTCGTCGCAGCGGAGCCTCGAGTCCGCGCCGCGGTGCTGGGCCTGCAAGGGTCCACCGTACTCACGGAGGCCGCCGCGCAGATCGTCGTGCCGGTGCAGTTCCTGGTCCAGTGGGACGACGAGCTGATGCCCCGCGCACAGAGCCTGGCCTTGTACGACGCCATCGGCTCAACGGAGAAGACACTGCACGCCGGCCCGGGCAGACACGGAGATCTGCCGCGCTTCGAGGTGGACGACTCGCTGCGGTTCTTCGCCCGGCATTTGGGCTGACGCACCCATGGCTATCGGCTGGAGCACCGGCGGCTCCAAGAGTTGCCCGACCCGGATGCATGATCTGCAGGACGCCGGGCAGTCGGGGCGTAGGGCCTTGCAGCGCTGTTCCCCCGTGGCGTTGCAAGGCCCTTTCCCTGACCCGCGCGACCTGCCGCTTTCTCATCGACCGCGCTGGTCCGGCTGTCGCTACGGTGACCGTACGGTCGCCCGTGCAGGCCCCGGGCGCCGCGAGAGCAGGGTGTCATCCCGGAACTGCTCTGCCCCTACGGCGAGTTGATGCGCCGTCGCCTGGCCGGCGGAGGGGGCGAGGAGGGCCTGGCCGGCCTGGTCGGCCTGCTCGGGCGATGACCGAGGTTGGGGCACCCCCGGAGGGCACGCTACGGACGGGTGCCCGAGGGGCGCGCGGTGCAGGTCAGGTCCTTGGCAGGGAGGCGGCCGGTGGCGAGGTAGGCGTTGACCGTGGTGTCGACGCAGGGTGAGCCGTAGACGCCGTACACCGCGTGCTGGTCGGCGCCGCGCAGGGTGACCAGGCGGGAGGAGCGCCATGTGCGGTGTACCGCCGTCGCGCCGTCGTACGTGGTGCGCGGGTCTCCCGTGGCGTTGACGAGCAGGGCGGGCAGGTCGGCCCTGATGGAGGTCGGGCGTTCACGGGGCGGGTCCCAGAAGGCGCACGGGTTGATGTTGTACGTGACGGGCCCGAACAACGGATCACGCTCACGCGCCCGTTGGACGTCACGCCAGTACACCTCCGGGTCCCTCGGAGCGGCCGCGTCACCGCACAGGATGGCGGTCTGGACGCTGCCGTAAGGGGAATCGCTGCCGGTCAGCATGAATGCGAGGGCGCCGGCGAGCCACGGCGAGGGGGTGACCTGCCGCCCCTGTGCCGCGCGCAGCAGGTCCTGGACCCCCTGTGCCAAGTCCCCGTAGGCGCTGTCGTTGTCCTGCGAGAGGCCGTTGAACACGACCAGGGGCACGAGGTGTTCGTCCACCCGGTACTCCCCCAGCCGCAGGGGTGTGCGGGCGGCGGCCGCCTGGACGTGGTCCACGTTCGCCAGCACCGCCCCACGGGTGCGTCCCAGGCCGTAGGTGGCGTCGCGGGCGGCGGTCCAGGAGGCCCAGTCCTTCAGGGCGTGGCGGTTGGCCTTCTCGCTGCCTCGCAGCAGGCGGGGTCCGTAGCGGGCCGGGTCGATGACACCGTCCAGGACGACCCGCTCGATTCGGCCGGGGAACATCGTGGTGTACACCTCGCCGAGGTAACTGCCGTACGAATAGCCCAGGTACGAGATCCGCCGCTCACCGAGCGCGGCACGGATCACGTCGAGATCCCGTGCCGTGTTGCGGGTGGTGGCGTACGGCAGGACGTCCGCCGCGTGGCGTCGGCAGCGCTCGGCGAGGTCCTTGGCGAAGGCCGCGTTCCGGTCGAAGCCGGCCCGGTCGACGCCCGCACCCCGGAACGCGGTGCCGGTCGGCCAGTGGCAGTCCAGCGGGGTGCTCCGGCCGACGAAGCGGGGGTCCACACCGACCACGTCGTAGCGTGCACCCACGTCCTTCATCGCGGCGCGGACCCACGGCGGGTCGCCGAGCGTCTGCCCACCCGGGCCGCCACCGTTGAGCAGGAGCGGACCGACGCGGTGGCGGGTGTCGGTGGCGCGGATCCGGGAGATCGCGACGGTGATCGTACGGCCGCCGGGGTCGGCGTAGTCCAACGGCACCCGCACGTCGGCACATTGGGCGCCCGCCTGCTCTAGATCCTTGCCTGTCGCGTCGTCCGGGCCGCGCACGCAGCTCTTCCAGTCCAGGCGCTGATGATGGAAGCGGGCGAGGGCGTCGGAGGCCGCTTGGGCCGGGAGAGCCGTGCCGGGTAACGCGGTGAGGGCGAGAGTGAGGGTGGCCAGGGCCAGGGCGGCCTTTCCCACCGTTGCCGAAGTGCCTTGCGGCGAGGGGGCGGAGCGGATCACTGACGTTTCCCTTCGATCGGGGATGTGGCCGCCCGGGAGGGCGGGTCCTCGCAGAACGCGGTCTGTACGACGTCGAGGAAGTCCTGTTCGGCCTGGAGCGTGGCCGGTACCTCGTTGAGCGCGACGGCGACGGTCCGTCCGCCCGGACCCACCGCGGTCAGTGCCCGGTGGCCTCCGGGAACGGTCCCGGCATGTCCCCACCACCGGCCGCCGCAGCGCAGCGGGGAGGAGATCAGGCCGAGCCCGTACCGGGCGCCGGGCCAGAGGCGGTCGGGGTCGGCGGCCACCGTGTGCCGCATCTCGGCGAGTTGGGCCGCGGGCAGCAGCCGGCCGCCGAACAGCGCGCTGATGAACCGGCTCAGGTCGGCGGGCGAGGAGACCAGTGCGCCGCCGACCCCGCCGAAGGTCGTGTTCCAGGCGGTGCCGTCCGTGAGACGGCCGTCCTCCGCCGTGAAGTAACTGCGCGAGTGCGGTCCTTGGATGCGGATCTCGTCCCCGGGCCAGTACGTGTCGCGCAGTCCGAGAGGCTGGATGACGCGACGGGCGATCTCCGACTCCGGCGCGTGTCCGGTGACTTCACGGATGATCATTCCCGCGAGGAGGTAGTTGGTGGTGGCGTAGTGCCAGGCACCGCTCGGGCGGGGTAGGTCGAGGGCGCGGGCCACGAGTGCGCGCGGCTCGAAGTGGCGGTACCGGAGGCGTTCGGGGTGCTCCCATTCGGGGGCGTCGAGGTAGTCGGGCAGCCCGCTCGTGTGGCGCAGCAGCTGCCGTACGGTGATGTGGCGGCCGTCGTATCCGTTGTGCCGGATGACACCTGGCAGGTAGCGGTCGACAGGGGCGTCGAGCGCGAGCTTGTGCTCGGCGGCGAGTTGGAGGACGACGGTCGCGGTGAACGTCTTGGTGACACTGCCGGCCCGCAGTCGGTCGGCTGCGTTCATGGGGCGACCGGAACCCAGGTCCGCCGTACCGGCGCTTTCGGTCCAACTCCCGCAGGGTGCAGTCGCGTTGGTGTTCCTGACCAGAGCGGTGTTCTTGACCAGAACGACGGCACCGGTGATCCGGTCCCGGCCGGTCAGGGTGCGCAGCGCCTGACGCAGTTCGGCGTGAGGCACGCAGACGGGGTCGGGCCGGGCGATGGGCAGTGGTGCGGCAGCAGACGGTGGTGGTGCGGCGGCCGGTAATGCCGCGGCGGGAGCGGCGGGCATGGCGAGTGCGGCCAACAGGGCTGCCACGCCTGCGCGTCCGCGCGTCGTCGAGATGAGAGGGAAGAGCGCCATGCGCCCCAACGCTAGGCAGGCGCCGCCACAAGGTCACTCGGGCTGGCGGCCCCTTCGCGGGTGGGGGCAGCCGTAGGGACAACCTCCGGCACACCCCAGCACCGGCCGGCAGGCCGACGCTCGTGTGGTCTGTGACACCGCTGTGACCGGAGGTGTGGGTTCCACCACAGCTCACACGAGGAACCCCTGGTGAGGTGGACGGATGCCGACCCTCCCCCGTACCTCAGCATCCGTCCTCGCCGCGACTCTGCTGCTCGCCGCCTGCGGCACCGAGGGCGCCCCGCCGGGCGGTGGAAACGGCGAAGCCCCGGTCCAGGCAGAGGTGTTGTGCCCCACGGACCACTCGGCGCACGGCGACATCCCGCCCTCCGAACCGTCTCCCCGCCCCTCCGGCCGGCCGTCCGCGTTGCCCCTGCCCTCCGGCGGAAGTGCGACCGAGGACGGCGTGAAAATCACCGCGTTGCACTCCTGGGGCCCGGAGAGCGGCTGCGCGGGGGTCGACTACAGCGCGGACTTCGAACTCACCAACCAGCTGACGGAAGCCGCCACTTACACTCTCACCTTCGGGTTCCTGTCGGCGGCCGGCGGTGCCGTCGACCAGGGTGAGCGGACCGTCGAGGCGGTCGGGCCGGGGCGGACGGTGAAGGGAACCGTCATCATGAGGGAGACGCTCGGCACCCCGCCCGCCGTCACCGGCGTGGACGTGACCAAGGTACGCAGCGTTCCCGAAGCCGAGGCGTCCTCCGCCTCGGGAACGTGTCCGGAGTCGGGCGTGCACGTCTACGCCGACGAGGGGGACGCCGCCATGGGGCTGCGGGTCGTCGGCCTGCATCTGGTCAACTGCGGCACGCTTCCGTACCGGCTCGACGGCTATCCGAGGCTCGAACTGCAGGACGAGGCCCACAAGACCGTGGACAGCGTACGGATCCTGGAGGGGACCGACCGGATCAGCACCGGGCTCGGAGGGGACGGCAGCCCCGAGCCCGTGGTGCTGGGCCCGGGTGAGGCAGCGGTGGCGGACCTGGCCTGGCGCAACACCACCCAGGCCGGCGAACCGGTGAACGCGCCGTACGTCCGGGTGTGGGCCAGGCCCGCCGGCGCTCCGGTGATGGTCGTACCGGAGCTCGATCTCGGGACGACCGGCCGGCTCGGCGTCGGCCCGTGGCGCAAGGACGAGACGAACCGAGGTGCCGCCGGCACGCCCGCCACGCGCCCGTGACCGTGCTTCCTGGTCGATTCCACTCGTCACAGCGACTCGTCAAGGCGACCCGTCATGGCGGTCACAGCCGTCTGCTCGCGCGCGCGTTCCGACACAAAGCCGCAGGTCATCGGCGTCGCTCCCCCGCCGGAACGAGCACCGCGCACGTCCCCGCCGGCACCTGTCCCGAGAGGTCTCCGTCACAAAAATGCTGTGTGCGGCGGCTGAGTGGGAAAACGACACCGTAACCCAAGGAGGATGGCATGGCGGGCGATCGGATCGGACTGGCTGAGGTGCTGGCGGCGGCTGAGGATGCCGCGCCGGTCAGCTCTCTCGATGTCGTGGCGCGCAATCTGCGCGATCGGTTCGGTGCCCGGTACGTGTCCTTCCTGTTCGTCGACATGGTGGGCCAACGCCTGCTGCGGGTCAGCGACGAAACCACCGCGCCGCAAGAGCGGCACAGCGAACAGGTCCGGCTGATCAGTGACGATGCGTACGGCGAGGTCCTGCGCACCCAGAAGGTCGTGTGCGTTCCCAAGGACGGGGAGGATGTGAGTGTCCTCGCACCCGTCTCGAACCGGGGCGACACCATCGGCATCCTGGAACTCGTCCTCACCCACACCGACGAGGACGTCCTGGCGCAGGTGGAGGAGGCCGCGCACGCGCTGGCGTACATCATGGTCGCCGACCGCCGTTTCACCGACCTCTACCACTGGGGCAACCGCACCACCCCGGTCAGCCTCGCCGCTGAGATCCAGCGCCAGCTCCTGCCTTCGGCCGCCTCCTGCGAGGCTCCCCAGTTCGCCCTCGCCGGCGCTCTCGTCCCGGCCGCGGACATCGCCGGTGACACCTACGACTACTCGCTCGACCGGGACACCCTGCACCTGTCCGTCACCGACGCCATGGGGCACGACGTCGACGCGGCCCTCATGGCCACCCTCCTGATCAACGCCTCCCGCGGTGCACGGCGTGCCGGGGCGGACCTCGCCGAGCAGGCCCGCTCGACCCACCAGGCCCTTCTCGACCACGGGCGGCGCACTTTCGCCACCGGCCAGCTGTTGCGTATCGCTCTGGACGGCGGCACGGCCCAGTTGGTCAACGCCGGTCATCCCTGGCCGCTCCGGTTGCGCGGGGGCGAGGTCAGCGAGGTGTCCCTGGCCGTGAACCTGCCCTTCGGCGTCGTCGGCCAGGGCGCGTACCGGGTGCAGGACATCGATCTGCGTCCCGGTGACCGTCTCGTCCTGTTCACGGACGGCATGGTGGAGCGCCAGGCGGAGAAGGTGGACCTGCCGGACCTTCTGCTCGACACCGCGGCCGAGCACCCGCGGGAGGTGGTGCGCAGTCTCGTCGACGCGGTCACCGACGCCTGCGACGGCCACGTACTCGACGACGCGACCGTCCTGTGCCTGGACTGGCACGGCCCCCAGGAGACGGAACGGTACAGCCGCTAGGCACACCGCCTTCACTGAGCCGGCCGACGGCGGACCGACGGCGATCCTCGCAAGAGCCTGGGCATCACCGCGGCCGACGTCGTGGGGCAAGTGCGCCGCTCCGCTTCCCCGCAGGCGTGCACCGGGCACGTGCGGACAGCTCGATAGGCGGACGGCATATGCCAGCAGTACCACCCCCACAACGCACGGCACATCACTGCCGCATCCGACGTAGGGTCCCTCATCCCCGCGCCCGGTCCGCTTCCCGCAGGGCAGTCATGGCCGACTGGGACTGGTGTACGACGTACGGACGACCGATCCCGAGGCGACGGCAGCGCAGGCGACACCTGGTGCACTCCCGTCACACCCTCACCACGGGCACCCGAGACGGTCGGCTTCCCCGTCGGCCTGCCCCCGGGAAGTTCAACGGAACACCCGTCCGGCCCCCGGCCACCCGCATAACGTGCGATGACCCGAACCGCTCCGCCTCCCCCGCCTTCTTGGGGTCCGTGACTTCCGGGCCCACCGCGCTAGGAGTTTTGGGATGTCCTACGACCGCTCGGAATTAGCCCTGCCGCACCGGCACGACGGGCGGGTCCCCTCCCCCACCGCGCTGCGGCCATCGCCTCCTCCGGCGGTCGCGGCGCGCCCGGGCAGCGGGGCCCGTCCGCGTTCGTGGTCCAGCTACCACCGCGCACTGCGGGTCCTGCGCCGCGCCTGCCGCTGGCAGCGGCGGGTGGCGACCCTCGTCGCCCTCGGCTACTTCGCCGTCTTCCTCACGCTGACCGTCAAGGCCCCCGCCCTCATGTCCCGCCCCGCCCCCGGCGGACTCCCCACCGGCCTGCTGCTCGCCGTGGTGCAGATCCCCGTCACCTGGCTGGCCGTCCTGCTCTTCGAGTACTCGGCACGGCGGTTCGTCGACCCCCTGGCCCGCAGGGTGAGCCGGTACGGCCGACCGGCCGACGGGGACGGACGGCCCCGGACATGACCGACCTCGGCGGCTCCGCGCAGTCCTTGTCACTGGTCGCCTTCTGCAGCATCGTCACCCTCACCCTCCTGCTGTGCGTACTGACCGGCCCCGACCGCGACGACCTGGAGGAGTTCTACACCGGCTACAAGACGCTCTCCCCGCTGCGCAACGGCCTGGCGGTCGCCGGCGACTACATCTCGGCGGCGACCGTGCTCACCATCGGCGGGGTCATCGCGCTGTGCGGTTTCGACGGAGTGGTGCTGGCCCTGAGCACCCTGCTGTCCCTGCTCCTGCTGATGTTCCTGCTGGCCGAACCCCTGCACAACACCGGCCGGTTCACCATGGGGGACGCGCTCAGCCGCCGCGTCCCGGGGCGAGCTGCGCGCATCACCGCCTGCGTGGTGACCCTGCTGTCGCTGATCCCGATGATGATCGTGCAACTGGCGGGCGTGGGACAGCTGTTGGCGTTCATCCTCGGCTTCTCCGACCGGGCCATGCAGACCGGCTGCATCGTCGGCGCGGGCATCCTGATGATCAGTTACGCAGCTCTGGGCGGGATGCGGGGGACCGCGCTGATCCAGATCATCAAGACGGTGATCCTCCTCGGCTCGGGCCTCGTGGTCGCCGTGCTCGTCCTCGCGACCTTCGGCTGGCACCCGGGCACGATGGTCGACACCGCGGCGCAGCGCAGCGGCACCGGCCAGGCGTACCTCCAGTACGGCCTCCAGTTCTCGGACGGACCGCATCCCGGACTGGACATGATCAGCACTCAGATCGCGATCGTGCTCGGCGGAGCCTGTCTGCCGCACGTCACCATGCGGATGTTCACCGCGGGCAACGCCCGTCAGGTGCGGCGCACGATGTCCTGGGCGGTGTCCTCGGTCGCCCTGTTCATGCTGATCATCACCGTCGTCGGGCTCGGCGCCACGGCACTGGTCGGCCGCGAGCGGATCACGGCCGCCGACCCGCACGGGAGCACCGCCTATCTGCTGGGCGCGCGCGCCGTGTTCGGGGCCGACGTGTCCCGCGTCGAGAGCCTGGTGTTCAGCACCGTGACCACGGCGATCTTCCTGACCCTGCTGGCGTCCGTCGCCGGGATGACGCTCGCCTGCGCCAACTCCCTTGCCCACGACGTCATCGCGTCGCGGAACAGGGGCATGTCCCCGCTGCGGGAGATGACCCTCGCACGGGTCTGTGCGCTGATCGTCGGCGTGCCCGTGCTGCTGCTGGCCACGCTCGCCCAGCACCGCAGCCTCCAGCCGCTGGCCACCCTCTCGTTCTGCATGGGCGCCTCCGCCATCGCCCCCGCACTCGTCTACTCGCTGTTCTGGCGGCGCTTCAGCAAGGCCGGACTCCTCGGCACACTGATCGGCGGCTCGCTGGCCGTCCTGGTGCTGATGTCGGGAACCCGGCTCGTCTCCGGGACCCCCACGTCGGCCTTCCCTGAGGCCGACCTGAACTGGTTCCCCTTCACCACGACGGCCCTGGTCTCGGTACCGGTGGGCTTCGCCTGCGGCTGGCTGTGCACGATCCTCGGCGGCCGCCGCAGCGCCCGCCGCGCCCGCGAGCGCTACGCCGGCATCGAGCAGCTGATCCTCGCCGGCCCCCCGCGACGCCGGCCGAGCTGGAGCCCGGACGAACCGTGAAAGGTGCCGTCCCCGGGACATCACTGTCGTCCCGGTGTCGAGAACGCGGGTGTCGCTCCGTCCCTGGTACAGCAACGGCGACGAGCGAGAGGAACGACCATGGAAGCGAACGAGATCACCGAGGTCCTGAACCGGCCCATCAGCCGGGAGCTGCTGGCCCGCGACGTGACCCGTCTGGCCTACGTCGCCAAGGACGGCACGCCCCGCAATGTGCCGATCGCCTTCACCTGGAACGGTTCGGAGATCGTCATGTGCACCACGAAGAACGCTCCGAAGCTCGCGTCCCTGCGCGAGAACCCGGCGGTCGCCCTGACGATCGACACCGAGGTGCACCCGCCACGGATCCTGCTCATCCGCGGCCGGGCCGAGCTGGACTTCGTCGACGGCATCCCGGACGAATACCTCCAGCCGACCAGCAGCTACGAGATGACCGCCGAGCAGCGGGTCGAGTGGGAGGCGGAGGTGCGATCCCTGTACCACGACGGCATGGTCCGCATCGTCGTCACCCCGACCTGGGCAAAACTGATCGACTTCGAGACGACTCTGCCGAGCGCGGTGGAAGAACTGGTCCGACAGCGGGAGGAACGACAGCAGGCCTGAACTCCTGCTGGAGGGAAGCCGAGCCACTGTGCCTACCGCGGAGCAGCGCGTAGCGTGTTCAGGCATGACGCAGCTGCCGGACCTGCCGCAGAACTCCGAGTTGCTGAACTTGCTCCGGCGGTGGGGCGCTCCCCACAAGCCATGCGGCTGCGACTACGAGGGGTGGGAGCTGCACACCCACCCCGATCTGGTCCAGAGGCTCGCGGACCTGGCCCCCCGGTGGCCCGCTCCGGCGACGTTCGGTGTGCCTGTGCTTGCCGCAAAGGGCATCGCCGCGGCCCTGGCCCAGGGCACGGACACGCTGCTGGTACGCCTTCCCGAAGCGCCGCCCGCCTCCTTGATTCCCGCAAGACCGTGCCCGCCCCTGACGGATCCGGACGGCGACTGGTACTCGCTCGACCCATGGCAGAGTGAACTCCCCTCGGCTGAGTCCAAGCGCCTGTTGGCACGGGTGATCCAGCACGCGCTCACCTATGCGGCGAGCATGTCGGACGACGACAGCGTCGACTGGCGGGGGCACCCGGTACAGGCTCCACCCGTACGCCGCAGAACCGCGCGGATGCTCCGCTCTAGTCCGCATAGCGGGCTGTGACGCACTCCTTTCCGCCACCCGCAGCCGCGCTGAAACAGGCCCGCACGGTGGTTCCGGAGCTGACCGCGCTCATGAGGGTGTGGACGTACGTGTCCGCCTGTCTCGGGGTGGCGACCCGCGCGCTGTGACGGGAGCCGTGGCCGCCACTCGTCGTGATCTCGACGCGGTCGCCCACGGCGGCGCCCCACATCCGGGCCCAACTCGTCCCGCACGGACGGCTGTAGCGGATCTGGATCCAGGCGCCCGTGGCGGTCTCGTGCTCGGCGAGGGTCAGCGGATCGGCACCGCATCTCGTCGCGAGCGGGTCCTTGTCGTGACAGGTCGACCGGCTGCACAGCGCCCCGGTCGCAGCAGCGGGCGGCGAGGACGGCGACGCCGCTCTGCGGTGCAGCGGGGGAAGGTTGATCAGCACGAGCGTGCCGATGACGACGGCACAGGTCGCGGCGAGGGCGGTGACGACATCCGCGCGGCGGACGTGGCCATACATCCCGGTGCGAGCAGGTGTGCGCGTGGCCTCGGCGGCGCCCGGGGTCGTCGCCGCCGAGGCATCGCCGGATGACGTCCTCTCTGTCGCCGTACTGCCGTCCGTCCGCTGCGTGCGGGCGATGTCCAGTAGTGCCAACGCGTGGTCCGCTGGCTCGCCGGCGAGATGGCACAGTTCCTTGACCGCGCTGCGCGGCGGCAGGCTCCTGCCGTTGAGATAGCGCTCCCAGGACGACCTGCTGTAGGTGGTGGCGGCCGCGAGCCGGGTGAGGCTCAGCCCGGTGCGTTGCCGCAACTCCTGCATGACGGCGGCGAGTCGGGCGCCCGGCGGAGAGGGGGCGCTGGGTGTCATCCCCGCAGTGCCTTCCAGGAGTGCGGCCCCAGCATGCCGTCGACGGTCAGACCCTCACGCTGCTGGAACGTCTTGGCCGCCCGCAGGGTCAAAGGGCCGAACATGCCGTCGATCCCGCCGGGTGAGATGCCGGCCCGGCGCAGCAGACACTGCGCTTCGGCGACGTCGGCTCCGGAGTCGCCGTAGCCGATCTCGGTGTCGCGGCCCTTGTTGATGCCGGCCGACCAGTGTCCCTGGATCCGCGTGATGTGGCAGGTGTAGGAGGGCGGCGGGGAGGACGCGGCGCTGCGCGGTGCGGCTGTGATGACGGCCGGGGTGGCGTCGTCGCCGAGGCGCAGCACGAGCAGCAGCGCCGACAGGAGCGCGACGGCCAGGGCGGCGACGCCTGCGATGAGGGCGAGGTGCGGAAAACGCCCGGGTGCGGGACGTGCCGGTCCCTCCGGTTCCGGCTCGAGCCGCCGACGACTTCCCCATGTGTCGGCGGCGACCTCGCGCAGCGCGAGCAGGGGTACGGGATCCGTGGCCGTGATCCGGGCCAGCGCCTCCACCGCCTCCCGTGGCGGCAGCGACGTCCCACCGAGATATCGCTCCCACGACTTGGCGCTGTATCCCGTCTTGGTCGCGAGCTGCCGCATCGTCAGCTCGCTGTGGTCCCTGAGCCGACGCAGGTCGGTCACCAACTGCCGTGCGCTGGGATCGAGTTCCGCGGGCAGCGGCTTGGAGAGCGGCATGTTTCCCCCAAAGCGGTCGTCAGCGTGGTCAGACGCTCGAACAGCGGCCCTCACCGCTGCTGCGCATTCTGCATGAGCGCGTCACATCTGTCACAGCTGTCCCACATCGTCGTCCCACTGGACGGTGTTGCCGCAGGTCAGCGGGGTGCGCGTCCCAGAAGTACGTCATCTGCGACCTGACCGTGGCGGCCACCCCCGCTCCCCCTCCACCTTTGCAACAGCGCTCTCCAGCCCTGCCCCAACCGAAGGAGAACCCGGCCACCATGGGAAGACTCGACACCCTCGCTCGCGCAGAAGACGTGCACCTCCCGCACCGGGACCCGCGCCGCCCCGGCACGCCCTGGCGGATCCGTGTCGGGACGTTCGCCGCCACCGCGGCCATGGTCTCGGCCGGCATCGTGCTCGGGGCCGGTCCGGCGTCCGCGGCGCCGGCCGCGGTCAGGCTGACGTCCGCGTCCTGTCCCGCCGAGATCGTGCAGGGCCAGACGAGCGGCTGTGTCACGGAGTTGCAGAACCTGCTCAACACGCACGGCGCCGGTCTCCAGGTGGACGGACAGTTCGGATCCGCCACGCTCTACGCGGTCCGCGAGTACCAGGCCGCCACCGCGATCGCCGTGGACGGGCGGGTGGGCCCCGCGACCAAGAGCAAGCTGTACGCGACCGGCGGCTCGGCGCCCGCCCCCATCAACCTCAACTCCTCCTCCTGCCCGGCGAACCTCGTGCAGGGCGCCAAGAGCGGATGCGTCACCGAGCTCCAGCGGCTGCTCATCCACCACGGCTACTCGATCGACGTGGACGGGGACTTCGGCTCCGGCACCGCGAGTGCCGTGCGCAGCTTCCAGTCCGACCACGGCCTCACGGTCGACGGGCAGGTCGGCACCAACACCAAGCGGGAGCTGTACGACACCGACGAGTCGCCGTCGACGGGCCTGGACCTGAGGTCGGCGTCCTGCCCCGCGAACATCGTGGAGGGGCAGAGCGGCGGTTGCGTCGCCACCTTGCAGTCCCTGCTGAACGGCAAGGGGCGCAGCGTCGACGTCGACGGCAGCTTCGGTCCGCAGACGCTGGCGGCCGTCAAGGCGTTCCAGTCCGCGAGCGGTCTGTCCGCCGACGGTGAGGTCGGCCCGAACACCAAGGCCGCGCTGTACTCGAACATCGGTGGTGGTGGCGGCAGTGGCGCCCCCGCGCCGGTCAACCTGAACTCCTCGTCCTGCCCGAGCGAGATCGTGCAGGGGCAACGCAGCGGCTGTGTCACGGAGTTGCAGAGCCTGCTCAACCACCATGGCGCCGATCTCGCCGTCGACGGCGACTTCGGCCCGCTCACGGGCAGCGCCGTGCGGGACTTCCAGTCCGAGAAGGGGCTGTCGGTCGACGGCAAGGTGGGGCCGAACACCAAGGCCGCCCTGTACGGCGCGGTCACCCCGCCGTCGTCGCCCGCGCCCGGCGGCGGCTACGCCAAGATGCTCGACGTGGCGGCGGCCGAGGTCGGCACCGCCGAGGGCAGCGCCCGCGCCAACAGCTACGGCTCGGCCGTGGGACTCTCGCTGTCCACCAGCGGCTACGCCTGGTGCGCGACCTTCGTGAGCTGGGTGGCCAAGCAGACCGGAGCCACCTCCTACCGCAACACGTATGTCTCGGGCTGGGTCAAGCAGGCGCGGGCCGGCAACTACCACCTCTCCGTGACGAGCAACCCGCAGCCGGGCGACATCGTGGCCTTCGACTGGAACGGCGGGAACGACTTCACCGGCGGCCACGAGCACATCGGCATCGTGCGGTCCGTGTCCGGCTCGTCCTTCACCACCGTCGAGGGCAACACCAGCAACCCCAACGGCGGCGGCGACGGCGTGTACATCAAGTCCCGCTCCAGCAACAGCAGTTACGACGTCCTCTTCATCAGGGTCCGCTGATCCCCTGGGAACCCGGCCGGCCGTCAGACCTGAGTGTTCAGGCGACGGCCGGCTGTGTCGCGTGCGGCGACAGGGTTCGTCGGCAGGGGCGCAGCAGAGCGCAGAGCGGGTGCGCTACTCGGGGCGTGCTCCCGCGGAACGTCCCCGGACGACCGCGAACACCGCCGCCGCCAGCCCCAGCACGCCTACGACCAGTCCGGCGACGCCGATCCCCCGGGCCGTCGAGTCGCTGCGCGACGCGGACGGGGTCTCGCTCACCGCACTCTTCGCGGTCACCGGGACGGAGCCGCCCGTGTCGGCGTCCTTGGCGGTGAGCTTCAGGACCGGCGCCGGGTTCTCCGGCTCGTCGTCGCCGGAGGTGGCCTGCTCGATCCAGCGCACGGTCTTGCCGTCGGAGTAGGTCTGCAGGGTCTTGAAGGCGAGTTGCCCGGTGTCGTCGGGCAACTGCCCGAAAGCGACGTCGAAGTCCTCGAACTGCCCGGCGCCGATGCGGCCGCCGGTCCAGGTGATCTCGGAGACGGCTTCGGTGATGGTGCCGTCGTCGGTCTTGACCGGCTTCTTGAGCTTGGTCGTCGTCACCTTGGCGCTCCAGCCGTCCCGCGGGGAGACGAGCACGCCGAGGACGGGATGGTCGGTGGGCAGATAGACCTGCACCTTCGTGGTGCTCGCGGTGTCCTCCTCGTTGGGCACACGGAAGGTCAGGACGCCGTCGGTGGCGCCCTTGGCGTAGCTCTCGGGATGGACCGTGACGTGCGCGGAGGCGACGCCCGCGGCGGCCAGGACGCCGACAGCGGCCAGGGCGGTGGCGGCGCCCGCGCGGCGCAGAGTGGTACGTGCGGTGGACATGGCTGACTGGATCTCCGTACGTGCTGGAAGGGATTGTCCGCGGGTCAGACGGCGTACGACATCCCTGGCGGCGGTCCCCGCCGGTGCACGGCATGACGCAGCCGTACGGGTCGCGGCGACCATGCCTCCCCGACCGCGGGGCGAGCGATCCCGGGCGCGGTCGGCCTGCCCCGCCCGCCCCTGACCAGGCACCACCAGGCGGTGAGCCCGGGCATGCACGCGGCCGCCCACCGCAGCAGGGACCACACCGCGGCCTCGCCGCGCCTGAGCCACCAGGTCAGCAGGACGGCCGCGCACAGGTGGGCGGCGGTGGCATGCGGGGTGAGCGCGTGCCCGGTGAGCGTATGTTGCGGGGCCATCCGCATCCCGGCGTGCGCGGCCGTCGCGGCATGCGGCCGAACGGCGTCGAAGGCGAGATGCAACCCGCCCTGGGTCACCACCGTGGCGCCGCCGATGCCGAGGAACGACCGCTCCCGCCCACCCAGCGCGAAGCCCGAGACGAAGACGGGAGCACTCCCGGCCAGCTGGGTCCACACCGGCGGGGCCATCCCCGTGGCCAGGGCGTGCCCACCGGCCGCCAACAGCACGCAGAGCACGGCGAACACGGCCGCGCGCAGACTCCGCACACCGGCGGACGCCACAGCGCGGCGGGACGACGTGTCTCCCCGCTCACGCATGCTCATCACCACCTGCGGCCTACCGTGTTCGACCCGGCCCCCTCCTTACGGGGCCGACGTGCGCATCGTTCAGATCCTGCCCGGGGTGAGCCGCGTCGCATCGGCACCGGTGGGACTTGCTATGCAACGAGTTGCATAGCACGATCGTCGGCATGGCGCTCGAACACGCGATCCTGGTGTCGCTCCTGGAGAAGCCCGGTTCCGGCTATGAGCTGGCCCGGCGTTTCGAGCGGTCCATCGGCTACTTCTGGACCGCGACCCACCAGCAGATCTACCGCGTGCTCAAGCGCATGGAGAACGACGGCTGGGTCGCCGCCCGCGACGTCCCGCAGCACGGACGGCCGGACAAGAAGGAGTACTCCGTCGCCGACCTCGGCCGGGCCGCGCTGTCCTCGTGGCTGCACGATCCGATCGAGCCCGACAGCGTTCGCCACGACCTGGCGGTCAAGATCCGCGGCGCCGCCTTCGACGACCCCACCGCCCTGATCCAGGAGGTGGAGCGGCACCGGCAGGCCCACCGGGACCGGCTCGCGCACTACCTGGCCGGTGAGCAGCGCGACTTCACCGCGCCCGCGACGGAACCCGCACCGCCGGACACGCCGCTCGACGCGGAGACAGAGCTCCAGCACGTCGTCCTGCGCGGCGGCATCGCCTACGAGCGGATGATGATCGGCTGGCTCGACGACGTGCTCACCACGCTGGCCCGCTTCGGCCCGGCCGACCGTGCTCGCTGACGGCTCGCCTCCGCTGTTCCGTGCCGCCGGCACCCCTGGTCCACAGACTTCTCCCTTTGTCCGACGTCCTTCATCTCCCTAGGAGTCCACCCCATGGCCGACCAGCTCCTCTTCAACCCCCGCACGTACGACCCCGCGCACTTCGATGCCGAGACGCGCCGCCTGCTGCGGGCCACCGTCGACTGGTTCGAGGAGCGGGGCAAGCGGCAGCTGATCGAGGACTACCGCACGCGCGCGTGGCTCGGCGACTTCCTCGGGTTCGCCGCGAAGGAGAACCTGTTCGCCACCTTCCTGACCCCCTCCTCCGCCGCCGGCGAGGGCGAGGCGGACAAGCGGTGGGACACCGCCCGGATCGCCGCGCTCAACGAGATCCTCGGCTTCTACGGCCTGGACTACTGGTACGCCTGGCAGGTCACCATCCTCGGCCTCGGCCCCGTCTGGCAGAGCGAGAACGCGGCTGCCCGTGAGCGAGCCGCCCAACTCCTCGCCCAGGGTGAGGTGTTCGCGTTCGGCCTCTCCGAGAAGACGCACGGCGCCGACATCTACTCCACCGACATGCTGCTGGAGCCCGACGGCGACGGCGGCTTCCGCGCCACCGGCTCCAAGTACTACATAGGCAACGGCAATGCCGCGGGGCTCGTCTCCGTCTTCGGCCGCCGCACCGACGTCGAGGGCCCCGACGGCTACGTGTTCTTCGCCGCCGACAGCCGTCACCCGGCGTACCACCTGGTGAAGAACGTCGTCGACTCGTCCAAGTTCGTCAGCGAGTTCCACCTGGAGGACTACCCCGTACGGGCGGAGGACGTCCTGCACACCGGCCGGGCCGCCTTCGACGCCGCGCTCAACACCGTCAACGTCGGCAAGTTCAACCTGTGCACGGCCTCGATCGGCATCTGCGAACACGCGATGTACGAGGCGGTCACCCACGCCCACAACCGCGTGCTGTACGGCCGTCCCGTCACCGCGTTCCCGCATGTGCGGCGTGAGTTGACCGACGCCTACGTCAGGCTCGTCGGGATGAAGCTGTTCAGCGACCGTGCCGTGGACTACTTCCGCAGCGCAGGACCGGAGGACCGCCGGTATCTGCTCTTCAACCCGATGACGAAGATGAAGGTGACCACGGAGGGCGAGAAGGTCATCGACCTGATGTGGGACGTCATCGCCGCCAAGGGCTTCGAGAAGGACAACTACTTCGCCCAGGCCGCGGTGGAGATCCGCGGTCTGCCGAAGCTGGAGGGCACGGTCCACGTCAACCTGGCGCTGATCCTGAAGTTCATGCGCAGCCACCTGCTCGCCCCTGCGTCCTACCCCGACGTGCCGACCCGTCTCGACGCCGCCGACGACTCCTTCCTGTTCCGGCAGGGGCCGGCTCGTGGTCTGGGCTCGGTGCGCTTCCACGACTGGCGGCCCGCCTTCGAGGCGTACGCACACCTGCCGAACGTGGCCCGGCTGCGCGAACAGGCCGACGCGCTCTGCGAGTTCGTCACCACCGCGGCCCCCGACGAGGAGCAGAGCCGCGACCTCGACCTCCTCCTCGCCGTCGGTCAGCTCTTCGCGCTGGTGGTCCACGCCCAGCTCGTCCTGGAACAGGCCCGCCTCACCGGTCTCGACGAAGACGTGCTCGACGAACTCTTCGCCGTCCTCGTCAGGGACTTCTCCTCCCACGCCGTCGAACTGCATGGCAAGGACTCGGCGACCCCGCAGCAGCAGGAGTGGGCGCTGGCCGCGGTCCGGCGTCCGGTCGTGGCCCCCGAACGCACCGAGCGGGTCTGGCAGCGGGTGGAGGCGCTGTCCGGCGCGTACGAGATGGCGGAGTAGGACCGCCTCAGCCGTACCGCTGATCGGTCGGACGGCGGAGCCCTGTCGCTCGCCGCCGACCGATCGCCCCTCGCTGACTCCGACGTGGGTGTCCGCCGCAGGACGACCTACGCGTGGGCCCCGTCCGGCGGGAGTTCGGTGTGGAGGCGGATCGTGGTGCCGGACTTCGGGGTGGAGCGGATCTCGACCAGGTCGCACAGCTGGTGTACGAGCCACAGTCCCCGTCCGCCCATCTGGGTGTGGGGCGGCTTGGAGCGGCCCACCAGGGGGTCGCTGATGTAGCCGGCGTCCCGGAACTCGCACACCAGACGGCGGCTCTCGGTCCAGGTGCGCAGGACGCCCTGGCCGCCGCCGTGACGGATGCTGTTCGCGGCCACCTCGGTGGCGGCCAGGTGGAGTTCGCGCAGCCGCTGGCCGTGCAGGCCCAACTGCTCGGCGCAGGCGGTGATCTTGTCCCGGAGTGCGGGAAGATCACCGGTCGAGTAGGCGAACTCGTCGTAGGGATCGCACGGATGGGTCAGCGAGACGAAGTCGAACGGCGCCTGCGGGTCGAAGTCGGAGGAGAGTGTGGTGCGGCCGTCCGCGCGGATCTCCGGGTGACAGCGCGCCATCTGCTCGACGGCCGCCTGCTCACCGGCCAGGTCGTACGGGCACAGCAGCCACCAGGCCGGGCCGTCGGCGAAGGCCCTGTTCAGCAGCCACTCGTGGTAGCGCAGCTCCTCCACCTCGGAGGGAGAGCGGGCTTCCGCCCAGGGCGACTCGCCGATGCCGCGGACCAGCCGCCCCTGCGCGGTGTACTCCCTGATCCATTCCTGCCAGGCTCCGATGAGCCGCCCCGGGTGGTGCGCCAGCGGGCTGGTGTCGACGTACTGCACCGCACCGTCGTCGGGGACCTCGGCGCGCAGCAGGGTGGCCTTGCTCTCCGGGACGGCCACCACCACGGCCTCGCCGCCGTCCAGCGCCTCCTGGATGAAGCCCACGGTGCCCTCGAGGAACTCCTCCCCGGAACGGTAGGGGTACAGCTCGTGGCGATATCCCTCACCCGGGGACGGAGTGCGGGTACGGGGAGGGGAGGAGCTCACGGCGTCATCACCACCGGAATCGAAGGGTCTGCGAAGCCGGTCAGCTCCCAGGCCAGGCGTACGGTCTCGTTCGTCCCCTCCAGCACCACCTTGCGGTCCGGCAGGCAGCGGGCCGCGTCGGCGAGTGAACTCATGCCGGCGGCGTCGAGGAAGTCCAGGCCGTGGCAGAGCAGGCGTACCGTCACCGCCTGGGACAGCAGGGTGCGAAGGACGGCGCCGAAAGCGTGGGCGCCCTCGGCGTCGACGACCCCGGTCAGGGTCCAGCCGTCCTTGCCGGTCCGGTAGACCTGGAAGGCGGGTGACGCCGGACGGCCGCCCAGGTGCTGCGGGTGCACGCATGTCGCCCGCTCGGGCGCCGGCGCACTCTCCTGACCGCACTGATAGGCGCAGACCACCAGAGCACCGCTGTCCGCGGCGAACTCCTCCAGGTCGAGCTCGCTGCGCAGCAGTTGCTCGGCGTCGACCGGGGGTCCGTCGCACGTCACGTGGTGGAGGACACGCAACGATCGGTATCCCTCACGCTCCGCGCTCGCGGCCTCGCGCCGCACCGCGGAGATCAGGGAGCCGTTCAGCCGGGCCGGGTCGAGCACGACCGGGGCGAAGGCCGCGGTGGTGCGGGTGAGCGGTCCGACGATCAGTACCTTGTCGCCGAAGAGTTCACCGTCCGAGACGAAGGCCCTGCTGCGGTCCCACACGTCGTCCGCGGGATCCAGCAGGTGCAGGACGTGGTCGCCGGAGCCGACCTCGTCGAGTGCCGCCAGCGTGCGCGTCGCTCGCACCACAACCTCCCCTCACCTCATGTTCACCCTACTCAACGGCACGTCTTCCCTCCTGCCCGGACCAGCCGGTGACACACCTGACGGAGCCGGGGTGGTTCATGGCCCGTGCACCGGTTTAAAGTACGCGGAGAGTTCTCCGCATGAAGCAGTGGAGAAATCTCCCCTTATTGACGTGAGGTCCCGTGGTCCGTTCAGACGCCCGCGAGAACCGGGCTCGCATCCTCGCCGCCGCCCGGGAGGCGTTCACCGAGGACGGCAGCGCCTCGATGAACCAGATCGCCCAGCGGGCAGGCGTCGGCGCGGGCACCCTGTACCGCAACTTCCCGACCCGCGAGGCACTCGTCCTGGCCGTCTACGAGGACGAGGTTGCGCGCATCGTCGCCACCGTCCCCGACCTGCTGGCCGAGCATCCGCCCCTCGAAGCGCTCCGCCGCTGGACCACCGACCTGGTCGAGGCGATGCGCAAGAAGCACGGCCTCGGCGACGCCCTGAGCCCCGGAGCACAGCAGGCGATCAACGAGCAGAGCTACGGCCCCGTCGTCGCCGCGATCACGCAGCTCCTGGACGCCGGCAAGAAGGACGGGAGCATCCGCACGGACGCCGACGCCGGCGACTTCCTCCAGCTCACCGGAGCTCTCTGGCGGGCTCCGTCCACCCCTGAGGACCGGGCGCCCCGGATGCTGGCGCTCATCCTCGACGGGCTGGGCGGCCCGCACCGATAGCCGCGCGACGGCCCCACGCTCAGCCGGCGAGGCACTGCGCGAGCGGAGGCACCTCCCGCTCCCAGCCTGCGAGGCGCTGTCCGAGCCGGAGCACATCCCGCTACCAGCCAGCGACGCGCCACCCGAGCCAAAGCAACCGCGCGGAGAACACCCCCTGGGGACCGAACTCGAAGGGGCCGCCCAGGGCGTCATCCACCGCCGAGCCGACGACGGCACCCGCGGCCCGCTGAAACCGGTTCATCCGCTCCACCCGCGCAGGCTACCCATGCCGCCCCCACGCACGCGGGCCACTTCCCTCACCGCGCGCATGTCCCGTTCTTCACCGCGCGCCTACCCCTTCTCCTCCGCGCGCCAGCCCCCTCTTCCGCCACGCAGCGAACCCTTCCGGCCAGATGGGTGATGTTTGCCTGCAATACGCACACAGAACACCTTCAAGGGAACGCCCACCGCGTTTTGTCCCTCCTTCTGTGCATAGGAACCTTGCACGGCCAGGAAAGTCAGGGACTGACATGGGTTTGACCAGTCGAACGACCGTCTACACGCTGGTGGTGTTGGCCGCCCTGTGTGTCGGGTTGCTGGTCTGGTTGTGGCCTCGCTTCGCGAAACCGGGGCTGTGGCATGTACTGGGGCGGCTCGGAGCCATCGGCGTGACGCAGCTCATGATCGTCGCGGCGTTCGCCTGCGGGGTGAACTCCTCGTACCAGTTCTTCGGCTCCTGGAACGAACTGTTCGGCAACGGCGACACCGCCCCCGTCGGCGTGACGCAGGCGATGGGGGACGGTGACAACTCGATCACCGGCATCAGCGACGTCCACGGCACGCTCGTGCAGCCCTTCCACGACTCGCAGCTCAGCCAGGTCAGCGGGCTCCCTGACGGGCCGCCCGCGGTCACCGGACGGGTCGAGTCGGTCAAGATCATCGGGCGTCGCACCGGCGTCGTCGATCCCGCGTTCGTGTATCTGCCGCCGCAGTACTTCCAGCCGGCGTACCACCGCATGCGCTTCCCGGTCGTCGTCGCGCTCAGCGGCTATCCGGGCAGCATCTTCAACCTCGCGCAGCATCTGCGTGTCTCGCAGACCGCCGGGGAACTCCAGCACCAGGGCAGGATGCAGCCGACGATCATGGTGATGATCCGGCCCACGATCGCCCCGCCGCGCGACACCGAGTGCGTAAACGTCCCCGGCGGCCCGCAGACCGAGACGTTCCTCGCCAAGGACCTGCCGCAGGCGATCAGGTCCGCCTACCGGGCCGGCCACTACGCCAGTTCCTGGGGCGTCATGGGCTACTCCTCGGGCGGCAGCTGCGCCCTCCAGCTCACCATGCGCAATCCCGGGATGTACACCACGGCCGCGGCCCTCTCCCCGGACTACCGGGTCAAGGACGACCCCACGACCGGGAACCTCTTCGGCTCCGGCCCGGGTCGGCAGGCCCGCATCGACGGCCACGACCTGATGTGGCGTCTGAAGCACCTGCCCGCTCCCCAGGTCTCGGTCCTGGTCGCCAACAGCAAGCACGGCGAGAAGGGCTACCCGCAGACCCAGGCCTTCATCAAGGCGGTCAAGGCACCGATGCGGGTCGTGTCCATACTGCCCGAGAGCGGCAGCCACAACTTCCCCACCTGGGTGCGGGAGATGCCGGCCGCGCTGACCTGGATGAACGACCAACTCACCTTCCCGCAGGACGTCGTACCCCGGGTCCACCCCAAGAGGACGACCGAGGCCGACGGCACGCCCAAGCCGAGTCCCGGGTCGAAGCACGACCCGCTGCGTGCCGAGGGCACCGAGCCACGGGAGCCCGCCGCGTCATCGCGTCCGGCCCACTGAGCGGGCCACACGCGACGCCGGTCAACGGCATTGGCCTGTAGTAGCGGTACGGGAACCCCCCGAAGCCTTGACGGCTGCGGGGGGTGACCCTACGGTCCCTACACACCACACGATCGGTCCGCCGCCCGAAACATTCGTACCTGAGGGAGCGCTCCCACACCCCCCGACCGAGCCGCCACGCGTCACACAGCGCTCTCCTCTCCCCCCACGCGCCCCCTGCCCGCTCGACAACCCCTGCTTCGACCCCCCTGCCGGGGCGCCGTTCCACGACAACGCCACGAAACTTTCGCCCACTGGCGGGAGGGCCGTCGCACCAGCGAGGCGCGGACGAGAACGCACCCGTCAGAGCCGAGTCAGCAGGAGGAGCAATGTCGTTGCACCGGAACGGTTCCGGCAGCACAGGGCCGCAGTCCCCCAGTCGCCGGGCGGTCCTGGCGACCATGAGCGCTCTCCCGGTCCTCGCCGCGACCACGACCCCGGCCGTGGGAGCACCACGGACCCCGTCCCTCGCGGCAGCCACCGTGACCGTCGACCCGTCGGCGACCCGGCAGACGATCCGGGGATTCGGCGGCATGAACCACCCGCTGTGGATCGGCGACCTGACAGCCGCCCAGCGGGACACGGCCTTCGGCAACGGCGACGGACAGCTCGGGTTCTCCGTGCTGAGGATCTTCGTCTCCGAGGACCGCGCGAACTGGAGCCGCGAGGTCGCGACGGCGAAGCGGGCGGTCGAGCTGGGCGCCACCGTCTTCGCCTCACCCTGGAATCCCCCGGCGCAGATGGTCGAGACGTTCGTGCACGGCTCGCAGACCAATGCGAAGCGACTGCGCTCCTCCATGTACGGCGCCTACGCGCAGCACCTGAACGACTTCGTGACCTTCATGCGGAACAACGGCGTGAACCTGTACGCCATTTCGGTGCAGAACGAGCCCGACTACGCCCAGGACTGGACGTGGTGGACCCCGGCCGAGATGACCAGGTTCCTGCGGGAGAACGCCGGCTCGATCAGCACGAAGGTCATCGCGCCCGAGTCCTTCCAGTACGTCAAGAGCTTCTCGGACCCGATCCTCAACGATCCCGCGGCCCTCGCGAACATGGACATCCTCGGGGCGCACCTCTACGGCACCTCGTTCCAGAACTTCCCCTACCCCCTCTTCCAGCAGAAGGGGGCGGGCAAGGAGCTGTGGATGACCGAGGTCTACTACCCCAACAGCAGTGACTCGGCCGACCTCTGGCCGCAGGCCCTGGACGTCGGCGAACACGTGCACCGCGCCATGGTGGACGCCGAGTTCCAGGCGTACGTGTGGTGGTACATCCGGCGCGGGTACGGCCCCATGCGGGAGGACGGGCAGATCAGCAAGCGCGGTGCCGCCATGGCGCACTTCGCGAAGTACGTCCGCCCGGGGCACGTACGGATCGCGGTGACCGCGAACCCGCAGTCCAACGTCTACGTCTCGGCGTACAAGGGAACCGGCTCCCGCGTGGTCATCGTCGCCGTCAACAAGGGGACCTCGCAGGTGAGTCAGCAGTTCACCCTGCTCAACAACGCCTCGTCCGGCGTGTCGTCCTGGCTGACGGACGGGAGCAGGAACCTCGCGGCACAGAGCCGGATCACCGTGTCCAACGGGTCGTTCACCGCGCAGCTTCCCGCGCGGAGCCTGACGACGTTCGTGACCGGGTGAGGCATCCCCCGCGCACCCCGCCGCCCGGGCCCCGAAGGACCCGGGCGGCGGGTGCCGTTCTGCGTGTCAGGCTGAGACGTCAGGGCGTCAGGGCGTCAGGGCGTCAGGGCGTCAGCTGCCAGCGTGCGATGTACCCGACGTCGATGGACGCCAGGTCGCGCACCCGCAACTTCCACGTCCCGTTCAGAGGTTGGGCGGAGGCGTTGACCGTGAAGGTCTGGTCCACGTTGTCGGCGGAGCCGCCGCTGCGGTTGAGCAGGGAGTAGACGGTGCCGTTCGGGCCGACGAGGTCGACGGTCAGGTCACCGCGGTAGGTGTGGACGATGTTGACGTAGACCTTGGTGGTCGCGGAGGCGTTGCCGTCGCGGCCGGTGATGGTCACCGGGGACTCCACAGCGGGCCCGTTGTCGGGGATGTCCACGCGGGTGGTGTTGGCGTAGACGTAGGCGATCTGCCAGCTGAAGGTGTCCGTGGCGCTGGCCCCGGTGCCGTCGGTCACCGTGACGGTGACGTCGCTCGTGCCGAGGGTGGTCGGGGTGCCGCTGATCAGGCCGCCCGGGCTGACGGTCAGGCCCTCGGGCAGGCCGGTGACCTCGTACGTCAGCGGGGACCCGGTGTTGGTGGTGTAGGCGTCGAGTTGCAGGTTCACCACCTGGTTGACGCCGCTGACCTGGTCGGCGACCGGGGCGAGGTTGACCCCGAGGGCGATGCGGTTGCCCACGTTGATCGCGGCCCAGGAGTCGGCGACGGCGAGGTACGTCGGGCTGTACGCGCCGAACAGGTCGGCCGCGGCGGACAGGGTGGCGGTGCGGGCGCCCGCGTAGTCGGTCGTCGAGGTCATGTAGGTCGTCAGTGCGCGGTACCAGATCGCCGCGGCGTTCTCGATGCCGATGCCGGTGACGGGGCGGCCGTCGTAGGTCGGGCTGTTGTAGGAGACGCCGTTGACGGTCTTGGCTCCGCTGCCCTCGGAGAGCAGGTAGAAGAAGTGGTTCGCGGGACCGGAGGAGTAGTGGACGTCGACACCGCCCAGGGTGGAGCTCCAACTGTCGTACGAGGAGCCGTCCTTGGAGGGCTTGTCCATGTAACGCAGCGGCGTGCCGTTGCCGTTGATGTCGATCTTCTCGCCGACGAGGTAGTCACCGGGGTCGGCCGGGAGGTTCTCGTGGAACTCGACCGCGGCGGCGAAGATGTCGGAGGTCGCCTCGTTCAGGCCGCCGGACTCGCCCGAGTAGACCAGGCCCGCGGTGGCGGCGGTGACGCCGTGGCTCATCTCGTGGGCGGCCACGTCCAGCGCGGTCAGCGGGTGGGTGTTGCCCGAGCCGTCGCCGTAGGTCATGCAGAAGCAGGAGTCCTGCCAGAAGGCGTTGACGTAGTTGCTGCCGTAGTGGGCGCGGCTGTAGGCGGCGACACCGTCGTTGCGTATGCCGTTGCGGCCGTAGGCCTCCTTGTAGAAGTCCCACGTGGCGGCCGCGCCGAAGGCCACGTCGACACCCGCGGTCTGGCGGTTGGACGGCAGACCGTTGCCCCAGACATCGTTGTCGTCCGTGAACAGGGTGCCGGTGCCCGAGGTGCCCTGGTTCAGGTCGTACGTCTTGTGCCCGGCGCGGTCCGGGTCGGTGAGCTGGTACGTCGATCCGGACTGGGTGGTGCCGAGCGGGACCGTGCCGACGTACTGCCCGGTGCCCTCGCCGGTGTGCACCTTCTCGGCGGACAGGAGCTCCTTGCCGGTGCCGGCGTCGGTGACGACCTGGAGCTCGCTGGGCGTGCCGTCCGGCTGGACTCCCTCGACGACGGTCTCCCAGGCCAGCACCGGCTTGCCGCTGCCGGCCCAGACGACCAGGCGGGAGGCGTTCTCCACTTCGGCGCCGGTGACCTTGTCCTTCTTCGACGCGGCGAGGGCCTTGGCGGCGGCGCCGGAGGCCGCGATCCTCGGGCTGAACGAGGGCAGCGTCAGCCGCGCCGCGTTGGCCCGGGTGACGGTCGTACGTCCGGCGTCGTCGTGCACGACGAGGTCGCCGCCGAGGACGGGCAGCCCGGCGAGGGTGCGCTCGTAGCGGGTGTGCGTGGTGCCGTCGGCGTCCTTGGCGACGTCCTTGACGACCAGCTTCTCCTGGGCGCCGAGGCCGATGCGCCGGGCCGTACCGGCCGCCGCCGACTGCGCGCTCTTGATCAGGGCGGTGCGGCGGGTGGGGGTCAGAGCGGTCTGAGTGGCGCCGGCCCGGGGGGTGGCGGTGATCTTCGCGGGGGCCGGCTCCGCGGGGGCCGCGGTGGCCACGCCGGGGGCCGCCAGGGCGAGGAGGGAGCCTACGGCCGTGAGGGCGAGGCCGGTGGCGCGTCTGCGCCGCGTCAGGGCGCGGTGGTGCTGGGGCAACGGGACTCCTTCAGTACGACGTCCGGCCCCTGGTGGGGGCCGTTGAGGAGACGGACGGGCGAGGTACGCCGGTCCGGAGCGCTGCACGGCATGCGGGTGGAAGGAGGTGGGGGGTGGGAACACGCGACAGGGCCGCGTGGTGAACATGTGAGGGAGCTGTGAACGACGGGAGTAGAGTGACATCTTGACCAGGGCTTTGTCATGCAAGGATCAACTCAACGGCTTGAATTGACCTTGCAGGCCAGGCAAATCGGCACAGGCAGCACCGGTTTTCGGCCTAGCGGCAACCGTCCCGTCGGGACCTGCACCTGCCCGTCGACGGCTCGCAACTGCGCACAGTTTTGGTGAAGTCACGGTCAGAAGCGAAAACGGAGTGCTACACATCGGACGGACCTTCTTTGGTCAACTCCCTGTGAGCGCCGCCGCGTTGAGGAGAGTGTCGAACGCGAGGCGGAACTGAGCGGATAGGACGACCGTGTCGCACTCCCCCACTCCCGCGCGCCGAAGATTCGGTGCCCGCAACCTGCGGGTGGCCCAGAAACTCCAGGCCATCCTCCTGATTCCGGTGTTCGTCGCCCTGGCCCTCGGGGGCGTACGGGTCAAACGCACCGTCGACACCTGGCAGTCCGCCGAGGACGCCGTCCGCGTGGCGGAGCTGGTCCAGGCGGCCAACAAGTACGCCAGCGACGCCATCAACGAACGGGACGTCTCCGTCATCCCGTTGGTCAAGGGCGACCGGAACGCGGCGGCGGTCGTCAAGGCCCGGAGGATCACCGACGAGGACGCCGGGAAGTTCGACGCGGCGGTCGACCGCATGCCGAGGACAGCCGGCCTGGAGCGCCGGATCGCGCTCGTGCGCCAGGGCGAGAAGGAACTGCCGCTGGTACGGGCGAGCGCCTTCACCTCCCGGTCGACCGGTGTCCGGACCGAGGAGAGCTACCACGCGGTGCAGCACCCGCTGATGGAGATCTCCAACGAACTCGGCTTCGGCATCACCACCCAGGAGACCTACGGCCGCACCCTCTACGCCGTCTCGCTCACCCAGGCCGCCGAGTCGCTGATCCGCGCCATCGGCACCCACCTCCTGGTCCAGGACCGCAGCAAGCTCGCCAAGGGCGAACTCCAGTCCCAGCTCAGCTCGTTCAGCTCCTACGTCTACCTCGAACAGATCGGGCTCCAGGAGTACGCGGGGTTCGCCGGCACCGCCGACATGGCCCGCTTGCGTGCGGCGCTGGAGGGAGCCCGGAAGAAGGGACAGGAGCTGGTCTCGGAGGCACGGAGCCAGGCCGAGGCGGCCGGCCAGACCTTCGCGCCCCCTCCGGACCTGGAGAAGATGACCCGCGCGATCGCCTCCGGCGCGACCGCGGCGCAACTCGCCGAGCAGGGCATCACCCCGGAGACCTTCTTCGCGGCCTCCACCCTCAGCTTCGACGCCTACCGCAGCGTCGAGGTGTACCTGACCGACACCGCGCTGGCCAAGGCGCACAGCATCGCCGACGACGCCCGCAACGACGCGATCCTGAACGCCGCCCTCGTGCTCGCCGCCGTCCTCGCCGCCTTCCTCCTCGCAAACTCGGTCGCCCGCACCATGAGCACCAGCATGCGCCGGCTCAGTGCCTCCGCCCACGAGATCGCCGCCCAGCGGCTGCCCGCCCGGCTGACCCAGCTCACCCGTGCCGTTCCCGGCCGGGTGGAGCACGAGGTCGAACCGATCCCGATCACCACCACGGACGAGATCGGCGAGGTCGCCCGCGCCTTCGACCACGTGCACCGCGAGGCCGTACGGCTCGCCGCCGAACAGGCCCTGCTGCGCGCCAACATCAACACGATCTTCAGCAACCTGGCCCGCCGCAGCCAGTCCCTGATCGAGCGTCAGCTCTCCATGATCAGCGAGCTGGAGGGCCGGGAAGCCGATCCCGACCAGCTGGAGAACCTGTTCCAGCTCGACCACCTCGCCACCCGGGTCCGCCGCAACGGCGAGAACCTCCTGGTGCTCAGCGGCGAGGCCCCCGCCCGGCAGTGGGACCAGCCGCTGCCCCTGGTCGACGTCATCCGCGCCGCGGTCTCGGAGGTCGAACAGTACGAGCGCGTCCATTTCGCCGGTGTCCCGGAGACCGAGATCGACGGGCGGGCCGTGAACGACCTGGTGCACCTGCTCGCCGAACTCCTGGAGAACGCCACCACCTTCTCCTCGCCGCACGTGCCCGTGCATGTCACCGCCGCACGGCTGCCGGACGGCAGGATCATGCTCGAGATCCACGACAAGGGAATCGGGATGCCCCCCGAGGAGCTGGCCGAGCTCAACCGGAATCTCGCCGACCCGCCCACCGTGGACGCCTCGATCTCCCAGCGCATGGGACTGTTCGTGGTGGGCCGGCTGGCCGACCGGCACGGAATCCGCGCCCAGTTGCGACCCGCCGACCGAGGTCGGGGCACGACGACCCTGGTGATGCTGCCCGACACGATCACCCACCGAGCGGCGACCGCGGAACCCGACGCCGACACCATGGCGCTGGTCGCGTTCGTGGACAGCCGCTTCACCGACGCCACCACCTGGACCGACGAACCGATCTGAGCAAGTGGCCGTCCGAGTCATCGGTTAGCGTGCACCGATGGAAGAACTGGAACACGTCACCTGGCCCCCCGAGCCGATCAGGACCGAGCGGCTCGTGCTGCGGGCGCCCGAGGCCCGGGACCGTGCGGCGTTCATCGACCTGCTCGCCTCGGCGGAAGTGCACGCCTTCCTCGGCGGCCCCCGTGCGCGGGACGAACTCGAGCGCGGGACGCCCGCGGTGCCGGAGCGGTGGCCCGGCAGTTTCGTCGTCGATCTGGACGGATCGATGATCGGGCACATCCTGCTCAGGAGAGCGACCGGGCACCGCCGGCCGGCGGCCACCGGGAAGGCCGACCTCGGCTACCTGTTCCTGCCGCGGGCGTGGGGACACGGGTACGCCATGGAGGCGTGCGCGGCGGCACTGTCCTGGTTCGACGGCGCCCTTCCGGGCGAACCGGTGGTGCTCACCACCCAGTCCGCCAACGCCCCTTCGATGCGCCTCGCCGCGAAGCTGGGCTTCACCGAGGTGGAGCGGTTCGAGGCGTGGGGAGCCGAGCAGTGGCTCGGCATGAGGACACCGGTCACGGCGACGGGCTGAGCCCCTCTCAGAGCTCGGGGACCCATTCCGGGGGCGGGGCCGTACGGCTGTAGCGGGCTCCCTTGGTGCCGTAGTGCGCGAGGTGGAGGGTCTCGCCGTCGAGCTGGATCTCCGGCGGCGGAGGGTTGGGTACGGAGATCCGTAGGCGTGGGTAGGGGTGCCCCTCGATGAAGACGGGCTCCCTGCGCACCCTCCAGCTGTCCGCCCAGCCCTGGGCACGCTCGAGGGTCCACGGATGCTGCAGGGTGCGCGGTGCGGCCGGATCGTGGTCGTATCCGTTGAGGCTGCGCACCAGGGCCTCGCTGTAGACGCCCTTGACCCGGAAGTTCTCCAGGTCCTCCGCGCGGACGATCATCCTGACGTAGCGGCGGCTGTTGCCGCGGTGCCGGCCCACGGCGGGCCAGCGGCAATGTCCGGGATCCCAGCGGACCCGCGGGAGCCACAGCAGGGTGCCCGCGCGGAAGTGCCTGGTGCCGTGCTGGAGTTCGAGGCGGCCCTCGCCGTGCAGGGTCTCGCGCGCCACGTTGGCCACCAGGCACCAGCCCAGCAGCCCGTCCGGCGTCTCGTCGTCAGGGGTTTCCGTGTCCGTCACACCGAGAATCCTGAGTCACGGAAGGCGACCCGAGCCACCCTTTTTCAACTGAAACGATCCGTTCCGTATAACAACTGTCAAAGGCCGTACAACTTCTCCCCAACAACAGGTGTCTGACGTACCGACCGCAGGTGTTCTTGGGGGAAAACTTGATCAAGGTTAGCGTCGTCGTGCCGATCTACAACGCCGGTCCCTACGTGGAGCGTTGTGCGCCGTCACTCGTGAACCAGAGCCTCGGCGCGGACGCGTACGAGGTCGTATACGTCGATGACGGGTCGACGGACGACTCGGCCGAGCGCCTCCGGCGAGTCGCCGAAGCCCATCCGCACGTCCGGGTCTACGAGCAGGAGAACTCCGGCTGGCCGGGCAAGCCGCGCAACGTGGGAGTGGACCGGGCCCGGGGGAAGTACATCCAGTTCGTCGACCAGGACGACGAGTTGTCGTACGAGGCGCTGGAGCGGCTGTACGCGCTGGCGGAGCGCAACGGTTCGGACATCGTGCTGGGCAAGGTCCACGGCACCATGGCGGGGCCCAGCAACGTGTTCAAGCGGACGGTGGACCGGTGCACCGCAGCCGACGCGCCGCTCTTCGAGAGCCTGACGCCGCACAAGATGTTCCGCCGGGACTTCCTGCGCGAGCACGCGATCCGCTTCCCGGAGGGCCGGGTCAGGCTGGAGGACCAGTTGTTCATGGCGCGCACCTACGTGCGGGCCGAAACGGTGTCGATCCTCGGCGACTACCCCTGCTACCGCTGGAACCGGCGTGAGGACGGCGGCAACAACAGCAGCCGTCGGATCACCCCCGACGACTACTACGGCCACCTGGACAAGGTCGTGGAGGCGATCAAGGAGGGGACGGAGCCGGGCGAGCTGCAGGACCGGCTGCTGCGCCGCTCGTTCCGGGTGGAGCTGCTCCGCCCGGTGAGCGAGCCGCGGGTGCTCCAGCGGACCGGGAAGGATCTGGAGGAGTACTACACCACCGTGCGGCGGATGGCCATGACCAGCTATCCGCCGGGCGTGCGCGAGGGGCTCCCGGCGATCAGCTCGCTCCGGGCGGAACTGCTCGTCCAGGACCGGCTGAACTCCCTGATCGAACTCGCCCGCCGCACCCAGCGGATCAAGGCGCGCGTCGAGGTGGACGACATGCGCTGGCGCAACGGCAAGCTGGTGCTCCGGACCCGGATCGGCATGGTCAAGGCGGACGGCGAGCCGCTGACCGTCGTGGACCGCGGCGGGCGGCTGCTGCTCGACCCCGACCTCCTCGACGGCATCCCCGGGGCGGAGGACTGGGAGGTCCGCGACCCCTTCTCGCACGCCTACGGGGAACTCATCGTGCACGACACCGCCGGCAACCACTGGTGGTACCCCGACGGGGAGTTGACACCCGCCCTCGAACCCCTGGGCGGCGGCCGCCGGCGGGTCGTGGTCGCCGGTGAGACGGTCATCGACCCCCTGACCCTCGCCGGGGGCGACCCCCTGGAAGGCGGCTCCCACCAGGTGTGGGCCGGCGGCCAGCTGCTGGGCGTCGGCCGCCGCCCCAGGCTGGCCGTGGCACCGGGCCCGACCCGCGTCTCGCTGGGCGCCATCGCCGTGGGCACGCCCCCGCGCCTCGTCTCCCCGGGCTGGGGCGGCCCCGGCGGTCAGCTGCGGCTCACCGTCGGCGGCCCCGGCCGTATCGGCCCCACCCGCCGGGTCGTGCTGCGCACCGCAGCGGACCACCGACTGCGCCACGGCGTCCGCGAGGTGCTGCGGCGCCTCCCCGACGGCATGCGCGCCAACGTCCGCGCGGCAGCCCGCCGGGCGGAACGCCGGATGCTGCGGTAGCGGTAACGGAAGGGGGACGACGGGGCGTGCGCGGTTCTGCATGCCGACGTTCCCGGCGACCGTGTGAGGGCCCCGGCCGGGCGGACCGGTCGGGGCCCTCGGGCGCTCATGCCTCCGCGCACCGGGACGGTCAGGAAACGGGTTGGAACGTCCAGAGCAGGTTGGGGCTGTTCACCCAGGTCCACTGCTTGGTCACCGAACCGGAGGGGACCTGTCCGCCGCCGTCGAGGACGAGTCCGGTGGCGCGGTTGGCCAGGGAGTACTGGCCGTTGCCGCGGTCGGTGATCTGCCACTGCTGGTTGGGGCCGCCGTTCCAGGCCGCCTGCCGGGCGGGATCTCCGGCACCGGTCGAGCCCCAGCCGTCGGCCACCATGCCGTTGGTCCGGTTGACCAGCCGGTAGTAGCCGGTGCCGAGGTCGACGGCCTGCCACTGGAGGTTGCCGCTGTCGACCGGCGTCCACTGCTTGAGGTTCGAGCCACTGGCGACGTTGCCGCCGCTGTCCAGGGCCAGTCCGTCCGTGACGTTGATCAGCCGGAAGTACGCGGCCGGGTTGAACGCGACCTTCAGCGAGGCGATGGCGTCGTTGTTGCCGGTCACCCGCAGGTCGGGGTTGTCGGAGGTGAACGTCCAGGCCGTACCGGTGAAGTTGTCGCCGGAGTAGCCCGTCACCTGGTAGCCCTGGGGCACCCTCAGCGAGGACACGGACGAGGGCCCAACCCCCGCCGCCGACAGCTGGGACGAGGTGTAGCTGCCCAACGCCAGAGCGGCGCTGCCTCCGGCGTAGTTGACGTCCTGGAACACCGTGGCCCTGGGTCCTGCCGCCGCCGTGGGAACACCACTCACCTCGACGCACACCACGGAGACGCCGGCGTCCGGGGCGTTGGTCGGCACATTGACGTTGATCTGCCCGCCGCTGACGGTGTAACTGAGCGAGGCCGACGGGTTGTTCATCAGGTAGACGCGGCTGATCGTGTTGGTGAGCGCCGGTATCTGCAGCACACCGTTGGTGGGCCAGGTGAAGACGTGGGCGAACAGCTTGCCGTTCTTCTTGGTGGCCCTGCCCCAGCCGGGGTCGCTGGAGTAGGGGCTTGCCAGGGCGCCGTGCACGCTGTCGCCGTAGGTCGCCATCCACGAGGCCAGGCCCTGCAGAACGGTCACGGATCCGGCTGTGACCGAACCGTCGCCCTTGGGGCCGATGTTCAGGAGGAGGTTGCCGTCCCGCGAGACACAGGTGACGAGTTCCTGCACGAAGTTCTTGACGGGCTGGTACGAGTTCTCCAGGCCCGCGTTGTAGCCCCAGGCGCCGTTCATGGTGTCGCAGCGCTCCCACTGGCGGTCCATCGGCGCGCTGGGGACCCCGAACTCCGCGACCGCGTAGTCGCCCAGACCGAGGTCGCGCTTGACCCGTTCGTTGACGACGAGGCCCGGCTTGCGGGCGATGAGCCAGTTGTACAGGTCGAGGCCGTCGGACTTGAGCCACCAGTCCTGGAGCGTGGGACTTGCGGGCTCGCCGAACCAGTCGCCGTCGAACCACAGGAGCGCCGGGTCGTAACGGTCCAGCAGTTCCTGCAACTGGGCCTTCATGTCCGCGATGTACGCGCTGCGGGCGGCCATGGAGGCCATCGTGGTGACGCCACCGCTCCGGATGGTCTGGGAGGGGTGGTTCCAGTCCAGGATCGAGTAGTACAGCCCGAACTTGACGCCTCGCGCCTCGCACTCCTTCTTGAGCGATGCCAGCAGGTCGCCCTGGACACCGGCGTAGTCGTGCATGTTGTAGAGCTTGGTGCCGGTGGTGTCGGTGAAGCCGGGGACGTTGCTGTCCCACATGGCGAAGCCCTCGTGGTGCTTGGCGGTGATCACCAGGTACTTCATGCCGGCGTCCGCCGCCAGCTGGGCGATGGCCGCCGCGTTGAACGCGCTCGGGTTGAAGTGGGCGGACACCTGGTTCTGGTAATCGGCCTTGGTCCAGCCCTCGTTGTTGAACGCCCACTCACCGTGCCCGAGATACGAGTAGGACCCGAAGTGGATGAACATCCCGAACCGGGCCTGGTACCACCAGTCCATCTTGGCAGGGACGGTGTAGGCCTCGGCGGTCGCAGGGAGGAGGACTTGCGGCAGCCCGAAGGCCACAACGCCTCCGGCGAGCGCGGCAGCCTTGATCAGGGATCGTCTGCTCAGGGGGGCGGAGGACATGGTGCGGCTCCTGGGTCCTGGGGGTGCGCCGGACGACTCGGGGCGCGACATCGGATGAATTTATAGACGCTGCCCACCTCGGCGTCCAGAGAGAAGTGACAACTCGTCAAAACATCCCGTTCAGCAGGGATATGTGACCGCAAGAAGCCCGATCGACAAGCGGTGGTCGTCACCGAGCGCCAAGATTCCTAGGATCACTCCGTCACATGTGCGACGCAGACCTCGGATCACTTCCGCAGGTCGGCCGTGAAGATCTCACGCTGTGCCACGAGCCACTCCTGGAGCCGGTCCCAGCGCTGCCAGCCGCCTCGCTCGGACAGCGCCTCGACGAAGACGGGATCACCCTCGGCCACCCTTCCGGCGACGAAGGCCCGGCAGGACGCGGTGGCCTGCTCGATGACACCGGGAAGTCCGGCTCGCTCCTCGGTGGACAGGCCGTAGCCGTCGGCAAGGATCCGCAGACGAGCGGGGACGTCCAGGTCGGCGGGGTGCAGCACCGCCGCGGACACGGGGTCCAGCATGGGCACCCAGTAGCGGGCGGCCATGGCGAGGTCCCACACCGGTCGGCCGGGAGCCGCCAGGTCGAAATCGATCAGGGCCACGGCGCGGCCCTCGCGGAAGACGACGTTCTCCGGGCACACGTCGTTGTGGCACAGCATCGTCCCGCCCTCCGGGTCGGCCAGGGACCGGGGCCACTCGATGTCGCGGTCGACCGGGACGGTCGCGCTGGTGTCGTGCAGACGCCGCAGCAGGTCTCCGACCGACCGCAGGGCCTCCTCGGTCATCGCCCATCCGGGGAACGGCGGCAGCGCGACATCGCCGGGAATGTACGTCAGCTGCTCGCGGCCGTCCTCGGTGAGCCGGAGCGGGGTCGGAGCCCCGTCGAACCCGTGCTGCGCGAGAGCGCGGAGGTGGGCGTGGAGGGCGGGCGCGGTGGACGGTGCGGGCCGGTCCACCAGGGCACCGCGGCGGACGACCTGGCCCGCGTTCGCCATTCCCCCCGTCAGGACCTCGTCCGCTGCCGCCATGCCGCTCACGCTACCGACGACCACCGGGGATGCGGTTGATGAAAAATGTGTGGGCCTCCATTGCCGAATTGCGGGTAATCGAACACCAAGAGCAGTACCCGCTACAGGAGGTCGCGATGATCGCCCTTGGTGTAATCCTTCTGATCGTCGGTTTCCTTACCGGCGTCTCGATCCTGTGGACCATCGGGATCATCCTTCTGGTGATCGGCGCCGCCTTGTGGATCATGGGATCCGCAGGTCACGCCGTTGCCGGTCGACGACACTATTGGTGACGTCGCCCTTGCGCACACCCCCGCGACACGGAGAACCCACACGGAGAACCCAGAAGGGCGGGCCGGGATGTCCCGGCCCGCCCTCATGCGTCGGTCCTCGCGCACCTGTGACTCACGGACCGACACCGGCTCCGCTCAGCAGTGCCGCGACGCGCTCGGCCGTCTTCTGCCCCGCACGCTGCTTGACCAGCCCTTCTTTCGCGACGGCCCGGACATGAAAAGTGGTGGCCCCCTCACCGATGCGCGTCGCGTCCATGGTCACCACCACCGGGTTCAGGCCGAGGTGTCCGCCCCCGGTGAGCACGCGGAACGTCACGCGGTCCGGGCCGGCCTCCACCTGCTCCGGGGCCGCGCCACCGGCGAGCTGAACGAGCACGGTACGCGCATGCTCGACCGCGGGATCGAACCCCAGGGACAGGTCGCGGTCGAACTCGGCGACGTCGTTCCTGAGGAACCGCGCGGCGAACTTGCCGCCCTTGTTGATACGGCCGAGGGCCTCCGCCAGGAGTTCGTCCTCCGATTGCCGCATCCGGCACCCCCTCCACTCGCCTGCCCGGTCGGCACGGCTGCGCCAAGAGTGCGACATCGCACCGGGGGTTTCAACAGCCCTTGCCGCGCCTATCGTTTTTCGATAGATTTCCATCGCCATTCGATGGAAGGTTGAGGCATGGGAAAACTCGCCGTGCGGGCGCTGCGCGCCGTGCTCGTCGTGGTGCTCACCGGCACCCTGGGCGTTCAGGCCCTCATGGTGTGGGCGTTGGCCACCGACCCCGAGGACGGGTCGCTGCCGCTGACGCCGCTGCGCCTGATCACGATTCTCGGCCTCGTCTCGGTCCAGGTCACCGGGGTCTGTGTTTGGCGGTTGGTGACGATGGTGCGCCGCGGGACCGTGTTCTCCCACGGCGCCTTCCGGTACGTGGACGGCATCATCGGGGCGATCACCGCGGCCTCCCTCGTCTGGTTCACGGTCACCGCCGTCAACGCGCCCGGCCAGCGGGACGATCCCGGGGTCACCGTCATCATGGCCGGGATCGGCCTGGCCATTCTGGGGGTCGCCCTCATCGTGCTGGTCCTGCGCACACTGCTCGCCCAGGCCGTGGCGCGTGATGTCGAAGCGGCGCAGATGCAGGCCGAGTTGAACGAGGTCATCTGATGCCGATCACCGTCGACATCGACGTCATGCTGGCCAGGCGCAAGATGTCCGTGGGCGAGCTCGCGGACCGGGTGGGCATCACGCCCGCCAACCTCGCGGTCCTCAAGAACGGCCGTGCCAAGGCGGTGCGGTTCACGACGCTCGCCGCGCTCTGCGAGGTGCTCGAGTGCCAGCCGGGGGATCTGCTGCGGTGGGAGACGGACGACGAGAGCGTGACGTCACCGGCAGGCGCCGACAGCGGAGCTTCGGGCACGTCCTGACGGCCGTACCGAGCGGAGCCCGCGGCGGCCGCCCGCTCCCGTTCACTCCGAGGTGAGGTCCTTGCTGTAGACCGTGGAGGACCGCCGTACCGTCATGCCGATGCGCTCGTACAGCGACAGCGCGCCGGTGTCCGAGTGCGTCCACAGGGTGCAGCCCCGCTTGCCCTGGCGATGGAAGGCCCGGAAGGACTCCCGCAGCAGCATGCGCGCTGTCCCCCGGTTGCGGTGGTCCTTCCGGACCGCGACCCGCTCGACGTACCCTTCGTCGTCGCCCGGGACATCCAGGGACAGCACCGCGCCCACCAGTTGGTCACCGGCGAAGGCGAGCGGTGACGCCGCAGGGGCGAAGCTCGGCAGTTCGACCGTGTGCCGGGCCCACTCCGCGTAGCCCTTCCGCCGCTGCTGCCATTCGTCGAACGCGTCCTCGGTGAGCTGGTACACGCTTCGCTCGTCACCCGCCTCGAAGGCACGGACCGTGATGCCGGCCGGCGGGGCGGGCACATCCGGTTCGGAGGGCATCGCGAACTCGAGGAGCCACTCGGTGACGAGCCGGGTGTATCCACCGGACCTCAGGAGTACGACTGCCGCCTGATCGCTGTCGGGGACGGTCTGGGCAAGGCGGTCACCGCCGAACCGGCGGGCCCGGTCCTCGGTCCAGGCGAGCAGGAGGCCGCCCAGACCCCGGCCGGTGTGTGCGGGATGGACGTGAACCGTGGCGCGCCGGCCCCTCACCCGGGCCCAACCGGCCAACTCCCCGGCGGAACCGTGCAAGAGCACCGACTCGGACGGCGCCTCGGCGGCCGATGTGCCGAGGTCGGCGGCGACGCTGTCGGCACCGGTGGTGGCGCGGCCGTGCAGCTCGACCTCGCACGCGGTGACCAGCCGATGGACCTCGGGAGCGTCTGCGCTGGTCGCCACTCTGGAGTGGTATCCCACCGGCAGCAGCTGTGAAGAGAGACCGGACATGGGTGCACCCTGCGCCATCCGGCCTTCCCTGTCGACCCGATTTACCGACTCCGGACCACGGTGGCCCGGCCCCCGAGACACAGCGGCCGGCCGGACGCGGGTCCGTACGGATTCGACGGCTCGTTGCGCGTACGCGCTGAGCCCTGGCGGGGAGATCCTTTTCGAAGAGGAGGACGACCTAGTAGTACCCCTTGGCCCCGTCTAGCAGCTCGCGGACGATGTCCGCGTGGCCCGCGTGCCGGCCGGTCTCCTCGACGAGATGGATGAGCATCCAGCGGAGGTTGGCCTGGGCGGACCGGTAGTCGGGGTGGCGACCGACGTCGTCCAGGGATGCCCCGGCCACGATCTCGTTGCTCCGGGCGCACTGGGCCTCGTACTCCGAGAGCAGCTGCTTCAGAGAGGCGCCGTCGGTGCGCCAGTCCGCGTCCTCGGCCGTGTCCGCGAAGGAGGGGTTCTGCGTCTTGTCGCCTCCCAGGAACAGCACCTCCAGCCAGGTGTGCTCGACCCACCGCATATGGCTGATGAGCCCTGCCATCGTCATCGCCGGTGAGGTCGGGACGACGGAGCGGTGTGCGTCGGCCTCGCTCAGGCCCTCGCATTTCCATCTCAGGATCTGGCGTTGCAGGTCCAGCCAGCCGACGAGGGCAGTGCGTTCGTCGGCCTGCATGGGGGGACGCTCAAGAGAAAATGACATGCCCGCACGCTAGGGCGCTCGGTCTTCGGACGCCGCCCAATTTTCGAGGCAAGATCAACCGGACAGGCACCGGTGGCCCTCCCTGAACCTGGTCGTCGGTCGTCCCCGCAGCTGTACGCCGGGCCGGCGAGTACCTCGATGCTGCTCGACGCACCACCGGCCTCGCTCCTCCCCACCCACCAGGCGTATGTCAGTCTGTACGTCGCCCAGCACGGTGTCGGCAGCGGTCCATGTGGCCCCCGCGTCCAGCCCCGTGACGAGGTCCACGCCCAGCCCGTCAGCCTCACCCACGGATTCCGCACATGCTGAAACTCTGGTACCGCCGTCCCGCCGAAGGCTTCGCCCAGTCGCTGCCCCTGGGCAACGGCTCCCTCGGCGCCATGGTGCCGGGCCGCCCGGCCCGAGAGCGCGTCGACCTCAACGCCGACACCCTGTGGTCCGGCGGCCCGCTCGCCCCCGACGACCACGACCCCGCACAGTACCTGCGAGCACTGCGCCGGGCCGTGCTCGACGACCACGACCACGTGAGCGCCGAGGAGCTCGCGGCGCGTATGCAGGGGCCCGACACCCAGGCGTACCAGCCCCTGGGCGCGCTGCTCCTCGATCTCGGCCACGGTGACGAAGTCACCGATTACCGGAGGGAGTTGGACCTGGCCGACGCCGTGTGCACGGTGGCCTACACCGCCGACGGGGTCCGGTACACGCGCGAACTGTTCGTCTCCGCGGTCGCCGGTGTCCTCGTGGTCCGCCTCGGCTGCGACACTCCGGGGGCGCTGTCCTTCACCGCCCTGCTGGAGTCGGCCCACCCGGGCTCGGGTCCCGGACCGGCGGTCTCGGGCCGGGTCCCCGCCCACGTCGAGTTCGAGGCCACGGGACCCGACGCGGTCCGCTACGCCCCCGACGCGGGAACCGGGTTCGCGGCCGCCCTGCGTGTCGTCACCGACGAGGGCACCGTCGCCCCCGATCCCCGGACCGGCGGTCTGCGACTGGTCGGCGCCACCAGCGCCACCGTCCTGGTCGCCGCCGCCACCGGCTTCCGGGGCTGGGACACCGAGCCCGACGGCCCGGAGACCGGCCCCACCGCCGAGGCAGCCCGGCTGCTCGACGCCGCCGCCGGGATTCCGTACGACCGCCTGCGGGCCGAGCACATCGCGGACCACCGCACCCTGCACGACCGGACCGTCCTCAGCCTGGGCCACGACCGGGCGCTGGAGGCGCTGCCCACCGACGAACGCCTCGCCGCCGTCCGCTCCGGCGCGGACGACCCGGGCCTGACCGCCCTGCAGTTCGCCTACGGCCGCTACCTGCTCATCGCCTCCTCCCGTCCCGGCACCCAGCCCGCCAACCTCCAGGGCATCTGGAACACCCAGGTCCAGCCGCCCTGGCAGTGCGACTGGACCACCAACATCAACCTCCAGATGAACTACTGGCCCGCCGAGACCACCGGCCTGCCCGAATGCCACGAGCCCCTGTTCGACCTGATCACCGACCTCGCCGCCGCGGGGCGCCGCACCGCTCGGGCCTACTACGACTGCGACGGCTGGACGGCCCACCACAACGTCGACCTCTGGCGCACCACCCACCCGGTCCAGGGCGGCCCCCAGTGGGCCAACTGGCCCATGGCCGGCGCCTGGTTGTGCGCTCATCTGTGGGAGCACTACCGCTTCACCGGCGACCGGGACTTCCTCGCCGACCGGGCGTGGCCGGTGATGCGCGAGGCCGCCGTCTTCCTGCTGGACTATCTCGTCGAGGACGCCGACGGTCATCTGGTCACCTGCCCGTCCACCTCCCCCGAGCACCGGTTCCAGGTGCCTACGCCGGGCGGGACGGCGCTCGTCGCGACCACCGCAGCCGTCACCATGGACCTGTGGCTCGTCGAGGAGCTGTTCGCCAACTGCCTTGCGGCGGCGAAGGAGTTGGGCCTGAGCGACCCGATCGCCGATGGCCTCGAGCAGGCCCGGCGACGGCTGCCCCCGCTGCCGTACTACCCGGGTCAGCCGCTGGCCGAGTGGCGTCACGACGCGGTGCCCGAGGAACCGGGCCACCGGCACCTGTCCCACCTGTACGGGCTGTATCCCGGTGACCGGGTCGACGCCGAGCGCACCCCGGAACTGTTCGAAGCCGCCCGGGCCGCCCTCGACCTGAGGCTGGCCCACGGTGGCGGCGGCACCGGGTGGAGCCTGGCATGGGTGGTCGCGCTCGCCGCGCGCCTGGGCGACAGCGCCCTCGCGCACGAGAGCCTGCGCAGACTGCTGGCCGAGTCGACGTCCGACAATCTCTTCGACCTGCACCCACCCGAGCTCTTCCAGATCGACGGCAACTTCGGCGCCACGGCCGGGCTGGCGGAGATGCTGCTCCAGAGCCACACCGGCGAACTGCGGCTGCTGCCCGCGCTGCCGGACGCCTGGCCGAGCGGCACCGTGCGCGGGCTGCGGGCCCGCGGCGGTGTCACCGTCGACCTCGACTGGCGGGACGGCGGCCTGGTGCACGCCGCTCTGCACCTGTCCCGCCCGGGCCGGTACCGGCTCCTGCTGCCTGCCCCGGGCTCGCTCCCGGACGTCACGGACGACCAGCACGCAGGCGTCGAGACCCACTGGACCAGCCCGGCGACCGGGCTCGCCCACGGCGAGTTCACGGCGGCACGGGCAGGACTGCACCACGTGCGGTTCTGAACGAGCGGCCGACGAGACGGCGTGACGGATCGGAACCGAACCTTACGGCACGCCCAGTTCGAAGAGGGCGTAGCCCGCGTACGACCCGGAGGCCAGGGCCGCCGTGGCGAGCAGCGCGAACCGGTGGAGCGGGCCGAGGCTGCGCAGCGCGAGAGCCGGCGGGATGAACAGGGGGAAGAGCGGGAGCAGATAGCGCGAGACGTTGCCGAAGATCTGCTGGCTGCCCAGGACGAGGACGAGGGTCAGGACGGTGTGGACCGTCAGGACGGCCGGAGGCCGGATGCGGAACAGCAGCGGGAGCAGGGCCAGCGCGAGCAGGACGACCCCGACGCCGATCATGTCCGCGAAGGGCCAGGGGAAGAGGTAGTCCGAGCGGCCCACCGGAACCGAGGTGAGGACGTCCAGGGTCTGCCGGCCGAAGTCCCATTCGTGCGCCCAGGCGCCGGACTGGAGCTTGAACCAGCCGCCGTAGTCGCCCACCCGGTGGCCGACCCAGCCGAGGTAGGCGAGCAGACCGAGTGGGGCGAGGAGCACTGCGGCGAGTGGCCGCCGGATGCCGTCCTCGCGGCGGTGCAGTGCGAGCAGGGCGGCGACCGCGACGGCGGCGATCAGTGCCGCGGCGGTGGGCCTGTTGAGCCCGGCCGCGCAGGTCAGCAACCCGGCGGTGAGCCATCGGCGGCTCATGACGGCATGGCAGGCCCAGACGGCCAGGGCGACGTAGAGGGAGTCGGAGTAGACCGCCCACTCCACTCCTGAACCGGGCCAGACGGCCCAGAGACCGGCCGCTGCCAGCCCGGCTCCCCGGCCACCGAGCCGCTCGGCCACGGCATGGATCCCGAGGGCGGCGACGAAGGACGCGACGATCGAGACCAGCAGCCCGGCGCCGTACGAACCGAGGCCGGTGAGTTCGGAGACAGCCCGCATGAGGGCCGGGTAGAGCGGGAAGAACGCCGCCGAGTTCCCTTCGAGGGTGATCAGACCTGTGGCTCCGGGGACCGGGACGAGCGCCGGGTGGTAGCCGTGCTCGGCGATCTGCTGGTACCACCAGCCGTCCCAGGTGGCCAGGACGTCCCAGGGACGGGCGCCTCCGCCGAAGCGCGGGTTCCTCTTCTGGTAGTCCCCGGTGGCGTGCAGCAGATACATGAAGGCGCCGAAGCCGATGAGCTTCAACGTGCCGTACATGAGCAGGACGGGCCCGTGGTGCACGGCCGCGCGCCGCAGCCGGTGCAGGGCGGCCTGGTGGCGGGGTCGGTCGGGGGCGGGCGGCGGCGAGAGCCTCGCGTTCCAGGTCCCTGGTCGGAGGGCTTTCGTCGGTGTGACAGTCCTGTGGTTCATCCGCGGAACACCCAGGTCCGGAACAGCAGGAACCGCAGCAGCGTCGCGCCCAGGTTGGCGGCGAGCAGGACGAGGAGTTCGGTGCGGTGCGTGGCCGTGGGCGCCGCGTGGTGCAGCACGGCGAGGGACCCGGCGGTGACGGCCAGCCCGATCAGGAAGACCACCAGGCCCCGGCCCTGGTGTCGCACGGCGTGGCCGCGGCCCGAGAGCCCGAAGGTGAAGCGCCGGTTGGCGGCCGTGTTGGCCACTGCGCACAGCAGCAGCGCGAGGGCGTTCGCCGACTGGGGTCCGGTGAGGGGGCGCAACGCCGTGTACAGCAGCAGGTTCGCGAGGGTGCTGACCGCTCCCACGGCGGCGAAGCGCACGAGTTGGCGGGCCGGGCCGTGGGTCGCCCCGGTCGGGGCCCGGCCCAGTACGGCGGCCGGCCGGAAGGCGCCGCGGCGGAGCGCTCCGCCGATCCTGACGATGCCGCGCAGATCGGCCAGCGCGGTGGCGAGGAGGTCCACCCGGCTGTCGGGGTCGTCGACCCAGTCGACCGGGACCTCGTGGATGCGCAGTCCGGCCCGCTCGGCGATGACCAGCAGCTCGGTGTCGAAGAACCACCCGGAGTCCTGCACCAGCGGCAGCAGTCGTTCGGCCACGTCACGGCGTAGCGCCTTGAATCCGCACTGGGCGTCGGAGAAGCCCACGGAGAGGGTGGAGCGCAGCAGGGCGTTGTAGCAGCGGGAGGTGATCTCCCTCTTGGGGCCGCGCACCACCCGGGAGCCCGGTGCCAGGCGGGTGCCGATGGCGATGTCGGAGTGTCCCGAGATCAGCGGGGCGACCAGCGGCAGCAGCGCCGTCAGGTCGGTGGACAGATCCACGTCCATGTACGCGAGGACGGGCGCCGTCGACAGCGACCATGCGTGGCTCAGGGCCCGGCCGCGGCCCTTGTCGGCCAGTCTCAGCCAGGCGACCTCGGGAAACTCCGCCGCCAGCCGGGCCGCCGTCTGCGGGGTGCGGTCGGTGCTGGCGTTGTCGGCGACCGTGATCCGGAAGGGGTAGGGGAACGTCTCACGCAGATGCGCGTGAAGCCTTCGCACACTCGGATCCAGGTCCGCCTCCTCGTTGAACACCGGGACGACCACGTCCAGGACCGGCTCCGGATGGTGAGTCGGCACCGGTGTGCGGTGCGGGAGACGACTCTGTTCCCGCACGGGAAACGGCCCGGCTTTTCTCATGGTTGATCCTCTTTTGCGCGCTTGGTCAGGGCATGCTGAAGACACTCGGGGCGGAACGGGGTGGGCTCGCGGGCTACGGCGTGACGAGCGAGGTCGAGACCGGCGGGGAGTCGCTCTGCCAGGTCGCCGTCCCCGTGGGCGGGGGCGAGGTGGAGCCGCCGGTGGGCGGGGGCGAGGTCGAGGAGGACGACGTCCCGGTCGCGGCTCCTGTCGTGACCGGCGCCGTGGGCGGTGTCGTGGTCGCCGAGTCGCCGCTGGTGTACGTGGGGGCGCCGGTCGTGGCCGACGAGGAGGGGCCGCTCGGCGTGGCGTCGGGGGTGCCGGGCGGTGCGGACGTCCACGGTGTGGTGGTGACGGTGGGGAGCGGGTCGTGATCCGCGGGTTCCACCTGGGAGGGTCCCTGGGGCAGCAGGAACAGCGCGAGGCACAGCCCGGCGACGGCCAGGACGGAACCCGCGGCCCTGCGTGCGGCCCTGATCCGGCGGCGGTGGCGCACCCCGGCCCGGAGCCGCTCCCCGTGCCTCGCCTCGAAGGGCGTGGGCTCCTCACCGTCGCGCATCATCCGCGCCAGTTCGCGCTCGAAGTGATCCATGGGGCCCTCCTTCACTGGACCGGCTCGATGACGTCGGCCAGGAGCCGGCGCAGTCGCGCGACTCCCCGGGCGGCGTGGGACCGAGCCGTCCCCACCGGGCATCCGAGCACGTCCGCGACCTGGCTCTCGGGAAGGTCCTGGTAGTAGCGCAACACCACCGCCACGCGCTGCTTCGGCGGCAGCTGAGCCAGCGCCGCCTCCAGCCGGGACCGCTCCGCCACGTCCGCGGAGACATCCGTCGCCATCGCCGTCTCGGGCAGCTGCTCGACGGGGCGCTCACCCCACCAGAGCCGCCGGCCCGAGCGGGCCGCCGCACGCACCATCACCTTGCGGACGTAGGGCTCCGGAGCGTCGTCGGCGACCTTGGGCCAGACGAACCAGAGCTTGACCAGGGACTCCTGGACCAGGTCCTCGGCCCGGTGGCGGTCGCCGCCGACGAGCAGCCGGGCGAGGTGGATCAGCGTTGACCAGCGGGCCGCGACGAACGCGTCGAACTCACGGGCCCGAGCCTGCTCCATCCGCACTGTCCCTGCTTTCCCCTGGTTGCCTACACCTTGAGAAAGGCACCGGACCCCGGCGCACGCTGCACTCGGAGTCCGTGATCTGGATCACGCCGAGGCGATGGAGCCGTTCACGGTGGGAGCCCGGGCGCGAGGCCCGCCCCGGACGGCTCGGTCGGAACCTCCTCACCGCCGCGACCCACGCGCACACTTCCAGACATCCAACCTCTGGCCATGGCTGCGCAGTTGCCGATGTGGCACCTCGTGCACTTCTCGAAAACTCCTCGCGCGAGGCTGGACACGCGACACCCGAAGACCCCTTAATACATCCTATGTCTGTCGGTACAGCGACAAGACCACGAGCCTCGTTCCGATCGCCCCGCAGACACCGATGGAGCCGCCTCGACACATGGCCCGATGCTCCTCGCCGAGCCCTGCTTCCCCATGTCCGAACAGGAGAACTCACGGTGCCGGACTCCCTCTCCCGCAGATCCGTTCTGGCCGGCATGGCAGCCATGACGGCGGCCGCCGCGGTCGGCCCCGTCGCGGCGGCCGCTCCCGCCCACGCGGCTGCGGCCGGCTCTCCCCTGCCGCTGCCGCCGTTACGGATCCCCAAGGTCGACCTCGGCCTCGAACAGCAGCCGGACTCCACGATCCAGTGGCTTCAGGACGCCAAGCTGGGCATGTTCATCCACTGGGGCGTGTACGCGGGTCCGGCCCAGGGCGAGTGGTACATGCACAACGCGCCCGTGACGCCCGCGAACTACCGGAAGTACGTCACCGACGCCACGAGCGAGCAGTTCACCGCGGACGCCTACGACCCGGCCGCCTGGGCGCAGTTGGCGAAGGACTTCGGCGCGCGGTACACCACCCTGACCACCCGCCACCACGACGGCTTCGCGCTGTGGCCGCTGAACCACCCCAACGCCTGGAGCTCCGGACAGGCCCCGCTCAGCCGTGACTTCGTCAAGGACTACGTGGCGGCGGTTCGGGCGGCCGGACTCAAGGTCGGCCTCTACTACTCCCCCATCGACTGGCGCTATCCCGGCTACTACGACGTCACCGGCACCAACTGCGCGAGCAATCCCTGGGGTTACACCACCGATCCGGCGCACAAGGAGAACGCGCGGATCATGAAGACCGAGGTGTACGAGTCGGTCAAGGAGCTGGTCACCCGGTACGGCGTCATCGACGACCTGTGGTGGGACGGCGGCTGGGTCGCCGAGCAGGGCACCGATGCCGACGGGGCGTTCTTCTGGGAGCCCGGCCAGTACCGGGACACCGCCAACCAGTGGCCGGTGGACGCCGCCTACGGCGAGACGGACGCCGCCGGCAGGCCCCTGGGGCTGATGGGCATGGTCCGCAAACACCAGCCCGACATCCTCGCCACCTCACGCTCCGGCTGGGCGGGCGACTACGAGAGCGACGAGGGCCCCTCGGTCCCGACCGGGGCGATCCGCACGGGCCGGCTCGTGGAGAAGGTGTTCAGCGTCGGCGGTGCCTGGGGCTACACCCCCTCCCCGGCCATGAGCTACGGCACCGCCATGAACATCCTGGTCAACTGCTGGATCCGCAACATCACCGCGATGGTAAACGTCGGCCCGGACCGGCACGGCACGGTCCCCGCCGACCAGGCCGGACTGCTGCGGCAGATCGGCGCCTTCATGAGCGCCTGCGGCCAGTCCGTCTACGGCACCCGCGGCGGGCCGTGGAACCCGGTCGACGGCCAGTACGGCTTCACGTACAAGGGCAGCACCCTCTACGTCCACCTCCTGCCCGGTCACAGCGGCACGTCCTTCACCACCCCCTCCATCGGCGACGCCCAGGTGACCCGGGTCTTCGACGTGCGCTCCGGCGCGAACCTGTCGTACTCCACCGCGGGCGACGGCCGTGTCACGGTCACCGGCATCGATCGCACCACCCATCCCCAGGACAGCGTCGTCGGTGTCGTCCTCGACCGAAGCGTCCAGCCGGCGGACATCGCGGCCGGCCGGACCGTGACCGCCGACAGCGAGGAGACGTCGAAGGGCAACACAGCGGCCAAGGCGGTCGACGGGTCCACCTCCACCCGTTGGTGCGCCGACGACGGCGGCACCGGCCACTGGCTCAAGGTCGACCTGGGCTCGACCCGTTCACTGACCGGAGTCCGCATCGCCTGGGAGCTCGACAAGGCCAACTACCGCTACCGGATCGAGGGTTCCACCGACAACAGCGGCTGGACCGTCCTCGTCGACAACAGCACCACGACGAGTACGAGCCAGGTGCAGACCGCGGCCTTCCAGGCGCAGGCGCGCTACGTACGCGTCACGGTGACAGGCCTGCCCACAGGGGTCTGGGCCTCCCTGCGCAATTTGGAGGTCTACGACCGTCCCTTCAGCGCGGACCTCGGCACCTTCAAGCTGGTGAACCGCAAGAGCGGCAAGGTGCTGGACGTCGCCGACGCCTCGACCGCCGACGGCGCCGGGCTCATCCAGTGGCCCTGGACCGGCGGGACCAACCAGCAGTGGACCCTGCTGCCCGACGCCGACGGCTCCTTCCGGCTGCGCAATGCCAAGAGCGGCAAGGTCCTCCAGAGCGCGGACGGCGCCCAGGGCTCGACGCTGGTCCAGCAACCGGACAACGGTGCCGACAGCCAGGGGTGGAAGCTGGTCCCGTCGGCGACCAGCGGTCACCACCGGCTCGTCAACGTCCGCACCGGCTGGTGCGCCGACGTCACGGGCGGGTCGACCGACGACCGGGCCGCCGTCGTCCAGTGGCCCGTCACCGGTGGCGCCAACCAGGACTGGCAACTCGTCGCGCTGTGACCGGAGTTCGAAGGGGTCTGCCGTACGCGCGGCGGGCCCCTTCGGCATGTCCGGGCGGACGACCCACCGGACCGCCGGCCCCGGACGTCAGCCGAACAGGCGGCGCTGGATCTCCCGCCGGTAGTCCTCCAGCGTCCGGTCGAGGTGTACGGCCGTGGCCTGGGCGGCTTCGTCGGGCCGGCCGTCGCGGATGGCGCGGTAGATCGCCTCGTGCTCCTCGACCGCGGAAGCGGTGCCCTCGTTGAACGTGTTGTGTATGCCGATCGCGCTGGACTGGCGCTGGAGACGGCGGGCGTCGCGCACCGCGCTGCCGAGGAAGGTGTTGTGCGAGGCCGTGGCCACCGCCGCGTGGAACTCGTCGTCCCCCTGGTTGAAGACGTCGACCTCGCCGTGGACGTACCCGTGCCGGCACTGCTGCATGGCGACCTCGATGGTGCGCAGTTCGGCGGGCGTGGCCCGGGTGGCCGCGAGCCGGGCGGCGGCCATCTCCTGGACCCGGCGGAACTCGAACAGCATGAGCACGTGATCGAGATCCACGGGCCGGAAGAAGCCGCCCCAGCGACTGGTGATCAGCATGCCGTCGTCGTCCGCGACGAACAGACCGCGCCCCTTGTGCGCGCGCACCCGACCGAGCGCCGAGAGGATCTTCACCGCCTCCCGGACCACCGCCCGGCTGGTGTCGAGCTGCTGGGCCAGGTCGTTCTCGGTGGGCATGCGGTCACCGGGGACCAGGCGGGACTCGGCGATGAACTCGAGGATCCGCTCCGCCACGATCTCGTAGCCGGGCCGGTAGTCGCGCCGCTCGTCCGTTCCGTTCACCACCGTTGCCACGGCGGGCGTGTCCTTCATGTGTCCTGCCTCCGGGTGACTGCGACGACGGTGACTGATCGGCCTGAAGCCGCGCTCATCGTACCCCAGGCTCCGATAAGTAGTACTCATCTGGACGAGACTCGATCATGAATCCTCAGAACTTTTGACCCTTAAATGCCGTTTTAGCTGGTTCTATGTCCCCTAAGGGTCGCGTTGACATGTCTGCCGAACGTCGAAAAAAGAACTACACACCCCTTGACGGGACATCCGATATGGCGGCTAATTTCTTCCGCGGCGGTAACGCCAGAGCCGTCAGAAACCCTCATGGACACCCAGTGGAGTCGCTCATGTCCGTCTACAAGCCTTCGGCCGCCCGGGAGACAGGGACCAGCGGGAGACGAGCCGCGTTGCTGGCCGGCTGCGCCGCCACCGTGCTCCTCACCGTCACCGCCTGTGGCGGCGGTGGTGGTACCACCGGCACGACCAACAAGGACGGATTCGCCCAGGCCGCCCAGAACAACGGGGCGCTGACCGTCTGGGTGGACGCGACCCGCATGGACGCGGCGAAGCAATACCAGGCGTCGCACCCGAACGCGAAGCTGAACATCGTCAGCTACGACGGCGACGCCAACGGGTCCAACTACCTCCAGACGAAGGTCCAGTTGTTCAACCGCACCGGCAAGGGCTGGCCGGACGTCGTCTTCAGCTCCCAGAACAACGAGGCGAGCTGGGCCGTCGACGCGGGCTTCGCGGCTCCGCTGAACAAGGGCCTCATCCCGGATGCGACGCTCAGCGGGTTCGCCAAGGGCGCCAACGACGTCTGCACGGTCGACGGCACGATGTACTGCCTGCGCAACGACCTCTCCCAGGCGGTGCTCTGGTACAACGCGCCGCTGCTGAAGAAGTTCGGCTACACCGTCCCCACGACCTGGGAGGAGTACCAGGCGCTCGGCGAGAAGGTCGCCAAGGAGCACCCCGGCTACCTCGTGGGCGACGCGGGTGACACCTTCACCCCGGAGATCTACATGTGGGCGAGCAAGTGCGGCGCCAACCACATCACCGGCCCCAAGGCCGTCTCGGTCAACACCACCAGCGAGGCCTGCACCAAGATGGCCAAGCTGCTGGACACGCTGATCAAGAACAAGTCGATGTCGATCAGCGGCGTCTTCAGCACCGACTTCGCCAAGAACGAGGCCGACAAGGTCCTGCTCATGCCCGGCCCGGCCTGGTACGGCGGCGCCGTGTTCAAGGACGGCCTCAAGATCCCGGCCAAGCAGGTCTCGGTGGCGCCCATACCGCAGTGGCAGGGCGACACCTCCCCGTCCACCGGCAACGTCGGCGGCGGCACCTGGCTGCTGTCGAAGCACTCCAGCCACCTCAAGGCGGCCACCGACTTCCTGAAGTGGGTCACCACCGACAACGCCTACCAGGGCGAGAAGGCCCCCGGCTTCCCGGCCTACGCGCCCGCCGCCGAGAACTGGCTGAAGGCCCAGGCCGCCTCCGGGTACTACGAGGGCGATCTCACCGCGCTCAAGGACGCCTCCTCGCAGGTGTGGTCCGACTGGGGCTCGGGCCAGTTCAGCCAGGAGGCGATCTGGGCCGCGACCGTCAAGCCCGCGCTGACGCAGGGCAAGACCATCGAGTCGATGCTGCCCGCCTGGCAGGACTCGATCGTCAAGTACGCCCAGGCCGACGGATACAAGGTCGCCAAGTGACCGTCGCGCACTCCTCGGCCGGCTCTGTCCGGGGGCGCCCTCGCGGCACCTCCCGGCAGAGCCGGGCCGGCGTGGCATTCGTCGCCGGCTACGTGCTGCTGCTGATCGCCTTCGGCGTCCTTCCGACCTGTTACGCGATCTACTTCGCGTTCACCGACGCCGGAGGCGCCTTCACCGGCCTCTCCAACTTCGTCACCACGGCACAGGACTTCCGCTTCGTCGACTCGCTGAGCCACGTGGCCCTGTACCTGGTCTTCTGGCTGCTGTCCCTCGTGGTGTTCGTGGTGCTCCTGGCACTCCTCCTGCACAAGCTGTCCTCCGGACCGCTCAGTCAGGCACTGCGCTTCCTCTACTACATCCCCGGCGCCCTCGCCGGCGCCGCGAGCGTCCTGGTGTGGCTGTTCATGCTCGACCCGACGGTCAGCCCGGTCAGCTCCCTGCTGGGGACGCTGGGCTTCCACACCTTCGGCGAGGTCATCGCCCCGGGAAACCTGGCGCTGCTGTTCACGATCATCGCGTTCTGGACCGGCGCGGGCGGCTGGATCGTCGTCATGTACGGCGCGCTCAACAACATCCCCAAGGACGTCATGGAGGCCGCGCGCATCGACGGCGCGAACGGCTGGCAGACCGCCTGGCGGGTGCAGATCCCCATGCTCCGCAAGTGGATCGTCTACATGGTGATCCTGGCCTTCGCGGGCGGCGCGCAGCTCTTCGTCGAGCCGCAGCTGCTGTCCCTCGCGAGCACGGGCGTGGCCGGCCGCGACTACTCGCTCAACCAGCTGACGTACGACTTCGCCTTCCAGATGAACAACATCAACGGCGCGGCCGCGGTCTCGGTGGAGCTCCTGGTCGTCAGCGTGTCGGTCGCCGGTGTCTTCGTCGCACGATCGGGGTTCTTCGATGCCGACTGAGACCCGACCCACTCCCCCTCTCGCCGCTCAGGGCGCGACCCCTACGAGCCGGACCCGTCACGCGGAACGGCAGCAGCGCCGCCGGGCCCCGCGGAAAGTGGCCTCCGGGCTGCTGGCGGGCTCGGTGCTCACCGTCTTCGTGGTGTTCTTCGTGCTGCCGGTGCTGTGGCTGCTGCTCGCGGCGACCAAGACCGACCAGCAGCTCGTCCACGACAACCCGCTGTCCTTCGGGTCCTGGCACGCGCTGAAGGCCAACTGGCACGCGCTCACCGCCTTCCAGGACGACGCGATCCTGGTGTGGCTGCGCAACTCGGCCGTCTACGCCGCGATCTGCCTGGTCATCACGCTCTGCCTGGCCATTCCGGCCGGCTACGCGCTGGCGATGACCGAGTTCCGCGGCCGGCACACGCTGCTGGTCGCGACCCTGGTCGTGATGCTGATGCCGAACGCCACGCTGGTGGTGCCGCTCTTCCTGGAGATCAACGCGGTCCATCTGATCGGCACGATGTGGTCGATCATCCTGCCGTACTCGTTCTACCCGTTCGGGGTGTACCTGACGTACATCTACTTCACCACCGCCGTGCCCAAGGACCTCCTGGCCGCGGCACGGATGGACGGCTGCTCCGAGTTCGGCGTGTTCCGTCATGTGGCCCTGCCGCTGGCGACCCCCGTCATCGCGCTGGTCGGGTTCTTCAGCTTCGTCGCCAACTGGACGAACTACTTCCTGCCGTACGTGATGCTCCCGGAGAGCGACCAGATGCCGATCCAGGTGGGCGTCGGCAATCTGCTCAGCAATGTGCCGTCGTTCAACCCGACCGTCGGCGACCTCGCGATCGAACGCCCGCAGTTGGCCCTGGCGACGCTGGTGGCCATCACCCCGGTGCTCGTCGTGTTCCTCTTCGCCCAGCGCTTCCTGGTCAGCGGAATGCTCGCCGGCGCCACCAAGGAGTAACAGCTCTCATGCCCTACAGCCCCGACCCCCACGCCTCCGAAGCGCAGACCCCGGCCTCCGAGCAGCCCGCACCCGACATCACGGCCGGAGTCCCGCTACTCGAACCACCCGGCTGGGCGGTCGCACAGCGCTCGCTGTTCGACCTCCTCGACCACGCCTGGCGCCGCTTCGCCCGCGACTTCACCGGCCCGGACGGACGGCTGAACTACACCGGCCCGCTCACCACCCGCGACGGTGTCGACGACTTCTACGAGGTCTTCTTCAACTGGCCCCAGCTGTACCTCCTCGGCGGCGCGGACGACCTGCTGCCCGCCAGCGAGAAGCACTGGGAGGGCGTCACCCGGCAGCTGACCGAACTGGACATGCTGCGCGACGAGTACGAGCGCGGCTACGACTGGTTCCACCAGGGCGAGAGCCTGCTGCTGCTCTACTTCCTGTGCATGGCCGCCCCCGACCGCTGGCGGGAGCGCGCGCTGCGCTTCGCCGAGCTGTACGTCGACCCCGCCAAGGGCAACTACGACCCCGAGCACCGCATCATCACCCGCCCCCACAACGGCAGCGACCCCGAGCGCACCGGCCTGTTCGACGGTGACGTGTACCCGTGGCTGCTGAAGGAAGCCGAGACGTACGGCTACCCGCTCGAATGGCTGCCCGAGGCCCAGGACGGTCCGTACCCGCTCTCGGCGGACCCGCGGCTCGGCGACCAGATGCGCGACCGGATGGGCGTCGGCGACACGACGATGAACATCGCCGCGGCCGGTCTGGTCCTCAACGCCTGGATCCTGTCGGGCGAGGAGCGCTACCGGGACTGGATCGTCGAGTACGTCGGCGCCTGGCGCGAACGCACCGAGGCGAACGGCGGTCTCATCCCCGACAACGTCGGCCCGGACGGAGTGGTCGGCAGCCTGCTGGAAGGGCGCTGGTACGGCGGCCACTACGGCTGGTCCTGGCCGCACGGCTGGCACAGCCTCGGCCACGCGGCCTGCGTGGGGGCGCTCGCGGCGGCCACGGTCACCGGCGACGACGACTACCTCTCCATGGTCGCGACCTCCCTCGACACCCTCATCGCCCAGGCCAAGGTCATGCCCCACACGGAGGCCGACTCCAGCCTGCCCTCCAAGTGGGCGGTCGAACTCGGCCCGGACCGGCACACGCCCACCCTCCACCTGCCGTTCCGCCACAACGACTCCGGCTGGTTCGACTACAACCCGGCCACGCCGCCCGTGCCGGTGGCCCTGTGGCACCACACCTCCTCCCAGGCCGACCGCGCCCGGCTGGAGGGGCTGCGCGAAGCGGACGGGATCGACTGGCGCACCGTGCGGCCGTTCCGGTCCAAGGAGGACTCCGGGCACGAGAAGGCGTGGTTCGCCTTCCTCGCCGGCGACGACCCCGACTACCCCGAGCGCATCCTCGCCACCGCCCAGGCCCAGGTACGGCACCGGCTGCGGCGTATCGACCGCTACCGCGACATGGACGTGCCCGAGGCCGACATCCATGTGTGGCAGCTGTGCAACCCGGTGGTCACCGAGGCCCTGGTGCAACTGACCTGGGGCGGACCGCAGGTGCTGTACCAGGGCGGTCTCCAGCAGGCCCGGCTGCGGTACCACGACGCCGACGCCCGCCGCGCGGGTCTGCCCGCCGACGTCGCCGCGCTGGTCACCTCCATCGACCCCGAGGCGACCACCGTAGAGCTGGTCAACCTGGCCCCCGAGACCGACCGCACGGTCATCGTCCAGGCGGGCGCGTTCGCCGAGCACACCATCACCGGCGTCCGGTACACGACGTGCGCGGACGACAGCTGGCTCGGCGACATGTACGACTACGGCCACACCGAGCCGGTGGTCTCCGAGGTCGAGGCCCCGTGCGACGGCCCGTACCTGACGGTCCGGCTGCCCGCCTCCACTCGTATCCGGCTGACCCTGCGGCTGGGGCTGCGCACCCGCACACCCGGCTACCGCACACCGTTCGACGCGTCCAACTCCCGTGACACGACAGGGGAATCGGCATGAAGCGCATCGCCCAGACCATCAGGCTCCGTCCCGAGCACCGCGAGGAGTACCTCCGACTGCACTCCGCGGTATGGCCCGGCGTCGAGGCCGCCCTGCTCCGCGCGAACATCCGCAACTACAGCATCTACCTCCACGGTGACGTGCTGTTCGCGTACATGGAGTACATCGGCGACGACTTCGAGGCGGACATGGCGTCCATCGAGGCCGACCCCGAGACCCAGCGCTGGTGGAAGCACACCGACCCGTGCCAGGAGCCCTTCCCCGACCGGGGCGAGGGACGGCAGTGGACCGAGCTCCCCGAGGTCTGGCACCTCAGCCCGCCCGCCGACGACGCGACCTCCTGACCCGGCCCGCACCAGTCCGACCCGACTTGGATCACCTCGTGAACGCACCCGTGCTCATCGACGCCCACCATCACCTGTGGGACCTCGCCCACCGTCCCCAGCCGTGGCTGGACGACCCCGGCGTGGCATCGATCCGCCGCACCTTCACCCCCGAGGACCTGCGCTCCACCGCCACCCGGCCCATCGCGGGCCGGCGACTGCACGGCACGGTCGTCGTCCAGTGCATCGCGGAGGTCGCCGAGACCGAGGACCTGCTCGCGCTCGCCGAGCGGGAGCCCCTGATCCAGGCCGTGGTCGGCTGGGCCGACCTCACGTCACCGGCCGTCGGTGACGTGCTCGAGAAGCTGCAGGCCGGCCCGGGCGGCGGACACCTGCGCTCCCTGCGGCACCTGGTCCAGGGCGAGACGGACCCGAACTGGCTGCAACGCCCGGACGTGGAACGCGGGTTGAGGGCGGCCCGGGACCGCGGACTGCGCTACGACGTGCTCGTGCGCGACCACCAGCTCGACCAGGCGATCCGGCTCGCGGAACGCTTCCCCGACCTGCCCCAGGTCCTCGACCACGCGGGCAAGCCGGACCTCGTCGGGCAGGACCTCACCGACTGGGAACGCGGGATCCGGCGGCTGGCCGCACATCCGCACGTGGTGTGCAAGGTCTCCGGGCTGGTCACCGAGGCCGACCACACCCACTGGACCACCGCCGACATCCGCCCCGCCTGGGACGTCCTGGTCTCCGCCTTCGGCGCCGAGCGGCTGATGTTCGGCTCGGACTGGCCGGTCGCCAACCTCGCCGGCGGCTGGAACCGGTGGGCCGCCACCGTGGACGACCTTCTCACCGGCTGGAGCGCCGACGACGTCCAGGCGCTCCTCGCCGGCACCGCGACCACGTTCTACGGCCTCACTGCGGCCGCCGGGCAGAACGACACCACGGCCCCTACGACCTGATCCCTCCGCACCTCTCCCGCACCCGCACGAACCAGCGCCGGACCCGACGCCGCGGACGCCGAGCCAGTCGGCATCCGCGGGCACCGTCCGCGCCGAAGGGACCCTGACCCCCCATGACACTAGCCGCCCGTTATCTCTCCGCCCGCACCCTGGACACGGCCCCCGCCCTCAGCGCGCCGCCGGGCCCCGGTGAGGTGGAGCTCGCCCCCGCGTACGTCGGGATCTGCGGGACCGACCTGCACATCTTCCACGGCGACATGGACGCCCGGGTCACCGCGCCCGCCGTCCTCGGGCACGAGATGTCCGGGCGGATCGTCCGGGTGGGCCCGGACGTGGCGGGCTGGGCGCCCGGTGACGCGGTCACCGTGATGCCGCTGCGCTGGGACGACACCTGCCCGGCCTGCCAGGGCGGCCACCAGCACATCTGCCAGCACCTGGACTTCATCGGCATCGACTCGCCGGGCGCGATGCAGCAGCGCTGGACCGTGCCCGCCGCCACCCTCATCCGGCTGCCGGAGTCCCTGCCGCTGGACCGGGCCGCGCTCGTGGAGCCCACCGCGGTCGCGGTGCACGACGTCGGCCGGGCCGGGGTGCGCGAGGGCGAGCGGGTCGTCGTGGTCGGCGGCGGCCCGGTCGGCGTCCTGATCGCGCTGGTCGCCCGGGCCGCCGGCGGGGACGTGCGGGTGGTGGAGCTGAGCGCCCACCGGCGGCTGCTCGCCGAGGAGTTGGGCCTGACCGTGTGGGACCCGGCCGCCGAGGACCTGGCCGCACTCGTGCGGGAGTGGACCGGCGACGCGGGGGCGGACGTCGCCTTCGAGGTGTCCGGGGCGCAGGGCGGCGTGGACACCGCGGTCGACGTGCTCGGCGTGCGCGGCCGGCTGTGCCTGGTCGCGATCCACTCCCGGCCCCGCGAGGTGAACCTGCACCGCTTCTTCTGGCGCGAACTCACCCTCGTCGGCGCCCGGTTGTACGACCGCTCCGACTTCGAGCGGGCGGTGACCCTGGTGGCCGACGGAACCGTCCCCGCCGACCGGCTGATCAGCAAGGTCGTCCCGCTCACCCAGGCACCGGCCGCCTTCGAGGCGCTGGAGGGCGGCGGCAACGTGATGAAGATCCTGGTGGACTGCACCGACGAGGCCCAGGAGGCCACCGTATGAACGCCTTCGACCTCACCGGACGGCTCGCCGTCGTCACCGGCGCCCGGCGCGGCATCGGCCGGGCCATGGCCCGGGCCCTCGCGGAGGCCGGTGCGGACGTCATCGGGGTGAGCGCCTCGCTGGAGGAGTCCGGCAGCGCGGTGGAGAAGGACGTCACCGCCGCCGGGCGCACCTTCGAGGCGATCCGCACCGACTTCGCCGACCCCGAGGCCGTCCGGACGCTGGGCGCGGACCTCGCGGGCCGGGAGCGGCCGGTGGACATCCTGGTCAACAACGCGGGCACGATCCGCCGCGCCCCCGCCGCCGAACACCCGGACGCGGACTGGGATCTGGTCCTCCAGGTCAACCTGAGCGCCCAGTTCGCGCTGGCCCGCGCGGTCGGCGCGTCGATGGTCGCGCGCGGCCGGGGCAAGGTCATCTTCACCGCGTCCCTGCTGAGCTTCCAGGGCGGCATCACCGTCCCCGGCTACACCGCCGCCAAGCACGGTGTCGCGGGCCTGACCAAGGCGCTGGCCAACGAGTGGGCGCCGCACGGCGTCAACGTCAACGCCATCGCGCCGGGCTACATCGCCACCGACAACACCCAGGCGCTCCAGGACGACCCGGTCCGCAGCAAGGCGATCCTGGACCGCATCCCGGCCGCGCGCTGGGGCAGCGCCGACGACCTCGCGGGCGCCACCGTGTTCCTGGCCTCCGACGCGGCCGCCTACGTCCACGGCACCGTGCTCCCGGTCGACGGCGGATGGCTGGGCCGATGACCGTCCACCTCGCCGAGCTGCTCGCCGAGGCGCGGATCGTGCCGGTCCTGACCGTGCCCGACCCCCGCACGGCCGCCCCGCTGGCCCGCGCCCTGGCGGCTGGGGGTGCCCGCTGCGCGGAGGTCACCTTCCGCACCCCGGACGCCGAGGAGGTCGTGAAGGCGATGGCCGCCGAGGGCGGCCTGGTCGTCGGCGCCGGCACGGTGCTGACCGCCGAGCAGGCGGAACGCGCCGTGGCGGCCGGGGCCCAATTCCTCGTCTCGCCCGGCCTCGACGACGAAGTCCTCGACGCGGCAAGGGCGTTGGGGGTGCCGATAGCGCCGGGCGTGGCGACGGCGACCGAGCTGATGCGCGCGGTCAGGGCGGGCATCGACACGGTCAAGCTGTTCCCCGCCGAGCCGCTCGGCGGCCGGGCGATGCTGCGGGCACTCGCCGCGCCCTTTCCCGGGGTGCGGTTCATGCCGACCGGCGGGATCGACGCGTACCGCATGACCGCCTACCTCGCCGAACCGGCGGTCCTGGCCGTCGGCGGCAGCTGGATGGCCACCCCCGCCCTCCTCGCGAGCGGCGACTACGAGGAGATCCGCCGGCTGACCGCCGACGCCGTGGAGCGGAGCACGCCGTGACCGACGTGATCGCCCTCGGCGAGGTCATGCTGCGCCTCGACCCCGGTGAGGGCCGCATCCGCACCGCCCGCTCCTTCCAGGTGTGGGAGGGCGGCGGCGAGTACAACGTCGTGCGCGGACTGCGCCGCTGCTTCGGGCTGCGCACCGCCGTCGTCACCGCTCTGGCGGACAACGCGGTCGGACGCCTCGTCGAGGACCTGATCCTCCAGGGCGGGGTGGACACCTCCAGGATCTGCTGGGTCCCCGACGACGGCATCGGCCGCACTGCCCGCAACGGCCTGAACTTCGTCGAGCGCGGCTACGGCATCCGCGGCGCGCTGGGCGTGAGCGACCGCGCCCACACGGCCGTCTCCCAGCTGCGCAAGGGTGACATCGACTGGGACACGGTGTTCTCGGCCGGGGCGCGCTGGTTCCACACCGGCGGGATCTTCGCGGGCCTGTCGGAGACCACGGCCGACGTCGCCGACGAGGCGATGGCGGCCGCGCGTCGGCACGGCCTCACCGTCTCCTACGACCCGAACTACCGGCACAGCCTCTGGGCCGACCGCGGCGGACCCGAGCGGGCCCGCGAGGTCGACCTGCGGCTGGCCCGGCACGCCGACGTCGTGGTGGGCGCCCTCGGCCTCGCGGGTGAGCATCCGGGCGCCGTGCGGTTCACGGCCGACGAGGTCCCGGACGCGCTCGCCGCGGTGGCCGGCCTGCTGCCCGGGGCCGGTGTGCTCGCGACGACCCTGCGCGAGGTGCCCTCGGCGGGTGTGAACGACTGGAGTTCGGCCGCATGGTCGGCGGAGACGGGCTACATCGCCGGTCCTCGCATGCCCGGCCTGCACGTCCTGGACCGCATCGGCTCCGGAGACGGCTTCGCCGCCGGACTGATCCACGGCCTGCTCGCCGGCCACTCCCTCGAACGCGCCCTCGCCTACGGCACCGCCCACGGCGCCCTCGTCATGACCACTCCCGGCGATGTCTCCATGGCCACTCTCCCCGAGGTCGAGGCGCTCGTCGACGGCGGCTCGGCCCACGTCCGACGCTGACCGGCGTCCCCACCCCCGTCCCAGGAGCACGTCATGCAGCACCGGAAGATCCAGCACACGCCGGTCGGCGTCACCGAGCTCGGCTTCGGTGCCGCGGTGATCGGCAACCTGTACCGGGCGACCGCCCCCCGGACCGCGTCGGCCGCGATCGACGCCGCCTGGGACGCCGGTATCCGCTACTTCGACACCGCGCCGCACTACGGCCTCGGCCTCTCCGAACGCCGGCTCGGTGCGGCCCTGCGTGAGCGGCCCCGCGAGGAGTACGTGGTCTCGTCCAAGGTGGGCCGCCTCCTGGTCCCCAACGAGCACCCGCGGGGCGTCGACGACGACGGGTTCGTCGTACGGGACGACCTGCGCCGGCAGTGGGACTTCAGCCGCGACGGGGTGTTCCGCTCCCTCGAGGAGACACTGGTGCGCACCGGCCTGGACCGCATCGACGTCGTCTACCTCCACGACCCCGACGACCACTGGCAGCAGGCCGCCGACGAGGCCATGCCGGCGCTCGCCGAGCTGCGCGACCAGGGCGTGATCGGGGCGATCGGCGCCGGGATGAACCAGTCCGCCATGCTCGCCCGCTTCCTGCGCGAGACCGCCGCCGACGTGGTGATGCTGGCCGGGCGCTACACGCTGCTCGACCAGTCCGCGCTCGACGACGTCCTGCCCGCCGCGCTGGCCCACGGCAAGAGCGTGGTCGCGGTCGGCGTCTTCAACTCCGGTCTGCTCTCCGAGAACCGGCCCGCCGAAGGCATGAAGTACGACTACCAGGACGCCCCCACCGACCTGGTGCGGCGGGCCCAGGCCATCGCGGAGGTCTGCGAGCGGTTCGGCACCACCCTTCCGGCCGCCGCCATCGCCTTCCCCTTCGCGCACCCCGCCGTCGTCAACGTCACCCTGGGCATGCGCACCGCGGAACAGGTCCGGCGCAATGTCGAACTGCACGCCCGGCCCCTCCCGGACGGCCTCTGGGACGAGCTGCGTGCGCAGGGGCTGATCAGGGCTGACGTGCCCATCGCCGACGGTGACGGCCGCCCGTCCTGAGACCCTCAGGGCCGCAGCGCCGGGTGATCCGCGCTGCGGCACTGCCGTCGGCGGCCGCCCCGTTCACGGGACGGCCGCCGAGCCTTCGGTGCCCTCAGACGCACTCGGTCACTGGATGGTCCACGCCTGGTTCGGCTGGTTCAGCGCCATCCACTGGTCGATGGCGGCGCCGTTGGCCGTCGAGTTGCCGCCGACCTCCAGGACCTGCCCGCTCTCGAAGTTGCGGATGACGTAACCACCGCTGGTCGGCTCGAAGTACCACAGCTGGTTGTTGCCGCCGTTGTAGGTGTACTGCTGCAGGGCGGCACCCCTGCGGTGGGTCGAGGCGTTCATCTCCAGGGCCTTGCCGCTGTTCCTGTTGATGATCTTGTAGAGCCGGCCGCTGACCTGGACGATGGTCCACTGCTGGTTGGAGCCGCCGTTGCCCGGCCACTGAACGACCTTGGCGCCGTCGGCGGTGGAGGCCTGGTACACGTCCGCGAGCTGCCCGCTGTTGACGTTCTTGATCGTGTAGTACGTGGACGGGTTGAGGGCCGGGGTGCCGGTGGCGTCCTCCAGTGCGCCGGCGGCCTGCTGCACGCTGAAGTCGGAGAAGAAGAAGTACGCGCCGTCGGTCTTGGCGACCCGCACATAGCGGAACTTCTGGCGGACGTCGATGTTCCCCGTCAGCGTCGATGCCATCGGCAGGGTGCGGCTGTCCTCGCGCCCCAGCACGGTGTAGGTGGCGAACGACGGGTCGTTGGAGGCGCGGATCTCGAAGTTGCTGCGCGTCTCGGGCTGGTCGATGTCCTGGCGCATCGTCAGGGAGTACTGGCCGAGCTGGTAGGCCTGGCCGAGGTCGACCTGCCACCAGGCCGAGGTGTCGCTGCCGGTCGGTGACCAGCCGGTGGAGCTGTCGTTGTCGTCGGCCTTGGACGCGGCGACACCGGAGTTCAGGACGGTGGAGGCAGACGCCGGCTTGTTGTAGGCGAGGTTGAGCCTCGCCGACAGGGCCTGGTAGGCGGGTTCCAGTCCGGAGGCCCGGATCACCGAGGTGCCCGAGGTCGTGTTGCCGGACAGGGTGACGTTGGTGCCGTTGGCGTTCTGGTTGATGAACCCGTCCGTGAGCGACAGCACGTTGTCCGAGACGGTCATGTTGTTGGAGCCCTCGTCCAGGTAGACGCCCGCCACCGCGGAACCGCAGGCGGCCGGAGTCCGGACCACGTCGTGCACGTAGTTGCCGCTGATGACCGTGCCCGGGTCGTTGGAGAGGTGGTAGATGCCGGCCGTGTCGCACAGCCGGTTCACCACGTTGCCGATCCGGTTGTGGCTGATGCTGTTGTTGCCCTCGGCGTTGGCCGCGGACTGCCAGCCCCAGCCGAGCGAGATTCCGGCCCACGGGGTGTCGCTGATGTCGTTGTGGTCGATGGTCGTGCTGTTGACGAAGCCGGCGTTGATGCCGGCGGTGCCGAGGTAGTCCTCACCGATCCGCGTGATCAGGTTGTCGTCGACCGTGACGTTCTTGACGACCTCGCGGGCGTCCTCACCGGCCGGAGAGGCGGGCGGGTTGTAGACGGTGTGCATCTCCACCGTGGGGTCGGAGAACTTGCCCACCATGATCCCGTTGCCCGCGATGTCGTACACGACGTTGCCGGTCACACTGCTGTCGTGCACCCCGTGGTGCAGGTCGAGGGCGGTGGTCCCCATCTGCGTGAAGGTGTCGCCGGTGAAGGAGACACGGTCGGCGTCGGCCACGTGGACCCCGGCCGGCGGTCGGTCGACGTACTGGTGGTTGGAGGTGTCGGCCGAGACGTTGTACAGCCCGCCCTGGCCGTTGAGCAGACCGTTGCCGGTCGCCTCCGTCCAGGTGGTCCGGGCGAACGTGATGCCGGAGAACCGCAGGTCGTGGACCGGGGCGTCCAGGCTGGTGCCCTTGACCTCCACGAGCGTGGGCAGCGTGGGGGCCTGCACGGTCGCGGTGGACATGTCCTCGCCGGAACGCGGCTTGTAGTAGACCGTCTGAGCGGCCGTGTCGACGTAGAACTCGCCCGGCTCGTCGAGGAACTCGTGGGCGTTCTCGAAGTGCAGCGGGGAGCCGCCCGCCAGGATCGGGTAGGGCCGCTGGAAGAGGATGCCGGCCTCGTGGTCCTGGAGGGAGACGTCGGCGGTGCCGCCGGAGGTGGTGAACGACTTCAGCCGCAGGAGGTTCTCCGCCCACTGCAGTTCCAGGTTCATCTCGACCTGGCTGAGGTTGCTCCAGTTGGAGATCTGTGAACTGAGCACGGTGAGCAGCTTGTTGGTCTTGTCGCTGCCCTGGAGCTGGAAGTCCGAGCCCAGGTCGGGGTAGCGCGCGCGGGTGGCGCGCACGCCGTTCACGTACAGCTGGCGGAAGGTGAGGCTGCCGACCGGCGCCTTGTACTCGCCGTTGCCGACGGCGGTCCAGCCGGTGACGGTCCGGCCGCTGCCGATGACGGGCGTCTCCCCGTTGTAGGCCTGGTAGACGACCGTGTGGCCGTTGGTGCCGGAGTCGCTCGTACCCAGCGTGATCGGGGTGGTGAGGTTGTAGGTGCCGCCGCGCAGGTTCACGACGATGTCGCCGGACATGTTCGCGTTCGAGGAGCGGACGGCGGCCTGGGCCGCCTGGACGGTCCTGAAGGCGGCGGCGGTGCTGGTGCCGGAGTTGTTGTCGTTGCCGCCGGTGGGGTCGACGTAGTAGTTGATCGTGGCCGCCTGTGCCGACTGGGCCGGCACCACGGTCGCGAGGACGACGACTCCGGCCGCGAGTGCCTTGGCCAGTCCGGTGCCTGTACGCAGGGGTCTCATGTGCGGGTTCCTCTCCGAGCCACATTGCTCATGAGTTGCATTTATCCGGGCCGAAGCGCGAGTGAGTCAAGGGATGGGACAGGCACATTTTCAGTAGGTCGCGCTTCAACTCGTGCAACGCCGCTGGCAGATGAGCAGATGTTCCGGATCAGCCCATCCGGAGAGGGGGAAATTTTCACCTCGGACGCCCAGATATGAGTACTACTCATTCTGTCAAAGGCTCGCTTCGGTTGAGTCGAGCGGGTCCGGGCGGGATGCTGGACGCACCGCCCGTGACGCGCCGCCGGCGGGGGCGCCGTCACGGCATGAGCGAGAGTGGGTCGTCGCATGGGCAACCAGTCCGAAGTCTCCGGTGCGGCGGCGGGCACCGGAGTACCCGAGGACTTCGCGGTCGTCATCGATGCCGAGCTGCGGATCATGGCGTGCAGCGCGGGCGCCCAGGCGCTGCTCGGACACACCTCCGACGAGGTCGTGGGCCGTCCGGCCGCCGACTTCCTCGCCGCGGACCTGCCGCACTCCGCCGGGCGCCGCCTGTCCGCCGCGGAGCCCTGGACGAGCGACGTGGTCCTGCGCCACCGCGACGGCGACCGGGTCCTCGTACGGCTGTCCGGCACCCCCCTGCCCGCCGGCGAGGCGGGCCCGCTCTGGCTGGTCACGGGTGCGGCGACGACGTACGCCTCCGGTCCGGGGGAGGCGGATGCCGCGGTGCTGTGGGACCGGGCGCTCGCGCAGCTCCCGCTGTCCGTCGCCGTCTACGACCACCAGGCCCGTTTCGTGGCGTGCAACCAGGTGATGAGCCGGGCCATGGGCATGACCAGCGACGAGATGAAGGGCCTGACCCTCACCGAGATCCAGGCCAGCCACCGGGAGATGGACCGCCTCCAGCGCAGGGTGCTGCGCACCGGGGAGGCCCTCCACAAGGAGCAGCGGCCGGGGCGCGCCCCCGGCGAGGTCCAGGATCACGCCTGGTCGGTCTATCTCACGCCGCTCAAGGAGCCGGGCGGCTCGGTGCAGGGCCTCTCGGCGCTGGTCATCGACACCACCGAGCAGTACTGGGCCAGGCGCCGCCTGGAGGTGCTCAACGAGGCCAGTGCGCGCATCGGCAGCACCCTCGACGTGACGCGCACCGCCGAGGAGCTCGCCGACGTGGCCGTCTCGGGTTTCGCCGACTACGTCGTCGTCGACCTGCTGGAGTCCGTCGTACGCGGGGACGAACCGGAACCCGTGTCGCCCACGGGACCGGTCGTCCTGTCCCGCTGCGCCCACGCCTCAGTGCTCCCGGGATGTCCCGAGGCCGCGGTGGCGGTGGGAGAGACCACCACCCGGCCCGCGCACTCCCCGGCGGCCCTGGCGCTGCGCACCGGCCGGGGCACCCGGCACCGCATGAGCGATCCGGTGCTGCGCGAGTATCTGACCGAGTCCCCGGCGCGTGGTGAGGCGGTACGGCGGTTCGGGATGCACTCGGTCCTGCTGGTGCCGCTGCGCGCCCGGGGCGTCACCCTGGGCCTGGTGCACCTGGTCCGGCACCGCACCCCGGAGGCCTTCGGCGACGACGACCTGCTGCTGGCCGAGGAGATGGCCGCGCGGGCGGCCGTGAGCATCGACAACGCCCGCCGCTACTCCCAGGAGCGCCGGACGGCCCTCGCCCTCCAGCGGAGCCTGCTGCCCGAGCGGCTGCCCGCGCCCGCGGCGGTGGACCTCGCCTACCGGTACCTGCCGGCCGGTTCGGCGAGCGGGGTCGGGGGCGACTGGTTCGACGTCATCCCGCTGTCCGGGGGACGCGTGGCCCTCGTGGTGGGTGACGTGGTGGGTCACGGCATCCACGCCTCGGCCACGATGGGCCGTCTGCGCACCGCCGTGCGCACGCTCGCCGACGTGGATCTCGCCCCCGACGAACTGCTCACCCAGCTCGACGACCTCGTCGTCCGGCTGGACCGGGACGAGGGCCCCGAGGCACGCGGCCTGACCAGCGGGGCGTCCGGAGAGGTGGGCGCCACCTGTCTGTACGCCGTCTACGACCCGGTCTCCTGCACCTGCCGGATGGCCCGGGCGGGACATCCGCCGCCCGCCCTGGTGGCCCCCGACGGAACGGTACGGTTCCTCGACGTGCCCGCGGGCCCGCCCCTGGGTGTGGGAGGTCTGCCGTTCGAGGCCGTCGAGGTGGAACTGGACGAGGGGAGCGTGCTCGCCCTCTACACGGACGGGCTGATCGAGGCCGCCGACCGGGACATCGACCGGGGCCTCGGCCTGCTGCGGGACGCGCTGGCCCATCCTCCCTCGGGCCTGGAGGACCTCTGCGACCAGGTGGTCCGCAAGGTGATACCCACCGCCCCCGCGGACGACATCGTGCTGCTCCTGGCCCGCACGTCCGCGCTCGACCCCGACCGGGTGCACACCTGGCGGCTGCCCACCGACCCCGCCCAGGTCGCCGGGGCCCGCCGCGAGGCGAGCGACCAGCTGACCGCGTGGGGACTGGACGAGCTGGGTTTCGCCACCGAACTGATCGTCAGCGAACTGGTCACCAACGCCATCCGCTACGGCAGCGCGCCCATCGAGCTGCGCCTGCTGCGGGGCGACACGCTCATCTGCGAGGTCTCCGACGGCAGCAGCACCGCCCCGCACCTGCGCCGGGCCCGCACCTTCGACGAGGGCGGACGCGGACTGCTGCTCGTCGCCCAGCTCGCCGAGCGCTGGGGCAGCCGCCAGACCGCCACCGGCAAGACGATCTGGGCGGAGCTGCCGCTGCCGGACTGAGCCTCCTCAACCGGCCGCCCGGGACTCCACGTTGAGCCCTCCCGACCGGAACGGCCCGACGTGGTGCGGCAGTTCGCCGTACCCGGCGGTCGCCAGGGCCCCGGGGATGCCCGGGTGCGCCGCGACCCGCTCCACCAGCCGGGAGTCGATCTCCAGACGCACGGTGTCCCCGAGGTCACGGACCCGCAGATCCGTCACCGTCAGCCCTGCGTCGGCGAGCAGCGCCCGTACGGCGGTCTCGGCGCGGTCGACGCGGGCGAGACGGTACGGGGTGACCTCGACGCCGTAGCGGATCCGGCTGGCCAGGCAGGGGGTCGCGGGCTTGTCCCAGGTGGGCAGGGACCAGGCCCGGCTGAGCCGCCGTACGGCCGCCTTGTCCAAACCGGTGTCGAGGAGCGGGGTGTGGATGCCGCGTTCACGGCCGGCCCGGATGCCCGGGCGGAAGGGGTCGCGGGCGTCGTCCGCGTTGGTCCCGGTGGCGACCTGGTCGTGGCCGTGCTCGCGGGCGAGGGCGGTGATGGTGTCCAGGACCTCCGACTTGCAGAAGTAGCAGCGGTCGCGGCCGTTGGCCCGGTAGCCGGGGCGGGAGAGCTCCTCGGTGCGCGGGGTCAGGTGGGCAACTCCCAGGCTCTCGGCGAGCCTTGCGGCTCTGGGGAGTTCCTCCGCGGCCAGGCTCTCGGAGACCGCGGTGACGGCCATGACCCGCTCGGGCCCCAGGGCACGGACCGCTGCGGCGAGGACCAGCGCGGAGTCCGCGCCGCCGGAGTAGGCCACGGCGAGGGGTCCGATGGCCCGTATCCGGTCCAGGAGGCGCTGTTCCTGCGTGTCGTCATCCATGGGTTCCCCTCTCCTTCGGCGGGTGGTCCTGGGCCTGTCCGCTCAGCGCACGGGCCGCCACCTCGCGCAGGGGCAGACCCAGTCGGTCCGCTGCCGCGACCAGGTCGTCGTGTTCGGGCTTGGAGCGGTGCGGGCCGTGTTTGATCCGCACGGGGTGTCCGCCGACGTCCACGGTCTCGAAGCGGCGGGGCAGTGCGGTGCGGGTCGCGGTGAGGCGGCGGATGCCGAGGCTGCCGGTCTCGGCCAGCACGAGGTCCCGCAGCGGCTCCTCGTGCTCGGGCGTGGTGAGCACGTGCAGGACCTGCGCGGGGCGGCCCTTCTTCATCACAGCGGGGGTGGCCCAGGCGTCGAGCGCCCCCGCCTCCATGGCCCGCGCGATCGTGTGGCCGAGCACCTCGCCGGTGACGTCGTCGAGGTTGGTCTCCAGGACGACGACGTCCTCCCGACCGGTGCCGGCCGGCTCCCCGAGGGTGACGGCGACGACGTTGGGGCGGTCGGGCAGGCGCCGGGTGCCCGCGCCGTAGCCGGTGGGCCCCAGCGTCATCGGGGGCGGTGGTCCGTACCGGGTGTCCGAGGCGCGCAGCAGGGCGGCACCGGTCGGGGTGACGGTCTCCCCCGGCAGGTCGGTGCCGGTGACCGCGGCTCCGGCGAGCAGGGCGAGCGTCGCCGGGGCCGGACAGGGCAGGACGCCGTGGGCCGCGTCGATGCGTCCCCGGCCGAGCGGCAGCGGCGAGCTGACGACCTCGGTGACGCCGAGGGCGTGCAGGGCGGCGGCGGTGCCGACGATGTCGACGAGGGTGTCGTGGCCGCCCAGTTCGTGCAGGTGGACCCGGGCGGGGTCGGTGCCGTGCAGGCGGCCCTCCACCTCGGCGACCGCGGTCACGGCGGCGACCGCGAGGGCCGCCACGGGCTCGGGCGCGGCCCGGGAGGCGAGCTCGATGACCTCGGCCGCGTGGCGCTCGGTGACCGGGTCCGTGACGTGCACGTGGACCCGTGTGGCGGACAGGCCGTGGTCGGTGACGCGCTCGGTGGTGAGTTCCCAGCCGGTCAGGCCGGTGGCGGTGATCGCGGCCCGGATCCGGTCCAGGGGTGCCCCGGCGTCGATGAGCGCGGCCAGCAGCATGTCGCCGGCCAGGCCGGTGAAGGGGTTGATCCAGCAGATCACCGGTCGTCCCCTCCACGGTCGTCGCGTGTCTGGGCGATGCGGTGGACCGCCATCGCGGCCGAGAAGCCGGAGTCGATGTTGACCACGGTCACCCCGGCGGCGCAGGAGGCGTGCATGGCGAGCAGCGCGGTGACGCCCTCCAGGGAGGCGCCGTAGCCGGTGGACACCGGGACCGCGACGACCGGTGCGCGGACCAGGCCGCCGACGACGCTCGCGAGGGCGCCCTCCATGCCGGCGACGACGATCACCGCGTCCGCGGCCCGGAGCCGGTCCCGGACCTGGAGGATGCGGTCGAGTCCCGCCACGCCGACGTCGTGGACGGCGCTGGTGTCCAGGCCGACCGCCGCGGCCACGGCGACGGCCTCCGCGGCGACCGGCCGGTCGGATGTTCCGGCGGCGGCCACGAGGACGGAGAACGACCCGGTGGCGGCGGGGCGCCACAGCAGCAACCGGGCCTCCGCGTCGTACGAGCCGCCGTCCACGGCCGCTTGGACGGTCGCGGCGGTCTCCGGGGCGACGCGGGTGACGAGCACCGGGCCGCTGTTGTGGGTGAGCAGGCCGGTGACGATGCCGACGATCTGCTCCGGGGTCTTGCCGGGGCCGTAGACGACCTCGGGCAGTCCCTGGCGGGCCTCGCGGTCCAGGTCGACGCGGGCGAAGCCCAGGTTCAGCACCTCGCTCATGACCGGGCCCCGTCGACGTACGGGATGGTCTGCGGTCCCTCGGGCAGGACGCACACCCGGGCGCCCGGCCCGGCGGCGGCCAGGGCCTCCGCGACGGTGGCGGAGATGTCCCGCGTCTGTTCCAGGTGGGCGGTGGCCAGTTCGGCGTCGCTGAGGAAGCCGGTGCGCATGACGACCCGGCTGCCGGACTGGATGCGCGCCTGGATCTGTACCTGCCACTGGTCGGGCACGGTCTCGGTGCGGGCGCTGATGTCGTCGAACAGCGCCTGGGGCGACGCGGCGGAGGCGAGGACCTCGCGGTAGGAGCCGTGGTCGGGGAAGCCGTTACGGCACTCGGCGGCGCAGACGATCGTCCCGCCGGGCCGGACCACCTGGTAGGCGGCGGACATGCCCTTGACCGCCTGGTAGAGGTTCTGGTCCAGCGGGAAGCCGGAGTTGGTGGTGACGACGACGTCGAACGGCGCCGGCACCGGGCGCATCGCCATGCGCTTGGCCGCCGCCGTGGCCGCCGCGTGCATCGGCAGCAGATCGCCGCCGAAGGCGGCCACGACGTCCTTGTCCCGGTTGAGCACCACGTCCAGCGCGAAGGTCACACCGGTGGCCTCGGCGATGTCGCGTACGTCGTCGTGGACCGGATTGCCGTGGATGACGCCCCAGGTGGCGCGCGGGTCGCCGATCCGGGCCGCGTCGTGCAGGACGAGCACCGTCTCCAGAGCGGCGAGGCCGGGGGCGACGAGCTTGGGCCCGCCCGAGAACCCGGCGAAGAAGTGCGGTTCCACGAAACCGGTGGTGATGCGGACGTCCGCCTCCACCCACTCCCGGTTCAGCCACACCGGCACGTCCTTGCCGTACGTGCCCATCCAGGTCAGCCGGCCGGCGTCGCGGGCGTCGTGGTTGACGATCCGTACGGTGTCCACGACCTCGTCGCCGAACATCGCGCGCAGCTCGGCCTCGCTGTTGCCGCGGTGGGTGCCGGTGGCGACGAGGATGACGACGTCCTCCAGGCGGACGATCCCGTCGAGTTCGTCGAGGACGGCCGGGATCATCAGGTGGCGCGGCTGGGGGCGGGTGCCGTCGCAGGCCGAGATCGCGACCGTCTGCCCCGGCCGGACCCGTTCGCGCAGCGGCGGTCCGGCGACCGGGTCGCGCAGGGCCGCGCGCAGTACCGCCGACTGGTCCGGGGCGGCTTCGTGGTGGACGGGTTCGACGACGGTCGCCGTGCTCGGGTCGACGTCGATGTCGAGTCCCGACCGACCGTAGGCCAGACGTACTTTCACGGGGCTTCCTCACGCGGTCGGTCCAGGGGGAGTCGATAGGCGCGGGCCGCGGTGCCCCCGAAGACGTCGGCCCGCTCGACGGCGCCCAGCCCGGAGGTGAGCTCCTCGGTGGTGCGGACGAGGTCCTGGTAGGAGGCGGCCAGCAGGCACACCGGCCAGTCGGAGCCGAACATCACCCGGGACGGGCCGAAGGCGTCCAGCACGACGTCGGCGTAGGGGCGCAGGTCGGACGTGGTCCAGCGGTCCCGGTCGGCCTCGGTGACCATGCCGGACAGCTTGCAGAACACGTTGGGCTCGGCGGCCAGCTCACGGATCCGGCCGGCCCAGGGCTCCCGCTCGCCCGAGGCGATGGGCGGCTTGGAGATGTGGTCCAGGACGAAGGTCAGCCCGGGCAGGGCCCGGACGGTGTCGAGGGCGGCGGGCAGCTGGTCCGGGACGGTGAGCAGGTCGTAGACCAGGCCCGCGTCCGACACGGCTGCCAGGCCCCGCCGGACGTCCGGACGGTTCAGCCACGCCGGGTCGGGCTCGGCCTGCACCAAGTGCCTTACGCCGACGAGGAGTTCGCCGCCGGGGCCTGCGCGCAGGGCGGCCAGGGTGCCGGCCACGTCCCCGGCGGTGAGGTCCACCCAGCCGACGACGCCCGCGACCAGGTCGGACGAGGCGGCCAACGCCAGGAAGTCGGCGGTCTCGTCCACGTCGGGCAGCACCTGGACGAGGATCGTGCGGTCGATGCCGGCGGCCGCGGTTTCCGGCGCGAGGTCGTCCAGGGTGAAGTCGCGGCGGACGGAGGCCATGTCGGGGGTGTCGAGCCAGTCGTGCGGGCGCGGACTGGGTCCTGGCGTGTGCTGGGGCGAGTCCTTGAGGCGCCAGACGTGGTGGTGGGCGTCGATTCTGGTCATCGCGCGTCCGTTCCGAGTGCGTTGATTCCGGTCATCGCGCCGCTGTTTCTAGGCCGTAAATCCTGGTCATCGCCCGTCCGTTCCGGGGCCGTCGATGCCGTTCATCGCGCCTCCGGAGCGAGGGCGTCGAGTTCGTCCCACAGCTCCTGCGGGATCTCCCGGCGCGCGTGGTCCACGTTATCGGCGATCTCCCGCGCGCTGCGGGCGCCGAGCACCACCGAGGTGACCGCGGGGTGGCGGTAGGGGAACTGGAGCGCGGCCGCGGCCAGGGGGACCCCGTGGGCGGCGCACCGCTCGGCCAGGGCCCGGGCGCGGCGCAGCACGGCCTCGGGTGCCGGGGCGTAGTCGAAGGTGGCGCCGGGTGCCGGGGCGGCGAGGATGCCGCTGTTGAAGACGCCACCGACCAGGACGCCCACCTCGCGCTCCGCGCACAGCGGCAGCAGCTCGTCGGCGGCGGTGCGGTCGAGCAGCGAGTAGCGGCCCGCGACGAGCACGCAGTCGAGGTCGGTCTCGCGGACGAACCGGGTGAGCATCGCCGTCTGGTTCATCCCGGCGCCGATCGCCCGTACGCCCCCTTCGGACCGCAGCCGGGCCAGGGCCGGGTAGGCGCCGCGGACCGCTTCCTCCCAGTGGTCGTCGGGGTCGTGGATGAGGACTATGTCGAAGGCGTCGAGTCCTGAGCGCTCCAGGCTGTCGGCCAGCGAGCGGTAGACGCCGTCGGCGCTGTAGTCGCGGACGCGCACGAGCCCCTCGTCGACGTCGAAGGCCTCGTCCCCCGGGGCGGAGTCGCCCGGCACGAGCAGGCGGCCGATCTTCGTGGAGACCGTGTACTCCGCGCGCGGGTGGCCGGACGCGGTGAGGAAGTGGCCGAGTCGGCGTTCGGCGAGGCCCGCGCCGTAGTGCGGGGCGGTGTCGAAGTACCTGATTCCGGCGGACCAGGCCGCGTCGAGGGTGTCGGCGGCCTGGCCGTCGTCGACCGCCGAGAACAGGCCGCCGAGCGGGGAGGTGCCCAGACCGAGACGGCTGACGGTGACGCCGGAACGGCCGAGCGGGACCCGCTCGGGGCCGGGGTGCGGGTCGGGGGAGGTCATCAGGCCTGTCCGAGGACGTGTCGCTGCCGCCCGAGCCGGTCGATCTCCACCTCGACGACGTCTCCTTCCCGCAGATAGGGGAAGTCGTTGGCACCGAAGGCGACACCGGCCGGGGTCCCGGTGTTGATCACGTCACCGGGCTCCAGCACCATGAACTGGCTCAGGTACCACACGATGTGCCGAGCCCCGAAGATCATGTTCTTGGTGTGGCCGTCCTGCCGGAGCTCCCCGTTGACCCACAGCCGCATGGCGAGCCCCTGCGGGTCCCCCACCTCGTCCGGGGTGACCAGCCAGGGGCCGAGCGGGTTGAACGTCTCGCAGGACTTGCCCTTGTCCCACTGTCCGCCGCGCTCGTGCTGGAAGGCGCGCTCGGAGACGTCGTCGGCGATGGCGTAGCCGGCGATGACCTCGTCGGCGGCGTTCTCCGAGTCCAGGTAGCGCGCGGTGCGGCCGATGACGATCGCGAGTTCGATCTCGTAGTCCGTCTTGACGCTGGTGCGCGGGATCAGCACGGTGTCGTCGGGGCCGACCACGGTGTTCGCGGCCTTCATGAACAGCACCGGTTCGGCGGGCGGCGGGGTGTCGGTCTCGGCGGCGTGGTCGACGTAGTTGAGGCCCACGCAGGCGACCTTGCCGGGGCGGGCGACGGGGGCGCCGATCCGCTGCCCGGCGATCTCGATCGGGGGCAGGAGGCCCTCGGTGAGGGCTCTGCGGGCACGGTCGATGCCGCCGCCCGCGAGGAAGTCGCCGTCGATGTCGTCGGTGATCGGGGTCAGGTCGTGGGCGCCTCCGTCGGCGTCCAGGACGGCGGGGCGCTCCAGGCCGGGCGGGCCCACACGCAGCAGTCTCATCGGGTTCTCCTGGAGGGGATGTGCGATCGGTTCGGGGGAGGAAAGGGGGTGCCGCGGCTCTCACGCAACGGCGGCGGCGAGGTCGGTGGCCGTGGAGCCGGTGACGGCGCATTGCGTTACCGCGGCGTCCGACGGCCGGCCCAGGCGGAGGCCCAGGCGCAGGCGCAGGCAGGCTCAGGCGCAGGCCAGCTCATGCCTCGGCGCCGGCCAGGTCACGCGGGGCGCTGCCGTCCTCGGCGCCCCAGTGGTCCCGCAGCCACCGCTCCGTCGTGGTGACGTGCAGCAGGGCCGCGGCCTGCGCGAGGGCCGCGTCCCCGACCGCGAGGGCCTGGTAGATGGCCTCGTGCTCGGCGACGGTGCGCGCGGCGGCGTTGTCGTCGACCAGGCCGCGCCAGATCCGGGCGCGCACGGTGCGACTGGAGATGCCCTCCAGGAGGGCGGCGAGCGTGGCGTTCCCGGTGGCCGCGACGACCGTGCGATGGAAGGCCGTGTCGTGCTCGTTGAGCAGTTCCACGTCTTCGCGGGCGGCGCGCATCGCGTCCAGGTGGCGCTCGACCTCGCCGAGGGCGGCGGCCGAGATCCGGGTGGCGGCCAGGGCGGTGGCGACCGGTTCGAACAGCCGGCGCACCTCCGTCAGCTCCAGCAGGGTGTCGCCGTGCAGCAGCTCCACGGCGGAGCCGATGCCGCTGAGCAGCAGCTCCGGTTCGAGGCTGGTCACATAGGTGCCGTCGCCGCGCCGGATCTCCAGCACCCGGGAGACGACCAGGGCCTTCACCGCCTCCCGCGTCAGGTTGCGGGACAGTCCGAGCTCCGCGGCGAGCTGCGGCTCGGGCGACAGCTTGGCTCCCGGGGCCAGCTCACCGGACTGGATGAGCTCCCTGATGCGGTCGATGGCCTTGTCGGTGAGTGACATGGATCGCCGTCCCCTCTGAGTGCGTGCGCAAGCGGCACCGTAGCAATACATCCCATGGATGCGGAAGAGATGGGATGACTGCTCCTGCTTCTTCTGTCGGCTAGTGGTTCCTGTCTGTGCAGGTTGATCGAGGGCGAACCAAATTGTTTCGGTGCGGGGTATGGACAGCACGTCCCAGCGCCCTCTTAAATCCATCCCATGTCCGAGACCTGCTACTCGCAGCAGGACATACCCACGACATATGACAACAGGTGGTTTGCCATGACCTCTCACGGACAGCGCGGCCCCCGGGACGGGACGGCCGGGCCCCATGACTGAACTGATCAGCTCCGTCGAAGCGGTGGACGTCAGATTCCCGACCTCACTCCACCTCGACGGCTCCGACGCCATGAACCCCGAACCCGACTACTCCGCCGCGTATGTGACGATCCGTACGAGCGGCGGGGACGAGGGCCACGGTCTGGCCTTCACCGTGGGCCGCGGCAACGACGTGGAGGTGGCCGCCGTACGCGCGCTGGCTCCGCTGGTCGTCGGTCTGCCGGTGGAAGAGGTGCTCGGCGACCTCGGCGCCTTCTCCCGCCGGCTGACCGGCGACAGTCAACTGCGCTGGCTGGGACCGGAGAAGGGCGCCATCCACATGGCCGCCGCGGCGATCGTGAACGCCGTGTGGGACCTGTACGGCCGCCGCACCGGCAAGCCGGTCTGGCAACTGCTGTCGGAGCTGTCCCCCGAACAGCTGGTCGACCTGGTCGACTTCCGCTATCTGGAGGACGCGCTGACCCGCGAGGAGGCGCTGGAGATCCTGCGCCGCGCCGAGCCCGGCCGCGCCGAACGCACCGCCCACCTGCTGTCGGCCGGCTACCCCGCCTACACGACGACACCCGGCTGGCTCGGTTACGACGACGAGAAGCTGGTGCGGCTCTCCAAGGAGGCCGTCGCCGACGGCTTCTCCCAGATCAAGCTGAAGGTCGGCGCCGACCAGGAAGCCGACGTGCGCCGGATGCGACTGGCCCGGGAGGCGGTCGGCCCGGACATCCGGATCGCCGTCGACGCCAACCAGGCCTGGGGTGTCCAGAAGGCCATCGACTGGATGCGTACGCTCGCCCCCTACGACCCGTACTGGATCGAGGAGCCCACCTCCCCCGACGACATCCTCGGCCACGCCGCCGTCCGCAGGGCGCTGGCGCCGATCAAGGTCGCCACCGGTGAACACACCCACAACCAGGTGATGTTCAAGCAGCTCCTCCAGGCCGAGGCGCTCGACATCCTCCAGATGGACGCCAGCCGCACCGCCGGTGTCACCGAGAACGTCGCCATCCTGCTGCTGGCCGCCAAGTTCGGTGTCCCGGTCTGCCCGCACGCCGGCGGGGTCGGCCTGTGCGAGATGGTCCAGCACCTGGCGATGTTCGACTACGTGGCCGTCAGCGGCAGCACCGAGAACCGCGTGATCGAGTACGTCGACCACCTGCACGAGCACTTCACCGACCCGGTCCGCATCCGGGACGGCCGCTACCTCGCCCCGACCGCGCCCGGCATCAGCGCGGAGATCCACACCGAGTCCGTCGCCGCCCACCGCTACCCGGACGGGCCCGTCTGGCAGGAGGCGACCGGCGAGTGAGCCGATCCGAGCTGCACGGTCTCACGGCGGTCGTCACCGGCGGCGCGTCCGGTATCGGTCTGGCCACCGCCCAGCTGCTCGCCGCCCGGGGCGCCCGGGTCGCCTGCCTCGACCTCACGCCGAAGCAGGTGCCCGAACCGCTCGTCGGCATCCGGGCCGACGTCACCGACGACACCGAGGTGCGCTCCGCCGTCGAGGAGGCCGCGCGTGTGCTCGGCGGCATCGACATCCTGGTCAACAACGCAGGAATCGGCGCGCAGGGCACCGTCGAGGACAACAGCGACGACGAATGGCACCACGTCTTCGACGTCAACGTCGTCGGGATGGTCCGGGTGACCCGCGCCGCGCTGCCCCATCTGCGCCGCTCCGCTCACGCGGCCGTCGTCAACACCTGCTCGATCGCGGCGACCGCGGGCCTGCCCCAGCGGGCGCTGTACTCCGCGACCAAGGGTGCCGTCCTCGCGCTCACCCGGGCGAGCGCGGCCGACCTCGTGCACGAGGGCATCCGCGTCAACTGCGTCAATCCCGGCACGGTCGACACCCCATGGGTCGGCAGGCTGCTGGACCGCGCCGACGACCCGGAGGGCGAACGCGCCGCCCTCGAGGCCCGTCAGCCCATGGGGCGCCTGGTCGCCGCCGAAGAGGTGGCCGCGGCCGTCGTCCACCTCGCGAGCCCGCTCGCCGCCTCCACCACCGGCACCGATCTCGCCGTCGACGGCGGCATGCACGGACTGCGCATCCGCCCGCGGACCTGACCGCGGCCGTACCCGGACACCTCCGCCTCCTCCGCCCCACCTCCCCCCGCCCCTTCTGCCTCTTCCATCCCTTCCGTTTTCCGGTTTTCCTGCACCAAGGAGAAGAGCAATGACGCTCAGACACACCCGGTACGCCTGCTTCGGCGCGCTCGCCGTCCTCACGGTCTCCGCCCTCACGGCCTGCCAGAGCTCCAGCACCTCGGCAGGCTCCGGCGGCAAGCCCGTGGTGGGTGTCGACTACCCGCGCTCCGACACGGACTTCTGGAACTCGTACATCAAGTACACGCCCCAGTACGCCAAGGAGCTGGGCCTGGACCTGAAGACGACCAACTCGCAGAACGACGTGGCGAAGCTGACCGCGAACGCCCAGACGTTCATCAGCCAGGGCGTCAAGGGCGTGGCGATGGCCCCGCAGGACACCGCGGCCATCGCGCCCACCCTGGCGCAGTTGGCGGCGAAGAAGATCCCGGTCGTCACCGTGGACACCCGCCCCGACACCGGCAAGGTCTACATGGTGGTGCGGGCCGACAACCGCGCCTACGGCGAGAAGGCCTGCCAGTTCCTCGGCACGAAGCTCGGCGGCAAGGGCAAGGTCGTCATGCTGGAAGGCGGCCTCGACTCCATCAACGGCCGTGACCGCACCGAGGCGTTCAACGACTGCATGAAGAAGAACTACCCCGGCATCAAGGTGTTCGGCGAGGCCACCAACTGGGACGGCGCGGTCGCCGCGCAGAAGCTCCAGACCGACCTCACGGCGAACCCGGACATCAAGGGCGTCTACATGGAGTCCAGCTTCGCCCTGGCCGGCACGCTCCAGGTGCTCAAGCAGAAGGGTCTGCTGGTCGACCCGAAGGACAAGAAGCACGTCTTCATCGTCTCCAACGACGGCATCCCCGAGGAGCTCAAGGACATCGCCGCCGGGAAGATCGACGCCACGGTCTCCCAGCCGGCCGACCTCTACGCCAAGTACGCCCTCTACTACCTGAAGGCGGCGATCGACGGCAAGACGTTCAAGCCCGGCAAGACCGACCACGACAGCACCATCATCCAGGTCCGCGACGGCGTCCTCGAGGACCAGCTGTCCGCCCCGCTCGTCACCGCGGACGGCGGCACCTACGGCGGCGTCCCCAGTGTCAAGAGCGACGACAAGTCCCTCTGGGGCAACAACCTCGGCTGACCGGAAGGCGATACGCAGACATGGTTACTGCTCCGCCCGTCGCCGAGGCGTCGGGGATTACGAAGCGGTTCGGGTCCACGGTCGCGCTCAGCGACGCACGGATCACGATCGCACCCGGGCAGACACACGCGCTGGTGGGACGCAACGGCGCGGGAAAGTCGACCCTGGTCTCGGTCCTCACCGGCCTCCAGGCACCCGACACGGGCACGGTGACCTTCGGTGGCGAGCCGGCTCCCCGGCTCGCCGACCGGGACGCCTGGCGGCAGCGAGTGGCCTGCGTCTACCAGAAGTCCACGATCATCCCCGAGCTGACGGTCGCGGAGAACCTCTTCCTCAACCGTCACGACCGCGGCCGGGGCGGCCTGATCAGCTGGCGCACCCTCCGCCGCAAGGCCGAGGACCTGCTGCGGACCTGGTCGGTCGACGTGGACGTACGCACGGCGGCCGGTGAACTGGACGTCGAGCAGCGGCAGTTCGTCGAGATCGCCCGGGCGCTCTCTTTCGGGGCGCGTTTCATCGTCCTCGACGAACCGACCGCACAGCTGGACGCGGCGGCCATCAACCGCCTGTTCGGCCGGATCAAGGACCTCCAGGAACAGGGCGTCACCTTCCTGTTCATCAGCCACCACCTCCAGGAGATCTACGAGATCTGCGACACGGTGACGGTGTTCCGGGACGCCCGGCACATCCTGACCGCCCCGGTCACGGACCTGCCCCGCTCCGAGCTCGTCGCCGCCATGACGGGTGACGCGGCGGCGGAGAACGTCGGCAGGCGGCGGGGCCGGGTGGAGACCGGGGTCCCGGAGGTCCTGTCGGTCACCGGCGCGTCCCTGGCCGGTGCCTACGACGACGTCTCCTTCGTGATCCGCGGCGGCGAGATCGTGGGGCTGGCGGGTGCGGCCGGCAGTGGCCGCACCGAGCTGGCGGAGACCGTGGCGGGCCTGCGCGCCGCGGGCACCGGCACGGTGGAGATCGCGGGAGTCCGGCCCCGGCCGGGCAGCGTCCCCGCCGCGCTCCGGGCCGGCGTGGGATTCGTCCCGCAGGACCGCCACCAGCAGGGCTACATCCCCGGGATGTCCATCGCGGACAACGGCACCCTGACCATCCCGGAACGGCTCGGACCGCCCGGGTTCATCGACCGGCGCCGCCGCGACGAACTCGCGAGGGACATGATCGAGAACCTGGCGATCAAGACGCCGGGCCCCGAACTGGAGGTCTCCGGGCTCTCCGGTGGCAACCAGCAGAAGGTCGTCATGGCCCGCGCCCTGGCCAGCGACCCCAGGATGCTGGTGCTGATCAACCCGACCGCAGGTGTCGACGTGCGGTCCAAGGAGTTCCTCCTCGGCAAGGTCGAGGAGACGGCCGAGTCCGGGACGGGCGTGCTCATCGCCTCCGACGAACTCGACGACCTGCGCATGTGCGACCGGGTCCTGGTGATGTTCCAGGGCCGTGTGGTCGCCGAGAAGCCGAGCGGCTGGCACGACCACGAGCTGGTGGCCGCGATGGAAGGAGTGGACCTCGATGTCTGAGACAGCGGCCGCGACCACCGCGAAGACCCCGCAGGACGAACAGCCGGCCGCCCGGCCGGCCGGGGGGCGCAGGATCGCCTTCGCCCGGCTGCGCGACCTCGCCCTGATCCCCGCGATCATCGTCATCGCGATCGTCGGACAGATCGTCAACCCGGTGTTCCTCCAGGCCGACAACCTCATCAACGTCCTGCAGACCATGTCCGAGATCGCGGTCCTGGTCCTGGCGCAGACGCTGGTGCTGATCGTGAAGAAGATGGACCTGTCCCTGGAGTCCACGGTCGGCCTCGCGCCCGGTGTGGCCGCCTGGCTCACGGTCCCGGCGGGCGCCACGCACGGCCTGGGCCTGCTCCCGGGCGCGTGGTCGGTGCCGGTCACGCTCGCCGTGGGCCTGCTGATCGGCGCGGTCAACGCCCTGTTCATCATCCGGTTCGGCCTCAACGGCTTCATCGTGACCCTGGGCATGCTGATCGTGCTGCGCGGCATCCTCACCGGCATCTCCGGCGGTCAGACCTTCTTCCAGCTGCCGTCGTCGATGCTGTACATCGGCACCGCGGAGTGGTTCGGCATGCCCGCCTCGGTCTGGGTCTGCCTGATCCTGTTCGCGGTCGGGATCGTGGTGCTCGGCTTCACCAGCTTCGGCCGTTCCCTCTACGCCATCGGCGGCAACGTCGACGCGGCGAAGGCGGCCGGCATCCGCACCGACCGGGTGCTGTGGATCGTGATCGTCACCGCGAGCCTGCTGGCCGCGCTCAGCGGTCTGATGCTCTCGGGGCGGCTGGCCTCGGTGGCCTCCGCGCAGGGCAACGGCTACATCTTCACGGTGTTCGCCGCGGCCGTCATCGGCGGCATCAGCCTCAACGGCGGCAAGGGCACGATGTTCGGCGCGTTCACCGGCATCCTGCTGCTCTTCCTGATCCAGAACGTCCTCACCCTCGGCGGCGTCCCCGCGCAGTGGATCGGCGCGCTCAACGGCGCCATCATCCTGATCGCGCTGGCCCTGTCCCGGGTGACCGGCGGCAAGGTCCAGGACTAGGGGGTGGAGGCGGCCCGCTCCCCCGGGCCGCCTCCGCCCTCCTCCCCGCTGTCCGTGCATTCGGCCCGACCCCCACCGCAAGGAGTTCGCGTGCAGGACCTGCCCATGGACCGCAGACGCTTCCTGGCCACCGCGGCGCTGACCGCCGGTGCGGCCGCCCTCCCCGGCGGCCTTCTCGCGGGCGAGGCCGCGGCCGCCGTCCCGCCGCAGATCACGCTCCCCGACCGCGGCGTCCACGACACCTCCCCCGCCGCCTCCTGGACCGACGGTTTCCTCACCGGCAACGGCGAGTACGGCGCCGTCCTGTACGGGGCGGCGGCGCTGGAGAAGGTGGTCTTCAATTACCACCGGCTGGTGCTGCCCAACGGCACCCGTTCCGTCAAGCCCCCCGTGCTCGCCGGGCGCCTCGACGGCGTCCGCGACAAGGCGCTGGCCGGGAACTACGCCGGTGCCAACAGCGACTTCGCCTCCGGGTGGTCGCTGCGCTGGACGCAGACCTACCACCCCGCGTACGAACTCCAGCTCAGCACCCCGGGCATGACCACGGTCAACACCTACGGCCGTACCGCCGACTACCGCACCGGCGAGGTCGGCTCCAGCTGGACCGACCAGTACGGCACCTGGTCGCGCCGCGCCTTCGTCTCGCGCGCCGACAAGGTGATCGTCCATGAACTGACCCCCGCGCCCGGCCGCACCGTCGACACCACACTCAGCGTCAACACGGCGCTGAGCGGCGTGCCCGCAGGCGTCGGCTTCACCACCCGCGCCACCGTGAGCAACGGCGACGGCTACCTGAACCTGCGCGGCACCTATCCGGCCGGGCAGGGCGCCTTCGGCTACGAGGGCGTCACCCGGGTCGTCGCCACCGGCACCGGCTCGTCGGTGACCGTCAACGGCGCCACCGTCGTGGTGGCCAAGGCGACCAAGGTGCTCCTGCTGACCAAGCTGGGCCGCTACGAGTCGTCCACCGCCTGGGACTCCCAGCCCCTGCACGCCCAACTGGCCACGATCGGCACCGACTACACCACCCTGCGCTCGGCACACACCGCGCTCCACACCGAGCTCTACGACCGCTCCCGCCTCGACCTGAACGTCTCCGACGCAGACCGCAGGCTCTCCGTCAGCGAGCTCATAGCCCGCCAGAACGCGAATCGCGGCGTCATCGACCTCGCCCTGCTGGAGCGCCTCTACGACTCGGGCCGCTACCTCTTCATCAGCTCCAGCGGAGTCCTGCCGCCCCGTCTCACCGGCATCTGGACGGGTTCCTGGAACGGCGCCTGGGCCGACGACTTCACCACCGACGCCAACATCAACCTCCAGGTCGCGGGCGCCAACATCCTCGACACCACCGAGGTCATGCAGGGCTACGCCGACCTGGTGCTCGGCCAGCTCGCCGACTGGCGCACCAACGCCACCAACCTCTACGGCGCCCGCGGCTTCCTCGCCCCGTCCCGTACCGACGGCGAGTACGGCCACATGCTCCACTTCAACAACAACAGCTTCCCGGGCCAGTGCTGGACCGGCGGCGCCGACTGGCTGCTCTACCCGCTGCTGGAGTACTACCAGGTCACCGGCGACAGCACGTTCTACCGGACCAGGCTGGCCCCGGCCCTGATGGAACTGGCCCTGTTCTACGAGGACTTCCTCACCCGCACCGACGCGAACGGCAAGGCCGTCTTCGTGCCGTCCTTCTCCATGGAGAACTCGCCCGGCAACACGGGCGTGTACCTGTCGATCAACGCCACCGGCGACATCATGGCCGGCCGGCACGCCCTCCAGGCCGCCGTGGAGGCGGCGAACTCCCTGGGTGTCGAGCAGGGCAGCGGCCAGGGCGTGGCCCGCTGGACGGCGCTGCTCGCCAAGCTGCCCGACTACCGCGTCAACAGCGACAACGCGCTCGCCGAGTGGTCCTGGCCCACCCTGACCGACCGCTACGACCACCGGCACATCCAACACCTTTACGGTGCCTGGCCGTTGCACGAGATCAACCCCGAGGAGAAGCCCGCGCTGGTCCGTCCGGCGCTCAGGGCCCTGGAGAAGCGGGGCGACCAGAACATCTCCGCCCACGGAAGCCTCCATCGTGCCCTGGCCGGGGCCCGTCTGAAGGACGGCGGGAAGGTCTACGACAACCTGAAGAAGATCATCGGCAACAACATGGTCTTCAGGTCGCTGATGACCTCGCACAATCCCGACCTCGACATCTACAACGCCGACGCCGCGAACGCCCTGCCGGGTGTGCTGGCGGAGGCCCTGATCTACTCCCGTCCCGGGGTGCTGGAGGTGCTTCCGGCCCTGCCCGACCAGCTCGCCAAGGGCTCGATCACCGGCGTACGCACCCGCGGCCGGATCCGGATCCACACCTTCGCATGGGACCTGACGGCCCGCACCGCCACCCTCTCGGTGACCTCGGCGATCGACCAGACCGTCACCCTCATCAGCCGCCGCGGCCTGACCTCGGTGACCACCTCGGCCACCGTGACCGCCTCGCCCCTCGGTACCCACGCCCGCAAGGTGTCCCTGGTCGCGGGGCAGCGCACCGACATCACGGTCGCCCTGCTCTCCGGTTGGTTCCGGCTGGTCAACAGGGGCAGTCAGGAGGCGCTGGCCGTCGCGGGCGGGGACACCGCCGCCAGCGCGAGGATCGTCCAGTCCCCCGCGTCGGGCGCGACCAGTCAGCAGTGGCAGTTCCTGCCCAACGCCGACGGCTCGTTCCGGCTGCGGGTCCGGCACAGCGGTCGTGTCCTCGACAGTCCCGGGGACGGTACCCAGGGCAGCCGGCTCATCCAGTGGCAGGACGTGGGCAGCGACAACCAGTGGTGGAGGCTCGTCGACGCGGGCGGCGGCTTCTACCGGCTCGTCAACGTCCGCAACGGCACGTGGTGCGCGGACGTCGAGGGCGCCTCGACGGCGGACGGCGCGTACGTCATCCAGTGGCCCGTCGGGACCGGGACGAACCAGGAGTGGCAGATCGTCGGCGTGTGACTGCGCGAAGGCCGGAGCAGGGCGCCCCGTCCTCGTGCGGGGCGCCACATCGCTGCCATGCCCGTCCGGAGCATCCCCTCCCCGCGGCTACGAGGCGGTCCTCGTCCCGATGCCGTGGGCGAGGAGGCTCTCGGCGGTCTCCGCGATGGTGTCCTCGATGGGACGGGCCCGCCATCCGAGGAGTTTCTCCGCCTTGGCGCCTGTGGCGTCGAGATCCCGGCCGAGCTGGTGCCTGAGCAGGCGCAGTTCCGGGTTCACGACGCCCAGAGCGCGCGCGACCCACACGGGCAGTTCACGGGTCGGGGCCTTCGCGGCGCGCTCACCGAGGCGGTCGTGCAGGATGCGTGCGATGTCGATGACGCGCAGGCTGTGCCCGGCGACGGCCAGGAAACGTTCGCCTGCGGCCGCCGGATCGGTCATCGCGCGCAGGTGCAGGTCCGCGACGTCGCGCACGTCGACGAAGCCCATCCCGAAGGGAGGGCATGCGGGAACCTGCCCTTCGAGCATTCTGCGGACCAGACGCAGAGACGGCGGGTCGTCCGGGCCGAGCAGGGGGCCGAGGACTCCTACGGGGTGGACCGCAGCCAGTTCCAGACCACCGCCTTCGTCCTGGATGAACTGCCACGCGGCGCGTTCGGCGAGTGTCTTGGACCGCTGGTAGGGCGGGATGTCGCTGTCGACGTCCGTCCAGTCCTCCTCGGTGAACGGCGTCGAGCGCGGCGGGTGCCCGATCCCGACGGCACCGAAGGCGCTGGTCAGGACGGTCCGGCGCACACCGGCGTCGCGGGCGGCGCGCAGCACCCGCAGGACGCCCTCGCGTGCCGGGACCACCAGGTCGTCGTCGTTGGCCGGCGTGTGGCGCAGGGTCGGCGAGGCGACGTGCAGGACGTACTCGCAGCCGGCGACGGCGGCGTCCCAGCCCTCGGCTTGTTCGAGGTCGGCGCGCACGACGGTGAGCCGGTCGTCGTCGAACGGTGTGGCCGCGTGCAGCCAGGAGCGCAGCGCCGGCTCGCGCCGCAGGTCGCGGACCGTGGTGCGGACGGTGTGCCCGGCATCCAGCAGGGCCTGGATGCACCAGCTCCCGATGAATCCGGTTCCACCGGTGACCAGTACCTGTGTCATCTGTCTGTCCTTCAGCTCTGGGCTCGTGCGGCTCGTGCGGTGAGGGGGGCCGTCGGGTGCGTCGCCCGGTGGCGCTGGGTGGCGGCCACGCCGCTTCCCAGGAGGGCGTGGCCGATCATGATCGGGTAGATGACGGCGCGCTCGAACAGGCCGATGTTCCACATCCAGCCGGTGAACACGTCGGTCATGAAGAGGGGGAAGGCGAGCAGTCCTGCGGCGCCGAGCGCGGTGCTCACGATCGAGCGGCGCCTGGTGAGCCCGATGCGGGCTCCGCCGGTGCCGACGGCGATCGCCATGAGGTTGCCGGCGAGCATGACGCCCTGCGCCCCGACGGTGTGGAAGGCGATCAGGCCGTTGTCGACGTTGGCGTTGGAGCCCTGGAAGACGCCGACGAGCGAGACTCCGACACCGGCGAGGACGGCGACGCTCAGGATGACGACGGGGCGGGCGCCCTTGCGCGGGTCGAACACGAGGAACGTGCCGACGATCAGGAGGGTGCCGTAGATGACCCAGCCGGTGTCCATGACAGCGCCGAGGGGGGAGTTGGCGACCTGCCCGAACGCGGTCTGCGGCGGGCCGGTCAGGCCGAGGTGGCTGACCCAGTTGTACAGGGGCGAGTACGGCGGGTCCTGCCATGCGGCGGCGGTGATGAACTCGGCGACCCAGGACACCAGCGGGCCGAGGAGGACGAGCAGGGCTCCGGCGCGGGCGGGGGCCCCGGAGCGGACGATCGTGGTCATGCGAGGGCCATTCCGGGGACGCGCCGGCGGATGGCCTCCAGCTCGGCCTCGTCGGAGACGCCCTGCCAGTCGTACCGAGGGGTGTACGGGGCCTCCAGGGCGCGCACGTCCTCGTCGGTGAGTTCGATGTCGAGGGAGGCCACGGCCTCGTCGATCTGCCGGACCGAACCGGCGCCGACCAGAGGTGCGGTGACGACGGACTGACGGCGCAGCCAGGCGAGCGCGACCTGGGCACGGGTGACGCCGTGTGCGGCGGCGACCTTCCCGACGGCGTCGACGATCGCGTGGTTGGACGCCTCCTCGGCCGGCGAGTAGAGCAGGTCCGCGTAGGCGCCGTCGGTCTCGGAGCGCACCGTCGAGCGGGCGTCGTCCCACGCGCGGGCGAGGCGGCCGCGGGCCAGCGGCGACCAGACGACCGTGCCGACCCCCTCGTCCAGGCACAGCGGGATCATCTCCCGCTCCTCCTCGCGGGCGAGGAGGTTGTAGTGGTCCTGCAGGGACACGAACCGCGCCCAGCCGTGCTGCTTCTGGAGGTTCAGGGCCTTCGCGAACTCCCAGGCGTGCATGGAGGAGGCGCCGAGGTAGCGGACCTTTCCGGCCTTCACGAGGTCGCTGAGTGCTTCGAGGGTCTCCTCCCACGGGGTGGTGCGGTCGTTGCGGTGGATCTGGTACAGGTCGATGTAGTCCGTGCCGAGGCGGCGCAGCGAGTGGTCGACCTCGGTCATGATCGCCTTGCGGGACAGTCCGCGTCCGTTCGGTCCCAGGCGCATCGGGTGACGCAGCTTCGTGGCGATCACCACGGCATCGCGGTCGGCGAAGTCCTTGAGCGCGCGGCCGAGGATCTCCTCGCTGGAGCCGTTGGAGTACATGTTCGCGGTGTCGAAGAAGTTGATCCCCGACTCCAGGGCGTGCCTGATCAGCGGGCGCGCTTCCTCCTCGCCCCTCGACCAGACGGGATGCCCGCGGTCGGGCTCGCCGTAGGTCATCGCACCGATCGCGATCGGGGACACGTCGAGGCCGGTCGTGCCCAGCTTGGTGTACTGCATGACGCTCCTTAAGCTATGCGGAGAGGTCTCCACATAACGTAGTGGAGAACTCTCCGCTTAGCAACGCGGGGTTCCGTGGTCCGTTCGGACGGAATCCGATCGACACCCGCGCGCCCGGCCGCCGGTTCGGCGCATCGAAGCGCTTCGACGCTCTACCGACCGGGAGGGGGCCGTGAACAACGCCGGGAAAAGAAAGTTTCTTGGAAATCCTCCCTCTTGTTTCGCGAGAAACGTGTCATTAACGTTCCCGACCAAGTGAAGCGCTTCGACAGCTGAAGAACAGGACTTGACCACGTGTCCGAGCATCAGGGAACCGCCCTGCGCAATCCCGTCATCCCCGGTTTCCACCCCGACCCCAGTGTCTGCCGCGTGGGTGACGACTACTACCTGGTCTGCTCCAGCTTCGAGTACTTCCCCGGCATCCCCGTCTTCCACAGCCGCGACCTGGTGCACTGGACGCAGATCGGCAACGCCCTCGACCGGCCGAGCCAGTTGCGGCTGCCGCGGGAGCTGCTCTCGTCGGCCGGTCTCTACGCGCCGACCCTGCGCCATCACGACGGCCGCTTCTGGCTGATCGTCACCAACGTCGGCGGTGGCGGCAACATGCTCTTCACGGCGACCGACGCGGCGGGCCCCTGGTCGGACCCGATCCCGCTGCCGGGGATCCCGAGCATCGACCCGGACCTCGCCTGGGACGAGGACGGCACGTGCTGGTGCACGATCGCCGGGGTCCGACAGGTGCGCATCGACCCCGTGACGGGAGAGACGTTCGGAGAGCCGCGGCGGATCTGGTCGGGCACCCCCGGCGCGCAGGCTCCCGAGGCGCCGCACCTGTACCGCATCGGTGACCACTGGTACCTGCTGATCGCGGAGGGCGGCACCGAGCGCGGCCACGCCGTCGCGATCGCCCGCGGCCCCTCCCCCTCGGGTCCGTTCCAGCCCTGTCCGCACAACCCGGTGCTGACCCATCGCGGTACCCGGCACCCGATCCAGAACACCGGGCACGCGGACCTGGTCCAGGCGCCCGACGGATCGTGGTGGATGGTGCTCCTCGGGGTCCGGCCGCGCGGCGGCACCCCGGGCTGGCACGTGCTGGGCCGGGAGACGTTCCTGGTGCCGGTCGAGTGGGTGGACGGCTGGCCCGTGGTCGGCGAGGTCACGTCCGAACTGCCCGCCCTCTCCTGGCCGTTGGTCCCCGGACCGGTCGAGCCCGTGCGGGACGACTTCGAGCTCGGCGAACTGCGGCCGCAGTGGATCTCTCCCCGGGACCGCTCCCCGGAGCACTGCACCACCGAAGAGCGCTCCGGCTGGCTGACCCTGCGTGCCCGCGGCGCCTCCCTGGACGAGCCGGACGCCGTGTTCGTCGGCCGCCGCCAGCAACACCTGACGTGCGAGGCGCGCACCCGCGTCGACACCGGACAGGGCCGCGGTGGTCTCGCGGTCCGCCTCGACGAGGAGCACCACTACGAGATCGAGGCCTCCGAGAGCGAGGTCCGGGTGCTCGCCCGCGCCGGGACCCTGCGCACGGTCCTGGCCTCCCGCCCGGTCCCTTCCGGACCTGTGGTGCTCGGCGTCCGCTTCTCCCCCGCCGCCGACCTGGGCCCCCGCACCGGGCCCGACACCGTCACCTTCGGCGTCGAGGAGCCGGACGGCGCCTTCGCCGAACTCGGCTCCCTGGACGGCCGTCACCTCTCCACCGAGGTGGCGGGCGGCTTCACCGGACGGGTCATCGGCATGTACGCCGCCGCCGGCACGGTCCGCTTCGACTGGTTCGACTACACCCCACAGGGCTTCTGACCAGGCGCCGCTCGCCTCGGGGGCCTTCCTTCACCCGTCTGTTCGCACCTCCCCCCACGGGCGGTCCCCCCGCCCGGCCGACAGAGAAGGGTCAACCATGCAGAGAACGCGGTACCTGACCGGAGGCCGCGGCCTCGGTCGCCTGCTGGGTCTGCTGCTCGCGTTGGTCACCGTGATCGGGGCGACCGGCACCGCGGCCCTCGCGTCCCCCGCCCGCAAGGACCCGCTCCCGATACGGCTGCCTGTCGCGGCGAGCCCGGCGGACACGGTGGCGGCGATGCAGCCGAGCTGGAACCTGGGCAACACCTTCGACGCCATTCCGGACGTGACGTCCTGGGGCAACGACGTGCCCACCAAGTCCCTGTTCGACGCCCTCAAGGCGCAGGGATACCGCAGTGTGCGCATCCCCGTCACCTGGACCGACCACCAGTCCGCCACGGCTCCCTACACGATCGACGCGGCGTGGATGACGTCCGTCAGGAAGGCCGTCGACCTGGCCCTGAACGACGGCCTCTACGTCGTGCTCAACGTCCACCACGACTCGTGGCAGTGGATCGCCGACATGCCCACCGACCATGACGGTGTGCTGGCCCGGTTCAAGGCCACCTGGACGCAGATCGCCGGCACCTTCCGCGACCACCCGCGGAAACTGCTCTTCGAGGGCAACAACGAGCCGCAGTTCAACAACACCACCGAGGCCCAGGGCATCGCGTACAACGCCGAACTGAACAGCGCCTTCCGGACGGTGGTTCGTCAGTCCGGCGGCAACAACGCGACCCGGCTGCTGTTCCTGCCCACCCTCGGCTGCACGCCGTCCCAGGCGCGCATGGAGCCCCTGGCCGCGCAGCTCAAGTCGATGAACGACCCCGGCCTCGCGGCCACCGTCCACTACTACGGCTACTACCCGTTCAGCGTGAACATCGCGGGCGGCACCCGGTTCGACGCCACCTCGCAGCAGGACATGACCGACGCCTTCACCAGGATCCGCACCCTCTTCGTCAGCCAGGGAATCCCCACCTACCTGGGCGAGTACGGCCTGCTGGGGTACCCCGACAGCAACCACCCCTCCCGCGTCGAGCAGGGCGAGGCCCTCAAGTACTACGAGATGCTCGGCCACAGTGCCCGCACCGCCGGGGCGACCACCGCCCTGTGGGACGCGGGCAGCTGGAACTACTTCAACCGCACCACGCTCCGGTGGAGCGACCCCGGCCTGGGCGCCGCGATCAGGTCCAGCTGGACCACCCGCTCGGGAACCGCGTCCTCGGACCGGGTCTACCTGGCGAAGGCGGGCGCCATCACCGCCAAGACCCTCACCCTGAACCCGAACGGCACCACCTTCCGGGGCCTGTGGCAGGGCGGCACGCAACTGCTCCCGGGGCGGGACTACACGCTCTCCGGCAACCAGCTGACCCTCACGGCTTCCGCCCTCACCAGGCTGGCAGGCGACCGCGCCTACGGCACCAACGCGACGATCCAGGCCCGTTTCTCCGCGGGCGTCCCCTGGAGCATCCATGTGACCAGCTACGACCCGCCGGTCCTCGCCGACACCCACGGCAACACCACCGACGGGCTGAGCATCCCCACCCGGTTCCGCGGTGACCAGCTGGCGACCCTGGAGTCCCGGTACGCCGACGGCAGCGCCGCAGGCAACACCTCCTGGACGCCCTACCAGGAGTTCAACGGCGCCTTCTCCCCCGACTACCCGAACAACGCCATCACCCTGCTCCCCGCCTACCTCAACGCCCTGACCGACGGAGCGCAGGTCACGCTCACCTTCCACTTCTGGAGCGGAACGACCGTGACGTACCGCGTGACGAAGAACGGAGGCACCGTGACGGGGACCGTCGCCTGATCTGCCGCACCCCGGGTGCCGCCGCCCACTCCCTCGGCCGAGCCGTGCTCTCGCGGACGACGAGCCTGAAGACGGCCGTGGACACGCTGGTGCGTGATCGCGACGGTGAGCGCCAGGCCGACGGCGATGGTCGGGGCAACCGTCGGCATCCAGCCTCGGCCGCCTTCGGACGCGGAGGACAGAGCGAGCCCGCCAGTGATCGTGGCGGCGATCGTCCACCGGACGGCGTCCTCCCCATGAGCTCATGTTGTCGACGAGCCGGGAAGGACCATGTGTGCGGGCGTTTGAAGGCGGCCCTTCCCGGCCGTCGCCCCATGATCGGCCGTGGGGTACCCGGCCCCGATAGGGCCCAACAGCCCCAGTGCGGGCCATAGGTAGGGTCGAACGGCCCTTCTTGGCACCGCGGAATGCCCGAGTCGCCAAGCCCGGCCTCAGCGCCTGCTTTACGAATCCATTGCGAGTCCTAGAGGTTCTGCGGAACCTCGCATCCGTAGTCCTGTGCGTGCGGGTTCCGAAAAACGGAATCAGGAGACACCGTGCTCGTTTCACGGAAAGCGGCGGGAACTCTCATCATGGGTGGGGCGGTTGTGACCACTCTGGCTTCTCTCCTCTACCCCGCCATGCTCGGCGTGCAGAAGGCCAGCACCGCGCAGGACCGGGTCATCGCCACTCCGGCGACCGGAGCGCTGACGGAAGCCGACCGGGACTTCGTGGTCAAGGTGCGCGCGGCCGCGCTGTGGGAGCACCCCGTCGGACGGATGACGCTGGAGAAGAGCAGGACGAAGGCGGTCAGGACCGCCGGGGAGCATCTGATCGACGGCGTCGCCTCGCTGGACGCCGCGTGTCGCCGTGCGGCCGGTCTGTTGGGCATCACGCTGCCCAACCAGTCGTCGCCGCAGCAGCAGAGCTTCGTATCCCGGTTGAACGCGGAGAGCGGCGAGCAGTTCGACGCCGACATGGTCACCCTCGTGCGGGCGGCGAACGGCCAGATCCTCCCCACGATCGCCGGTGTCCGCACCACCACGAAGAACTCGCTGATCCGAGCCCTGGCGGACCAGGCCAACGACACCGTACTGGAGCACATCACGGTCATGGAGAAGACCGGCCTCGTCGACTTCGACCAGGTCCTCGTTCAGGAGACCACTCCGCCCGGGCTCCCGGCCCGGGACCTGACTCCGCCGCCTCCGGTCGCGGGCCAGCCGCAGGTCGTGCTCCCTTCGCCGGCCAACAGCGCGGCCTCGCCCAGTCCTTCGGCGGGACGGTGACGAGGCGGGCCGCGCCGCTTCTGCCGGCCTGACGGCCCGGTCCCGCGAAATCCGGCTGCGGCGTCCTGTGTGCGTCGAGGCTCCGCGCCTTCAGAAGTCCGGGGCGCATGCACAGGACACCGTGGCCTCTTGCAGTCGTTCACCCGATGACGGGGCGGGAGGCGAGCTCAGAGCAGGGTCTGCCCGTAGTCCCACCAGCGGGTGACGATCAGCACCACGATGGTCAGGTACCAGGTGACGGGCACCGCCCAGTGGAACTCCAGCACGCCCGCGACCACTCCTCGGGGCGCGCGGATGATCCCGTGCCGGACATTGTGCACGGTGGTGTACCAGAACGCGGCGATGGTGGCCGCCCAGGCCAGGCAGCACCACAGACACAACGCCCCGATCCGGTAGAGCGCCTGCGTCATCAGCCACATGCAGAAGCCCGCACCGAGCAGCGTGCCTGCGTTCAGCCCGAGCCAGAACCAGCTGCGGAAGCGGGCGCCGGCCAGCAGCGCGAAGCCGACGGCGACGAGGACCGGATAGGCGAGCAGGCCGAGCAGCGGGTTGGGGAAGCCGAACACCGAGGCCTGGGCGCTCTTCATCACGTTGGTGCAGGACAGGATCGGGCTGAGATTGCACGAGGGTGAGAACTGCGGGTCCTGCAGCAGCTGGAACTTGTCGATGGTGATCACGAAGGACGCCAGGGCGCCGAGCCCGCCGGAGACGATCAGCAACCAGGCGAAGGCCCGGGAGGCGGCGGTGCCGGCTGTCGGCGTGATCTCCCGTTCTCGTCTGCCTCCACTGTTTCCGGTGGACAGGTGCCGCGCGCTACGAGTGGTGCCGGTCATCGGGATGTTCCTGTCTGGTGGGTGTCGGGGCTGGGCCATGGGCCCGCGGCGGTCGGGAGGTTCGCGCCGCCGCGCGGCCGGTGGCACACCGGCACCCGCGCACACCATTTCCGGCCGGCGTGCCCCACCGCCGTGGTCATCGCCGCGCTCACCTCCTCGTCCACGCATGGACCAGTGAAGACAGGGTGCCCGACCGGCTACAAGGGCCGAACGGCCCTGGTGAGGAGTGTGCTGACACACCGGACCAGTGATCAGACGGTCCGAGGAGAGGCGCCCTGGCCGCCCTGATGGCTCTGCCGGAACGCGCCCGGTGTCACGCCCGTGTGGCGGGTGAAGAACTTCCCGAAGTTGGTGGGTTCGGGAAAACCCAGGCGGCGGCCGATCGTCGCCACCGGCTCGTCGGTGTGGGCGAGCAGACGCTGGGCCTCCAGGGCCACCCGGGCGTCGATGACGGGCTTAACGGGTTGTCCGGTGGCGGCGACGCACGCGCGCGTGAGCGTCTTGACGGTGTACCCGAGCCGGTGGGCGTAGTCAGCGGCCCGGCGGGTGGTGGCGTACCCGCGCTCCAGTTCGGCACGGAAGCGCGCGTACACCTCGCCGCCCGCGTGCGGGTCGCCGCCGACGTCGGGGTGGGGCAGCCGGTCGATGTGCAACAGCACGGTGGCCAGCAGGAGTTGCAGGATCTCCGCCGACACGGTCTCCACGGGACGGCCGTATTCGGCCCGCATCTGACCGATCAGGGTCGACAGCACGGCGTACTCGGGGCGTGCGCCCAGCTGCCGGCAGGCCGGTCCGTACCACTGCCTGACCAGTCGGTCGGCGCTGCTGGTGTGCGGCGGGAACGCCGAGGTGAACAGGAGTTGGGTGCCGTTGGCGGTGCCCGGCCGGACGAAGCGCTGCACCTGGCCCGGTCGGATCCACAGCAGGGTGCCGGGGCGGCAGGGGTAGGTCACGAAGTCGACCGCGTGCTCGGCGCTGCCCTCGGTGATCAGGGTGAGGGTGTGGAAATCGACCCGGTGCACCAGGTCGGTCCGGCTGCCCCGGCGCCGGCGCCGTTCGTGCAGGGCCGCCAGGTCGACGATCTCCAGTCCCCGGACACGTTCGTGCGGCGGGTTGAAGTCGAGCCGGGGGATGGCGTCCCGCTGCGAGGGGTCCGCGCCGCCGGAGTCCGCCGTACGCATCGGCTTCTCCAGATGTCCTCGAATTACCATGCCACGTCTCCAGCGTATCTCGATCACCTGCGGTATTGCGACGAGAGTGGACGACATCGAGACGGCAACGGGCCGCCTTAACCGCAAGGAGCATCACCATGAACGGCACGGTCACGGTTCTCGACAGGGGCTCGGTCCGCATCCACAGCTACATGTCGCCGGCCGACACCTTCCACGCCACCACCCAGCTGATCGAGACCCCGGGGCGGATCGTCGCGATCGACGCCCAGCTGCTGCCCGTCTACGCCGAGGAGGCCGTCGCCTACGCCAAGGGCCTCGGCAAGCCGATCGACCGGCTGATCGTCACCCACGCCCACCCGGACCACTACAACGGCGCCGCCCGTTTCGGCGTCCCCGTGCACGCCCTGCCCCAGGTGACCGAGCAGATCATCGCCCGCGGCGACAGCCACCTGCCGACCGGACAGGTCATCACCCTCACCGAGTTCACCCCGGACGTGGACATCGTCCCGGGCACCGAGGTCATCGACGGGGTGCCCTTCGTCTTCGAGGCCGTCTCCGGCGGCGAGGCCGCCGACGAACTCCTCGTGAAGCTGCCCGAGCAGGGTGTCCTGATCGCCCAGGACCTCGTCTACAACGACGTCCACCTCTATCTGGGCAACAACGACATCACCGGCTGGCGGCTGGCCGTCGACGCCCTCGCCTCCGAGAGCGGCTACGACACGATCCTCGCCGGGCACGGCGCGCCCACCGGTCCCGAGGTCTACGGGGACGTCCGCCGCTATCTCGACGACGCCCGTGAGCTGCTCGGCGAGGACGGCGAGGCCTACAAGAAGGCGATCATCGACAAGTACCCCTCCCATGTGGGCCCGTTCATCATCGACATCGCCAACCGGTCGCTGTTCCCCACCGCCGGCTGATCCCGTGGTGCGCGTCCACGCCCGGTAGCGGACCCGGTAGCGGATTCGACGTACGGAGAGGAGAGAGACAACCCTCATGAAGATCACCATCGTCGGCGCCGGGAACATGGCCCGGGGCATCGCCACCCGTGCCCTGGCCGGCGGCCACCACGTCACCGTCACGGCCAAGGATCCCGGCAAGGCCGCACGGCTCGTCGACGAACTGGGCACACCGGACCACGGCGAGGGGCGAGCAGCCGCCGCCGACGCATCCGCGCTCGACCAGGCGGACATCGTGGTCCTCGCGGTGCCCTTCGACGCGGCCGAGCAGCTCGCCGCCGCCTACGGGCCCCGCCTCGCCGGCAAGGTGCTGATCGACATCAGCAACCCCGTCGCCGCCACGCTCGACGCGCTCGTCGTCGCCCCGGGCACCTCCGCCGCCGAGCGGATCGCCGCCGCCGCGGGAGAACAGGTACGGGTGGTCAAGGTGTTCAACACGACCTTCGCCGGCACCCTGGTCGCGGGCCAGGTGAACGGGACGCCGCTCGACGTGTTCATCGCCTCCGACGACGACACCGCCCGCAAGAAGGTGGCCGATCTCGTCGCCTCCGGCGGACTCAACCCGGTCGACGTCGGCGCCCTCGAGCACGCACGCGAGCTGGAGGGCTTCCAGCTCCTCCACATGGCGCTGCAACTCCACGACGGCGGCCACGGCTGGGCCAGCACGATCAAGATCGTCGCCCCCTGAGCCGATACGCCCACCTCCCCCCAACACGACTGCCGGCCCTCAACTCCCCCGGTCCGGCAGTGGCCCTGACGCACCACAGGAGACCCCCATGCACATCCGCACCACCGTCACCACGCTCGCCGTCACCGCGGCGCTGCTCACCTCCGCCGCGACCGCCACCGCGGCCACCGAGCCGCTGTCCCGGCCCCATGTCGTGGCCGACTTCAGCCTGGCGGCCTCGCAGCAGCCCGAGAACATCACCGTCGACCGCACCGGATCGGCCTACCTGACCTTCTCCTTCGCCCGACAGGTCGTCCGCCTCGCCCCCGGCGGCCACCTTCACGTGCTGGCCACGCTGCCCGCCCCCGCGAAGGCGAGCACCCCCAACCTGGGCAAGGCGTTCGTCGGGGGCATCGCCCGCGCCGACGACGGCACGCTCTACGTCACCTACGCCACCGGCACCGCGGACCTCACCGGCGTCTGGGCGGTCCGCCCCGGTGGCCGTCCGCACCGGATCGCCGCCCTGCCCGCGGACGGACTGCCCAACGGCCTCGCCCTCGACGCGCGCAGGCACCGGCTCTACGTCACCGATTCCGTCCGCGGCGTCATCTACAGCCTCCCGGCCGACGGCGGCAGGGCGACCGTCTGGGCCCGCGGCAAGGCCCTCGAACCCAGCACCTTCGCCGGCGCCAACGGCCTGAAGCTGCACGACGGAGCGGTCTGGGCCACCAACCTCGACAAGGGCACGGTCCTGCGCATCCCGGTCACGCCGCACGGCACCGCGGGCCGGATCGAGGTCCACGCCACCGGCCTGCCCTCCATCGACGACTTCGCCTTCACCGGGCACGGCGACACCCTCATGGCCGCCCGTGACGACAACGAGGTCGACCTCGTCCGCCCCGACGGCACCCACACCGCGGTCCTCACGGCGGCCGACGGCCTCCGGACCCCGACCTCCGTCGCGGTCCAGGGCGACAGGGTGTACGTTCCCAGCGCCGCGTACCTGACGAACGAGGACCCCAACCTCCTCGTCGCCCATCTCGCCCACTGACACCGACTCAGCCCTGGAACGGAGTGAGGACGCGGACGCGGCAGGCCGACGGGGTGCCCCAGGCGGTACGCAGGGAACGGGACTTGCGGATCCACAGGGACAGGTCGAGTTCGTCGGTGTAGCCGATGGCGCCGTGGCACTGGAGTGCGGTGCGGGCGGCCAGGTGGACCGTGTCGCCGGCCGCGGCCTTCGCCGCCGCGATGTCCCGGCCGCTGTCGCCGGCCGCGGAGGCGAGCGAGAGAGCGGCCGCGTGGACGAGCGGTTCGGTGAAGGCGAGGCTGATCAGGACGTCCGCCAGCCGGTGCTTGATCGCCTGGAACGACCCGACGGGCCGCCCGAACTGGTGGCGTTCCCGTACGTGGGCGACGGTCCGGTCGAGCAGCGTCCGGCCGACTCCCAGTGCCTGAGCCGCGGTGGCGAGCCGGCCCACGTCGGCTGCGTGCGCGGCCGCGCGCCGCACCTGCGGCCCCTCCGCCAGGACGGTGCCTTCCGTCGGCCGGGACAGCCGGCGGGCCGGGTCGGCGGACGGCTGGACGGGGCCGGTGGACCCGGCCGCGCGCAGGGTGTCACCGGTGACGACGAGGACGAGGTCGGCCATGTCCGCGTCGAGGGCGTACGGGCTGTCGTCCTCGGGAGGGCTCAGGGTCACGACGGTCTTGCCGGAGGCGATGCCGGGGAGCCAGGTCGTGTGCCGGTCGCCGAGCCCGTCGAGCAGGGCGGCGGCCGCGACTGTCTCGACCAGTGGGCCGGGCACGGCGTGACGGCCCAACTCCGTGAACGCGACGGCGAGTTCGACCGGGAGGAAGCCGAGGCCGTCGTGTTCCCCGGGGACCGAGAGCCCGAACACCCCGGCCTCCGCGAGGCGGCCCCACAGTGCTCGCCCGGGGCCGTGGTCACCGTTGCTCCAGGCCCGGACGACGGCCGGGGTGTCGGCCGATTTCAGCAGGGCGTCGAGTGACTGCGCGAACTCCCGTTGCTCGTCGTCGAGGAGGAAGCGCATCACCGGCGTCCCTTCGGCAGGCCGAGCAGCCGCTCGGCGATGATGTCGCGCTGGATCTCGTTGGTGCCCGCGTAGATCGGCCCGGCCAGCGAGAAGGTGTGCCCCTCGGCCCAACTGCCGTGTTCCGGCGCCTCGTCGGCGTGGTCGGCGAGTTCTCCGCAGGGGCCGAGGAGGTCGAGCGCGGTCTCGTGCAGGGCGATGTCGAGTTCGGACCAGTACACCTTGTTCATGCTGGACTCGGCACCGATGGAGCCGCCCGCGGCCAGGCGTGAGGCACCGGCGTAGGTGAACAACTGGTAGGCGCGGGCGCCGATCACGGCGTCGGCGACGCGGTCGCGCAGGGTGGTGTCGGTGGGGTCGGCCCGGTCCCGCCACAGCCGTGTGAGCCGGTCGGCCGCGGCGGTGAAGCGGCCCGGGCTGCGCAGGGTGAGGCCGCGTTCGTTGCCCGCGGTGCTCATCGCGACCCGCCAGCCCTGGCCGGGTTCGCCGATGACGTCCTCGTCGGGTACGAAGACGTCGTCGAGGAAGAGTTCCGCGAAGGCGGGTTTTCCGTCGAGCCGTCCGATGGGCCGTACGGTCACGCCGTCGGCGTCGAGCGGGAACATCAGGTAGGTCAGGCCCCGGTGAGGTCGGCCCTCGTCCAGGCCCTGCCGGTCGCTGCGGAAGAGACCGAAGGCGCGGTCGGCGAAGGCGGCGCGGGACGACCAGGTCTTCTGGCCGTTCAACAGCCAGCCCCCGTCGGCCCGTCGGGCGGTGGAGCGCAGCGAGGCGAGGTCGGAGCCGGCCTCGGGTTCCGACCAGGCCTGGGCCCAGACGACCTCGCCGGTGGCCATCGGCGGGAGGACGCGGGCGCGCTGCTCGGGGGTGCCGTGCTCGAAGAGGGTGGGGGCGAGCAGGTTGATCCCGTTCTGGCTGACCCGACCGGGCGCGCCGGCCGCGTAGTACTCCTCCTCGAAGATCAGCCACTCCAGAACGGAGGCGCCCCGGCCGCCGTACTCCTCGGGCCAGGAGACGACGGACCAGCGGTCGGCGGAGAGGGTGCGCTCCCATGCCCGGTGGGCGGCGAAGCCCTGCTCGGTCTCCAGCGAGGGCAGGGGTGTCCCCGGTACGTGGGCGGTGAGCCAGGCGCGGGCCTCGGTGCGGAACGCGTCCTCGGCGGCCGAGAAGTCGAGGTCCATCAGCCTCCGCTCCTTCCCTAACAAGTGTTTGGTAGGTTAACGTACGGGGCGTCAGCCGTCGAGAGTCGAACGCGCCGCCGGCCTGTCCAAGGAGGCCCGTCCGTGACCACCTCCCCGCCGCGCTACGAGCCCGGCCACCACCTGCTCGCGGGCCGTGCCGCCGTCGTGACCGCGGCCGCCGGTGCCGGTATCGGCGGGGCGACCGCGCGGCGGCTGCTGGAGGAGGGCGCGAGCGTGGTCCTGTCGGACGCGCATGCGCGCCGGCTCAAGGAGTCCGCGGCCGAACTCACCGACGCCTTCGGAGCGGACAGGGTCGCCTCCCTTCCCTGTGACGTCACCGACGAGGACCAGGTGGCCGCGCTGTTCGACCTCGCGGTGGAGCGGCACGGTCGGCTGGACATCGTCGTCAACAACGCCGGGCTCGGCGGGACCGCCGCTCTCGTCGACATGAGCGACGAGCAGTGGTCGAGGGTGCTCGACGTGACGCTCAACGGCACCTTCCGCTGCACGCGGGCCGCGCTGCGGCGCATGAAGACGGCGGGACGGGGCGGAGTCGTCGTGAACAACGCCTCCGTCGTCGGCTGGCGGGCGCAACAGGGGCAGGCCCACTACGCCGCCGCGAAAGCGGGCGTGATGGCGCTGACCCGGTGCGCCGCCCTGGAGGCCGCCGAGTTCGGGGTCCGGGTCAACGCGGTGGCGCCGAGCCTGGCCATGCATCCCCACCTGGTGAAGGTGACGACGCCGGAACTGCTGGAGGAGCTGACCGCCCGGGAGGCGTTCGGGCGGTACGCCGAGCCGTGGGAGGTGGCCAACGTGATCGTCTTCCTGGCGTCCGGCTACTCGTCGTACATGACGGGCGAGGTCGTCGCGGTCAGCAGCCAGCGCGCGTGAGGCGACAATGACCCGGTGCCGAACAGTGACAGTGACCGCAGGAAGACGGCGATGAGCGGCGGGCCCGAGCGCCGTGAGGAACTCCTCGCCACCGCCGCCGAGGTGTTCGCCGCGCAGGGGTACCGCGCCACCACCGTCCGCAGGATCGCGGACGCGGCGGGGATCCTCGCGGGCAGCCTGTACTACCACTTCGACTCCAAGGAGTCGATGGTCGACGAGATCCTCTCCACCTTCCTGACCGACCTCTGGGCGCGCTACGACGCGGTGCTCGCCGGGGGCCTCGGGCCCAGGGAGACCATCGAGGCGCTCGTCACCGAGTCCTTCCGGGAGATCGACCGGCATCACGCGGCCGTCGCGATCTACCAGAAGGAGGCAAGGACCCTTCAGACCCAGCCGCGCTTCGCCTATCTCGCGGACTCCCAGGTGAAGTTCGAGAAGGCGTGGCTGGGCACCCTGGAGCGCGGAGTGGCCGAACGGGCCTTCCGTGCCGATCTCGACATCCGGCTCACGTACCGCTTCCTGCGCGACACCGTGTGGGTCGCGGCCTCGTGGTACCGGCCGGGCGGACAGCACAGCCCCGAGGAGATCGCCCGACAGTACCTGTCGATGGTGCTGGAGGGCATCAACCTGCGGGAATGATCCCCTGAAGCCCTCAAGGAGCGGCCATGGCCGAGGCATACATCGTCGAAGCGGTCCGTACCCCCGTCGGCAAGCGGAACGGCGGACTGGCCGCCGTCCACCCCGCCGACCTGGGCGCCCATGTGCTCAAGGCGCTGATGGAGCGGTCGGGCGCCGACCCGGCGGCCGTCGAGGACGTCGTCTTCGGCTGCCTGGACGCCGTCGGGCCGCAGGCCGGTGACATCGCCCGCACCAGCTGGCTGGCGGCCGGACTGCCGGAGGAGGTGCCGGGCACCACCGTGGACCGGCAGTGCGGGTCCTCGCAGCAGGCCGTGCACTTCGCCGCGCAGGGCGTGCTCTCCGGCACCCAGGACCTGGTGGTCGCGGGCGGTGTGCAGAACATGTCGATGGTCCCGATCGCCTTCGCCACCCGGCAGGCCGCCGAGCCCCTGGGGCTGACCCAGGGCCCGTTCGCGGGCTCGGAGGGCTGGCGGGCCCGGTACGGCGACCGGCCCGTCAACCAGTTCGTGGGAGCCGAGACGATCGCCGGGAAGTGGGGCATCTCCCGGCAGGACATGGAGGAGTTCGCGCTGCGCTCCCACCAGAGGGCCGTGCGCGCCATCGACGAGGGCCGGTTCGACCGCGAGATCGTGGCCTACGGCGATGTCACCACCGACGAGGGCCCGCGCCGCGACACCAGCGTGGAGAAGATGGCGGGCCTGAAGCCGGTCATGGAGGGCGGCAGGATCACAGCGGCGGTCTCCTCCCAGGTCTCCGACGGCGCCTCCGCGATCCTCCTGGCGAGCGAACGGGCCGTGCGGGAGCACGGGTTGACCCCACGGGCCCGGGTCCACCACCTGTCGGTGCGCGGCGAGGACCCGATCCGGATGCTCACCGCGCCGATACCGGCGACCGCGTACGCCCTCAAGAAGGCCGGGATGACCATCGACGACATCGACCTGGTCGAGATCAACGAGGCGTTCGCGTCCGTGGTGCTGGCCTGGCTGAAGGAGACCGGCGCCGATCCGGAGAAGGTCAACGTGAACGGGGGCGCGATCGCGCTGGGCCATCCGCTGGGCGCCACGGGTGCCAAGCTCATGGTCACCCTGCTGCACGAACTGGAGCGCACGGGCGGCCGGTTCGGCCTCCAGACGATGTGCGAGGGCGGCGGCCAGGCCAACGTCACCATCGTCGAACGGCTCTGACGGCCGACGGCCGTACACACCCGAGGATCAGCGCAGTCGCTTCAGCGTGGTCAGGGCCTCCGCCATGATGTCCTCGACCAGTTCGGCGCAGGACGGCAGGTCGTCGATCAGGCCGGCGACCTGGCCGGCGGCCATCACGCCGAGGTCGGTGCGGCCGTCCACCATGGCCGCCTTCAGCAGCATGGGCGTGTTCGCGGCGAGCAGGACCTGGCTCCAGGTCAGGTCCTTGCCGTGCTTCATGGACAGACCGTCGCGGACCATGGCGGTCCAGCTCAGGCCGGATTCCCGTCTGAAGGCGGACGCGTGGCGCAGGGCGCGGGCGAACGCCCGGGTACGGCCCGTGCGTTCCAGTGTGTCGACCAGTTCGCTGCGCAGCATCCGGTGGGGCAGGCCGTCGACCTTGGTGGTGACGGTGACGTCCTGCACGCCCGCGGCCAGATAGCGGGCCTTGACCGGGTCGGGGACCGTGCTGTCGGAGGTCAGCAGGAAGCGGGTGCCCATGGCGATGCCGGCCGCGCCGTAGGCGAGCGCGGCGACCAGGCCGCGTCCGTCGCGGAAGCCGCCGGCCGCGATCACCGGGATGTCCACGGCGTCGACGACCTGGGGCAGCAGCACGGTGGTGGCCACGCTGCCCGTGTGGCCGCCCCCTTCGCCGCCCTGCACGAGCACCGCGTCGGCACCCCAGTCGGCCACCTTCTCGGCGTGGCGGCGGGCGCCGACGGAGGGGACGACGACCACTCCGGCGTCCTTGAGGCGGGCGATGAGGTCCCGGTTCGGCGCGAGTGCGAAGGACGCCACCCGTACGTCCTCGTCGATCAGGACGCGCACCCGCTCGGCCGCGTCCGAGGCGTCCGCCCGCAGGTTGACCCCGAACGGGGCGTCCGTACGGGACTTCACCTCGCGTACGGCGGCCCGCAGTTGAGGCACGGTCATGGTGGCGGAGGCGAGGATCCCCAGTGCGCCGGCCCTCGCCGTGGCGGTCACCAGCCGTGGCCCGGCCACCCATCCCATGCCGGTCTGGACGATCGGGTGCCGTACGCCGACGAGTGCGGTGAGCGCGGTGGTGATGGTGCCGTCGGCGGGAGGGGTGCCGTCGGTGGTGAGGGTGCCGTCGCTCATGCGGGGACCTCACGGGTGCGGAGGTCGCCGGGGTCCAGGACCTCGCGGATCAGCCGCAGTTCGTCGGCGTCGGGGGCACGGGTGTACGGCACCTCCGCGGGGACGGTGAGCGCGAACCCGGTGGACTCCTCGACCTGTTCCACGGTGACGCCGGGGTGCAGGGAGCGCAGCCGCATGGTGCGGTCCGGGGTGTCGAAGTCGAACACGCCGAGGTTGCTGATGACTTCGGGGATGCGGTGGAAGCGGGTGGCGGAGGGGCCGGCCTCGGCGGCGCGGGCGTAGCCGACTCCGCTGACCATGTCGACGTGCTCGACGAAGACGCGGGGCGAGTGCTTGGGGACCCAGTAACTGGTGGGGTTGTTCAGGGTGTTGACGGGTGCGCCCCGCACTCCCAGCAACTGCCGCGTGGGGCGGGCCCAGTCGCCGATGCAGGAGATGTTCTGGTTGCCGTGGCGGTCGATCTGGCTCGCGCCCATCATCACGTGCCGACGGCCGGTGGCGACCAGGGCCAGGTGCTGGCGGTAGGGCAGCCAGCCCTCCACGATCCCGGGCGGGGCGCCGAGGGCGGGGGTGTCGCCGACGAGCAGCGCCTCTCCGTCGGTGAGGAGCAGGTCGGGGGCGAAGGTGAGCCTGGCCAGCCGGGCGCCGAGGGTGGGGACGGTGCCCATGGGGCTCGCGAGGATCTCGCCGGCGTCCCGCCAGGCCTCGGCGCAGGCCACCACACAGTACTCGGCGCGCGTCGCGTCGTTCGTCGTGGGTGCGTTCGCTGGGGGTGCGTCGGTCGGGGATGTGTTCGTCCGGGGTGCGCTCACGTCCGCTCCTCGTGGAATGCCGTGACCGCCGCCTGGTATGCCTGTTCGTCGCCGGACAGGAAGCGGTCCGTGAACGCCCGCCAGGTCTCCGGATCACGGGCGGCCTGTGCGTAGGCGCGCTGGAAGGGCTCGTCGCGGTCGTAGTCGGGTGCGCAGGAGGTGAAGTGGGCTCCGCCCGGCGTCTCGACGACCCCGGTCACGAAGGCCCGTTTGACCAACAGGCTCTGCGGGGCGGCGTCCTTGAGCAGGTCGGCGGTGTCGACGATCTGCTCGCAGGACACGTAGGCGGTGTCGGCGGCCTGGCAGAAGAGGTCGTCGAAGTACGGGTCGGGGCCGAGGTACTGGGCGTTGCCACGAGAGTCCGCCCGGTTGAGGTGGACCAGGGCCGCGTCCAGCCGCAGGGCCGGGACGGCGACGAACTCCTCGCCGTCGTCGTAGGGCGAAGTGACGGTCCGCAGGCGTGGGTTGACCTTCATCACGTCCGATCCGAGGGCCGCCCTGACCGGCAGGAACGGCAGGCGCTGCGCGGCCGCGGTCAGGCCCCACATGAACATCGCCTCGTCCAGCTCCTCCAGTGCGAAGGCGCCCCGCTGCCGGGCCGCGGTGAAGTGCGGCTCCAGGGGGATGGAGTCGAGGGTGGCGAAGGCGGCGACCAGCTTGCGGATCCTCCCGGCGGCGGCGAGGAGTCCGACGTCCGGACCGCCGTAGGAGACCACGGTGAGGTCGGTGACGTCGGTCCGCAGGAGGGCGCGGACCAGGGCCATCGGCTTGCGCCGCGATCCCCAGCCGCCGATGCCGAGGGTCATGCCGCTGCGGAGGCGGCCGACGGCCTCCTCGGCGCTCATCGTCTTGTCACTCACCGCTGCCACCCTCCGCCGACCTGGACGCCACGAAGGCATCGCGGTACCGGTCGGAGACACCGCTGAGGTTGGCCTCGAAGGTGAAGCCCTGCTCGAAGCGGTAGCTGCGGCGGACGTCCACCGGGTCGATGCCGTTGATCGCCGCCTTCGCGAGGCGGATCAGCAGACCGTCCTTGGCCGCGATCTCGCGCGCCAACTCCAGTGCTGCTTCAGTCAGTTGCTCACGTGGCACCACGCGCCACACCGAGCCGTGCCGGTGCAGCTCCTCGGCGGTGACGGTGCGCGAGGTGTAGTACAGGGTCCGCATCAGATGCTGGGGCACCAGACGGGCCAGGTGGGTGGCCGCGCCGAGGGCGCCCCGGTCCAGCTCGGGCAGCCCGAAGGTCGCGTCCTCGCTCGCCACGATCGCGTCCGCGTTGCCGACCAGGCCGATGCCACCGCCCAGGCAGAAGCCGTGCACGGCGGCGACGACCGGGACCTCGCAGTCGTACACCGCCGCGAACGCCTCGTAGCAACCGCGATTGGTGCCGACGAGGGCCGCGTGGCCGTCGGTGCGCTGCATCTCCTTGATGTCGGCCCCCGCGTTGAAGCCGCGCCCGGAGGCGGTGAGCACGACACAGCGCACCTTGGGGTCGGCCCCGGCGGCGCGCACCGCGGCGGCGAGCTCGTACCAGCCCTGCACGGGAAGGGCGTTGACCGGTGGGAAGTCGACATTGACGACGGAAACGCCCTCATCGGGGGCTGCGGTGGAGACACCCATGAGCGATTCAGCTACCTTTCCACCAAACGTTTGTTAGGTACGAAGGTAGCAGCGGAGCGCACCCTCCGGGAGGGCCTCATGGCATCGGTCATCGAGCTGGGCGGCAGGGTCGCGGTGGTCACCGGCGGCACGCGCGGGGTGGGCGCGGGCATCACCCGGGCCCTGCTGGAGGCGGGCGCCGAGGTCGTGGTCTGCGCCAGGCGCCCGCCGGAGCAGCCGGTGCGGGCCGGCGGGCGCACGGCCCGGTTCCTGCCGCTGGACCTCAGGGACGCCGACGCGGTGACCGGCTTCTTCCAGCGGGTGCGCCGGGAATGCGGCCGTCTCGACGTCCTGGTCAACAACGCGGGCGGCACGCCGTACCGGATGCTGGACGAGGGCGGGGCCCAACGGCACGCGCGGGTGGTCGAGTTGAACCTGCTGGCGCCGCTGACCGCGTCCCTGGCCGCGTACGAGGTGATGCGCGAGCAGCCCGCGGGCGGGTCGATCGTGATGATCGGGAGCGTCAGCGGCAGCCGCCCCTCCCCCGGTTCGGCGGCCTACGGGGCCGCGAAGGCGGGGCTCGATCAGCTCGCCCGGACCATGGCCGTGGAGTGGGCGCCGCTCGTGCGCGTCAACACTCTGGTGCTGGGCATGGTCCGCACCGAACTCGCCCAGGTGCACTACGGCGACGAGGAGGGCGTGGCCGCCGTGGGCCGCACCGTCCCGCTCGGCCGGCTCGCCGACCCCGCAGAGGTGGGCGACGCCTGCGCGTTCCTCGCCTCCGACCGCGCCTCCTACATCTCCGGCGCGAGCCTCCTCGTGCACGGCGGCGGAGAACGACCGGCCTTCCTCGACGCGGCCACCGCCAACCACTGAACCGACGGCCACCGGGGACCCACGAGCCTTCCGCCGGCGGACCCGCGAGCCACCACCGACCCACGACGTGAGGATGATCCCCATGAACGGACTGTGCACCGGACGCGTCGCCGTCGTCACCGGCGCCGGCCGCGGACTCGGCCGCGCGCACGCGCTCGCTCTCGCGGCGGAGGGCGCCGCGGTCGTCGTCAACGACCTCGGGGTCGGCGTCGACGGGTCCGGAAGCGGTGCCGGGCCCGCGCAGCAGGTCGTCGAGGAGATCCGGGCGCTCGGGGGACGGGCGGTCGCGCACGGCGGTGACATCGCGACGACCGGGGGTGCCGCGTCGCTCGTCCGTACGGCCCTGGAGTCGTACGGCCGTCTGGACGCTCTGGTCAACAACGCCGGGTTCCTGCGCGACCGGATGCTGGTCAATCTCGACGAGGACGACTGGGACGCCGTCATGCGCGTCCATCTCAAGGGCCATTTCCTGCCGTTGAAGCATGCCGCCGGGTACTGGCGCGGGGAGGCGAAGGCCGGGCGGACCCCGGTCGCGCGGGTGGTGAACACCAGCAGCGGGGCGGGGCTGGCGGGCTCGGTCGGGCAGGGCAACTACAGCGCGGCGAAGGCCGGAATCGTGGGGCTGACGCTGGTCGCGGCCGCCGAACTGGCGCGTTACGGCGTCCAGGTCAACGCCGTCGCCCCGGCCGCTCGCACCCGGATGACCGAGGCGACCTTCGCCGAGACCATGGCCGCCCCGGGCGACGGCGGCTTCGACGCCATGGCCCCGGAGAACGTCTCCCCGCTGGTCGTCTGGCTCGCCTCCCCCGCGTCCGCCGGGGTGACCGGACGGGTCTTCGAGGCCGAGGGCGGGCGGATCACCGTGATGGAGGGCTGGCGGCCCGGCCCCACGCTGGACAAGGGGGCCCGCTGGACCCCGGCGCAGGCGGGCGAGACGGCACGGCAACTGCTGGCCGAGGCGGAGGAGCCGCGGCCGGTGTACGGGGCCCGGTAGGCGCGCCTTCGCCACCCCTGCACCCACCTGAAGGGCGGGGAATCTCCTCCGTGTGCCGTGGACCACGATGCCCTTCGGTGCGGGCTAGCGTGCCGGGTATGACTTCCGGCAGCGCCCCCCACTCCCACGGCGAGCGGCTCCTCGACGTCAACGGTGTCGGGTTGTGCGTCGAGACCTTCGGAGACCCCGCGGCCCCGGCGATCGTTCTGGTCGCCGGGGCGTGCGCCTCGATGCTGTGGTGGGACGCCGAACTGTGCGAACGGATCGCCACCGGTGGCCGGTTCGTGGTGCGGTACGACCAGCGGGACACCGGCCGCTCGGCCTGCTGCCCGCCGGGGCGGCCGACGTACACCTACCGCGACCTGGCCCAGGACGTGCTGGGCATCCTGGACGCCCTCGGTGTCGAGCGCGCCCACCTGGTCTGTCAGTCGATGTTCGGCGGGATCGGTCTCCTCCTCGGGGTGGACCGGCCCGACCGGGTCGCCTCACTGACGTTCGTCTCGACGTCGACCGGCGCCGCCGACCTGCCGCCGCCGGCCGCCGGTCTGGCCATGCCGGCCGCACCGGACCCCTCCGACCCGGCCGCGGTCGTCGCGTACGTGGTCGCCGGGGCGAGGGCGTGCGCCGGCGGCTCGCCGTACTTCGACGAGGCCGCGATCCGGACGCTGGCCGAGCGGGACGTGGCGCGTGCCAGGAACTACGCGTCCACGCTGGAGAACCACTACGCCATCGGGTTCGACGAGCCGTCCCGGGGCGGCTTCGGCGACATCACGGCACCCACGCTCGTGGTGCACGGCGACCTCGACCCACTGCTGCCCCCGGCGCACGGCGAGGCGCTGCGCGACGCGGTCCCCGGCGCGGAGCTGCTCGTCCTGGAAGGAGCGGGGCACGACGTGCCGAGGGCGGTGTGGGACGCCTTCGTCCCGGCCCTGGTGCGGCACACGGCTGAAGGCGAGTCGTGACTCCGGAAGGACGCGCGAAGGACGCGCAAAGCCCCGTGGGCCGGGATCCACAGATGGGTCCCGGCCCACGGGGCAGTGGTCGATTTATCGACCTGTAGACACTGACGAGAGGTCATGCGTGCCGGTGGGAGCGCCCTCGGTTACCAGTGAAGACACGGTAGAGCGCGAGCAGGATGAGGGAGCCGACTATCGCGGCGATCCAGGTGGAGATCTCGAAGAACCCGTCGACCGAGTCGACACCGAAGATCACCTTGCCCAGCCACCCTCCGAGCAGGCCGCCCGCGATCCCGATGAGCATGGTGATGATGATGCCGCCAGGGTCCTTCCCCGGCATGATGGCCTTGGCGATCGCTCCGGCGAGCAGGCCGATGATGATCCACGCGAGGATTCCCATGGTGTGTGTCCCTCTTCCTTCATGAGATAAGGACTGCGTCAGCACATCGTGTTTACCGTCCGCGCGCATACAAACGTTTTCTGTGAAATCCGATCCACCCAAGGGCGCACAGGCCCGGCCGGAGCGGTTCACATGCGTGTGCGGGCGACTCGAAGGCCGCGATCTGGGAACCGGGAGAGAAGCCCGGGCGCGTGAGCCCGGTTCGCCGACCGGAGGAGAGGCCACGATGGCAGGCGCACACGACTCGCGGCAGCACGTCGAGGAGACCGTCGAGGTCGCCGTTCCGGTGCGTACGGCGTACAACCAGTGGACGCAGTTCAAGACCTTCCCCCGGTTCTCGACCGTGGTGCACGACGTCGAACAGGTCAGGCCCACCGTGACCGCGTGGACCCTCGGCTACGGCCCGCTGCGCCGCCGTTTCCCGGTGGAGATCGTGGAGCAGGACCCGGACACGTGCCTGATCTGGCGCGGTCTTGACCAGCACCCCTCCCATCAGGGCGAGGTGCGGTTCAGGCCGACAGGATCGGGCGGTACGGCGGTCACCGTCCGGATGCTCCTGGAGCCGCGCGGAGTCGCGAAGCTGCTCCTGGGCTCGTCCAAGGGCGCGCAGGTGGTCGCCCGGTCGGTGCGCCGCGAGCTCCTGAGCTTCAAGGACTACATCGAGGGGGTCGGGCAGGAGGGCGGCGCGTGGCGCGGCACCATCCGCAACGGCCGCGTCCAGCACGACCACCCGGAACCGCCGAGGAGCCGGGTGGCCCGGTGGCCCGTCGGCTGACCCGCGTTCCGGACCCGCACAAGAGAGGCGAACCGATGCAGAACCCGTCAGGTCAGGAGCCCGAGGACACCCCCTCCGTGACACCGCCGAAGAAGTGGGCGGCGGGGGTTCCCGCGGTCGTGCACGCGCTGGAGTACTCGCTGGAGCAGACCTCGCCGCGCAGGACCGGGGTCGACCTGCTGACGATGAACCAGGTGGGCGGGATCGACTGCCCCGGCTGTGCCTGGGCGGATCCGAAGCCGGGGCACCGCCATCGCAACGAGTACTGTGAGAACGGCGCCAAGCACATCAACGACGAGGCCACGACCCGCCGGATCACCGCCGACTTCTTCCGCGAGCACAGCGTGTCGGAGCTCGCCGCGCGCTCCGACATGTGGCTCAACCAGCAGGGCCGGCTCACCGAGCCGATGATCAAGCGGCCGGGGTCCGACCACTACGAGCCCATCGGATGGCAGGACGCCCTGGGCGTGCTGGCCGACCAGCTCACCTCGCTGGACTCCCCCGACGAGGCGGTCTTCTACACCTCGGGCCGCGCGAGCAACGAGGCCGCCTTCGTGCTCCAGCTCTTCGCCCGCGCCTTCGGCACCAACAACCTGCCCGACTGCAGCAACATGTGCCACGAGTCGAGCGGCTCCGCCCTGAGCGAGACGCTGGGCACCGGCAAGGGCACCGTCAGCCTCGACGACCTCCACCACGCCGACCTGATCTTCCTGGTGGGACAGAACCCGGGCAGCAACCATCCGCGCCAGCTCTCCGCCCTGGAGGAGGCCAAGCGGAACGGCGCCCGGATCGTGGCGGTCAACCCGCTGCCCGAGGCGGGGCTGCGGCGGTTCAAGAACCCGCAGAAACCGCGCGGTGTCGTCGGGCGCGGCACCCAGATCGCCGACCGTTTCCTGCACATCAAGCCCGGCGGCGACCTCGCCCTGTTCCAGGCCCTGAACCTGCTGCTGCTGGAGGCCGAGGACGCGAGGCCCGGCACCGTGCTGGACCACGACTTCATCGACGCCCACACCAGCGGATTCGACGAGTTCACCGAGCACGCCCGCAGCGTCGACTGGGACGAGGTGCGGACGGCGACCGGGCTGAGCCGCGAGGAGATCGAGAAGGTCCGCGACGAGGTCCTGCGCAGCGAACGGGTCGTCGTCTGCTGGGCGATGGGCATCACCCAGCACAAGCACGGCGTGCCCACCATCCGGGAGATCGTCAACTTCCTGCTGCTGCGCGGCAATCTGGGGCGGGCCGGCACCGGCGCCTGCCCGGTGCGCGGGCACAGCAACGTGCAGGGCGACCGCACCATGGGCATCTGGGAGCAGATGCCGGACACGTTCCTCGACGCTCTCCAGAAGGAGTTCGGCTTCGACCCGCCGCGCCCGCACGGACTCGACTCGGTGAACGCGATCAAGGCGATGCGCGAGGGCCGCGTGAAGGTGTTCCTGGCCCTCGCGGGCAACTTCGTGCGGGCCGCTCCCGACAGCGAGGTCACCGAGGAGGCGATGCGCTCGTGCCGGCTGACCGCCCACATCTCCACCAAGCTCAACCGTTCGCACACGGTGTGCGGGGACACCGCGCTGATCCTGCCGACCCTCGGCCGCACCGAGCGTGACGTCCAGGCCGACGGCGAGCAGTTCGTCACCGTGGAGAACTCCATGAGCGAGGTGCACACCTCCCAGGGCCGCCTGGAACCGGCGTCCCGGCTGCTGCTCAGCGAGGTGGCCATCCTGTGCCGGCTGGCCCGCCGCACTCTCGACGGCAGGGCGGACATCCCCTGGGACCGGTTCGAGGGGGACTACGGCACGATCCGTGACCGCATCGCGCGCATCGTGCCGGGATTCCACGACTTCAACGCGCGGGTGACCCGCCCCGGCGGTTTCCAGCTGCCCAATCCGGTCAACGAGGGGGTGTTCGACACCGCTTCCGGCAAGGCCGTGTTCAGCTGCAACGAGCGGGTGGTCCCCAGGGCCCCCGAGGGCCATCTGCTGCTCCAGACCCTGCGCTCGCACGACCAGTGGAACACCGTCCCCTACACGCTGAACGACCGCTACCGGGGCATCCACGGCAGCCGGCACGTCGTCATGGTCAACCCGGCCGACCTCTCCCGGCTGGGGCTGGCGCAGGGCGACCACGTCGATCTCGTCAGTGTCGCGGCGGACGGCACCGAGCGCCGGGCCGCGGACTTCTCGATCGTCTCCTACCCGACGGCACCGGGCTCCGCCGCCGCCTACTACCCCGAGACCAACGTCCTGGTACCGCTGGACAGCGTCGCCGACATCAGCAACCAGCCCGCCTCGAAGGGGATCGTCGTCCGCCTCGAACCGACCGGCGCCTGACCCGCAGGACGGCCGGTAGGCAGTGGGGGTCCCGTGGGTGCACCGGCTGCCGCGCAGGTCGTGATCTGTCCGAGGCGATTGGGGCAGGTTCCCGTGCGCATCGCCGTCCGGCGGTCGGCCGCCAGGTGGGCCCACCTGCCGCATTCCGAGCCGTTCGGGAAAGCATTTCCGGCGTCGCGCGACATTGCCATCCGAACGGCAGGAGTGGATGGTGGAAGCCGGGGTAGGCGCGGCTTTGTCGGCCGCCGGGGTGGGCGGCACCAAGGGTTTGATTCCGGGAGGGGAACGATCATGGCGGTGACGACAAGGACGGCGTCCGCACCGGGGACCACCGAGCTGCCCCAGCTGGCAGAGCCCTCCCAGGTGGCGCCCAAGGACGCGCGGCAGCTGTCGCGGCTGTTCTTCGAGCAGCTGGCCGTCCTGGAAGAGGGCACGCCGGAGTTCAGCTACGCCCGCAACACGCTGATCGAGATGAACATGTCCCTGGTCCGCTTCGCGGCCGGCCGGTTCCGCAGCCGTGGTCCGGAGGAGATGGAGGACATCGTCCAGGTCGGCATGATCGGCCTGATCAAGGCGATCGACCGGTTCGAGCTGTCCCGCGAGGCGGAGTTCACCTCGTTCGCCATCCCCTACATAGTCGGCGAGATCAAGCGGTTCTTCCGCGACACCACCTGGGCCGTCCACGTGCCGCGCCGCCTCCAGGAGGCCCGCGTCCAGCTGGCCCGCGCCACCGAGGAACTCCGCAGCCGCCTCGGCCGCACCCCGACGGTGAAGGAACTGTCGGAACTGATGAGCCTGCCCGAGGACGAGGTCATCGAGGCCCGCATCGCCGCGAACGGCTACAACTCCGCTTCGCTGGACGCCACCATCAACGGCAGCCAGGACGGCGAGTCGGTCCTCCAGGACTTCATCGGCGCCGACGACACCGCCCTGGAACTGGTGGAGGACTTCCACGCGCTGGCTCCCCTCATCGCCGGCCTCACGGAACGCGAGCGGCTGATCATCCACATGCGGTTCGTGGAGGAGCTCACGCAGTCGGAGATGGGCGAGCGCCTCGGCATCTCCCAGATGCACGTCTCGCGGTTGCTCTCGCGCACGCTGACCCGGCTGCGCCAGGGGATGCTCTCCACCCACTGAGCCGGGCGGCGCACCTGCTGACCACGGCCGCAGGCTGTGCGATGCTCGACACGTGACGTCACGGGAACAGCCGCCTCGACAGGGAGCGGCGTCCGACTCCCCGACGCTGGCGAAGGTGGTCGCACGCCAGCGGGCCGAGATCGTCGATCTGCAGCGGGTCGCGGCCCTGCTTCCGGTGCTGGAGCGGGCCAAGGGCGCCGTGATGGTGCAGGAGGGGTGTTCCGCGCAGGAGGCCTACGAACTGCTCCTCGACCGGTCCGCCGAGGCCGGCCGCACCCTCGTGGAGGAGTGCTGGCTGACGCTGGGGGCCATCCGCCCGGTCCGACGACGGCGCGGGCGGCGCCGCCGGCGTCCGGAGGCCGACACCGGCGGTTCGGTGTTCGACTCGGCCCAGTACCTGGTACCCGCCGAGCCGTCCCCCCGCCCCGCCCCGGCGGGCGCGCCCGCCGACGCCGCGCTGCTGCTGGGCAGGCTCGGGCTGAGCCTGGCGAACGTGCGGGACCGGCACGAGCTGGCCCGCTGTCTGCTGGAACACCTCTCGGACGGCGTCGAGGCCGGCGCCGTACTGATCTATCTCGCCTCCGGCGACAGTGTGCGGCTGGCCGGGCACGCCGGCATCGACGGGGTGGACGCCGTCCGCTGGCAGCGACTGGCCGTCGCCGGGGACGGGACCGCCGTACGCGATCCGTGGCCCGCCCGGGAACCGCTGTGGTCGGAGGGGCCCGAGCCGTGCGAGGCGTTCCTGGTGCCCGACGACACCGTGCGCCGGTGGCCGTCCCGGGCCTGGCTGCCGGTGGACATGGGCGGTGAGGCCGAGGAGATCGTCGCGGTACTGCGCGGCACCGACCGCCCCTTCACGCTTGCCGAACGCGAACTGCTCGTGGCCGCGGTGCAGTTGTGCGCGGGGCGGCTGACGACCCTCGACTCCGAGGTCTCCCGCCGCAGGCCGTCCGTCGACAGTGTGCAGCAGATCTTCGACGTGCTGCCGGGGTCGGTGATCCTGCTCTCCCCGCTGTCCTCGGCCGACGGTGTGGTGGAGGACTTCCGCATCGAGGCCGCGGCACCCGACTCGGTGGACGTCGCCGGCCGCACCGGACGTCAACTCGTCGGCCTCAGGGTGCTGGAGTGCTATCCGACCTTCGCCGGGACGGAGATGTGGAAGGGCTACCTGGACGTCCTCGCCACGGGCCGGCCGTTCGCGGGCGAGCCGTTCACCTACGAGGAGGTGGTGGCCGGCATCCCGCGGCACTCCAGTTTCTCCCTGCGGGTGGCCCGGCTCGGCGAGCACCTCGTCGTCTCCTGGGTCCGGCACGACATCACGGCACGGCAGGAGCAGCGTCTGGCCACCCTCCAGCGGCTGGGCAATCTGGGCTGGGCCGACTGGAACCTCATCAGCGACACCATCACCTGGTCCCCGCACGTGTTCACGATCTTCGACCGGGACCAGAGCCTCGGACCGCTGCGCCTCGAGGAACTGCCCGAGTGCGTCCTGCCCGAGGACCTGCCCGGGCTGACGGTGGCGGCGCAGCGGCTGCTGAGCGACGGCACCGCCATCGACCAGCCCTTCCGCATCACCACCAGGGCGGGAGTGCGGCATCTGCGGATCGTCGCCGAGGCCATCACCGACGCGGACGGCACCCCGCTGGAGGTCCACGGCTTCTTCCAGGACCTCTCCGGGCAGCGGGACGCCGAACTCGCCCTGCTCAGCAGTGAACGCGCGGTGTCCGCCCAGCGGGGTCTGCTCCAGGCCGAACGCAGGATGGCGGCCCGGCTCCAGCAGGCGCTGCTGCCGCTGCCCAAGGGGCCCGTCATGCTGGCCGGGCTGTGGACGAACGCGTTCTACCACCCGGCCGAGCGGGGCATCAGCGTCGGCGGCGACTGGTACAGCGCCATCGAACTGCCGGACGGGGACGCCCTGTTCGTCATCGGGGACGTCATGGGGCACGGCATCAACGCCGTCGCGACGATGGCCCAGCTCCGCTTCACGGCCAAGGGCATGATCATCACCGGGTCGAGTCTGACGGACGCGCTCACCCGGCTCAACGCACTGCTGATGCACCTGCACTCCCCCGCCGACCGGCACACCACCGCGACGATGATCGTGGCCCGCTACCGTCCCGCCGACCGCACCCTCACCTGGGCGCAGGCCGGCCATCTGCCGCCCCTGCTGGTGCGGGACGGCGAGGCCCGGATCGTCGAGCGGCCCGCCGGCATCCTCCTCGGCGCCACCACCACCCCGGTGTTCGAGGAAGCCATCCTGCGGCTGGAGGAGGACGACCAGCTGCTGATGTTCACCGACGGCCTGATCGAGCACCCCGGCCAGGACCTGACCGCGGGCCTGAGCGCCCTGGCCACGACGGCCGCGGCGGTCCTGGACATCTCCCGCCCGGACAGCCTCACCACCCTCCACATGTCCCTGGCCCACGCCGACCACCCCGACGACGTGTGTGCCCTCCACATCAGCATGCCGCGGACCCCGTAGGACGGAACCCGGTCGGCGGGGGCCGCAGGTGTGGTCGACGTGACTTAAGTGAGTGAATCGCTGACTGTGCGCATCGACTGGGTTAACCTCGTCCCTCACGGGGGCCGAACAGGCGTGCATCGAATGTGACTTCGGGGGATTTCTTGTCGGGACAGCGGCCCGTGCCGACGGACGACTCGGCGGCGGCGCTGAGGCGGACCGGCGCCTCACCCTTGCGGCCCACAGACCCACCGCGGGTCGGCCCGTACGTGCCGGTGGCCCTGCTGGGCAGCGGGGGCATGGGGCGGGTCTACCTGGCGCGTCCCGCCGACGACAGTCCCGGTCTGGTCGCGGTGAAGGTGATCAGACCGGAGTACGCGGAGGACCCCCGGTTCCGGCGCCGGTTCGAGCGCGAGGCGTCCGTGCACGCCCGCCTGCGCACACAGCATGCGCCCCGCCTGTGCGGCACGGGCTTCGAGGACGAACTGCTGTGGATGGCCACGGAGTACCTCCCCGGCTTCGACCTCACGGAGGCCGTGCAGGAGACGGGAGCGCTGGCGCCCGCCGCGGTGTGGCGGCTGGTGACGGAGCTCGGACAGGCGCTCGCGGCCCTCGGTGCCGAGGAGATCGTGCACCGCGACCTGAAGCCCTCCAACGTGCTGCTGACCGTCCGGGGCGCCCATGTGATCGACTTCGGCATCTCCAAGGCCGTGGACGCGAGCGCCATCACCGGTACGGGCAACCGGGTGGGGACCCCGGCCTACATGTCACCCGAACACTTACGGGAGGGCGTGTCGGACGGGGCGTCCGACCTGTTCTCCCTCGGCGGGACCCTGGTGTACGCGGCGGCCGGACGCGCCCCGTTCGGCGACGGCACCGGTGTCGACGTCATGCACCGGGTCGCGTTCGAGGAACCGAACCCCGAGGTGATCGGTGAGATCGCGGCGGTGGACCCGGAACTCGGTGCGCTGCTGACCGCCTGCCTGGCCAAGGACCCCGCGGAGCGGCCCACTCCGTGGGAACTGATCGAGACCGCCCGGGCGCGCGCCGTGCCGTCCGTGTGGCCGGAGCCGCTGGGCGAGGAGGTGGCGGCCCGGCAGCGGGCGTACGAGACACTGCATCGGCTGCCGGTCGCGAGCATGGTCCGGCTTCGGGGTCGGGAGGGCCTGCCACCGCGGCCGCTTCGGCCCGTCCCTGAGCCCGTCCTGCCGGGCCCGTCGGCTGCGTCCGCCCCTGAGCCCGTGGTACCCCTTCCGGCGGCGGCTGCGGAAGGGTCCCCCGCATCGGCGGCGGAGCCGTCGGAACGGCCCTCCGGCTCCGTCGGAGTGGTCGCCCGGCTCCGGGAGAGGCCCTGGCGGGTCGTCGCCGCGGCTCTCGTGATCTGCGTGGTGGCCGGGCTGGCCGTCCTGCTCACTCTTCCCGACGGTCCCGGCGGTGGCTCCACCCAGGAGACCGACGGTGTCCGGGCCATCGGTGGCGCGCCCCGCAACGCCTCGGCCCGTCCAGGATCCGCGACCTCCGGCGGGCAGTCCCGACCGGACCTCGACGGCTCCTCGGACAAGGAGGCGACCGAGGGCGGAAGGCCCGACGCGGACGCCGGACCCGACCCCGGGCGGTCAGTGTCCTCGAGTCCGGCCGGCGGCCAGAGCGACGAGGCCTCCGCGCCCGGTGCCGCACCGGACCCCTCCTCCTCGCCCACGCCGTCCGACGACAGCACCACCACGGGCCCGGGTACCGCGCCCTGGCTCGCCGAGTGCACCTACTACAACGGCAACGGCCGTACCCGGCTCGGCGACAGCGGCAAACGCGTGCAGCAGGTGCAGTGCATGCTGACCGAGCGCGGTTACGCCGTGGGCGGCGGCGGTGTCGACGGCGAGTTCGGGACCGGTACCGAGTCCGCGGTCGAGGCCTTCCAGAGCGACCGGGGTCTGGACGCGGACGGGGTCGTCGCCCACGACACCTGGAGCGCGCTGCGCAGCGCGGAGTGACCTCGTGGCCGTACGGCCGTCCCCTGCTCCGATCGGCTCAGCGGCGGCGCGCCTCGGTGCCGCGGGCGGCCGCACGGGGAACATCGGTCGGACGGCGGCGCCGGACGGGCCGCCGGGTACCCCCCGCTGCGTGAAGAGGTCCGGACATGAAAGCGTACGACGGCGCTCACCTCGGTCGTCCTCAGGCGTCGCAACACCGCCCGTGCTGCCGACGACCATCCGACGGTCACCGGACGCCGCGCCGCACCGCGCCGGAGGCGATGTGATGGCGGGCCCGGCCGGGGACCAGGGGGCCGGCGGCCGCTACGGCGAGAACGTCTTCCGGCCCGAACAGGAGGGCGAGGGCGAGCGCATCGACTACGGCGCGCTGGCCTACGACGAGGTCACCATGGCGCGGCTGCGGGCCCTCGGGGCCGCGCCGGGGTGGAGCTGTCTGGACGTGGGGGCCGGCACGGGCACCGTGTCCCGCCGACTGCTCGAAGAGGCCGGCGTCGACAGTGTGCTGGCCGTGGACCGTGACGTGCGCTTCCTCGCGCGGCGCCCTGTGCCCGGTCTGGAGGTGCGGGAGAGCGACATCACCGCGCCCGGCTTCGTCACCGGCCGGTTCAGGCTCGTCCACGCCCGCTTCGTGCTGATGCACCTGCCCGAACGGGAGCGGGTCATCGCGAACCTGGCCGAACTCGTCGCGCCCGGTGGTGTGCTGGTGCTGAGCGACGCGGTGGACCTGACGAACGAGCGGACCCCGGACACGCCGTACACCGAGGTGATGCGGGCGATGTGGCTCGGGCTGCGCGCCGGCATCGGCACCGACGTCTCGTGGGTGCCGTCGTACCCCCAGCTGCTGCGCGGGGCGGGGCTGGTGCGCGCCGCGGCCGAGCTGTACGTGCCCCCGCTGACACCCGGCAGCCCCATCAGCCGCTTCTGGGCGGACACCTGGGAACGCAGCCGGGAGGCGATGCTCGCCACCGGCACGGTCGACGACGACACCGTCGACGCGGCGCTCCTCTACCTGGACTCCGACGAATGTGCGGCCCTGTCGGCAGGCATGCTCACGGCCTGGGGCTGGAAACCCGGCACCACGGACTGACAGCGCGGGGCTGCGGGGCGCTGCGGGAGGGCTGCCGGGGGCTGCGAGGCTGCGGGGGGCTGCGAGGGGGCTCAGGCCGCGGCGCGCCGCATGCAGACCAGCCCCTCCCGTGCGTCCCATGACTCGGTGACGGTGAAGCCGAAGCGTTCGTAGAGCGCGATCGCCCCGGTCCGCCACTGCCACACCGACAACCGCACGGTGTCCACACCGTGTTCCGCGGTGTGCGCGAGGGCCGCTTCGAGGAGACCGGACGCGATTCCGCGGCCGCGGAACGCGGGGTCCGTCCAGAGTCTCCTGATCTCCGACCGCCCGTCGGCCGGGGCGGTCACGACCAGACAGCCCACGGCGGCGTCCCCCAGGCGGGCCACCAGGACGAGGTCGTCCGCGAACGCCGTCCACGGGTCGGAGATCTCGGCCCGGTAGCGGTCCGGGAGGTCGTCCACATCGGCGACGGCTTCCCCCTTCTCGGCCTGTGTCTGCAGGTGGTAGGCCGCCAGCAGCGCGGCCAGGCCGTCGTCGGCCCCGGCGGTCCGGTTCGACGGGCGGACGATGACAAGGGGCTGCTGATCGGTCATGGCGTCAGCATCACACGCCGGAGTTCCGGCTCCGCTCTTGCGGGGTCCCGTCCCCCTACCCCCGCTAGTGCGTCGGAGCGACCCGGGCGCAGCCGAACGGGTGGACTCGCCCGGGGCCGACCGCGCGAGGGCGGCGCGGCCCGGGCAGCGATGGTGACGAACCGCTCCCCGGAGCAGCCGCCCAGAACCGGAAGAGGCACCGAGACGTGAGACGTCGTACCCCCGCCTGTCGTTTCCCCGCACGCCGGGCCCCCGCCCGCCGAATCTGCGCCGTGGCGCTGCTCGTGGCGTCCGTGATGGCTCCGATGGCGGCGACCCCCGCCACCGCCGTGCAGGCGAACCCGCCGCACCATTACGTGGACGACGACTGCCCGCCGCGGCAACTCGACCGTGCGCTGTCCGCACGGCTGGACAAGGCCATCGAGAAGGTCCGCCGGCAGGCCGGGATTCCCGGGGTCGTCGCGGGACTGTGGATGCCGGGCGAGGGCAGTTACGTCCGCGCGACGGGCGTCGCGGACAAGGCCACCGGCGCGCCCATGAGGACCGACATGTTCGTCCGCATCGGCAGCGAGACCAAGACCTTCACGGTCACCGCGCTGCTCGAACTCGTCGACGACGGCCGGATCGGGCTCGACGACCCGATCTCCGACTACGTCCGCGGAGTGCCCGACGGGCGTCACATCACGCTGCGCCACCTCGCCGAGATGCGCAGCGGTCTCTTCCCGTACACCGACGACGCGGACTTCCAGCACGATCTGCTGAGCGACCCGAAGCGTACGTTCACCCCGCGGCAGGTGCTGGCGTACGGCTTCAAGCACAGGAACACCTTCGCGCCGGGCACGCGGTTCCAGTACTCCAACACCAACCTCGTCCTGCTCGGGCTGGTGGTCGAGAGGGTCAGCGGGCGCACGCTCGCCGACTTCCTCGGGAGGCGGGTGCTGCGTCCCGCGCGGCTGCCCCACACGCTGCTGCCCGAGACCTTCGAGTTCCCGCGGCCGCACCCGCACGGCTACACGAACCAGACGCTCAGCGGTGAGGTCGCCGACAGCACGAACTGGAACCCCAGCTGGGCCTGGGCCGCCGGGGCGATGATCTCGGACCTGAACGACCTGCACCGCTGGGCCAGGATCGTCGCCACCGGGACGCTGCTGCGGCCGAGGACGCAGGCCGAGAGGCTGAAGATGCTGCCCACCGGGCACCCGGGGCTGCGCTACGGCCTCGGCATCTTCGAGAGCGGCGGCTGGATCGGGCACAACGGCTCCATCCCCGGCTACGAGACCGTGACCGTGTACCTGCCGTCGCGGCAGGCCACCCTGGTGCTGATGATCAACACCGACATCCTGTACCAGGGCCAGGAACCGTCGTCGCTGCTCGCGCGGGCGATCACCGAGATCGCGACACCGGACCACGTCTACGACCGGCCGGCGCCTCTCCAGTAGGGGGCGGTGCGGTACCGGGCCGGTTCCCCGCCGGGCGCTGGTCGCGGGGTTCCGGCCCGTCTGCCGTCGTCGTACGGCGGTCCACCACGGCCCGGACGACCGCGGCCACGTCCGCGCGGTCCGTGGGCCGGGCGTCGACGGAGTTGTGGATGGAGAAGCCCTCCACGAGCGCGTCCAGGGCCCGGGCCGTGAGCGGGTCGAAGTGCCGGGCCAGGGAGTCCCGGCTGGCCTGCATCCAGGAGCGCATGACGGTGCGCAGCTCGGGATGGCGGGTGGCGAAGGCGTACAGCTCGTAGCTGAGCAGCAGATTGCGGTCGGTGCCCCAGACCTTGCCGCAGATGATCTCGACGACGGCGTCCTGCGCCTCCTCGGGAGTGCGCGCCGCCGCCAGCAGGGCGCCGTAGCGCGAGGAGACGGACTCGGCGAGGCGGGTGAAGGCCTCGGTGAGCAGGTGCTGCATGTCGTCGAAGTAGTAGGTGAGCGATCCGAGCGGCACCCCCGCGGCCGCCGCGATCCTGCGGTAGGTCACCTTGATGGCGCCGTGCTCGGCGATGACGTCGAGGGCCGCGTCGAGGATGCGCTCACGGCGCAGGGGGTCGTTGGGGCCGCGGTTGCTGCCGGTCATCTGGTGGTCCGCCCTCTCTTCTCCCGCGCCCGGGGGTTATGTACATTTGTGCATACCCGATGTGCGCGGGACCCGTCACCTGCCCGCCATTCTTCCGAACCCCGCGGAGCCCTCTCGTGACAGCCCCCGCCGTGCGCCGGCGCCGCCAGGCCCTGTACCTCTTCTTCTTCCTCCCGGGCATCGCCCTGTCCTCCTGGGTCACGCGCACTCCGGACGTACGGGACCGGCTGGGGGCCTCCACCGGGGAGATGGGGCTGATCCTGTTCGGTCTGTCCGTGGGATCCATGCTCGGCATCCTGTGTTCCGGCCGGCTCGTGGCGCGCCTGGGCACCCGGCCCGTGATCCTCCTGGGCACCGTCCTGATCGTCGCGGCGACGGGTGTCATCGGGGCGGGCAGCGCCGCCGCGTCGGCTCCCCTGGTCACGACCGGCCTCTTCCTGTTCGGCGCGGGCATCGGGGCGGGCGAGGTCGCGGTCAACGTGGACGGCGCCGACGTGGAGCGGGTCACCGGGCGACCGGTGCTGCCGACCCTGCACGGCTGCTTCAGCCTGGGCACGGTGATCGGCGCCCTCGCCGGAATGACGGCGACGGCGGCGGAGCTCCCCGTCTCCTGGCACCTCGGCGCGGTCGCCCTGGTCGCCACGGGGATGCTGCTCCATGCCTCACGGGCGCTGGTGGGGGGCGTCGGCCTGAGCACCGGGAACCGCGCGGACGAGCCGGTCAAGGGCGCGGCACCGCAGGTCTGGAAGGACCGCAAGCTGCTTCTCATCGGCGCGATCGTGCTGGCCATGGCCCTGGCCGAAGGAGCGGCCAACGACTGGCTGCCGCTGCTCATGGTGGACGGCCACGGCCTCGACGCCACCGCCGGATCGCTCGTCTACGTCGGCTTCGCCGCCGCGATGACCCTGGGCCGCTTCTGCGGCACGTACTTCCTCGTCCGCTTCGGGCGGGCCGCGGTCGTGCGGGCGAGCGCGGTCTCCGGTGCCGTCGGCCTGGTCCTCGTGATCTTCTCCGACAACGTCGTCATCGCGGCGGCCTCGGTGCTGTTCTGGGGGCTCGGGGCCTCCCTCGGCTTCCCGGTGGCGCTGTCGGCGGCCGGCGACTCGGGCCCCGAACAGACCGCGCGGGTCTCGCTCGTCGCCATCATCGGTTACGTCGCCTTCCTCGTCGGACCGCCGGCGCTCGGCTTCCTGGGCGACCACTACGGGCTGCGCTCGGCGATGATCGTGGTCCTGGTGTTCGTCGCCTCCGCCATCCTCATCGCCCCGGCCGCCGACACCCGCGACCGCGCTCCCGAGCCGGTCGACGCCTGAGCCGGCCCCAGCGATGGCGGGGCGGCCGGAGGCTGCCCGGATCTCCGGCGTTGTCAGTGGTGGCAGGCAGGATGAGTCCATGACCACACCAGCTGCTCAGATCGTGGATGACGCCGCCTACGCGCAGGCCGTCGAGGACGTCGTGGCGGCCGCCGCGGCCTACTACACGGACGGCGCCTCCCCGCTCGACGACGACGCCTACGACCGGTTGGTGCGCGGTATCGCCGCGTGGGAGGCCGCCCACCCCGACCAGGTGCTGCCCCACTCCCCCACGGGCAAGGTCGCCGGCGGCGCGGTCGAGGGCGATGTGCCGCACACCGTGCCGATGCTGAGCCTGGACAATGTGTTCTCGCCCGAGCAGTTCACCGCCTGGACGGCCTCACTGGCCCGCCGGATCGGGCACGAGGTGGAGCGGTTCAGTGTGGAGGCCAAGCTCGACGGTCTCGCCGTCGCGGCCCGCTACACCGAGGGCCGGCTGACCCGGCTGATCACGCGCGGCGACGGGATCGCCGGGGAGGACGTCTCGCACGCGCTCGGCACCCTCGATGGCCTGCCCGAGAAACTGGAGCAGCCGCTGACCGTGGAGGTGCGCGGCGAAGTCCTCATGACGACGGCCCAGTTCGAGCATGCCAACGAGGTGCGCACCGGGCACGGCGGACAGCCGTTCGCCAACCCGCGCGGCGCGTCCGCCGGCACCCTGCGGGCCAGGGACCGGGCCTACACGGTCCCGATGACGTTCTTCGGCTACGGCCTGCTGCCCCTGCCCGACAGCGACGCCGAGCTGACGGAGCGGCTGGACGGGCTCGCCCACAGCGATCTGATGGCCCTGGCCGCCCGGCTGGGCGTGCACACCACCGCGGAGACCGCGGTGCCCACGGTCACGGCCTCGACGGCGGAAGAGGTCCTGGAGCGGGTGCGGGAGATCGCGGGGCTGCGCGCGGAGCTGCCCTTCGGGATCGACGGCATCGTCGTCAAGGCCGATGCGGCCGCCGACCAGCGGGCCGCCGGTTCCGGCTCGCGCGCGCCCCGCTGGGCCATCGCCTACAAGCTCCCCGCGGTGGAGAAGATCACCCGACTGGTGGGGGTGGAGTGGAACGTGGGCCGCACCGGGATCATCGCTCCGCGCGGCGTCCTGGAGCCGGTGCAGATCGAGGGCGCCACCATCACCTACGCCACCCTGCACAACCCCGCCGACATCACCCGCCGTGACCTGCGGCTGGGGGATCACGTCATGGTGCATCGGGCCGGTGACGTCATCCCGCGCATCGAGGCTCCGGTGGCGCATCTGCGCACCGGCGACGAGCAGCCGATCGTGTTCCCGGAGGTGTGTCCCCGGTGCGGCTCCGCCATCGACACCGGTCAGGAACGCTGGCGGTGCGAGCAGGGCCGCAACTGCCATCTCGTGGCCTCCCTGTCCTACGCGGCCGGCCGCGACCAGCTCGACATCGAGGGCCTGGGTGCGACACGTGTCGTGCAGCTCGTCGAGGCGGGACTCGTCGCGGACCTGGCCGGCCTGTTCGCCCTGACCAGGGAGCAGCTGCTGGCGCTCGACCGGATGGGCGCGACCAGCACGGACAATCTGCTCGCCGCGATCGACACCGCCCGGACGCGGCCGCTGTCACGGGTGCTGTGCGCGCTCGGGGTCCGCGGCACCGGCCGCTCCATGTCCCGCCGCATCGCCCGGCACTTCGCGACGATGGACCGCATCCGTGCCGCCGACGCCGAGGCGCTCCAGCAGGTCGAGGGCATCGGTCCCGAGAAGGCGCCCTCCATCGTGGCGGAGCTGGCCGAGCTGTCGGAGCTGATCGACAGACTCGCCGCGGCCGGGGTGAACATGACCGAACCCGGCGCCACTCCCCCGCCCGCGCTGGACGCGGGCGATACAGAGGGGACGACAGAAGCGGCCGACGACCCGGACGCGGGGCCGCTCGCCGGCATGACGGTGGTCGTCACCGGCGCGATGACCGGGCCCCTGGCAAGCCTCAGCCGCAACCAGATGAACGAACTCATCGAGCGCGCGGGCGGCCGCTCCTCCTCCAGCGTCTCGCGAAAGACCACTCTCGTGGTCGCCGGTGAGGGCGCCGGATCCAAGCGCGCCAAAGCGGAGGAGCTGGGCATCCGGCTCGCCGCACCCGACGAGTTCGCGCTTCTGGTGGCCGACCACCTGGACTGAGCCGGCCGCGCTCGGGCCGGGCTCCCCTCAGCCAGGGAAGTCCGGCTCGCCGTCGAACAGGGTCAGGCGGACCGTGATGCGTTTGCCGACGGACTCCCTGCGGGCCTCGAAGCCCTGGACCACCGCCATCACGATCTCCAGACCGTGTTGCCCCACCCGCCCGGCGTCGGCGGCGCGGGCCAGCGGAAGGGTGGGATCGCTGTCCCACACCTCGATCTCCAGCATGTCCTCACGGAGGATGCGCAGGTGCAGCAGCGCCGGCCCGGGCGCGTACTTCAGCGCGTTGGTGACCAGCTCGCTCACCACCAGCTGCCCCAGATCCCTGGTGCGGGCCGACACCGGTAGCCCCCGCTCCCCCTGCACCCGCGCCAGGAACTTCGACGTCTGGTCCCGCGCGTCGGCGATGCAGCCGTCCGCTCCGTCCAGGGCCACGGTCACCTCGACAGGTGCGGCTTCCGGCATCCGCGAACACTCCTCAGGCAGGAACCGCATCCCGCCGACCAACTCCAGTACCCCGTTCATGAGCGCGCGGTTACCCCGTCCTTCCCGCCTTACTCCTGCACCGCCCGGGATCGGTGCCGCTCTCGAACGAAAAGGCCCTCCCATGCTTCGCACTCGGACTTCCTGGGCACCGGTGGCAACAACGGCGGGAGAGCCCCCCTCGAACGCGCAGAGGACGCAACCTGTGGCAGACAACCGGGAAGCAGTGGGTCACGGCAGACTGACCGTGGTCCGCACCGAGACCGACGACATCACCGTCCTCGGTCTCGACGGAGAGATCGACCACCAGAGCGTGGGTGGCCTGACGCGGGCCCTGTCCGCGGCGGACACCGCCGCCGGTCCCCGGGTCGTCGTCGACCTGAGTCAGGTCACGTTCATGGACTCCAGCGGTGTCAACGCCCTGATCGGCGCCTTCCACACCACGCAGGCGGCCCAGGGCTGGCTTCGGCTGGCGGGGGCACGGGGGGCCGTGCTGCGCACCCTGCAGCTCGTGGGACTCGACACCTTCGTGCCTTTTCACGCGACCCTGGAGGACGCACTGGCGGCGACGGACCCGAACAGCTGAAAATGGAGTCGAGTACCCGGGATCGCCCCGCTCACACCAGGGGCGTGACCTGTATTTTCGCTGTGCCACAACGCTCCCGCCATGCTTTGGCCGCCGCTCGGAACCTGGGTTAATCTTCGACGGATTTCTCACCGGGCAGCCCCGTGGGGTGCGGGAACGCCGCTGGTGAGCGGGCCCTGGACAGGGCCCGGCGCAGTTCCGGGTCCCCGGTGCGGGGACTCTTTGGGGAGCGGAACGAGGGTGCCATGACCAGCACGTCGACAGAGGCTCGGGAGCAGGCCCCGGGCGAGCAGGAACTGCGGCAGTTGCTGGCGGGGCTGACCGCCGTGCGCGACGGCGACTTCGGCACCCGGCTGCCGTCCGACGGGCAGGGCCTGCTGGGCGACATCGCCACGGTCTTCAACGGCATGGTCGACCAGCTGTCCGTGTTCACGTCCGAGGTCACCCGGGTGGCCCGCGAGGTCGGCACCGAGGGCACCCTGGGCGGCCAGGCGGAGGTCCCGGGCGTCTCCGGCACCTGGGCGGACCTGACCGACTCGGTCAACGCGATGGCGGGCAACCTGACCACGCAGGTCCGTGACATCGCCCAGGTGGCGACCGCGGTGGCCAAGGGCGACCTCTCCCAGAAGATCGACGTGCCCGCACGCGGGGAGATCCTTCAGCTGAAGGAGACCGTCAACACGATGGTCGACCAGCTCTCCGCCTTCGCCGACGAGGTCACCCGCGTCGCGCGCGAGGTCGGCAGCGAAGGGCGTCTCGGCGGTCAGGCGCAGGTGCCCGGGGTGGGCGGTGTCTGGCGCGACCTCACCGATTCGGTCAACTTCATGGCCGGAAACCTGACGTCCCAGGTCCGCAACATCGCCCAGGTGACGACCGCCGTGGCGCAGGGCGATCTGTCGCAGAAGATCACCGTCGACGCCCGTGGCGAGATCCTCGAGCTCAAGAACACCATCAACACGATGGTCGACCAGCTCTCCGCCTTCGGTGACGAGGTCACCCGCGTCGCCCGTGAGGTCGGCACCGAGGGACGCCTGGGCGGTCAGGCGGACGTCAAGGGGGTCAAGGGCACCTGGCGGGACCTCACGGACTCCGTGAACTTCATGGCGGGCAACCTGACCGGGCAGGTCCGCTCGATCGCCCAGGTCGCCACCGCCGTGGCCAACGGCGACCTGTCCCAGAAGATCACCGTGGACGCCCGCGGCGAGATCCTGGAACTGAAGGAGACCATCAACACGATGGTCGACCAGCTGTCCGCCTTCGCCGACGAGGTCACCCGCGTCGCCCGCGAGGTCGGCACCGAGGGCAACCTCGGCGGCCAGGCGATCGTGCGGGGCGTGTCGGGGACCTGGAAGGACCTCACCGACAACGTCAACGTGATGGCGTCGAACCTCACCGGGCAGGTCCGCTCGATCGCCCAGGTCGCCACCGCCGTGGCCCGCGGTGACCTCTCGCAGAAGATCACCGTCGAGGCCAAGGGCGAGGTCGCGGCCCTCGCGGACGTCATCAACACCATGGTCGACACGCTGTCCGCGTTCGCCGACGAGGTCACCCGCGTCGCCCGCGAGGTCGGCACCGAGGGGCGGCTCGGCGGCCAGGCGCACGTGCCCAACGTGGCCGGCACCTGGAAGGACCTCACCGACAACGTCAACTCCATGGCCAACAACCTCACCGGGCAGGTCCGCAACATCGCCCTGGTGACGACCGCGGTGGCCAACGGCGACCTGTCGAAGAAGATCGACGTCGACGCGCGCGGCGAGATCCTGGAGCTGAAGACGACCATCAACACGATGGTCGACCAGCTGTCCTCGTTCGCCGCCGAGGTGACCCGCGTGGCCCGCGAGGTCGGCAGCGAGGGACGTCTCGGCGGACAGGCCGAGGTCGAGGGCGTCGAGGGCACCTGGAAGCGGCTCACGGAGAACGTCAACGAGCTGGCCGGGAACCTCACCCGGCAGGTCCGCGCGATCGCCGAGGTCGCCAGTGCCGTCGCCGAGGGCGACCTGACCCGGTCGATCAACGTGGAGGCCTCCGGTGAGGTCGCCGAGCTCAAGGACAACATCAACTCCATGGTGGAGTCCCTGCGCGAGACCACCCGGGCCAACCAGGAGCAGGACTGGCTCAAGACGAACCTGGCCCGGATCTCCAGCCTGATGCAGGGCCACCGGGACCTGCCCGTGGTCGCCGAGCTCATCATGGACGAGCTCACTCCCCTGGTGGCGGCCCAGTACGGTGCCTTCTTCCTCGCCGAGGACACCGTGCGCGGGCACGAACTGCGGCTGGTGGGGTCGTACGGCTATCCCGACGACGAGGAGCGGCCCACGCGGATCCCGGTCGGGCGCTCGCTGGTCGGACAGGCCGCGCGCAACCGCCGTATGGTCACCGTCGAGGAACTGCCCGAGGGGTACGTCACCATCTCCTCCGGTCTCGGGCAGGTGTCGCCGACCGCGCTGGTGGTGCTGCCGATCGTGGTCGAGGAGCAGGTGCTCGGCGTGATCGAGCTGGCGTCCGTCAGCCGCTTCACCCAGATCCACCAGGACTTTCTGGCCCAGCTGATGCCGACCATCGGCGTCAACCTCAACACCATCGTGGCCAACGTCCGCACCGACGAGCTGCTCGACGAGTCGCAGCGGCTGACCGCCGAACTCCAGGCCCGTTCCGAGGAGTTGCAGGTCCAGCAGGAAGAACTCCAGCGCTCCAACGCCGAGCTGGAGGAGAAGGCCTCCCTGCTGGCCTCGCAGAACCGCGACATCGAGGCGAAGAACCTCCAGATCGAGCAGGCCCGCCAGGAACTGGAGACCCGGGCCCAGCAGCTGTCGCTGGCCTCGAAGTACAAGTCGGAGTTCCTGGCCAACATGAGCCACGAACTGCGCACCCCGCTCAACAGCCTGCTGATCCTGGCCCAGTTGCTGGCGCAGAACCCCTCGCGCAACCTCACCCCGAAGCAGGTCGAGTACGCGGGCATCATCCACTCGGCGGGCTCGGACCTGCTCCAGCTGATCAACGACATCCTCGACCTGTCCAAGGTCGAGGCGGGCAAGATGGACGTGACGCCGGAGCGGGTGCCGTTGCGCCAGCTGCTCGAGTACGTCGAGGCGACGTTCCGGCCGATGACCTCCCAGAAGAGCCTGGAGTTCACGGTCGCCACCGCGCCCGGCACCCCGGTCGACCTGCTCACCGACGACTCCCGGCTGCGTCAGATCCTGCGCAACCTGCTGTCGAACGCGGTGAAGTTCACCGAGCAGGGCGGGGTGGAACTGCGTATCGAGCCCGCCGCCGACCGGGAGGTCCCGCCGGGCGTGCACCGCGGCGGACCGATCGTGGCGTTCCGGGTCAAGGACACCGGCATCGGCATCCCGCAGCAGCAACTGGAGACGATCTTCGGGGCGTTCCAGCAGGCCGACGGCACAACCAGCCGCAAGTACGGCGGTACCGGGCTCGGTCTGTCCATCACGCGCGAGATCGCCCATCTGCTGGGCGGCGCGGTCACCGTGGACAGCACGCCCGGCCAGGGCAGCACCTTCACCCTCCATCTCCCGGTGGCCCGCGCCGACTTCGAGGAGCTGCTGGAGAACGGCGGGGCGCGGCAGCTGGAGCAGTCGCACGACGGCGTGCCGAACGGCGAGCAGGACCCGGGCCCCCGTGTGCTCACGGGCCCGGCGCCTTCCTCCGAGCAGCGTAGGCGCCGTCTGCTGGTCATCGAGGAGCGGCCGCGCGGTCTGCTCACGCTGGTGGCCGAGCGGGCGGTCGCGGATCTCGCGCAGGACCCCGACGATCCGCACGGGGCGATCGACATCATCACGGCCGTGGGGGCGCAGGAGGCGGCGAGCACGCTGGCGGCCGACCCCTGCCACTGTGTCGTCCTCGAACTCGGCATGCCGCACGACGAGGGCGCGGACTTCCTGGAGGCCATGCGCGGCGACTCGGCGCTGGCCAGTGTGCCCGTCCTCGTGCACACCGGGCACCGGGTGTCCCTCGGCCAGGAGCAGGGGCTGCGGGCCCTGGCGGGCGACCGGCCGCTGGACTTCCTGTCCAGCCTGGACGACCTGCGGGAGCGCATCACCCTCCATCTGGCCGCCGAGCAGCCCGGTGACGTGCTGTCGCTGGTGCGTTCCGAGGAGCCGCAGCGGCCCACCGCACAGGTGGTGGACGACTCGTTCCTCGGCCGGACGGTGCTGGTGGTCGACGACGACGCCCGTAACCTCTTCGCGCTCAGCGGGGTGCTGGAACTGCACGGCTTCCAGGTCCTGCACGCGGACAACGGCCGCAAGGGCATCGAGATGCTGCTCGCCCACCCGGACATCTCGCTGGTCCTGATGGACGTGATGATGCCGGAGATGGACGGCTACACGGCCACCACGGAGATCCGTTCGATGCCGCAGTACGCGGAACTGCCGATCATCGCGGTCACCGCGAAGGCCATGCCGGGCGACCAGGAGAAGAGCCTCGCGTCGGGGGCCAACGACTACGTCACCAAGCCCGTCGACACGAGCGACCTCATGGCCCGGGTGCGGCGGTGGCTGCCCGCGTGAGATCACGCCCCGACCAGCAGCCGCCCGTGTGACGAACCCAGCCGAGAAGCAGGCCCACCGTGAGTGATCTCCGTCAGCCGCCCGACCAGCAGAGCGCCGCCGTGGGCGAACAGCCCGCGCTCCGGGGCGGTGAGCCGTCCGCCGGGGCGGAGCTCCGCGAGGAGGCGTCCCCGGTCGGCCGGCTGGCGGCGACCGTGGCCCGGCTGCGGGAGGAGGTGCGGGCCGCGCAGGCCGAGGCGGACGGGCGGGCCCTGATCGAACTGGCCAAGGGCATCCTGGTCGAACGGCTCGGCTGCGGTCCGGCGCAGGCCTCGCGGCAGCTCAACGAGCTCGCCGAGCAGGCGGGGGTGACCCCGCTGGAGTTCGCCGTGGAGGTGATCAACCAGGCCTCGCGCGACCGGCTCTCGGAGGTGACCAGCGCCTTCCTCGCCGCCACCGCCGCCGCCCCGGCCGACGCGGGCACCGCCGACGACCCGGCCGACGGGCACGCCTCCGCCGTACGGCTGCGTGCCGCCGAGAGCGGGGTGCTGGCCGCGCAGGACACCCAGGCCGTCGCGGACTCCCTGCTGGAGCACGCGCTGACCCCGCTGGGCGCCGAGGCGGTGGCCATCTGGTCGCTGGGCGCGGACGGCTCGCTCACCCTGGCGGGCAGCGCCGGGTTCGCGCCGGCGGAGGCCGGACGGTGGCGGCATGTGCCGCCGGGCGTGACGACCGTGGCGCGGCGCGGGCTCACCGAGCGCACCGGCCAGTGGATCCGCAGCCTGTCCGAGACCGGCCTCCCCTCCATCGGGCAGCACCACCACGGCGACGGCGGGCGGGTCGCCGTACCGGCCGAGGCGGGCGGGCGCATCCACGGAGTGCTGGAGATCGCCTGGCCCGCGCCCCTGGAGTCGCCTTTGCCGGCGATCGTCCGGCAGGTCGAGGCGCTGGCCGAGCTGTGTGCGCACACCCTGGAGACGTACGCGCTGCACCACCCGGAAGGCGCCCCTGCCCCGCGGCTCCTGCCGGACGTCACCGAGCTGATGGACCTGGCCGACGGACTGCACGACCCGGCGCTCGTGCTGGTACCGCACCTGGGCCCCGACGGGCGCCTCGTCGACTTCCGCATCCACCACGTCAACAGCCGCTTCCTCGACCCGGCCGGGCGGCCCCGCGGTGTGGTCAGCGGGGCGCTGCTCCTTGAGGCCTATCCGATGGCCGCGGGGCAGAGCGAGCTGTTCGAGCGGGTGGAGCGGGTCTACGCCACCGGTGAGCCCTTCCGGGCCCACCGGATGCGGCTGACCGCGCTGGTGGACGATGTGCAGCTGGCGGCGGTCGCCGACATCAACGTCAGCCGGCACGGCGGCAGCGTCCTGCTGATCTGGCGCATCGAGGACGAGACGGCCCGGCTGGCGAGCCTGCTCCAGCACGCCCAGCGCCTGGGCCGCATCGGTGGTTTCGAGGAGAACCTGCTCACCGGCGAGATCACCTGGAACGGCCAGCTCTTCCACCTCTACGGCAAGCCCGCCTCCGAGACGCCGGTGCCGCTGGAGGACCTGCCCGCCCACGCCCACCCCGACGACGCCATCGCCATCGGCCGGTTCCTGCGCACCCTGCTCCACCAGCGCCGCCCCGCGTCCACCGCGTTCCGCCTGCAGCGCCCCGACGGGGTCACCCGGCACATCCGGGTCGTGGCGGAACCGGTTCTCGACTCGTCGGGGCAGCTGTACGTCGTACGCGGCGCCTACCAGGACATCTCCGCCCACCACTGGACCGAGGTCGCGCTCGCCGCCACGCGTGACCAGCTCGCCCACACCGAGCAGGAGGCCAGCGAGCGCAACCGGCTCACCCTCCAGTTGCAGCACGCGATCATGCCCCCGACGCAGGCGCCGCTGGCGGTTCAGGGGCTGGACCTGGCGGTGCGCTACCGGCCCGCGGAGACCCAGCACCTGGTCGGCGGTGACTGGTACGACGCGGTGGTGCTGCCGTCCCGACTGGTGCTGCTGTGCGTGGGGGACGTCGCCGGGCACGGCATAGAGGCGGCCACCAGCATGGTCGTCCTGCGCAACGCCCTGCGCGGACTGGCCGTGACCGGGGCCGGGCCGGGTCAGCTGCTGTCCTGGCTCAACATGGTGGCCCACCATCTGACCGGTGCGGTGACCGCCACGGCGGTCTGCGGGCTGTACGACCCCGAGAGCCACACCCTGCGCTGGGCGCGGGCCGGGCATCTGCCGCCGGTCCTGGTGCGCGGCTCGGACGCGGCGCCGCTGCCGCTGGTCAAGGGGCTGCTGCTGGGTGCCGTCCCGGAGGCGGTGTACGAGGAGCACGAGGTGCAGCTCGCCGTCGACGACACGCTGCTGATGTACACGGACGGTCTGATCGAACGCCGGGACCGGTCCGTCGAGGAGTCCCTCGCGCAGTTCCTGACGGTGGCGCGGGCGGTCCCGCCGACGCTGGACCAGCAGTTGGACCGCCTGCTCACGCACAGCAGGTCCGACACGGACGACGACACCTGCATCGTGGGCATCCGCGTGGCCTGAGGCACGGGCGGCCCCGGGGCTTGTGTCCGCGCGTACGGGGAACGCGTCGTCCCAGGTCGTGAAGGGAGCAGGTATGCCCGACAGAAGCGTCCGGGAGCGGTTGACGCGGAGCGCCGCCGAGGTGTTCGGCTGGAGCGCGTTGCGGCCGGGGCAGCTGTCCGCGATGGAAGCGGTCGTGCGGGGGCGGGACACGCTGGCCGTCATGCCGACCGGCGCCGGGAAGTCGGCCGTGTACCAGGTGGCAGGGCTGCTGCTCCCGGGGCCGACGGTGGTGGTGTCGCCGCTCATCGCCCTGCAACGGGACCAGATCGCCGGCCTGCTGAGCCACGATGCCGCCCCGGAGGCCGTCGCAGTCAACTCCTCCCAGGCGGCCGGGGAGGTCGAGGCCGCCTGGGACGCGGTCCGCGAGGGCGACGCCGAGTTCCTGTTCCTCTCCCCCGAGCAGCTCGCCAAGGACGAGGTGGTCGAGCTGTTGGCCGAGGTCGCGCCCTCGCTGTTCGTCGTCGACGAGGCCCAGTGCGTCGCAGCCTGGGGCCACGACTTCCGTCCCGACTACCTGCGCCTGGCCCAGGCGATCCAGCGGGTGGGCCGGCCCACCGTCCTCGCGCTGACCGCCACGGCCGCCCCACCGGTGCGCGAGGAGATCGTGGAGCGGCTCGACATGCGGGACCCCGCGCTGGTCGTGGCCGGTTTCGACCGGCCCAACATCGCGTTGGAGGTGCGCCGCTTCCTGGACGACGCCGACAAGCGCCGGGTGGTCGTGGAGCGCGCCGCGACGGAGCCCAAGCCGGGCATCGTCTACACCGCCACCCGCCGGGACGCCGAGGCGTACGCGGACGATCTCGCCGGGCTGGGCCTGTCCGCGGCCCCCTACCACGCCGGACTGACGGCCGGTGAGCGCTCCCTGGCGCACGACGCCTTCCTGGCCGGTGAGATCGACGTGGTGGTGGCGACCTCCGCCTTCGGCATGGGCATCGACAAGGAGGACGTACGGTTCGTGCTGCACGCGTCCGTACCCGGCTCGCTCGACGCCTACTACCAGGAGATCGGCCGTGCGGGCCGGGACGGCGGGCCGGCGGTCGCCGTGCTCCACTACCGGACCCAGGACAGCGGCCTCCAGCGCCTCTTCGCGACCCGCGCGCCGGACGAGGAGACCCTGGACACGGTGGCCGAGCGCCTCCATGAGCACGAAGGTCCCGTCGAGCCGGACGTCCTCGCGCGGGAGACGGGGCTCTCGCGCCGACGCGTCACGGCGGCGGTCAATCTCCTGGAGCAGGCGGGAGCGGTGCGCACCGGGGACGACGGCCGGGTGCGCGCCGCCGACGGGACGACGGCCGAGGACGCGGTCGGGCGTGCGGCGGAAGAGGCCCGGTCGCGCAGGAGGCTGGAGGAGTCGAGGCTGGCCATGATGCTGGGGTACGCCGAGGCCACGGGCTGTCGCCGGCGCTTCCTGCTCGGCTACTTCGGTGAGCCGTACGACGCGCCGTGCGGGGCCTGCGACGTGTGCGCGACACCTTCGGCGGGCGACGCTGTCGTCGAGGGGGTGGGGGACGCGAGCGAGGAGCCCCCCGCGCCTTCGGCCGCTGCCCCTTTCACGGCCGGGACCCGGGTGTGGCACGCGGAATGGGGCGAGGGCACGGTGATGAGCGAGGAGGGCGACCGGATCACGGTGCTGTTCGAGTCCATGGGATACCGGACGCTGTCCCTGGCCGCGATCACCGACAAGGACCTCCTGACGGCATCCCCCCACGACCCCGACTGACGAGGGCCCGCCCTCTGTGCCACTCGGCTCCCTCCGTGAGTGCGCGCAGGGCGTCGAGGAGCGTCTTCTCGGTCTCGTCGTCGTCGGCGTGGGTGATCGACGCGCTGATCCGGCAGGGGCTCGGGGGGGGACGCTAGGGGCGCAGATGGCGCTCCATCCAGTCCGCGGCGGCCCGGCGGAACAGGCGCCGGTTGTCCGCGCGCAGGAAGTCGTGCCCCTCGTCGCGCAGGACGAGGAGCTCGGCGGGGACCCCGTGTTCCCGGGCGGCCCGCACGAACTGCTCCGACTCTCCCATCGGCACGTTGGTGTCGTGCTCGCCGTGGACGGCGAGCAGCGGGGCACGCAGCGCGTCGATGCGGCTCATCGGCGACAGGGCGTGCAGCAACGCGCGGTCGCGCTCGGGGTGGCCGTACTTGTGCGCCGCCGACTCCGCGATCCAGGGCTCGGTTCCGGCGAAGAAGGTCAGCAGGTCGGACATGCCGCAGACGGCGACACCGGTGCGGAAGAGGTCCGGGTGCCACACGAGGGAGGCGAAGGTCAGATAGCCGCCGTAGGAGCGCCCCATCACCGCCAGCCGGGTCGGGTCGGCGGGGCCCGCCGTGACGGCGTGCCCGGCGCAGTCCGCGACGTCGTCGAGCGCGGCGAAGCGGCCGCTGCCGAGGTCGGCGTCGACGAAGGACCGGCCGTGTCCGCCGGACCCTCGGACGTCGGGGGCGAAGACGTCCAGTCCGCGCCCGAGGAGTTCGTGGTACAGCGGGTCGAACACCGGGCGCTCCTGGTCCTCGGGGCCGCCGTGCAGATGGACCACGCAGGGGGCGGGCTCGTACGGGGCGCGTCCCGGGGCTCGGTAGTACCAGCCGCCGAGCGGGAGGCCGTCCCGGGCGGTGAGGCGCGTGAGGACCGGGCGTACGGGCGGGCGGCCCGGTGGGACGGTGTCCTCATCCCGGGCGGACCACGGGGTGCGCAGCAGGGACACGCCTTCGTGGGCCCACCACACACCCGGGCGGCGCTGTGATCCGGACAGCGCGAGAAGCAGCCGTCCCGCCCCGGCCGCCGTGATCCGCGTGACGACCTCGTGGGGCAGCGGTACCGGCCGGGGCGGTCCAATGGTGTCCGGGGCGCCGGACCGGGCGGAGGTCTCGACGATGTCGAGTTCGCTGGCGCCGCGCACGTTCCACGCCAGGACGGCGGTCCGGCCGTCGTGGGCCAGCTTCAGCAGGTCGAGGTCGCTGTCGGCGCGTTCGGCGACGACGGCCGTGCCGAGCGCCGTGCCGTCGGCGTCGAGTGCGACGGCGAACAGGGCGGCGTACTCGCGTCCGGCGTCGCTGCGCAGCCACAGGGTCCGCCCGTCGGGCGAGAACCGGCCGATCCAGGGGTCTCCGTCGGCGACCGGCAGCGTGAAGGTGGTCGCGGTGTCGACGACCCGCCGGACGACCGCCTCCCGGCGCCCGCGCGGCCCCCGGCGCAGCAGCGCGAGACGGCCGTCGGCGGTCAGGTCGCACACACGGAGGGTCGGCGCGTCCGGTTCCGTGGCGAGCAGGACGGGTGCGGCCAGTCCGTCGGGATCGATCAGGTAGGCGGACAGACCCGTGCCGGTCCGGGTCGCGGATGCGCCGTCCGGTCCCACGGTGTACGCGGTGGTGCCGAGCAGGGTCGCCCGCGCGGTCCACGGGGCCGGTGCGGAGTCCGACGGCTGCCGGAGGCCGTCCCGCTGCGCGCGGGAGGTGGCCGGTGCGGCCAGGGTGACGGCGACGGCCGAGCCGTCATGGGCCCAGCAGCCGAGGTGGGCGGAGGTGTCCGGGTCGGCACCGGCCAGCAGGCGGCGGCCGGTGCCGTCGGGCCGCACGCACAGCACGCGTGAGTGCTCGCCGCCGCCGGGGGCGGTGGTGTACGCGATCCAGCGGCCGTCGGGCGACCAGGACACCTCCTTCACCGGGTCCGGGGAGGAGTCGAGCAGCCGGACGCCTTCTCCGTCCACGGGCCCGGCCCACAGCTGGGGCACGCCGCCCCGGTCGCAGATGAAGGCCGCCCGGGTGCCGTCGGGGTCGGCGGAGGGGTACCAGCAGCCGTGGGCGCGCAGCCGGGTCCGGGCGTCGCGCGGGCCTTCCGCCACGGGCAACGGCACGGGGGCGGGGGCCGCGGCACGGGGGGCCTCCCGTGGCTCCGGTGGGGCGGGGACCTGGGGCGGCGGGGGCGGGGTCCGGGTGCCGGACGCCTCGGGCGCGGTCCCGGTCGTGGCCTCGCCGGTCACGTGATGCCGTGCTTCTGGAGCCATATCTCCAGCAGCGCCACCTGCCACAGGGCGTTGGCGCCGCGTTTGGTGCGGTGCTCGTCGGGTGCCGCCAGGAGTTCGGCCACGTAGGACTCCTGGAAGATCCCCCGCTTCCTCGCCTCGGGGGCCGCGAGCGCCTCGCGCACCCGGTCCAGGACGGGGCCCGCCATGTGCCGGATGGCGGGGACGGGGAAGTAGCCCTTGGGCCGGTCGACGACGTCCCGCGGCAGGAGCTTGCGGCCGGCTTCCTTGAGCACGCCCTTGCCGCCGTCGGCGAGCTTGAGTCCGGGCGGACAGGCGGCGGCCAGTTCCACCAGTTCGTGGTCGAGGAAGGGCACCCGGGCCTCCAGTCCCCAGGCCATGGTCATGTTGTCGACCCGCTTCACGGGGTCGTCGACGAGCATGACGTGTGTGTCCAGGCGCAGCGCCGCGTCCAGGGCGGTCTCCGCGCCGGGGCGGGCCATGTGCTCCCTGACGAAGCGGCCCGACACGTCCTCGCGGGGCAGCAGGTGCGGCTGGAGGATCCTCGCGAGGTCGGCGTGGGGGCGGTCGAAGTACGTCTCGGCGTACCTCTGCGGCTCCTCCTCGCGCGGGACGGCGGCCAGCTCCGGGTACCAGTGGTACCCGGCGAACACCTCGTCGGCTCCCTGCCCGCTCTGGACGACCTTCACCTCCTTGGAGACCTGCTCGGACAGCAGGTGGAAGGCGACCACGTCGTGGCTGATCATCGGCTCGCTCATCGCGGCGACGGCGTCGTCGAGGGCGGTCGAGACCCGGTCCGAGGGCACCATCATGCGGCGGTGGTGGGTGCCGAACTCCCGGGCGACCAGGTCCGAGTAGCGGAACTCGTCGCCCTGCTCCCCGCCCTCGCTCTCGAAGCCCACGCTGAACGTCTGCAGGTCCCGCTGGCCCTCGTCGGCGAGCAGGGCGACGATCAGGCTGGAGTCCAAGCCCCCGGAGAGCAGGACGCCGACCGGCACGTCGGAGACCATGCGGCGGCGTACGGCCGTGCGCAGCGCGTCCAGGACGGCGTCCCGCCACTCGTCGGGCCCCATCTCCGCGTACTCGGTGCGCCGGGTGTACGACGGCTGCCAGTACGGGTGGTCCCGGTGGCTGCCGTCCGGCTCGACCACCCGTACGGTGGCCGGCGGCAGTTTGCGGACCCCGTTGAGCACGGTGTGCGGAGGGGCGACGGTGGCGTGCCAGCTCAGGTACTGGTGGAGAGCGACCGGGTCGAGGGAGGTGTCCACGTCCCCGGCGGCCAGCAGGGCGGGCAGGGAGGAGGCGAACCGCAGCCGGCCCGGCCCGGGCGCCAGATACAGGGGCTTGATGCCCAGCCGGTCGCGGCCCAGCACGAGACGGCCGGTGCGGTGCTCGACGAGCGCGAAGGCGAACATGCCGTGGAACCGCTCCACACAGGCGGTTCCCCACTGGCGGTACGCGTGCAGCACGACCTCGGTGTCGGAGGTCGACACGAATCGGTGCCCGAGCCGCCGGAGCTCCTCGCGCAGCTCGCGGTAGTTGTAGACGCAGCCGTTGAAGACGCCGGTGAGCTCGCCGTCGGCGTCGGTCATCGGCTGTGCGCCGGAGTCCGACAGGTCGATGATCTTCAGCCGCCGGTGCCCCAGCGCCACCGCTCCCCGGCTCCAGACGCCCTGGCCGTCGGGCCCTCGGGCGGCGAGCCGGTCGCTGATGCGCTCGACGGCCGCGAGGTCGGGTCGTCCTCCGTCGAAGCGGATCTCGCCGCTCAGACCGCACATGGGGCGCCGCCCCCTTTCCGGGAGCCCTCGGTCACGAGCGGGGACGGAGTTTCCGGGCCGCGCCTGCCGGTCGCGATCCGGAGGGAAGTGCTGGACATCGACGAGAACCTCTCCTGGGAATCGGTCGGGCTGGGGAACACGACAGGGGCGGCATCAGCCGCCGAGGACCTCCGGCGTGCCGGAACCGGCCCCGCCCTGGAGACCGGAACCGGTTCCGCCCCGGACGGAGCGCTGGACCTTGCCGCGGGCGAACGCGGCAGGCCTGCGGTGCCGCCGTGCGCCGCGGGTCTCCGCGATGAGCAGGTCGGTGCAGGCCAGCAGGTCCTCCGCGCGGGCCTTGCGGCGCATGCGCTCGGCGGCGCTGCCGCTCGCCAGGGCGCCGTCGGTCAGGTCACGGACGGTGTGCCAGTCGCCGTGGGCCTCCAGCGCGGGGCGCAGCCGGGCCAGCAGTCCGCGGACGACCTCGGCGGCCGGCGCCTCCCGGTGGGTCCTGGGATCCACCAGGACGCCCTCCAGGCCGGACCGGGCGGCTCGCCAGGACGCGCCGCGCAGCCATTCGTGACGGCCGTCGCACACCGCCGCCCCCGCCGCGCGGAGTTCGAGAGCCTCGGTCACCAGGGCGCGGAACAGGCCGGCGACGAGCACGACGGTCTCCACCCGCGGACAGGCGTCGCAGATCCGCAGCTCCAGGGTCCGCAGGTGCGAGGAGGGGCGGACGTCGTAGTAGATCATTCCCGGGTCGCTGATGACGCCGGTCCGGACGAGGTCGTCCACGGCGGCGTCGTAGTCGGCCGCGCTCTTGAAGCAGCCGACGGGACCCGCGGTCGGCCAGCGCTGCCAGAGCAGGGTGCGCCAGCTGGCGTAGCCGGTGTCGGAACCCTGCCAGAACGGTGAGCTGGCGGACAGCGCCAGCAGTGGGGGCAGCCAGGGGGAGAGCGTGCACATCAGGCCCACGGCCGTGTCCCGGTCCGGTATGTCGACATGGACCTGGGCGCCGCAGATGAGCTGTTCGTCGGCGACCCGGCGGTACTCCTCGACCATGTGGTGATAGCGGGCGTCGGCGGTGGGGTGCCCGGAGTCGGCCGGGGCCAGAGGGGCCGTGCCCGCGGCCGCCACCGCGAGCCCCAGCGAGGAGGCGGCCGCGTCGAGCCGCCGTCTGGTTCTCGCGAGGTCGGAGTAAAGGCCCGCCAGGGAGGCGTGCACCCCGCTGTTCGACTCCACGGCGGACTGGTGCAGCTCCGTGGTGAAGGTGCGCCGCGGAAGCCGGCGCAGAACCGCGTCGGCGCGTGGCACGAGCAGTCCGCTTTCCACTTCCAGGATGTGGAACTCCTCCTCTACCCCTATGCGCATGGCCACGTTCGCTCCTTGAGGTGTCGCCGAAGGTCCCGCATGTCCAGGGTGACCCCGAAGTACCCAGGAGGGCGACCGATAAGCGCCGTTATGCACACTTGGATACGATTGCACTCATATGAGCAGGCGTGGTGATCAGCCTGCTGAGCCGGAACGTGGGCTTCTTCCCGGCCGGTCCGCGCGCGTTCAGACCGTCTGCGAGGCGGAGGACGCTGCCGCGGCGTGGCGGCCGCGACTGCCGGAGAACGCGGCCCGGTGGGAGGGCCGGGCCGGGCCGGCGGGCTGGAGTTGCCGCAGCCACCGCCAGGCCATGGCCAGCAGTGCGGCGAAGACGGCCAGGAGCAGCACGGAGGTCCACATGGGCCGGCTGCCCGGAGCGTCCCACGTCGTCCAGGCCGAGGATGCCGCCCACAGGGCGACGCCGGCCGCGTAGAAGTTCCGCATGCGGCGCAGCTGCCTCGCGGCACGGGCCGCCACGGGGTCGTCAGTGTGTGTCATGCGGGGCCGTGTACCCCGATCGCGGAGGTCCACCGCACGACCCCAAGACCCCCCGGCTCAGCGACGGACGCGGTAGCGGATGTGCGTGGCCTCCGGCGTGTCGATCACCCGGACGATCTCCAGCTCGATCTGCGACGGCAACACGTCGAACAGGCGACGGCCGTCGCCGAGCAGCACCGGGATCTGATGGATCTGCACCTCGTCCAGCACCCCGGCCTCGAGCGCCCGTTGCGCCGTGTACGCGCCTCGTACCTGCACGTCCTTGTCCCCGGCGGCGGCCTTGGCCTGGGCCATCGCGCTTTCGATCCCGTCGGTCACGTAGGTCACCAGCGGATAGCCCCAACGGGCGGCGGGGCCGGGCGGGCGGTGACTGGGCACGAAGATCGGGAGACCGCCGTGATCACCGCCCCAGTGATCCATGAGCTCGGCGGTGCGGCGTCCCGCGAGCACCGCACCGGCCGCGTTCCACTCCTCCTGGAACCGCGCGACCGGTTCGGACGGGAGGTCGGCCCACTTGTGCAGTCGCTCGCCGTCGTCGCCGCCCAGAAAATCGGACGGATCGGCGATATACCCGTCGAGTGACATCGACATGTCGAGCACGGACACGGACACTTCGACCTCCTGAGGTTCCTTGATCCAGACCGACCGGTTCATCTGTGCTGTAGACCTGGCGTGGCGGCATTACTCATCGGAGCCGGCGGAACCCTTCCTGGACGTCGAGGGAGTTCGGCCAGGCGGTCCAGCGGGACGCGCCCGCGTCACGGCGTCAGCGACGGCTTCGGCGTGTCCTCGGTGAACCGGCGGCGAATTCTGGCTTGCCCGCTGGTCAGGACCTGGTCAGGGATGCGGTGCACGGGGTGCCGGGCTGCTTAACATCGTCCACGCGACCCACGCACCCCCCGTACCCGCATCCCGTACGACCCACTGGAGCCCCCGGCGTGCCCCCACCCGAGCCCGGCGCCGTGACCGCCCCGCCCTTCCGGCGACGCCCCTCCCGGCCACACCCCTTCCGGCGACGCCCCGTTCTGCTCGCCGCCGGCGCCCTGCTCACCGCGGGCGCGGTGACGGCGGGCGTCCTGGTCGCCAGGGACGCCGGTACGGGCCGGAACGCGCGGCCGGTCGCCGCCGACGGCCTGCGCCACACCACCGTCGAGATCGGCACCAGCGGCTGCGGTCGCGGCTGGACCGGCCCCACCGCGGGACGTCAGGTGTTCGACCTGCGCAACACCTCCGCCACAGCGGCCGAGGCGTATCTCGTCGACGCCCGGACCGGCGCCGTCTTCGGCGAGGTCGAGGGCCTCGGCCCCGGCACCACCCGGCCGCTCCAGGTCACCCTCGGTGACGGCGCCTACGCCTTCACCTGTCTGCCCGACGACGCCGACGCCGTCACCGGACCCACTGTGCGGGTCACCGGCGGCGGGAAGGCCAGGAGCGGTCCGGCCGCCGTGCCCGTCACCCAGCAGGAGCTGATCCCGCCCACCCTCGCCTACCAGAGGTGGATCGGGGCCCGCACGGTCGAACTGGCCCGCAGGACCGACGTGCTGCGGGCCGACGTCGACCGCCGCGACCTGGCCGCGGCGCGTGCCGCCTGGCTGCCCGCGCACCTGGTGTACGAGCGGATGGGCGCCGCCTACGGCACCTTCGGTGACGCCGACGCGGAGATCGACGGGACCACCGCGGGGCTGTCCGGCGGGGTGCGCGACCCGGGCTTCGCCGGGTTCCACCGGGTCGAGTACGGGCTGTGGCACGGTGAGTCCGCGAGCAGCCTGCGGGGTCCGGCCGACCGGCTCGCCGAGGCCGTGCACGCGCTGCGGGACAGCTGGCCCGGCCGGCGGATGGATCCGGCGGACGTGGGCCTGCGGGCGCACGAGATCCTGGAGAACACCGTGCAGTTCGAACTGACCGGCCGAACGGACTACGGCAGCGGCACCGGCCTCGCCACCGCCCGCGCCAACCTCGACGGGACCCGGGCCCTGCTCGGCCACCTGCGCCCGCTGCTGAGGACCCGCACCACCGGCCTGGCCGGGATCGACACCTGGATGGACCGCGCCCGGCACACCCTCGACGCCTTCGACCACGACGGCCGGTGGACCCCACTCGCCCGGCTGACCCGCGCCCAGCGGGAGAAGGTCGACGCGGACGTGGGCGAACTCGTGGAGCGGCTCGCCGACGTGGCCGCCCTCACCGACGTACGGAGGACCGCGTGAACCGCGCAGACCAGGTGGGCCGCAGGGGATTCCTGGCGGGGGCGGCCGCGGTGGCGGGCACCGGCGTGGTGGCCGGCACGGGACTGGTCGCCGGCACCGGCCCGGTGGCGGGCGCCGCTCCCGAGGGCGCCGCGGACACCCCGGCGAGCGTGCCCTTCCACGGTGTCCACCAGGCCGGCATCCTCACCCCGGCCCAGCGCGCCACCGCGTTCGTCTCCTTCGACGCCACGGCGGACGGCCGCGCCGAACTGACCGATCTGCTGCGCACGATCACGGAGCGGGCCCGCTTCCTCACCACCGGCGGCATCCCGGACTCGCTCGGCATCACCGCCCCGCCCGCCGACTCGGGCACCCTCGGGCCGCAGGTCCCCGCCGACCGGCTGACCGTCACGGTCGGCGTCGGCGCCTCGCTGTTCGACGAGCGCTACGGCCTCGCCGCCCGCAGGCCGCACCGGCTCACCGCGATGCCGTCCTTCCCCGACGACGACCTCGACGCCGACTGGTGCCACGGCGATCTCAGCGTGCAGCTGTGCGCGGACAACACCGACACCGTGCTGCACGCCCTGCGCGACCTCGCCCGGCACACCCGCGGCGGGATGCAGGTGCGCTGGCGCATGGACGGCTTCGTCAGCCCCTCCCGGCCCTCCGGCGCCCCGCGCAACCACCTGGGCTTCAAGGACGGCATCGCCAACCCCGAGGTGACCGACCGCCGGGCGATGGACCGCCTGGTGTGGGTGGGCGCGGACGGCGGCGAGCCGGACTGGGCGACCGGCGGCAGCTACCAGGTCGTACGGCTGATCCGGATGCTGGTGGAGTTCTGGGACCGCGTCTCGATCTCCGAGCAGGAGCGGATGTTCGGCCGTGCCCGGGACACGGGTGCTCCGCTGGACGGCCGGCACGAGAGCGACGTACCCCGGTACGCGCAGGATCCGCAGGGCGACGTGATCCCGCTGGACAGTCACATCCGGCTCGCCAACCCGCGCACGAGCGCCACCGAGGGTCAGCGCATCCTGCGCCGGGGCTACAACTACGACCGGGGCACGGACCTCAACGGCAACCTCGACATGGGACTGCTGTTCTGCTGCTACCAGCAGGATGTGGCCCGGCAGTTCGCGACCGTGCAGAAGCGGCTGGCCGGTGAGCCGCTGGTCGACTACGTCACCCCGTTCGGGGGCGGCTACTTCTTCGCGCTGCCCGGGGTGCGCGACGCGTCGGACTGGCTGGGGCGCTCACTCATGGCGTGATGCGCATCAGCCGATAACCGTCAAGAACGGCTCAAAATCCCATGAGGTTTTCCTGACCGAACATTCGCTCGCACGTCATCGCCCCTCCCCTGAGCCGCCGTCACCGTGCCGGAGGGTTCCGGCAGCAGTCCCTTCCCCATGCTCCCTGGAAAGGCGAGACAGCATGATCGGCTCGACCACAGCAAGAACCGTGGGCGCCCTGCTCGGCGCGGCCGCCCTCGCGGCGGCGGGCGCCGTGCCCGCCACGGCGGCCTCCGCACACCACCGCCCCCCGGCCGCGCGGACCGCGACGCCGATCAAGCACATGGTGGTCATCTACGACGAGAACATCTCCTTCGACCACTACTTCGCCACCTACCCCCAGGCGGCGAACACCGACGGCACGAAGTTCACCGCGGCCAGGCACACCCCGAAGGCGGACAACCTTCTGAGCGCCGGTCTGCTGAAGAAGAACCCGAACCTGTACGCGCCGAAGCGGCTGGCGAGTTCGCAGGCGATGACCTGCGACCAGAACCACTCCTACGGCCCCGAGCAGTACGCGGCGGACGGCGGCAAGGCCGACAAGTACGTCGAGAACACCGAGGTCAACAAGTGCACCGGGCTGTTCGGCGAGCCCGGCCTGGTGATGGACTACTACGACGGGAACACCGTCACCGCGCTGTGGAACTACGCCCAGCACTACTCCCTCGGCGACCGCTCCTTCAGCTCGGTCTACGGCCCCTCCACACCCGGCGCCCTCAACCTGGTCTCCGGCCAGACGCACGGCGTGATCTCCGTGGACCCGTCCACCGGCACCGAGCACCCGAAGCAGACGGCCACGCCCGACCCGTACGCCGTGCTCTCGCCGAACGCCAAGGGCGTCGGCACGCTCGTCAACGACCCCGACCCGGCCTACGACGACTGCGCGGACAAGGACCACACCAGCACCAGCGCGCTCGCCGCCATGCAGGGCAGGAACATCGGTGACCTGCTCAACTCCAGGGGGGTGAGCTGGGGTTGGTTCCAGGGCGGCTTCCGGCCCAGCACGGCCTGGGACGGCAAGCAGGGCGACTACGCCAAGTGCGACACCTCCCACACCAACGTGGGCGGCGCGGCGGCCGTCGACTACAGCCCGCACCACAACCCGTTCGCCTACTACGCCTCGACGGCGAACCCGCACCACCTCGCCCCGAAGAGCGTCGCCGAGATCGGCCACAGGGGGCGTGCCAACCACAACTACGACCTGAGCGACTTCGACGCCGCGCTCAAGGCGGGGAACCTGCCCGCCGTCAGCTTCCTGAAGGCCGGTGAGTACCAGGACGGCCACGCGGGCTACTCGGACCCGATCGACGAGCAGCACTTCCTGGTCAAGGAGATCAACGCCCTCCAGAAGTCGCCGCAGTGGAAGTCCACCGCGGTCGTGATCGCCTACGACGACTCCGACGGCTGGTACGACCACGTCACCTCGAAGGTCCTCAACGGCTCCGAGGACGCGACCGTCGGCTCCAACGGCAAGGCCCTCGACAGCCCCGCCTGCCAGTCGGGACCCGCGGCCGCGAAGGGCTACGCGGACCGCTGCGGCCCGGGCACCCGGCAGCCGCTGCTGGTCGTCTCCCCCTACAGCAGGGTGAACGCGATCGACCACACCGCCACCGAGCAGGCGTCGATCACCCGGTTCGTCGAGGACAACTGGCACACCGGCCGGATCGGTGACGGCTCGTTCGACCAGCGGGCGGGCAGCCTGGCCGGCATGTTCGACTTCCGGCACCCCAACGACAAGCAGGTGCTGCTCAACGCCGACGGCTCGGTCAAGTCGGTGCGGCGGATCCCGCACTACGCCCGGGCGGCCTCGGCCCCGTCCGGCGAGAAGCCGTACGCGCCCTACGTCGCCGACCTCAAGGCGCAGGATGTCGCCGACACCGGCAGCACCTCACCCGCTCTGCCGGTCTCCCTGGCGGCCGGTCTGGTGACCGCCGTGGCCACGACCACGGTGCTGACCGTGCGCCGCCGCAGGGCCCGCACCGCGACGCGCTGAGCCGTCGCAGGGCCCGACAACGGGGACAGCGCCCCTCACCCGGTTCTAGGAGCCGGGTGAGGGGCGCTCCGGCCGTGTCATGGCCCAGCGGATGGTGCGGGTCAGTGCCTGCCCTGTGGGGTGCACCGCCATGGTCTCGACGAGGGGCAGGCGGGGCAGCCACAGCAGGGGGCGGGCCCACACGGGGAGCAGGGTCACGGCGTTGGCGGCGAGGCCGCCGTAGAACGGGCGGACCGCGAGCGGCAGCGGGGGCCGCAGCAGCAGGTACCGGGCGGCGGAGCGGGCCTCGGGCGTGGCCCGCAGTTCGGGGAGGTAGGCGGTGAGCCGTGCGGACAGTTCACGGCGGTCGCGAGGCGGGTCCACGACGCCCAGCGCGTCGGCGACGCGCGCGGTGTCGGCGACGTAGGCGTCGTAGCCGGCGGTGTCGAGCGGGTGGGCTCCGTAGCGTTCGTGGGCGCGCAGGAAGCTGTCCGTCTCGGCGGCGTGCACCCAGCCGAGCAGGTGCGGGTCGGCCGCGTGGTACGGCACTCCCCCGGCCGTCGTCCCGCGGATCCGCTCGTGGATGGCGCGCACCTGGTCGACGGCCCGCTGCGCGTCCTCCGCGGTGCCGTAGGTCGTCACCGCCAGGAAGGTGCTGGTGCGCTGGAGGCGGCCCCACGGATCACCCCGGAAGCCGGAGTGACCGGCCACCGCGGCCATGGCGAGCGGGTGCAGGGACTGGAGGAGAAGCGCCCCGAGCCCGCCGATGAACATCGAGGCGTCGCCGTGGACCGTGCGGATGGGGCGGTCCGGTGCGAACCAGCGCGGCCCGGGGGTGTCGTGGATGCGGGCGCGGTTCGCCGGTCCTTCGGGGCCCGCGACACGGCTGAACAGGGCGTGTCCCAGCTGTTCCCGCACTGCGGTCAGCATGCTCGGCCTCCCCCGCCCTACCGCTCGACGGGCGCGCGCCGGGGGTCCCGGTCCGAGGCGGGCCACACATAGGGCAGGTCGTCGGGTGTTCCGGGGAACAGTTCGGCGTACGTCTCCGGGTCCTTGCGGACGAGGGCCGAGCGGTGGCTCTCGTGGAAGGCCCGGTCGCCGAGCCAGGGCGGCAGTTCGCCGTCGGCGGCCAGTTGCATCCGGTCGCGCACCTCGGTGCCGGGCCGGAGCCCGGGCAGTCCGGCGAGCAGCGAGACGGCGCAGCTGTCCGGGTGTCCCTGTTCGCGCCAGACCCGGCAGACCTCCAGGCCGTAGCGCACGAGGGCCTCCTCGTACCCCGTCCACATCCGGACGGCCGGGTGGTTGCGCCAGCCGTATCCGGGGACGGTCAGTCCGCGCAGGACCTGGAGGGCCTCGACCCGCTGCTTGCCCAGTCGGCGCGGGTCCAGCAGCAGGGCCGACTGCCGGAAGTCCGGGTCGGGCAGGAACGTCTGCATCCGGCCCGGCTCACTTCCTGCGCAGCGAGGACGGCTTGTGGACCGCCGTCCTGCCGGACTTGGCGCTGCGCACCTCGTACTGCGGGTCGTCGGGCGAGGCGTCGACGGTGCGGCCGGCGGCTTCGGTGCGTCGGGTGATCTTCCGTTCGACCTTGCCCTCGGCGGTGCCGCCGTGACTGCTCCAGGTGACCTCGTCGCCCCGGGTGAGCTTCTTGCCCTGTCCCCTGTCGTCGGTCTTCTTCTTCGTCATCGTGTTCCCCTCCGTCCCGGTCCGTGCGGGTCGGGGTCGCGTCGCTTCGGTCTGCTCTCCCACTCCTTCTTCCCGAGGGCGGTGTTCGGATGCGGCCCGGTTCGCCGTGCGGCGGTCAGCCGCGTCGCCCCAGCCCCTGTCGGCCCACCGTGGCGAGGACCACCGCGGCCGCGCCGGTGCCCAGGACGGCGCCGGCGACCACATCGCCCGGATAGTGCACTCCGGTGTGGATCCGCGAGTACCCCACCGCGCAGGCCAGCAGCCCGAGCGGCACCGTGACGACCGGCAGGGCGGGGCCCACGGCCGCGGCGAACGCGACCGCGGACGCGGTGTGCCCCGACGGGAAGGACGCGGACTCCGGCATCGGCACGTGCCGCCCGGGGAACGGCGAGTCCACGGCGCGGTGCGGACGCGGCCGTCGCACCAGGCGCTTGCCGAGCAGGTTCGCGCTCGCGGAGGCGACCCCGATGGCCGCTACCCCGAGCCCGGCGGCGCGCCGGGGCCGGCCGGGGAACAGCGCGAGCAGCCCGGCGATCGTGAACGAGATCTTGGAGTGGTCCGCCGCAGCGGACAGCCGGCGCAGGGCGTGGTCGAGGGCCGGTGTCTGCGTGACGGTCACCGCCTCGTACAGCGCCCGGTCGAGCGCGGCCAGATCGCGCAACAGGTCCCGGGCGACTCGCTGGTCCCACTGGGGTCGGTCAGGCATGGCTCTGCTCCTGGTTCTGGTTCTCGTCGGTCGGCAGTGCGGTCCGGCCGAAGGCCAGCCGGACGACGCGGCGCCAGTCCACCGAGGGGGCGGTGTACGGCGCTCCGGGGCGGTGCCGGGGCACCCGCATCCGCAGGACTCCCGGCCGTACGGTGCACACGACGGGCGGGGGCAGCATCAGCGCCTCCCCGTCCACGGCCACCGGGATCGACTCGGCGTCGGCCTCCACGGTCACGCGCCGGGAGGTCAGGGTGGTGATGCCGCTGGCCTTCTCACCCCGCAGCGCGAGTTCGGCGGCCTGTGCGGCGCTCGCTATCCGGATCGCGACCACACCGAGTTCGCCGCCGTCAAGGCGTGGTCTGCGCCCGGCGCCCAGCGGGTCGGCCAGGGCGTAGGGGTTGTTGCTGACCAGCAGGGCCTGCGGCTCCTCCAGCTGCTGGTCCTCCACCCGGACCGTCAGCCGCGCCCCTGCCTCGCCGCCCAGCAGGTCGGGGAGGCGTTCCAGGGCGGTGGCCGCTTTGGCGTCCCGGTACTCGGGGCTCTGCACGATCTCCGCGTACGTCCCGAAGGAGACCGTGTTGACGAACGGCCGCCCGGCCACGTCGCCCAGGTCGACCCGGATCTCCACGCCGTGCGTGAGGGCGTCCAGGCCTGCGGCCGGGTCCTCGCGGTCCAGGCCCAGGTCCATCGCGAAGTGGTTGCGGGTACCGGCGGACAGCACCATGAACGGCAGTCCGTGCTCGACGGCCACCGCCGCCACCAGGGCCTGGGTGCCGTCGCCGCCCGCCACACCGAGCAGGTCGGCGCCCTCCGCGACGGCCCGGCGGGCCAGTGCCGCCGGATCGGGGTCGCTGTCGAGGTCGAGCAGGATCACCCTGGCGCCCAGCGCCTCGGCGCGCTCCACCAGCCCGTGCTCGCCGACCTTCCCTCCGCCCGACCGGGGATTCATGATCAGTACGGGTCGGCGCGGTGGCCGGACCGACCGGGACCGCCTGCCTCTCGGGGCGCGGAGCCGGCGCAGCGCGCTCCGGGCACTGGCCAGCGCCGCCGCCCACAGTCCGAGCGCCACCGCGGCGTACGGCCACAGGCCGGAGACCGCGTACAGCACCAGGACGGCGATCGGCGCGGCCAGTGCCAGCAGGGCGCCGCACACCCGCGCGATGCCCCGGTGCGCCACCGCCCACCACAGACCCGCGCCGGCCACGGCGATACCGACGAGGCCGAGCAGCAGCAGGAGCCAGTGGCCCGCCGCCACCACCGCCGCGACCACTCCCGCCAGACAGAGCAGCGCGAGCCGTGCGAGGTTCTGCGCCTCGAAGCGGGAGCCGTCGGGCACGGCCTCGTCATTCGCTCTCATCGCGTTCATGATCCCTCGGGCGGTCCGGTGCGGGGTGTGTCCCGCGCGCGGGACTCTCTCGTCCGCACGCTCCGGAACCTGCCCCGGCTCTTCCCTTCATGATCCGTGCGGCACGGTGGCCCCACGATCTCATGGTCGGGCGGCAGCGGGGCGCTCCCGCCACAGGACCCCGGATGCCCTCAGCGGGTCACGACATGCCGCTCGTCCGGAACGCAGTGGGTCATGGTCAGGCCCTCGACGTCGCGCGGCGGGTTCTTGCCGAGGTTCACCAGCCGCTTGCGGTCCTCGTCGGTGAGGTCCTGGCTCGCGAGCGGCTCCAGGCCGGCGACGTCCTCCGGGCCGATGCCGAGACCCTCGCCCACCCTGAGGCCCAGGTCGTTCTCGACCAGCAGGAAGTGCCACACCATGCGCTCCTGCACGGGCCGGTCGCACTGGGCGAGCAGGTCGGTGAAGTTCTTCACCAGGTCGTCGCGCTCCCAGTCCTCCAGCAGCAGGTAGCGCTGCCCGGCCTGGAGGTAGTCGTTGGTGCGGGGGATGCGCCTGCGGGTGAGCCGCCCGTGGATCTCGGGTCCCTGCTCGTCTTGCGTCGGGTACTGCGCCTCACGCAGGCCGCCGGTGACGGACGGCTCGTAGTTGACGATCGGGTTCTCTCCCCCGCCGTCCACGTGGTACGTCATCTGGCCGTCGCGCTGGTTGGTGCGCACCTCGGCGTTCTTCGCCTGGTTGACGGGGAGCTGGAGGTAGTTCGGGCCGACCCGGTAGCGCTGGGTGTCGCTGTAGGAGAAGGTCCGGCCGACGAGCATCTTGTCGTCGGAGAAGTCCAGGCCGTCGACGAGGACCCCGGTGCCGAAGGAGATCTGCTCGTTCTCCGCGAAGAAGTTCTCCGGCATCCGGTCGAGCACCATCCGGCCGACCGGCTTGGGCGGGAAGTCCTGCTCGGGCCAGGTCTTGGTGTCGTCGAGAGGGTCGAAGTCCAGCTCGGGGTGGTCGTGGTCGTCCATCATCTGGACCAGGAGCTCCCACTCCGGGTGGTCACCGCGGGCGACGGCCTCGTACAGGTCCTTGGTGGCGTGGCCCAGGGAGTCGGCCTGCACGTTGGCGGCGTCCTCCTCGGTCATGGAGCGGACGCCCTGCTTGGGCATCCAGTGGTACTTGACCAGTTTGGTCTCGCCGTCGGCGTTGACCCACTTGTAGGTGTTGACGCCGAAGCCCTGCATGTGGCGGTAGTCCGCGGGGATGCCGCGCGGGCTGAACAGGTTGACCAGCATGTGCATCGACTCGGGTGTCTGGGACATGAAGTCGAAGATGCGGCGCGGCTGCTGCTCGAAGGTGACCGGGTCGGGCTTGAGGGCGTGGATCACGTCCGGGAACTTGATCGCGTCCCGGATGAAGAAGACCCCCAGGTTGTTGCCGACCAGGTCCCAGTTGCCGTCCTCGGTGTAGAACTTCACGGCGAAGCCGCGGGGGTCTCGGGCGGCCTCGGAGGAGTCCCGGCCGCCGATGACGGTGGAGAAGCGGACGGCCAGGTCGGTGCGCTTGCCGCGCTCCTGGAACAGCTTGGCGCGGGTGTACCGGCCGATCGGCTCGTCGCCCCAGCTGCCGTAGGCCTCGAAGAAGCCGTACGCGGTGACGCCGCGGGCGTGCACGACGCGCTCGGGGATGCGCTCCCGGTCGAAGTGGCTGATCTTCTCCAGGAACTGGTAGTTCTCCAGCGTGGCGGGCCCCCGGGCGCCGACGGTGCGCTGGTTCTGGTTGTCGTGGACCGGGTGGCCCTGGCGGTTGGTGAGTACCTCGCGGTCGTCGCCGGGAGCGGGACCGGTACCGGACACATCCGTCATGAGCGAGGGCTCCTTCGGTTCGTGGCCGGCGGCGGGCCCTGCACGTCGGGCGGCCCCCGGCCGGGGGTGGCGGAGCACCCGGGTACCCGGTCCGCGCACCCCACTCACGCGCGGGGCGTCGGCGTCACGACGGGGTGGGCCCGCACGCCGGGAGGGTGCGGGCCCTCCGGGTCACGCGCCCGCCATCAGCGCGTCGTCGTCGGGGCGGGCGCCGGACACACCGGACGCCGGTCGGGCACCGGACGCGCCGGCCAGCTGACGGCGGGCCGCGGTCAGCGCCGAGTCGATGTCGCGGGTGCCCGTGGCGATGCACAGGGTGTAGGACACGTCCTCGAGGCGCTGACGTGCCTCGACGCTGCCGTCCTCCGCGTGGAGCACCCGCAACGCCTCGTAGCGCTCGAGGAGATCGGTGAGAAGGACGGGGTGGGCCATGAGCATGGTGTGCTCCTCCAGCTGCGAAGTGAGGGCGGCGGGAGGGTCGGAGACCCACTCCTCCCGCATCGTCGTTCGGTCAGCCACGGAAGAGCCTTGGGGGGCCGTACCAAGAAGGAGCCGCTTACGGCCGCTTCCGCGGTGGGCCTGTTGTCCCAAGCACCTGACCGCCGTCTGCCCCCGGTTCGCAGGACCAAACCACGCGGGGCGGCAGCCCGTGTGCGGCCGTCTCCAGGTCAGTCGCGGTGGGCGGTGACGTCGCCGTTGACGGTGGTCAGGGTCATGGCGTGGTTCCGGTCGGGGTGCCGGACCGGGACGGCCACCGTGGCACGGCCGTTGTCGGTGGTGGCGGCGACCCGGTAGGCGGGGCTGTCGTGCGGGACGGTGAGGTCGACCGAGCCGTTGACGGTCGTGGCGGTGACGCCCGTGGGTACCGCGGCGCAGCCGAGCACCACGTCCCCGTTGGTGGTCGCAGCGTACAGCCGGTGTGCGGTCACTCCCGTGGCGCGCACCGAGCCGTTGCGGGTGGACAGCCGCACGTCGGCGCCCTCGCGGCCCGAACGGGTCAGCGTCACATCGCCGTTGACGGTGGTGATGTCCAGGGCCGCGGTGACGCCCGCCACGTCGACGCCGGCGTTGCGGGCGGTGGCCGTGACCCGCACGCCGTCGGGGATCTCCACGGAGGGCATCCGGGGGCAGTCCCCGTCGCCCGAGGCCCTGTCGTCGGTGGCCCTGTCGTCGCAGGTCAGGTCGAGCGTCCAGACGTCCTCGTGGTGGGACCAGTGCTCGTCGACACGGTCGTCCACGGTGACCTGGTCGCCGTCGGCCGGGCGCAGTCGCAGGCCGTTGTCGGTGGCGATCACCACCTGGTGGCCGGCCGCCGGCCCGCGGAGGATCCGCGGGGCGTGTGCTCCCCCGCCGCCGTCGTGGCCGCCGCAGGCCCCGGCCATGGGGAGCAGCGCGAGCAGGGCGACGAGGGATGGCGAACGCCGTACGGGCAATTCCTTCATGCCTCGTCGGGTGCCCCGCTCCCGCGCGGCCATGACGGCGGGAACGGGCTACGGCACCGGAACCGAGTCCGTCTCCTGCCGGTCCTCGGCGGCCGCCAGCGCCTTGTTGCGGCGCACGGAGGACCAGAAGGACCAGCCGATCAGGACCACGCCGACCAGGCCGGTGATGATCTCGTTGATCTGGTACTGGATGGTGACCATGAGGATGACCGCGAGGGCGCCGATCGCGTAGTGGGCGCCGTGCTCCAGGTAGACGTAGTCGTCCAGGGTGCCCTGGCGCACCAGGTACACGGTGAGCGAGCGGACGTACATCGCGCCGATGCCGAGACCGAGCGCCATCAGGACGATGTCGTTGGTGATGGCGAACGCGCCGATCACGCCGTCGAAGGAGAAGGAGGCGTCCAGGACCTCCAGGTAGAGGAACATGAAGAACGCGGCCTGGCCCACGAGTTGGACCGCCGAGCCCTGACCGCCGGAGCGTTCGGCCGCTTCCTCGCGCTCCTCCTCCTCTTCCAGCCGGTTCTCGAAGTAGCCGGAGAGACCGCCCACGACCAGGTAGGTGATCAGGCCCGCGATGCCGGAGATCAGGACCGTCTGCGCCTTGTCGACGTGCGCGCCGCCGTGCTGGTGGGCGTGGGTGGCGAAGGTGAAGGCGGTGACCAGCAGGACGATCAGGGCGATGCAGACCGACAGCATGTCGACCTTGCCGAGCCTGGCGAGCGGGCGCTCGATCCAGGCCAGCCATTTGATGTCCCGGTCCTCGAAGATGAAGTCCAGGAAGATCATCAGCAGGAACATGCCACCGAACGCGGCGATCGCCGGGTGCGCGTCGGTGACCAACTGCTGATAACGGTCCTTGTCGGTCAGGGCCAGCTGGACCGCGTCGTACGGGTTGAGTTTCGCGGTGATCGCGACGATGACGACCGGGAAAACCAGCCGCATGCCGAAAACGGCGATCAGGACGCCGACCGTGAGGAAGATCTTCTGCCAGAAGGCGTTCATCTTCTTCAGGATCCCGGCGTTGACCACGGCGTTGTCGAAAGACAGCGAGATCTCCAGTACGGCGAGGATGGCCACGATGCCGAACGCGGCCCATCCGTCGTACAGCACTCCCACGGCCAGGCCGAGCGCGGTCACCGCGAACGCCCAGCGGAAGGTCTTCAGAATCACTGGCACCAAGTCCTGTTGTCGGGCGGTCGCCGGAGACGGGCGCGGGGGCCCGTGACGTCACGGGCGTTGTCTATCACGGTGGTGCGTCGCCGCGGGGTCGTGGGGGTCGGGTTCACGTGCCGGTGGGCACCCTCACCGCGAGAAGGGCGACGTCGTCGTCGTTGCGGTCGTGCCGGACGCGGCGCAGCACCTGGTCGGTGAGGGGGGCCAGGGGGCGGTGGGCGAGGGAGGCCGCGTGTCTGCTCAGGCGGTCCAGACCCTCGTCCAGGGTGTGGCCGGGTGCCTCGATCAGTCCGTCGGTGTAGAGCAGCAGGGTGGATCCGGGCGGCAGTACGGCGCTCGCGTCGGTGCGGGCGGTGCGGACCCCGGTGCCCAGGAGGATGCCGTGGCCGTCGGTGAGGAAGCGGGCCAGGCCGTCGTGGCTGATCAGCAGCGGCGGGGGGTGACCGGCGTTGGTCCAGCTCAGCTCCCAGTGGCCGTCGTCCCGCTCCTCGATCCGGGCGAGGATCAGGGTGGCCATGCTGACGTCGGTGATGTGCATGATCGCCTCGTCGAGCCGGTCGACGATACGGCTGGGCGGTTCCTTGTGGGCCCAGGCGTAGGCACGGAGCATGTTGCGCAGCTGGGCCATGCCGGCCGCCGCCTCCAGGTCGTGTCCGACGACGTCCCCGACCGCGAGCGCGGTGGCCCCGTCGGACAGGGAGAACGCGTCGTACCAGTCGCCGCCGACCTGGGAGGCGTCGGGGGCGGGCAGATAGCGGGCGGTCATCTCGAGGCCGGGCACCCCCGGCATCTGGGGCAGCAGATGGTTCTGCATGGTCTCGGCGACCTTGCGCTGGCGCTGGTAGAGGCGCGCGTTGTCCAGGGCCAGTCCGGCCCGGCGGGCGATGTCCTCGACCAGGGGCAGATCGGCGGTGGTGAAGTCGACCGGGTCCTTGGCGCGGCCCAGGGTCAGCGCTCCCAGGACCGCGCGGGTGCTGCGGATGGGGGCGATGACGGCTGAGCGGATACCGGTCGCGTCGAACAGACGGCGCTGCTCGACGGCGATGCCGGAGTCCGGTGCCCGCTGGTAGGTGCGCGGTCCGGCGAGTGCGGAGGCCACCCCGCGCAGCGCCCTGGACAGGGGCATCGGGGACTCCGCGGGAACGGGCGGCATCGGCCCCTGGAGGTCTTCGTGGCGCACCAGGCCCTCGCCCTCCGTGTGGACGACGGCGGTACGCCACACCTCGTCCCGCTCGGTGATGAGGTCGACGACGGCCCAGTCCGCGAGCCGGGGCACCACCAGCTCCGTGAGCCGGCGCAACGTCTCCTCGACGTCGAGCGTGGAGGTCAGCCGGGCGGTGGTCTCGGCCAGCAGCGCGAGCCTTTGCAGCTCCGGCATCGGTCCGGCCGCCGTGCCCGCGTCCGGGCGCCGGGCGGTCTCCGTGGCTGATCGGGCGTGCAGGAGCACCAGCGTTCCGGCTTCCCCGTCGCCGGCCTCGTACGGTGTGATCACCCAGGAGACCGGCAGCAGTGTGCCGTCGCCGCACTCGAACCAGTCCTCGTCGGCCTGTGCGGTGCGCCGGTCGTGGAAGGCCTGGCGCATACGGCACTGGCTCCTCGGCAGGGGGTGGCCGTGGGCGTCCCGGTGCAGCAGGTCGTGCGCGTCACGGCCGAGGAGGCGCTCGGCGGGGCGGACCAGCAGCCGTTCGGCGCGGGCGTTCACGGCGATCACGCGGCCCTCCTCGTCCACCACGTACGCCGCGGTCCCGATGGCTTCCAGCGCACCGGTCAGCGCGGCGGCGGGGGCCGCCGGATCCCCGCTGGGCTCGGTGTCCTCCTGCCCTGCCATGTCGTCCTCTCCTCGCTGGTCGGCCCCGCACGTCGGCGTACGGCACCCGACGGTTCCGTCCCTCCCGGGTCCCCCGCCTCGGTGAATCCAGCCTCACCCCGTGCGGACCGCGTGAAACCGGGTTCCCCCGGGTGGCCCGGCGAAAGCCGGCCCGCGCACGCCGCGAGCTGGTGCGCATCGCCGGGGTGCCGGGAGGGCGGCGCTGCGAACCCGGCGCTCCGCGTGGTGGCGGTGGTACGCGGAGCGAAGCGGGCGCCTCCCGACGCGCCCCCTGGTGCTTCGGTGCGCTGGGGATGGATGGCCGAATTCCCTCTGCGCGCAGGGGACTTGGCCGTGCGCTGGGTATCGGTGGAGAGAGGGGCGCGAGCGGACACCAGAGGGAGGGCCGGGACCGTGGCACGTCTGGCGTGGACGTCCGGCCCGGTCCCGTCCCGTCGGCTGCGGAAGCGGCATCTGGTGCACCGGCTGCGGTCCGAGGGCCGCTACGGGCCCAGGTTCCGCGATGTGCTGCCCGCCTTCGCCGGTGTGGTGGCGGTCGTGTGCGCGGTGGTCGCCGCGCTCACCGTCGGTTATCACGCCGTCGGGCCCGTGGTGCCCGTCGCGGGCGTGGCGTTCCTGGCCCTGGTCGTCGTCGCCGGGATCCGGCGCGGGCGACCCGGTGCCCGCCGTCGCCTCGGCTACTACACCGCGGACGAGCTGTTCGACCTCGACACCGAGGGGCTCGCGCTGGCGGTGGCGCGGATGCTGCGCCGGGACGGGTGGCGGGTGCGGCTGCTTCCCGCGCCGGACCGGCCGCGCCTGTGTGCCAGGGACACGGCCGGCCGGCGGATCGACGTGGCCTTCCGGCCGGTGGCCGAACCGCTCCCCGACGAGGACCTGCCGCATCCCCACCCCCACCGCGCGGGACAGGAACCGGCGCTGCGCCTGGTCGTGCATCGCGGTGTCTTCAGCCCCCGCGACGTCCGGTGGGCCCGGCGGGAGGAGACGATCCGGCTCCTCGACGGGCCCGCTCTCCGGCGCTGGGCGGCGGGCACCCGCCTCAACGACCTGCTGTCACAGGAGAACTGACGGAGCAGCAGGACCGTCCGGAGGACTCGCTCAGATCCGTCCGCCGGTCATCCGGGTGATCGGCCCGAGGGTGTGACGCCCGGCGCGGCGGCCCGCCGCGTACGACGTCGCGCTGAGCACCGTGAGGCCCGCGCCGACGCCCGCGGCGATGAGCTTGCGCTGGGCGACCACCGTCCAGGCCGTCTTGGCGACGGCGGCGGCCTGCCCCGAGGCGGCGACGACGGTCTGCCGGCCGGCCTCGACGCCCTTGGCCGCGGTGTGCGCGGCCCCACTGACCGCCTTGGCCGAACGCTCGGTCACGTCCTTGGTCGCGGTCTTGGCCGCTGACGCGGCGTCATCCGTCTTGGCGGCGGCCTTGCCCGCGGCCTTGGACGCGGGAGCCGTCGCCTTCGCCGTGGTGCGCCGGGCCTTGGCAGCGGCCGTCCGAGCCGGCGCGGAATCTTGGTTCGTCTGCTCGTTCGATTCACTCATGGACATCGCGTTACCGCTCGCTCCGACGCCAAACACACTCTGCGCGGAGCGTTTTCACGACACCCCCTCACGCGTACGGCCCGACGCGGGGCGATCCCCCCGCCGGGCCGCTCTCACGTCAGCCGATGTGGTAGCTGTCGCCGTAGACCTTCCAGTCCAGCGGCGGGTTCAGGTCGAGGTTGCCCTGGCGCAGGAAGACGCGTTGCGCGGTGTCCACCCGGCTGGTGTCGCTGTGGGCCTCCTCCTGCTTCATCGCCCACACGCGCGCGTCGAGGAAGGCGTTGAGGTACGTCGTCTCGTTGCCGCCCTGCGCCGGCGGCTTGGCCGTGCGCAGGGCGCGTCGGCGGATGCTGCTGAAGCTGGTCGCGTCGCCGCCGTCGCCGTGCATGACGATGGCGTCGTAGTAGGCGAACTGGCCGAGCGCGCGCAGTCCGTCCGTCTTGCCCTGGCGGACGGCGGGGTTGAAGTAGACGCGGTCGCGTTCGTCGTTCTGGGCCTGTTGGAACGCCGTGTCCTGGGCGGCCTTGCGCCAGTCGGCGGGGAAGTTCGGGTCCAGGCCGGAGTGGGAGTCGGTGCCGTCGACGCGGCGCAGGGCCGGCAGGTACTTGGCGAGGACGTTGCCGGGCTTGCGGTCGGTGTAGAGCTGGACGAGGTCGAGCATGTCCCCGGTGCCGGAGCAGAAGCCGATGATGCCGGCGGTGTAGCCGCGGCCGTCGCCTATGTCCTCGATGTACTTGTACTGGGCCTTCCAGTCGAGCGAGGAGTTCTCCGCGCTCGACACCAGCTTCATGGCGATCTCCTTCTTCGCGGGGTCGTCGAGACCGGGCGCGGCCGCGGGGGCCGCGGTGGCGCGCGCGGGGCTGAGGATTCCGGCGCAGGTCACCGCGCCCATGAGGGCGAGGACGGTACGGCGGGAGGTGTGGGCGGCCGGCTGCACTGTGTCAGGTTCCACGGGGGCTCCAAGTGGAGGTGGGGGGTGGGGAGTTGACCCGGACTTGGTCCGGACCTGATTGTTAGGAATGTTTCCTACCAGTGCGCGCGGAGACTGGTAACCCACTGCATCAAAAGTTTGGAGAATCGAACGAACTACGCGTGCGGGAACGTCAGTTCGATCCCGTTGGTCCCGGATGCGGAAACGCCTGCCCCGGCCTGGGGCAGGCGTTTCCGCTCCGCGGGTCAGAAGTGGCGGGGCAGGCGGACGACCTGGACGAAGAAGTCGTCGATCTGGCGGACCGCGGCGATGAACTGGTCCAGGTCGACCGGCTTGGTGACGTAGGCGTTGGCGTGGAGGCGGTAGCTGCGCAGGATGTCCTCCTCGGCCGCCGAGGTGGTGAGGACGACGACCGGGATGTGGGACAGCTCCGGGTCGGACTTGATCTTCTCCAGGACCTGGCGGCCGTCGTACTTGGGCAGGTTCAGGTCGAGCAGGATCAGGTCGGGCTGCGGCGCCTCGGTGTGCTCGCCGCGCCGGTAGAGGAAATCCAGCGCCTCCTCGCCGTCCCGCACCACGTGGAGCGTGTTGCCGATCTTGTTGTCCTCGAACGCCTCACGGGTCATCAGCTCGTCGCCGGGATCGTCCTCGACGAGGAGCACGTCTATCGGCCTGGCGGCAGGGGTGGTCATGTCAGAGCCTTTTCCTCGGTGCCGGTCCCGGACGCCTCCGGGGTCTCGACGAGGGACGGGAGGGTGAAGCAGAAGCGCGTGCCGTCCGTGTGAGCGGTGTCGATCCAGATCCTGCCACCGTGCTGTTCCACGATCTTCTTGCACAGGGCGAGCCCGATGCCGGTACCACCGTAGGCGTCCCTGCTGTGCAGTCGCTGGAAGATGATGAAGACCTTCTCCGTGAACTGCTCGGCGATGCCGATGCCGTTGTCCGTGACGGTCATGAGCAGGCTGTCCGGCTCGTCCGGGTCCGTGTCGCAGGTGATGGACACGTGTGGAGTGAGCTCGGGCCGGCGGAACTTGAGGGCGTTGCCGATCAGGTTCTGCCACAGCATGGCCAGCAGGGTCGGGTCCCCGACGATCTCGGGCAGGCGCTCGGGGCGGTCCACCCGGGCACCGGACTCCTCCACGGCGGCCCCCAGGTTGGCCAGCGCCTTGTCCAGCGCCTGGTCGAGCCCGACGGGCACCCGGGCATCGTTGACGCGTCCGACCCGGGAGAAGGTCAGCAGGTCGTTGATGAGCACCTGCATGCGCCGGGCTCCGTCGACCGCGAAGTCGATGTACTGCCGGCCCCGGTCGTCCAGCGCGTCGCCGTAGCGCTTCTCCAGCAGCTGGCAGAAGGAGGCGATCTTGCGCAGCGGTTCCTGGAGGTCGTGGGAGGCGACGTAGGCGAACTGCTCCAGCTCGGCGTTGGAGCGGCGCAGTTCGACGGCCTGCGCGTCCAGGTCGGCGGCCTGCTGGGTCAGCGCATCCCGGTGTTCCCGGGAGGCCTCCAGCTCGGCCACGATGTGCCAGCGCATGCCTTCGACGGCGTTGGCCACCGCGATCAGGTCGGCCGGGCCGCCGACGGAGATGACGTGGCCGAAGTCGCCTCCCGAAACCCGCCTCGACGCGCTGCTCAGCGCCTCCAGAGGGCGGGTCACCAGGAGCCGGACCAGAACGGCGCAGGCCAGCCCGGCGAGGAGGAAGGCGGCCACCATGCCGGCGAGGACCCAGTCGCGGACCTTTCGTTCATGGACCAGTTGGGCGCGGCCGTCCTGGACCGCCTTCGTCAGGTCGGTGTCCTGCCGGGCCCACAGGGCCCGCAGACGGTCGAACTCCTTCCTGCCCTGCTCGGCCTTCGCCTGGTCCAACGGTGTCGGGCTGCCGGGGGTGACCGAGGCCGCGAGCGGCTCGGCGTAGGTGCGGCGCCAGTCGGCCGCCTGGCTTTCGATCGCCTTCAGGTCGGCCAGCAGTTCAGGGTGGCCCCCGATGAAGGCGCGCAGCCGGTCGGCCGAGTGCGCCTCACCCTGCTTGCCCTGCGTGTACGGGTCGAGGAACTGCCGGTCGGCGGTGATCGCGTAACCGCGAATGCCCGTCTCCTGGTTGACCAGCGCCGCCTGGAGCCGGTACGCCTCGCTCTGCGCCGGCTGGACGCGCCGCAGCAGGTGGTCGCTCACCTCCGCCGTCCTGTTCAGCAGGTTCGCGCCCACCACACTGCCGATCACCACCAGCAGCGTCAGGACGGCCAGCAGCAGGTAGACCCAGCCCTGCACCGTCAGTCGACGTCCGATCCGGACCGCGCCCATCCCTTGCCTCACTCTGTGCTCCGACACCACGTCCCGCTCACTCAGTTCCAGTTCAGATGGACGACGGCCACGTCGTCAGCCAGTCCGCCGCGCGCCTCGGCCAGGCTCTCGGCCTTCTCGATCAGCCGGTCGACGAACGCCTCCGGGTCCAGGCCCGCTCCCTCCCGGGCGAGGGCCAACAGGCCGTCCTCGCCGAGGCGTTCGGTGCCACGGCTGACATGCCCCTCGAACAGTCCGTCGGTGAAGAGCATCACCGACGCGCCCGCCGGGACCGGCAGTTCCGCGGTCGGCCAGCACGCGCCCCCGGGGACCATGCCGAGGGCCGGGCCGCCCGGCACCTCCACCCAGTCGACATCGGCCCCCGTGCGGCGGAGCAGACCGTGGTGACCGGCCCGTACGACCTGCGCCCGCTGCTCCCCCGGTACCGCGGCCAGGGTCACGAGGGTGGCGAAGACCTCGTCCCGGGCGCGCTCGGCCATCAGCAGTTCCTCGAGGCGGGCCATCTGCTCCGCCCCGGTGATGCCGCTCAGGACGAGCGTGCGCCAGGCGATCCGCAGGGCGACCCCGAGGGCCGCCTCGTCCGGGCCGTGCCCGGAGACGTCGCCGATGAGCGCGTGGAGGGTGCCGTCGGCGGCCTGGACGATGTCGTAGAAGTCGCCGCCGAGGAGGGCCTGCGCCCGGCCGGGCCGGTAGCGGGCGACCACCCGTACGCCCTCGGCGCGCAGCAGGGGGCGGGGCAGGAGTCCGCGTTCCAGGCGGGCGTTCTCCTGTGCCTGGAGCGCGCCGGCCTGGAGGGCGACGGCCGCCTGCTCGGTCTGCTTGCGCTGGATCGCGTAGCGCACCGCACGTCCGAACAGCTCGGGCTCCACCCGGCCCTTGACCAGGTAGTCCTGTGCGCCGGCCGCGACCGCGGCGAGACCGGTCTGCTCCTCGGCGAGCCCGGTGAGGACCACGATCGCCACCTGCTCGGCCAGCCCCTGCACCAGGGAGACCGCCTCGAGGCCCTGCGCGTCCGGGAGGTGCAGGTCGAGCAGGACGCAGTCGGGCGTCTCGGTGGCGAGCACCTCGGCGGCCTCGGTCATCGACCGCACCCATCGCAGGTCCATCTTCATGCTGCCGTCGACGACGAGTTCCTCGACGAGCACCGCGTCGCCGGGATCGTCCTCCACGAGCAGCACCGAAGGCTCCCAGAGTTCCCACGCCGTCTCGGCAGCGGCTGCCGTCGTCGGCACCAGCTCGGCAGCCTCAGTCTCCGGGATCACTGCGGTCCCGACCTCCCCAGCCCATACACGTCGTCCGCCTTCGTACGTCGCCGGAGCGACGCCGTAGCACGGTCAGAACAACCATCCGATTCACCGCTCACGCGGGTCCACCCCGTGTGGCCCCCGCGGGGTACCCCTCCCCACGGTCCTGATCCCGTGGCCGATCTCACCTCATGGGCACGTCCCCACCAGGGTGAGGGCAGGGGCGTGGAGCGCCATGGGGCCCTCGTAGGCCCTCAGCGACGTCGTCATCGTCCGCCCATCCCGAGACTGCGGTGGTCCTGGCCGCGTCTACCCCCGATCCGGGTGTCCATGCCCGGCGATCGCCCCGACCCGGTCGATTCCGCCGTCCGGGGTGATCTCCTGGTTCCGATCCACGTCGTGGGGAACCGGGTAGGACGTCAGAAAGGAGTCCCCGTGACCACCTACGTGATCACCGTCCCCGGCACGTTCCTCAACGAGGTCCCCGACAGCGTCTGCTCCGACGTCGGGCGGCGGCTGCGGCCCCAGGACCCCAGGAACACCGATCTCGGGGAGAGCGAGGAGCTGAGTCTGCTGAGCGTGGAGGACGACGGCATGTTCGCCGCCCGGGTCGAGGTCGAGGCCGCCGACACGTCCGAGGCCGAGGCAGAGGCGGTACGGCTGGTCTCCCGGGCCCTGCGGGACAGCGGCCTGTCCGAAGCGGACACGGCCCTCGGACAGGCGGTCGTGACCGGTATCGACAGCGAGTTCTGAGGCAGGCGCGGAACCGGCCGTCGGGCGTGCGGGCGGTCGGGGGACGGCGCCGCGGCCGGTACGCGGGATGGTGCCCGGCCGGTACGGGGGATGGCGTCCCGGGGTTCCGCGGGCGAGGATGTTCTCTTCGCGCAGAGCAGTCCGCGCCCGCGGTCCACGACTCTTCCGGTGTTCCGGGGCAAGCACGGACGACGTCGGCCGCCGGTCCTGAAGGAGCCCCGGGATGGGTTCGCACGCAGCGATGCACCACCGCAACAGGCGCCTCCTGGTGCTGGTCTCGGGCCTGGTGCTCGTGGTCGGCGGGCTCCTGGGCCTCCCCCGCGCCGACGGTGCTCCCGCCGAGGGCGACGCCTGCCGCACCGCGACCACCCGGCTGCCCCGCGGGGACTGCGGCCCGTTCTGGCAGGTCCTCGCCGAGGACTTCAACGGCGACCGGGTGCCGCTCGGTTCCTTCAGCGACTGCGAGCACCATGTCGACACGTCCGCGGCCTTCTGCGGTGGGCTGAAGGGGAAGTACCGGGACAACTGGTGGGCGTATCCGACGGGTTGGCCCGACACGGCCCGCAGCCGGGGACGGCAGGTGGTGGGGGTCTACCACCCGGAGGACACCGTGAGCGTCGGTCCCGCGGCGAACGGCGACGGAAGGATGTCGGTGCGGATGTGGCGGCCGGCCGACGGGGGTCCCGTCCATGCGGCGGCTCTGGTGCCGCGGGCGGTGATGCAGATGAAGTACGGCAAGTACAGCGCGCGCATCAAGGTCACCGACCCGGCTCCGGGGTACAAGTCCGCCTGGCTGCACTACGGCGGGGGCTGCGAGATGGACCATCCCGAGGGCGAGTGGGACGGTGCGCTCAGCTCCTTCCACCATCCGTGCGGTGGCGGTGAGCAGGGTTACTTTCCCGGCAGCGACGACTGGACGCACTGGCACACCGTGTCCACCGAGTGGACGCCGGGGCATGTCCGCTTCTTCGTCGACGGCCGCCTGACGGGCCATGACACCCGCGGGGTGCCGGACCGGCCGCTGTCCTGGGTCCTCCAGAACGAGAGCGCGCTGGAGGGTCCGGTCGCGGCGCCGGGGAGCAGCGCGCGGCTCGAGATCACGTGGGTGGCGGCTTACGCGTACGGCTGGAAGTGACGGCCGGGCCGGACCGGCGGTGCCGACGAAGGGACGGCGGCGTGTCGTCCGTGGCGGGCCCGCTCCCTACGGCACCTCCGGCAGCAGCGCCCGTGCCGCCTCGCGGTGTTCGGCCGCCGTCGTCGGGTCCGTGCTGTCGAGGAGGGCCGCCAGGCCTTCGTGGGCGAGGGCTTCTGCGTGACGGTTGCCGAGTTCCGGGGCGAGGGCGAGGGCTTCGCGGTGCAGGCGCAGGGCTTGGTCGGACAGGCCCGCCAGACGGCAGGTCTCGGCGTAGGGGTGCAGGAAGTGGATCTTCCAGTGGTCCTCGAAGAGTTCGTCCAGCAGGGAGAACGCCTGTTCGTGAGCGGCCAGGGCCTCCTCGTGGCGGCCCATCCGGCGCAGGGCCACGCCGAGGCAGTTCAGGCACCAGGCCTCGTTGTGCCGGTGCCCGTCCTCGCGGGCCAGCGCGAGCGCCCGGTGGAGGTGCTCGCCGGCCGCGTCGGGGTCCTCGTGGGCGACGGCCACGCCGAGGGTGATCAGGGCCGTCAGCGTGGGCGGCCACGCGCTGTCGGCATGCGGGACCTCCAGCGCCGTGCGGGCGAGCTGCGCGGCCTCCTCGCGGTGTCCGAGCTGGAGCAGCGCCCAGGCCTCGTACGCGGTCGCGTGGGCCGTGCCCATGGGGCAGTCGGCGTCCGCATACAGCTTTCCGGCCAGCCGGAACAGGTCGAGCGGTTCCTCGACGTACCCCTCGTCCCATCGCAAGTAGCCGCGCCGCATGGCGAGTTCGGCCTCGACGCGCAGGTCGCCCGACCGCGACAGCAGCGCTGCCGCCGACTCGTACGCGGCCGCCGCTTCCGCCGTCCGGCCCGCGTTGTAGCGGGCGAAGCCCAAGTCGCTGTGCGCCTCGGCGAGTTGGAGGGGATCTCCCAGGCGTCGGGCGGCCGCCAAGGAGTGCTCGAAGAGGCCGTTCAGCATCGTGGTGCCGCAGCGGCGGGCGAAGTACGACCGCATGAAGCGCGGCAGTTCGCACAGGTGGCGGTCGGCGCCGGCTCTCTCCGCCGCCTCGAACGCGGCCAGGAGGTTCAGGTACTCCGTGCCGAACCAGATGAGCGCGGCGATCTTGTGGTCGAACCGGGGCAGCTCGGCCGGCGGGCCGTCCACGGAGGGCCGGCGGCTCAGGCCCGGGAACGGCATCGCGGCGTCCGCGGCGGCGGCCGCGTGCACATAGTGGTCGAGGACCCGGATGAGGGCCCGGTCACGGTCCGTCTCGGAGTCCTGCTCGACGGTGGACCGCAGGGCGTGCTGGTGCACCAGGTCGTGGAGCCGGTAGCGGCCCGCCGCCGGCTGCTGCACGAGGTGCGCGTCCAGGAGGTCCTCCAGCATCGCGCGGGCGTCGCGCAGCGGCACGTCGGCCAGGGCCGCCGCCACGTACTCGTCGAACGACGACCCCGGCAGCAGGCCCAGCAGCCGGAACAGCCGGGCCTTCGGGCGGTCCAACTGCCGTACGGACATGGCGAAGGCGGTGTCGAACTCGCCGGCTCCCTCCGCCATCCGCTCGACGAGGATGCCCACCGTCCAGCCCGGCCGGTGCCGCAGCCGGGCCGCGGTCAGCCGCAGGGCCAGCGGCAGCCGGCCGCACCGCCGCAGCACCTCGGCCGTGTTCTCGGGGTCACGGGCGAGGCGGCCCCCGGGGTCGCCGGCCTCGCCGCTGGCGCGGGCCAGCAGTTCGGCGCTCTCCTCTTCGGTGAGGACGTCCAGGGAGACCGGCGGGACCTCGTCGAGGCCGAGCAGCCGGTTGCGGCTGGTGATCAGGGCGACGGAGGAACCGGCGCCGGGCAGCAGCGGGCGGACCTGGTCGGCGTCGGCCACGTTGTCGAGGACCACGACCGCCCGGCGGTGCGCGAGCTCGGAGCGCCAGCAGGCGGCGAGTTCCTCGACGCCGCCTTCCTGCGGGACCTTCTCGGAGGGCACGTCCAGTGCGGCGAGCAGGGTCCGCAACGCGCGGTCGGGGTCGAGCGGCTCGCGGCCGGCGGTGAAGCCGTGCAGGTCGAGGTAGAGCTGGGCGTCCGGGTAGTCGGCGGCGAGCCGGTGCGCGGCGTGCACCGCCAGGCAGGTCTTGCCGACGCCCGCCATGCCGTCGACGGCGATCACCCGGCTGTCGGCGACCCCGTCGAGCACCGCTCGCAGCTGGGCCGCACGCCCCGTGAAGTCGGGCACGTCGCGCGGCAGGTCGTTGCGGGGCGGTCGCGGCACCCCGGCGGGCGGCGACGGGGGCGGGACCTGGCGGCTGGTCCTGGGCGGTGCCGGCAGGGGGCTGGAGGCCCGCTCCCACAGGGGGCGCAGGGGTCGCGGGTCGCGCTGGACCAGGCGACACAGGGCGATCACCGCGGGCCAGGGCGGGACCGTCCGGCCGCTGAGGTAGCGGGACAGGGATGAGGAGCTGAGCCCGGCGTCCCGCGCGAGGGCCCGTACGCCCCGTTTCGACAGCTCCTGGAGCAGGCGCAGTCTTGCCGCCAGCTCCTCCTGCGGATCGCCGCCGGCTGTTCCGCCGTACTCCACCACTGTCCCCCGCCCCCTGTGTCCTGCTCCGGTGTCCCGCCCCGGCCCACGTCGTCCGGGACGGATCGTGCCTGTTCACGGCCGTTGCGGCTGTCCCACGGTGTCCCACGGCCGTCGTCCTGGCAACCCCTCTGGGCTGAGATGGAACCACGCCCCGCAAGGACGGGGCACCCGATCCGGCAGAGGAGAGCAGTCAGATGCAGTCCCGTATGCAGAACCCCGCCGTCGTCCTGTCCGACGCGATGCAGCCCATCCAGCAGCTCATGAAGACCGTCCACACGGGCGGGGTGGACGGGCAGACGCTGGAGCTGGTGCACCTGCGGGTCAGTCAGATCAACGGGTGCAGCGCCTGTGTCGACGGCGGCGCAAAGACCGCCCGCAAGGCCGGGGTGAGCGACGAGCGGCTGGCCACGGTCGCTGCCTGGCGCGAGGCCCCGTACTTCAGCGAGGAGGAGCGGGCGGCGCTCGCGCTCGCCGAGGCGGCAACCCGGCTGGCCGACCGTCCCGACGCGGTGAGCGACGAGATCTGGGACGCCGCCGCCACCTATTTCGACGAGAAGCAGCTGGCCGCGATCGTCCTGATGGTGGGTGTGACCAACCTGTTCAACCGGCTCAACGCCACGACCCGGCAGATCGCCGGCGCCTGGGGATGACCTGCGCGGCGGCCGTCCGGGCGTGAAGATGTCCCTGAGCCTCGCGCCGCCCTCGTGCCACACCCTGCCCCACCGACATCCGTGACATCCGTGCACCAGGAGGAAACATCATGACCGGCACCCGGAAGACGACGAAGAGGACCGAGACGTTCACCGACGAGGAGCGCGCCGCGATGAAGGAGCGCGCCCAGGAGGTCAAGGCGGCGGCGCGCCGGGGCTCGCGGGCCGACAAGGCGGCGGAGGAGGAGGCCGCCGTGGTCGCGAAGATCGCCGAGATGCAGGACTCGGACCGGGTCATGGCCGAGCGGATCCACGCCGTCGTGAAGGCGAGCGCGCCGGACCTGGCTCCGAAGCTCTGGTACGGCATGCCCGCGTACGCCAAGGACGGCAAGGTCGTCTGTTTCTTCCAGAGCGCGCAGAAGTTCAACGCCCGGTACGCGACCTTCGGGTTCAACGACAAGGCGGAGCTCGACGAGGGCACCATGTGGCCGACGGCCTTCGCTCTCACGAAGCTCACGGCGGCGGACGAGGCGCGGATCGGTGAGCTGGTGAAGAGGGCGGCGGGCTGAGCCGAGGGACCGGGAAGAGAGGGCGAGAAGGTGCGCAGGCCGACGAACAGCCGAGGTCCCGTGGGGCTGTTCGTCGGCCTGTGCACCTTGGACGTCGTCCAGCTCGTGGACCATGTGCCGGGTGCCGACGAGAAACTGACGGCCCGTGAGCAGGTGGTGGCCGCGGGGGGGGCCGGCGGCGAACGCGGCGGTCGCCTTCGGCCATCTGGGCGGTACGGCGAGGCTGCTCACCGGGATCGGAGCCCATCCGCTGGGGGTCGCGGTGGCGGCGGATCTGGGTCGCCTCGGCGTGGACGTGGTGGACCTGGCGGCCGGTTCGGTCGAGCCGCCGGCCGTGTCGTCGGTTCTGGTCACCGCGTCGAGCGGGGACCGGGCCGTCGCGTCGACCAACGCGGTCGGGCGGAACCTGGCACCGCCCGCCGGTCTCGACGCGCTGGTGGCCGCCTGCGACATCGTCGAATTCGACGGCCACCACAGGGAGTTGGCCAGAGCGGCGGCCCGTGCGGCGCGGAGCGCCGGTCGTCGCACGGTGCTCGACGGGGGCAGTTGGAAGCCCGGGACGGAGGAGCTGCTGGGGTCGATCGACGTGGCCGTGTGCTCGGCGGACTTCCGGCCACCCGGCACAAAGAGCCCCGAGGACGTCCTGCGGTTCCTGCGGGAGCGCGGCGTCGCCTGGTCGGCGGTCAGTCGTGGTGAGCGGCCGATCCTGTGGGCGGGCGGCGACCGCAGCGGCACCGTGGAGGTACCGGCCGTGCGGGTCGCGGACACGCTGGGCGCGGGGGACGTCCTCCACGGAGCCCTGACCCATCACCTCGCCGCCCAAGGGGAGTTGACGCCGGACGGGTTTGCCGAGGCTCTGCGTGGCGCGGGGGTGGTGGCCTCGCGGGCGTGCGCTTCCTTCGGCACTCGGGCCTGGATGCGGGAGAGTTGACGTACGGCGGATGTCGCTGGGCTGCCCCACATGTGGGGCAGCCCCTCACCACCGCGACCGCTGACTACCTGCGCCCGCGCACGTTCCAGCCGCTGCCGATGCCGGCCAGGTGGAGGGCGAGCACCATGAGGCCGAGCAGCATGATGTTCGTCGAGGTGAAGGTGTCGTTCGTCGAGATGTCCGCGGCGTTGATCAGAAAGGAGATGAAGAACAGGACCGCGGAGATGATGGCGAGCATGTTGCCCATCCCTTCAGATGACTGGGTCATGACGTTTGACTTGGTCATGACCTTCCGTACAGCCCGATTGCCCCCAACTCTCCTCGGCATGCAGGGCAATGAGTTGTTCGGCTGGTCGGACATCGTTCGAAAAGTCTTGACGCTCCCATGGCACGCGATTGACACTCTCGCAACACGACGTCACACCGCCGAAACGGCAGGGTGCTCACGGCCGAGGCCCCGCCATGCCTCTCGGTGGGGCCCCGCCATGCCTCAGCAGGGAACCCCACATGACGTACTTCGCACGTCCGCGCCCGCGCGCGAGACGCCGGGCGGGCCGCCTCAGCGGTCTGACCGCCGCGGCACTGCTCCTGGGCCTCACCGCACCCGCACTCTCCGCCCAGGCGGCGGACACCGCGGGCGTCGCCGACGGGCCGGCCCTCTGGTACAAGCTCGACGCCGCCTCCGGCAGCACCGTCCCGGACGCCTCCGGCCACGGCCGCGACGGCACCCTGAACGGCACCGCCGACTGGTCGAGCCCGGGGCAGGGGCTCGCCTTCAACGGCTCCGACACCTACATCAAGGTGCCCGACGACGTCATGAAGGGCATGACCTCGATCAGCGTCTCCATGGACGTGCAGATCGACCCGGCACAGAGCACGCCGTACTTCCTCTACGGCTTCGGCAACACCACCAGCGGCACCGGCAACGGGTACCTGTTCGCCACCGGCAACTCCCTGCGCACCGCGATCGCGAGCGGCAACTGGTCGACCGAGCAGAACACCAGGCCCGACGACTCGCACAACCTGGCCCGCGGGGTGTGGAAGCAGCTCACCTACACCCAGACCGGAAGCACCGGCATCCTCTACGAGGACGGCGTGGAGGTCGGCCGCAACACGGCCGTCACCATCACGCCCGGCTCCATCGGCGCCGGCTCCACGACCGCCAACTACATAGGCAAGTCCGTCTACTCGGGCGACAAGCTCTTCAAGGGCCGCATCCGGGACTTCCGCGTCTACGACCGTGCCCTGGACCCCGCCGAGGTCGACGAGCTCACCCTGCCGATCGCGGCGGAGGGCGTCGCCGCCGACAAGGCCGCGCTCAGCCTCGGCGACACCAGCGCGGTCACGGCCGACCTGGTCCTCCCCACGTCCGGCGCGGCCGGCGGGTCGACGATCACCTGGGCCAGCGACCACCCCGACGTGGTGTCCGCCGCCGGCAAGGTGACCCGCCCCGCCGCCGGCGAGCCGGACAGCCACGCCACCCTCACGGCGACCCTGAAGAAGGGTTCCGCCACCGACACCAAGAGCTTCGAGGTCACCGTCCTGCCGGCCTTCGACGACCGGACGGCCACCGAGCAGGCGGCCGAGAACCTCGTCGTGCACACCGTCGACGACGTGCGCGGCAACCTCACCCTGCCGACGACAGGTGACTACGGCACGGCCGTCTCCTGGTCCTCCGCCGACAAGGACGTGGTCGGGGACGACGGCATCGTCAACCGCCCCGCGCACGGCGCCGGCACCACGGCCGTCGAACTGACCGCCACCGTCACCAAGGGCACGGCCAGGGCGACCCGCACCTTCACCGCGAAGGTGACCGAACTTCCGGAGAAGCAGGCCCTCAAGGGCTACATGTTCAGCTACTTCACCGGCGAGGGCACCTCGGACGGCGAGCAGCTCTACGCCGCTCTCAGCAAGGGCAACGACCCCCTCAAATGGCGGGAGTTGAACGACGGCAAGCCCGTCCTGACCTCCACGCTCGGCGAGAAGGGCCTGCGCGACCCGTTCATCATCCGCTCCCCCGAGGGCGACAAGTTCTACCAGATCGCCACCGACCTCAGGATCTACGGCAACGGCGACTGGGACGCGGCGCAGCGCACCGGCAGCAAGTCCATCATGGTCTGGGAGTCCACCGACCTGGTGCACTGGACGGACCAGCGGCTGGTCAAGGTATCCCCCGACAGCGCGGGCAACACCTGGGCGCCGGAGGCGTTCTACGACGCCCATCGCGGCGAGTACGTGGTCTTCTGGGCGTCGAAGCTGTACGACAACGCAGGGCACTCGGGCGACACGTACAACCGCATGATGTACGCGACCACCCGTGACTTCTACACCTTCAGCGAGCCCAGGGTCTGGGTCGACCGCGGCTACTCGGTCATCGACTCCACGATGATCCAGCACGACGGCACCTACTACCGGCTGTCGAAGGACGAGCGGAACAACACCTCCTCCACGCCCAACAGCAAGTTCATCTTCGAGGAAAAGAGCGACTCGATCCTCGGCTCGTGGTCCCCGGTCGCCGAGGGCATCGGCAAGGGGACGATGAGCGCCGCCGAGGGCCCGCTGGTCTTCAAGTCGAACACCGAGGACAAGTGGTACGCCTTCCTCGACGAGTTCGGCGGTCGTGGCTACCTCCCCTTCGAGACGACCGACCTCGACTCCGGCGTCTGGACCCCGTCGACCGGGTACGACCTGCCGGCCAGACCCCGACACGGCACCGTCCTGCCGGTCACCCAGGCCGAGTACGACCGGCTGCTGCGCGCCTACCAGCCCGACCGGCTCGTGGAGGGCGTCGAGGGCATCACGGTGACAACGCGTACCGGTGAGGCGCCGGTCCTGCCCGCCACCGTCATCGCCACGTACGCCGACGGAGTCAAGCGCCCCGTCGCGGTCGCCTGGGAGGACGTGCCGGCGTCGAAGTACGCCCAGCCCGGCACCTTCACGGTCACCGGCAGCCTCCCGGACGGCGCCGCGATCCCGGTCCGGGCCGAGGTCACCGTCTCGGCCGAGGGTCCCGACGTCCCGGCCGCCCTGCTGCTGCACTACGGCTTCGACGAGACGTCCGGCAACATCGCGGTCGACTCCAGCGGTCACGGCTACCACGGCACCTACGTGGGCACGCCCGGCTTCGGCACCGGCGTGCAGGACGGCTCCTTCAAGATGTCGGGAGACGCGACGGGTTCGCCGTACGTGCGGATCCCCAACGGGGTGCTGAAGAACGCCGGCAGCGTGACCGTGTCGACGTACGCCAAGTGGAAGGGCGGCAGCAGCTTCCAGTGGCTGTTCGGGCTCGGCCCCGACAGCGACAAGTACCTGTTCGCCACGCCCTCCAACGGCGGCAACAGCCTCTACTCGGCGATCACCAAGGCGAGTTGGTCGGCGGAGTCGAAGCTGACGGCGGGCTCGCAGCTCACCCCGGGCCAGTGGCGGCACGTCACCGTGACCCTCGACGGAGCGACCGGCCGGATGGTCCTCTACGTCGACGGCGTCGAGGCGGCCCGCACGACGACCACCGTCAAGCCGTCCGAGCTCTACGACGCGAACAAGGACTACAGCGGCTACATCGGCAAGTCCCTGTACGCGGCCGACCCCGCCTTCGGGGGCGAGGTCGACGACTTCCGCATCTACGACCGTGCCCTGACCGCCCCCGAGGTCATGGAGCTCAGCGGCAACACCGCGGGCATCGCCAGGGTGACGCACCCGGCGCTGAAGGTCGACGCCGTCGTGGACGACGCCGACGGCAAGGTCACCCTGCCCATGAAGGAGGGCACCGATCTCACCGCGCTGGCACCGGAGTTCACCCTCGCGCACGGAGCGGCGATCAGTCCCGCCTCCGGCAGCGTGCAGGACTTCAGCAAGCCGGTGACCTACGAGGTGACGGGGTCCGACGGCAAGAAGCGCACCTGGACGGTGTCGGCGCTCGTCATGAAGACCCCGGTGCTGCCCGGCCTCAACGCCGACCCGAACATCGTGCGGTTCGGCGACACCTTCTACCTCTACCCGACCACCGACGGCTTCGAGGGCTGGAGCGGCACGCAGTTCAAGGCGTACTCCTCCACCGACCTGGTCCACTGGAAGGACCACGGGGTCATCCTCGACCTCGGTCCCGACGTCTCCTGGGCCGACAGCAGGGCCTGGGCGCCGACGATCGCCGAGAAGGACGGCAAGTACTACTTCTACTTCTGCGCCGACGCCAACATCGGGGTGGCGGTGTCCGACTCGCCGACCGGTCCGTTCAAGGACGCGCTGGGTCAACCCCTGCTGAAGGCGGGCCAGTTCAGCGGCCAGATGATCGACCCGGCCGTGTTCACCGACGACGACGGGCAGCCGTACCTCTACTGGGGCAACGGGCACGCCTACGTGGCCCCGCTGAACGCCGACATGACCTCCGTCGACCTCACGAAGATGAAGGACATCACGCCCAGCGGCTACAACGAGGGCACGTTCGTCATCAAGCGGGGCGGCACCTACTACTTCATGTGGTCGGAGAACGACACCCGCGACGAGAACTACCGTGTCGCCTACGCCACCGGTCCCTCCCCGACCGGCCCCTGGACCAAGCGGGGCGTGATCCTGGAGAAGGACCTCTCCCTCGGCATCAAGGGCACCGGCCACCACTCGGTCGTCCATGTGCCGAACACCGACGACTGGTACATCGCCTACCACCGGTTCGCGATCCCCGGCGGTGACGGCACACATCGCGAAACGACCGTCGACAAGCTGGAGTTCGACGCCGACGGTCTGATCAGGAAGGTTGTGCCCACGCTGACCGGCGTCGACCCGGTGAGCGTCGTGCACGCCGGCGCGGACGGCAGCGGCACGGAGGGCGGGGCGATCGCGCTGCACGGCACGATCTCCGGGGCGGGCAGCCCGAAGTGGACGGCCGAGAAGGGGGCTCCCTGCACCTTCGCCGACCCGAACTCGGCCGCCACGACGGTGACGTGCACCGACAACGGCACCTACACGCTCACGCTGACCGGCGGCCGCAGCAGCGACACGGCGACGGTGAAGGTGGCCAACGCGGCACCGGTGGTCACCTCCGCCGCGGGTCCGCAGTCCCCCGTGCAGCTCGGCAGGCCCGCGGTCGTCACGGCCGCGTTCACCGACGCGGGTGCCGGTGACACGCACAGCTGCGTGGTCGACTGGAAGGACGGGAGCGCGCCGCGGTCCGGCACGGTCACCGCGTCCGGCTGCCGGGCCGAGTACACGTACGCCAAGGCCGGGATCCGCCGGCCGGTGGTCACCGTGACCGACGACGACGGCGCCTCGGACAGCAGGACACTGCCGGAGGTGGTCGTCTACGACCGTGCCGCCGGTCCGGTGCTCGGTGCCGGTGTCATCGGCTCTCCGGCCGGCGCCTACCCGGCGAGGCCGGCGCTGACGGGCACGGCCGCCTTCTCCTTCGCGGCGGCCTACCTGCCGGGACTTTCGGCGCCGGTGGGCGAGGTCTCCTTCGACTTCGGCCCCGCCAAGCTGAAGTTCCGCTCGACGGGGTCCGACTGGCTGGTGGTGTCCGGCTCCCAGGCCGTCTACCAGGGGTCCGGCACGGTCAACGGCACGGGCGGCTACGCCTTCCGGGTCACCGCGACCGACTCCCCGGACACCTTCCGCCTGCGGATCTGGAAGAAGGCCGGCGGTGAGGTCGTCTACGACAACCTGACCGGCGCGAAGGTCACAGGCCTCGTCGCCGTCGGCAGTGGCCGGCGGTAGTCCCCTCCGCGGAGCCCCGTCGACAGCGCGTCCTGTCGACGGGGCTCCGCTTTTTCATGGGTTCAGGGACCTGACCCACCAACCTCTGCGCGACCTCTTTCGCCCAGCACAGCGTCGTGGCATGCTCACCGCTCAACGCACTCATGAACATCGTTCACATACATGAAAACACATGGGAAGGGCGATCCACATGAACGAGTTCAATGTCATGGGCATGACTAGACGATCACTGCTGGGCAGCGCCGCCGCCGTGGCCCTGACCGCCAAGACCGCGTCCGCAGCCCCAGCAACGCCCCTGTGGCGGGAGTACCGCCGCGCCCCCTTCACCCACCCGCAGATCCCGTACGTCGGACGAGCCGGCTGCCACGCCGGGGCGGAACGCTTCCCCCGCCGGCGAGTCGTCGCCGACATCCGCGACTTCGGCGCCGTGGCGGACGGTTCCACCGACTCCGCTCCCGCGATCAACCGCGCCATCGCCGTCGCCGGGAGGGCCGGCGGCGGCACGGTCACCATCCCGCCGGGCACCTTCCGCATCGACGACGTCATCCGCGTGGACCGCTCTAACGTGACCCTGAAGGGCGCCGGCAGCAGCCGTACGACGTTGTACGCGACGAAGAACCTCACCGAGCTCATCGGCACCTACGGCTCGCGCTACGGCGGGGACAAGTCGTCCTGGTCCTGGGCCGGAGGCCTGATCTGGCTGGCGCCCAGGGCCCGTTGGGAGTCCTTGGTCGCGGCGATCCGGGCCAGGGCGTGGCCCTTCGAGGGCTGGACGGGCAACCGGCGCGACGAGTGGCGGACGCTCACGACCATCGCTCCGGCCCGCCAGGGCGCCTGGAGGGTGCGGGTCGCCGACGCCTCCGCACTGCGTCCGGGCGCCGTGGTCCTCCTGCGGCTCGCGGACGACGCGGACCACACCCTCCTGGAGCACATGTGCGGCGGCGGGCCGGGGCCCGAGGCCTACTCCTGGGACGACAAGACGAAACTGACGTCGTACGTGCCCTACGAGTGGCCCGTCCGCATCGCCCGCGTGCGCGGACGCGAGGTCACCCTCGAACGCCCTCTGCCGCTCGACCTTCGCCCGGAATGGCAGCCGCAACTGACCACGCACGTGCCCGAGTTGACCGGGTCGGGGGTCGAGGGCCTGACCCTGGAGGCGGTCGAGACCCCGCAGCAGCCGCATCTGCTGGACAAGGGGCACAACGGTGTCGTGCTCCAGTGCGCGTACGACTGCTGGGTCGACGACGTGACGGTCCGTCATGTCGACAACGGCTTCGGTCTGGTGGCCGCCTCCGCGTGCACCCTGCGCCGCACGCGCGTGGCCGGCCGCGGCTCCCATCACCCGTACTTCTGCCGTGAGGGTTCGCACGACAATCTCGTCGAGGACTTCACGATCGAGGAGCGAACCAGCCCGGCGCCCGCGGGCACCCAGCTGCACGGCATCAACGTCGAGGGGCTGTCGTCGTACAACGTCTGGTCGCGCGGGGAGATGCGGATGGGCACCTTCGACAGCCATCGCGGTCTGCCCTTCGCCAATGTGCGCACCGACATCACCCTGAACAACAACGGCCGCCACGGAGGAGACGCCAGCGCGGGGCCCCTGTTCGGCGCCCGGTTCACCCACTGGAACGTCCGGGTCACCAACGGCCGTGCGGGGCTGGTGAGGATCGACGGCCTGGCGCCGTACTCGGCGACCGTCGGCATCGACGATGTCAGGGAGTTCGACCAGATCGACGTGGCCGACTTCGCGGGCGATCTGCACACGCGCCTGGAGCTCTACGGCAGTCCGGGGGCGGTGCGGCCGCGGAATCTGTACGAGGCCCAGCGCGGGCTCAAGGGGGTGGTCCGGTGAGCACGCGCTCCCGGTGGTTCGTGCTCCTGACGGCCCTTGCCGCGTTCACCTCGGGACTCACGGCTCCTGTCGCGGCGCGGACCGCGGTCCCGGACACCACGGTCCTTGACGGCGCCCGTCTCCAGCACACCAAGGAGCACCTGGGTGATCCTCGACTGCGCTCGGCGGTAAAGGCGTTGACGACCCGCGCGGACAAGTGGTTGGACCAGGGCCCCTGGACGGTCGTCGACAAGCCCCGGCCAGCCCCCGGCGGCGATGTCCACGACTATCTCAGCCAGGCCCCGTACTGGTGGCCGTCGCAGTCCCCGACCTCCGACAACCCGTGGGGCTGCCCCTATGTGCAGCGCGACGGCGAGCGCAATCCCGAGGTCGACTCCGGCACCGACCGCCAGGACGTCGAGAAGACCTTCGACTCCGCCTACGACCTGTCCCTCGCCTGGTACTACACCGGCAGGAAGCGGTACGCCGAGAAGGCCGGGCAGGTGTTGCGCACCTGGTTCCTCGATCCGGCCACGCGGATGAACCCCCACCTGGAGCACGCCCAGTTCATCCCCTGCAAGTACGACGGCCGCGCCATCGGCATCATCGACTTCTCCCAGTCCTACACCAGCGTGATCGACGCGATCGCCCTCCTGAACACCGGTGCGCCGGGGTGGAGTTCGAAGGACCGCACCGCCATGGCGCGGTGGAACACCGACTTCCGCGACTGGCTCGAGGACAGCGACTTCGGCAGACAGGAGGGCGCCGCCGCCAACAACCACGGCACCTTCTACGACCTGCTGCTCGCCGGCCTCGCATACGCGACCGGCGACCGGGCGCTGGCCCGCCGGACGGTCCTGGACGCCCGGAGCAGACGCATCGCACCGCAGATAGCGGCGGACGGCAGCCAGCCCCAGGAGCTGGCCCGCACCCGGAGCTGGCACTACTCGACCTTCGACCTGGTCGCCTACACCCGGCTCGCGGCCATCGGCCGACACGTCGGCGTCGACCTGTGGGCCTATCGGGGCCCGGAAGGGCAGAGCCTGTCCGGGGCGGTGGACTATCTGCTGCCCGCGGCGACCGGATCCGCCCCCTGGCCGCATCCGGAGCTGGAGTTCCTCCGGTACGCGGCCACCGACGTGGTGCACGCGGCCGCCGACGCGGGTGACACGCGGGCCCGCAGGGCTGTTCCGCGGCTGGAGGCACCGCCCGGCGGTGACCTGTGGGCGTTGCGCCCGGCCGCGGAACAACTGGACTCCATCGCGGGGTGAGGACCACCGGGTGAGGAGCACCGGGTGAGCGCTGCCGGTGCCGAGTGCCGTCAGGACGCCGACAGGTCGATGGCCCGGTCGACGTCCTGCGGCCGCAGCACCCGCAGGATGCCTTCGAGCAGGTAGTAGTCGGCGTACGGCAGCGAGATCTCGATCCCGTCCTCGTTCGGCCGGTTGCGGGTGCAGCGGGCGACGACCGCCTCCGCGCGGGCCGAGTTCCGCGTCAGACACGTCTCCGCCAGCGCGGTGAGCAGCCGCAGCGCCACGTCCCGGTAGGAGTCGCGCCCGCAGGCCGCGGACAGATCGAGCAGACCGCAGGCCATGATCGCGCCGGCCGAGGCGTCCTTGATGTCGTACGGCTGCTGCGGCGCGCGGTAGTCCCACACCGGGACGTGGTCCGCGCCGAGCGCCCCGATGGCGAAGTCGGCGAGTCTGCGGGCGGTGGTCAGGAACTCGCGGTTCCCGGTGCGCCGGTACATGGTGGTGAAGCCGTAGACACCCCAGGCCTGGCCGCGCGACCAGCACGAGGTGGGGCTGTAGCCCTGGACGGTGTTCGGGCCGACCGGTGCCCCCGTGTCCGGGTCGAAGTCGTAGACGTGCGGGGTCGAGCCGTCCGGGCGCGGGAAGACCCGCTGCGCGGTCCTGGCGTGCTCCGTGGCGATCTCGAGGTATCTGCTGTCGCCGGTCTCCCGGCTCGCGAAGGCCAGGAGGTCGAGGTTCATCATCGTGTCGATGATGACCCGGCCCGCGTTGTTCGGATCGGTGAGCGCGCCCCAGGCCCGGATGAAACGGCCGCGCGGGTTGTAGCGCCGGGTGAGGGAGTCGGCCGCCTGCACGGCACCCGCCCGCCAGGTCTCGTCGCCGGTCAACCGCCAGGCGGTGACCCAGGACGGGTAGAAGAGGAAGCCCAGGTCATGGGTGCCGGTGTCGTACTGACGAGGAGCCAGCTTCGCCGCGGAGGCCAGGGCCCAGGTGCGGAAGTCGTCGTCCTTGCTGTGCAGCCACGCCATCCACAGGGTGCCGGGCCAGAAGCCGCCCACCCAGTCGCCGTTCTGCGAGTAGGTCCACTTCTCGAACTTGGTGCCGACGGGGAAGGCTGTCACGGTCGGCGCGACCGCACGGAGCTTCTCGACGGCGTAGTCGGCGGCCGCGCGCAGCACGCCCAGGCCGGGTGCGGCGGCCACGGCCGGCGGCGCGGACGCTCCGGCCACCGCGACACCGGTCGCGGTGGCCAGAACGGTACGGCGGGAAACAGTCACGCTCACGCCTCCAACTCGATCGGGAATCAAGGGAGTTGGTCGAGCGTGACACAGTACGGGCAGAGCTGTACACCCACGTGAGCAATGTTCAAGAACGTGAACGTGATCATGCGTTCACCTCCGTCACGGTCACCCGCTCTTGCGGCCGACCCCCGCGTACACCCAGAACTCCGACGGGTTCTCCGGTACGTCCTCCGCGGCGTCCGGGCGCCACAGGGGGACGTGGACCAAACCCGGTTCCGTCAGGTCGAAGCCGGTGAAGAGAGCCTGGATCTCCTCGCGGGAGCGGACCGTGACCGGCGAGGTGGCGCGGGAGCGGTACAGCCGGGTCACCGCCGCCGCCGTGTCCGGGCGGTCCTGGTCGGTCGCGTGGGACAGGGCAAGCCAGCTGCCCTCCGGCAGGGCGTCCCGGAAGGCGGCCACGATCCCGGCCGGGTCCTCCTCCGGCGTGACGAAGTGCAGGATCGCCACCATGAGGACGGCGACCGGCTGCTCGAAGTCGATCAGCTTGCGCACCTGCGGCGAGGACAGGACGTCGGCGGGGCGCCGGATGTCGGCGTCGACGATGTCGGCGTGCGGGTTGTCGGCGAGCAGGGTGGTGCTGTGGGCGACGGCCACCGGATCCTTGTCGACGTAGACCACCCGGGCCCCCGGGCTCGCCGCCTGGGCCACCTCGTGGACATTGCCCTGCGTCGGGATGCCGGAGCCCAGGTCGATGAACTGCCGTACCCCCGTTGCGGCCAGGTGGCGCACCGCACGGCCGAGGAAGGCGCGGTTGGCGCGGGCGAGCATCCGCACCTGGGGGTCGATGGCGGTGACGGCCGCCACGGCCTCGCGGTCGATGGCGAAGTTGTGCTCCCCACCCAGCATCGCGTCGTACATCCGGGCTACGCTCGCCTTGTCCGGATCGGCCCCTGGCGGCAGTGCATCCGAGTCGATCACCAGAACGTCCTTCCCCACCAAGGTACTTGACGCTTCATCATATAGTTGCCGTCGTACGCCCGGCGATCAGCGCTTCCCCACCGGACGCCCGGACCCCCACCCGGAAAGGCCCCACGACCCTGCGGAACGAACCGCACAGACCCTCCGACGACACCCCCACCACCGTGCCCGCGCCCCGCCGCTCGCCCTTCTCGCCCGCGGCCGACGTCATCGGCTCGGAACTCGACCTGGGGCTCACCAGCAGCCATGTCGTGCATGCGCTGACCCCCGGTTTCTGCGACGCTGCGTCCCTGTACCTGCTGGAGCGGTGGCGCCGCGAGGAGACCACGTACGCGGGCGCGGACCCCGCCCAGATCGAGGCGCGCCGGCTGGCCCTGCGGGTGGGCACGGACGCGCCCGAGTCCTGGGAGCGCACCCTGCCGGTCGGCGAGGTGCTCGTCTTCCCGCGCGCGACGCCGTACGCCCGTGCCCTGATCGACGGACACGCCCAGCTGCTCGACTCGGTGGACGAGCACACCGCCGAGCGGCTCACCGTGTCCGCCGGCCAGGACGCGCGGATCGGCGAACTCCTCAAGACGCGCTCGTTCCTCGTGGTGCCGCTGCGGCTGCGGGGCGGGGCGATCGGCTTCGTCGCCTGCTCGCGCGGGCCGCAGCGGGGGCCGTTCCTGACCGCGGAGATCGCGGCCGTGGAGTCACTGGCCGCCCGGGCCGCGGTCGCCCTGGACAACGCGCGCCGCTACGAGCACGAGCGACGCACCGCGCTGGCCATCCGCAACAGCCTGCTGCCGGGCAGCATCCAGGAGGTCGAGGGCTGCCGGATCGCCCACGGGTCCCTGCCCGCGGGCCAGGGCTCGATCATCGGCGGTGACTGGTTCGACGTGCTCAGACGGCCGGGCGACCGGGTCAGCCTGATCGTCGGGGACGCGATGGGACACGGTCCGGAATCGGCCGTGGCGATGATCCAGCTGCGGACCGCGGTGCGCACCCTGGCCGGTCTCGACATCCCCGCCGCCGATCTCGTACGACGGCTCGACGCGCTCGCCAGCGAGACCCCGGGCGCCTCCTTCGCGACCTGCATCTACGCCGAGTGGGACGCGCGGCACCGCACCTGCACCCTGGTGGGTGCCGGGCACCCGCCCCCGCTGCTGCGCGGCCCGGACGGCCGGACCGCCCCGGTCACGCTGGTCGGCGCGGGCCTGCCGCTCGGTCTCGGCGCGGGCAGCTACGAGCCGACCGTGCTGAGCGTCGAGGACCCGGCCCTGCTCGTGCTCTACAGCGACGGTCTGGTCGAGTCCCGGGACGCGGACATCGACCAGGAGATCGCCCGCCTCGCCGAGGCGCTCGACACGGCGGCCGCCGACCACGATCCGCTGCCCTCCCTGTGCCGACGGCTGCTGCACACTCCCTCCGACCCGGCCCGCTCCGACGACCGCACGCTGCTGCTCGCCGAACTCACCCCGGCCTTGCGGTAGTTCAGGCCGTCAGATTCGCCCAGACCGCGTTCCCGCCGGTGAGCCGGGAGCGGTCCACCCCCCAGGTGTCCGCGAGTTCCTCCACCAGGAACAGACCCCGGCCGCCCTCGTCGTCGAGGGCCGCCCGGCATCGGCGCAGCCTGCGGCGGGAGCGGTCGTGGTCGTGCACCTCCAGCCGCAGGACCCCCTCGGTGACCAGTCCGATGCCGCACAGGATGCGGGCGCTGAGGGTGTGGCACACGGCGTTGGTGGCCAGTTCCGACAGCAGCAGGACCGCGTCGGAGCGCAGCTCGCCGGGCAGGCTCCAGGACCTGAGCCGGCTGCCGACCGAGCGGCGGGCGACCCCGACGCTGGAGCGGTGCGCGGGAAGCTCGATCCAGTGGGTTCGTTCCTGGTCCACGGCGTCTAACAGCTGGGGGAACGAAGTCGTGTGGGGGGACACGGTGTTGGCCTTCCGTGGGGAGGCGGCGCGGCCTGGCGAGACGCATCGGGAGGTCGGGATCGGTGCCAACCGGCAGGAGGGTAGGGGCGGTTGACGTCACCGTGCGCGCGTTCGGCGGCACGGGTCACACAGGCAATCATGCTCGTACTGAAGTTCAACCTGCAACCAGCTTCCTGATAATTTCAGGGAGCCGGTATCGGTCCGGCCGCGTCATCAAGTCGCTGCGGGACGCGGGCCGGTGACATCCCCTCAGGAGGTCAGGACGTGAGCGAAGGCCGTACGGGCACGGGTGGCACCAGTGCTCCCACCGTGCTGCGCATGATCCTCGGCCGGCGTCTGCAGGAGCGGCGGCAGGACGCGGGCAAGTCGCTGGACGACGCGGCCAAGGCGCTCAGAGTGACCTCGCTCACCATCCGCCGCCTGGAGAAGGCGGAGGTCGCGCTCAAGCCGCTGTACGTGGAGAAACTGCTCGAGACCTACGGGGCCGAGCGGCAGGAGATCGACGAGTTCGTCGTCCTGGCCGAACGGGCCAACCAGCCCGGCTGGTGGCACACCTACCGGGACGTGCTGCCGAACTGGTTCAGCGCCTACGTCAGTCTGGAGGCCGGGGCCAGGACCCTGCGCACCTACGAGCCGCACTATGTGACGGGACTGCTCCAGACCCGCGCGTACGCGCACGGCGTGCTGCGCGGCGGCTTCCCCCACGAGGCCGACGAGGACCTGGGCAGACGGGTGGACCTGCGGCTGCGCCGCCAGAGCCTGCTGGAGAGACCCGACGCGCCCACGCTGTGGGTGGTGATGGAAGAGGCCGTACTGCACCGGGTGGTCGGCGGCCCCGAGGTCATGCGGGAGCAGATCGAACGGCTCCTGGAGCTCGCGGAGCTGGAACACGTCAGCGTCGACGTGGTGCCGTTCACCGCCGGTGCCCATGTGGGCGCGTGCGCCCCGTTCACCTACTTCCGCTTCGAGGAACCCGAGCTGCCGGACATCGTCTACACCGAGGTCCTCTCCGGCGCGATGTACCTGGACCAGCGCACGGACGTGGCGGCCCATCTGGAGGCGCACAGCCGCATGTCCCTGCTGACCTCGGACGTGGACAGCAGGGCACTCCTGAACCGCATGCGTAAGGAGTACTCATGACCAGCACCGACTGTCATGTCTACAACGGGATGCCGGCCGCCGAACTCGGTGAGCAGGGCTGGGAGTCCCCGTGGAGCGGGCCCAACGGCGGCCAGTGCGTGCAGACCAAGCTCCTGGCCGACGGCCGGGTGGCGCTGCGGCAGTCGACCGACCCGGCCGGCCCCGCGCTGATCTACACCCCGCAGGAGATCGCCGCGTTCGTCGCGGGCGTCAAGCGGGGTCTCGCCGACCATCTGACGGCCGGCTGACCCACGACCCGAGCCGGACCTGCCCCGGCAGCGACCTGCCCGACACCCCCACACAGCCCCTCTGAAAGGGACAGGATGACCAACTCGCACGCCGCGCGGGAGATCGACACCAGCCGGCCCCACTCCGCCCGGATGTACGACTACTACCTCGGCGGCAAGGACCACTTCGACGTCGACACGAAGGCGGCCGAGACCGTCGCGGCCACCTACCCCGGCATCTTCACGTGCGCCCGCGAGATCCGCGCCTTCATGCACCGGGCCACCCGGGTCCTCGCCCAGGAGTACGGCGTGCGCCAGTGGCTGGACATCGGCACCGGCATCCCCACCGAGCCGAACCTGCACCAGGTGGCTCAGTCCGTGGCACCCGAGGCACGGGTCGTCTACGCCGACAACGACCCGCTGGTCCTCAAGTACGCCGAGCGTCTGATGCGCAACACGCCCGAGGGCCGCACCGCCTACGTGCAGGGCGACTTCACCGACCCCGAGGCGATCCTGGGCTCCCCCGAGCTGGCGAAGACCCTGGACCTGAACCGGCCGGTCGCCCTGTCGCTCAACGCCATCCTGCACTTCGTGCCGGACGACTGGGACCCGTACGGCACCGTCTCCCGTCTCCTGGACGCCCTGCCCTCGGGCAGCGCGCTGGCGGTGAGCCACTGCACGGGCGACTTCGCCCCGGCGCTGTGGGAGAAGCTCGTCGGCATCTACGCCGCCGCGGGCACCCGGGCCCAGGTGCGCAGCAAGGAGGAGGTGGCCCGCTTCTTCAAGGGCCTCGACCTGCTCGACCCGGGCGTCTCCCTGACCCACCGCTGGCGCCAGGACGACCCGCGGGGCACGGCCCCGGAACCGACGGACGCCGAGGTCAGCGCGTGGGCCGGGGTGGGCATCAAGCCGTGACGCGGTGCACTTCCGTGCCGTGACAAGATCCACGGCATGAGCACCGAAGAGCGGGAGCGGCCCGTCGCCCTGGTCACCGGGTCCACCTCCGGGATCGGGGAGGCCGTCGCACGGCGCCTCGCGGCGGACGGCACACGGGTCGTCGTGCACTCGCGGCGCAGCGCGGCGGCCGGGCAGGCGCTGGCCGCGGAGCTCGGCGGCGCCTACCTCCAGGCGGACCTGGGGGTGGAGGAGGAGGCCCGCGGGCTGGTCGACGCGGCCCTCGGCCGGTTCGGGCGGCTGGACGTGCTGGTGAACAACGCGGGCATCAGTTGGCCGATCCCGCACGCGGACCTCGCGGCGGCGACCCCGGCGGACTGGCGGCAGCTGCTGGAGGTCAACCTCATCGCGCCCTGGGTGCTGTGCACGACGGCCCTTCCGGCCCTGCGGCGGTCCCCGGGTGGCGGCAGCATCGTCAACATCACCAGCCATGCCGGGGTACGGCCCAAGGGTTCCTCGGTGCCGTACGCGGCGAGCAAGGCCGCGCTGAACCACGTGACCCGGCTGCTGGCGGCCGCGCTCGGCCCCGACGTCCGGGTGAACGCGGTGGCTCCCGGCCTGGTGGACACACCGATGACGAAGGACTGGGCCGAGGCGCACGCACTGTGGCGCGACCGCGCCCCGATGCACCGCCCGGCCCGGCCGTCCGACGTGGCCGACCTGGTGGCGTCGGTGATCGCCAGCGGCTACCTCACCGGAGAGGTCATCCTGCTGGACGGCGGCCTGAACCTGACCTGAGGACGCGCGACGGATCGTCAGAGGGTGTCGGGGTCCTGTCGGAAGGCCTGCGCGATCGTCGCGTACTGCGAGGCGATCTCCAGCTGCTGACGGCTGTTGATCGCCGAGTCGTCGTCCTCGGCCCTGGCGAGAAAGGCCCGCGCCCGCTGGAGGCAGTAGCGACGGACCTCCTCGTCGCGGGCGTTGTCCAGATCGAGGTCGTCGAGGGCGGCCGCCCGGGTGTAGGCGGCGCGGTTCCATGGGCGGTCCTTCGGCATGACCAGCCTCCTGCGGGCGTCGGTGATCGTGCGTGACAGAAATCGTGTGTCGTGTGAAACCAATGCGTCCTCTCGGCTCGTCCTCCCCACCGACCACATCGCGCGGGGCCAAGTCGGGCCTCGCGCGCCGTCGTTCAGGGGGAACATCATGACCGTACGCCTCGATGGTTCTGCTCGTCCCGGAACCCGCACCGCCGCCGTCGTCGCCACCGCCGTGCTCACCGCGGCCGCGCTCTGGTCCACCGCCGCTCCGGCCTCCGCGATCAAGGGCGGCGGCCCGACCACCACCGCTGCACGGCCGTACGCCATGCTGATCGAGCTGGACGGCAACCAGTTCTGCGGTGGCTCGCTGATCGCGCCCACCAAGGTCCTCACCGCGGCCCACTGCGTGGTGAACGCCGGTGACGTGTCCGCACTGCGGGTCATCGGAGGCCGTACCCAGGTGGACGGCACCGGCGGAACCGAACGGAAGATCGCGTCCTACCGGCTGGACTCCCGGTACACCTCCCCCGGTTACGCCTACGACGCCGCCGTCCTCACCCTGAACCGGCCGATGCCGTACCGGACGATCCCGGTGGCCGGCCCCGGGGACGGCAGGCTGGTGGCCGACGGCCGGACGGCCACCGTGGCCGGATGGGGACGCACCGGGCCCGGCGAGACCGGCACCCGGCTCAAGCAGGCCAAGCTGGTCCTGTCGCCCCTCGCCGACTGTCAGCCCTACACCGAGCCCGACACCGACCCGGCGGCGATGCTGTGCGGCATGCCCCGCCCGGGCACGACCGACAGCATCTGCCCCGGCGACTCGGGCGGTCCGCTGATCAGCGGGGGCAAGGTCGTGGGCATCGTGTCGTCCGGCAACAAGTACTGCGACGAGCAGTACCCGGTGTCCGTCTTCGTCCGCGCCGACTCGGTCGCCGCCGACCTGGGCATCCCCACCCCCTGAGACCTGACCCGGCGTCACAGGAGCTCCGGGCGCCGCCACTTCTCGCCCAGGACGTGGTGGTCCAGGAAGGTGAGGACCGTCTCGTAGAGGAGCCGCAGCTGGCTCGGCGCCTCGACGCCGTGCGACTCGTCGGGGAAGTACAGGAACCCGGCGGGCACGCCCCGGCGTTGCAGCTCGTGGTAGAGCTCCCGGGACTGGCCCTCGGGCACCCGGGCGTCCGCTCCGCCGTGCACGACCAGCATCGGTGTCGTCAGCGCCGCCGCGTCCAGGTGGGGCGAGTCGGCCTCGTAACGCTCACGGCGGACGCGGGGATCGCCGAAGATCTTCCGGAAGTAGGCGTGCAGGTCGGTGGCGGCCTGGAGGGACTCCAGGTTCCACAGTCCGGAGTGGGAGACCAGTGCCTTGAAGCGGTCGGTGCGGGTGGCCGTCCGGTTGACGAGGTAACCGCCGTAGGACCAGCCCGCGAGGGCCGTCCGGTGCGGGTCGAGGTCGGCGCGGGCCAGTGCGGCGTCGGTGAGCGCGATGACGTCGCGGTAGGGGCGGCCCCCGAAGTCGCCGCGTCCGCGTTCCTGCATGCGCTGCCCGTACCCGGAGGACAGGGCCGGGTCGGGCAGCAGCACGCCGTAGCCCCGGGCGGCGAACGGCCAGGGGTTCCAGAGCCAGGGCCAGTCGCTCCAGGAGCCCTGGGGTCCGCCGTGGGTCAGCACGAGGAGCGGCGCCGGGTGCTCGGCCGTGGCTCCGTCGGGCAGGACGAGCCAGCCGCGCAGGGCGAAGCCGTCGTCCCCGGTCGCGTGCACCTCGGTCAGGGTGCCGGGGAGGGGGCCGAGGTCGCCCGGCGTCGCGACGAGGTCGGGCTCCTGGTCCGCCTCGGCCGCGTCCAGCCGGACCACGTGCGGAGCGCTGTCGAGGGTGCTGCGCAGGGCGTAGAGGGCGGAGCCGTCGGGCGTCACGCACAGGGAGCTGTAGGCGCCGGAGGCGGTCAGGCGGGTGACCGTGCCGTCCGGAGCACGGCGGAAGACCGGTCGCCGGCCCTGTTCGTCACCGGTGAACCACAGCGTGGTGTCGCCGGGGACGGGTGAGCAGATCGCGATTCCCGGCCAGGGCCAGTTGTCGAAGTCCGGGAGGAGATCGGTCTCTTCCCCGGACACGGGGTCGAAGGCGACGAGGGTGACCTGCCACTCGGAGTCGTAGGTCTCCTCCTCCAGGCGCTGGCAGACCAGGCGGGTGCCGTCGGCGGTGAACACCGGGCTGTAGTACTGGTGGCCGGGGCGGGACAGGGCGTGGTGCCGCTCGCCGGTGCGTGCGTCGGCTATCACCACGGTGTTCGTGTCGGGGGCGGCCACCGTGGGGGCCCGGGTGTAGGCGACCAGGGTTCCGTCGGGCGACAGGGCCATCTCCCCGGCGCCGTCGATGCCTTGGCCCTGGCCGCCGACGTCGACCGGTTCGGCCTGCCCGACGCGGACGAAGGTGTGGGGTTCCGCGGGACCGAGCTCCACCCCGTCCCCGCCCGGAGCCACCTCGTACAGGACGGCGCTGACACCGGCGTGGCGCCGCCGCCGCAGGAGGTCCGCGTGTGTGCCGGTGTCCTCGGCGCCGGGCAGGAGAGCGGCCGTCCAGGCGAGGGCGGCGGAGCGGGCGGCGGTGGTGAACGCCGTTGTCCCGCCCGGGTGATGGGCGATCCGCTCGGCCGCACCGCGCGCGGAGAGCGACCAGAGGGACGGTCCCGGCTCATCCCCTGAATCGCCGGAGTCGCGGTCGGAGAGCACCAGCAGGGTGCCGTCCTCGGTGAACGCCGGGGCGAAGTCGTGCTGTTGGGAGCCGGGCACCCTGCGAGGGTCCTTCTCACCCGCCGGGTCCACCTCCCACACCTCGGACGCGTACCGGGATCCCCCGTCGGCGAGGGCCTGCACGGAGAGGATCAGACGTGTGCCGTCCGGCGCCAGTGCCAGGCCGGTCGGACGCGGCTGTGCGACGAGGCGGTCGTGGAGGGTGCGCGAGCCGTTGATCATGGCGGGCATTCTGTCCGGGCGCGGGGATCACCGCATCTGATTTGTGTACGTGCACAGATCCCAACTCCGTGTATTTACAGCGCAGTCTGCACCTCCTACCGTGAACGTTCCCAGATGGTGACCGCATGATCATGCCAGTCAAGGAGGTCGGGATGGTCGTCAAAGGTCCGCGCCGCCTCATGAGGGCCGCCCTGCTCCTGGCGGCCCTCACCCTGCCCGCATCCCTGCTCACCACACCCACCAGCGCCTCCGCCGCGGGCTCGCTCACCATGCTCGGAGCCGATGTCTCGACCGCCCAGCGCGCTCTCGACCTCGGGGCCAGGTACTACGACGCGGGCGGCACCGCCAGGAACCCCCTGGACATCCTCAAGGGCCTCGGCGTCAACTACGTCCGCCTGCGCGTCTGGAACAACCCCGCGAGCGGCTACAACAACAAGGCCAAGGTGCTGTCGTACGCGAAGCAGGTGAAGGCCAGAGGGCTGAAGCTGCTGGTCGACTTCCACTACTCGGACACCTGGGCGGACCCGGGCAACCAGAACAAGCCCGCGGCCTGGGCCGGCCACAGCATCGGCCAGTTGCAGACCGACGTCTACACCTACACGTACGACGTCTGCAACAGCCTCAAGTCGCAGGGCACCACCCCGGACAGCGTGCAGATCGGCAACGAGATCAACGTCGGCATGCTGTGGAACGAGGGCAAGGTCGTCAACAACGACTTCACCAACCTCTCCCTGCTGCTCAAGTCGGGCTACAACGCCACCAAGGCGTGCAACAGCGGCACCAAGGTGATCGTCCACACGGCCGACGCCGACAGTGACGCCAACGCCCGCTGGTTCTACGACGGCATGAAGGCCAAGGGTGTCGACTGGGACATCACCGGGCTGTCGTACTACTGCCCGTGGCACGGGACGATCGCCGGCATGGGCGGCGTCGTGGCCGACATGAAGTCCCGTTACGGCAAGGACGTCGTCATCGCCGAGACGGCCTACCCGTTCACCTCGGCCGACGCGGACGGCACCGCCAACTCCATCACCAGCGGCTGCTCCGGGTACCCGCTCAGCTGGCAGGGCCAGGCGGACAACTTCACCGCCGTGCAGAACGCGGCCCGCAGCAACGGCGCGATCGGGGTCTTCTACTGGGAGCCCACCTGGTACGCGGTGACCGGCAACGGCTGGGACCCGACGAACATCTCGGGCAGCGGCGACGGCTGGGACAACATGGCCCTTTTCAACTGGACCGGCAAGGTGAACCCGAACGTCAAGTGGACCCCGTAGGCGGCGACTTCGCACAGCGGCGGCACCTTCCTCGGGCGGTGGGGTTCCTCGTCGCCCCGGTCGCCCCGAGCGCGGGGCCCGGTAATCACCCCCCGCCATGAGACAGGCGCGGGGGGTCACATTACTCTGGCGTACCGCCCGACCGAGGGAAGGAAGCCATGGGGGTCCAACTGAACAGCGGCTCGGCAGCCGGTAACGGGTCGCTGGAGTCCATGAGCCTCGAACCGCTCATGACCCGCGACTACGAACGCGATCCGGCGATCGTGTACGAGCGACTGCGCCGAACCCACGGTCCGGTGGCGCCGGTCGACCTGCTGGGAGTGCCCGTCTGGCTCGTCCTGGGCTACGAGGAGGCGCTGGAGGTGCTCCGGGACGACCACGCGTGGCCGAAGGGGCTGGAGAACTGGCGGGCCCGCCGGGAGGGCCGACTCCCTGCGGACTGGCCGCTGGCGCCCTCGCTGGACGTCAACCACGTGCTGATCCAGGGCGGCGAGGGCTACCGCGGGCTGAAGGTGGCCTGGGACACCGCGCTCCGGCCCTTCCAGGACCCCCGGCACCCGGTGGCCAAGCAGCTCAAGGCGAAGATCACCCGGGACGCCGACGAACTGATCACCTTGTTCACGCAGGGCGGTCCCACCGGCTGGGCGGACCTGTCGGCGCAGTTCTCCCGGCCGCTGCCGCTCATGGTCGCCAGTCATCTGCTCGGCTTCCCCGGCTCGCAGCACGACGACGCGCTGATGGACATGTGGCGGGTGCTGGACGCGGGGCCCGACGCGGGACCGGCCCTGGAGCGGCTGCTGGCCACGTTGTCGGAGCTCGGCGAGTCGAAGATGAAGGAGCCCGGCGACGACTTCCCGTCCTATCTGCTCGCCGCTCATCCCGGCCTGAGCGTCGAGGAGTTGGCACGCGAGCTGATGATGCTGCTCGGGATGACGTCGGACCACGTCGGCATCCTGATCTCCAACACGGTCGTCGAGGTCATCACCGGGAACCTGCCCGCGAGCGCCAGTCTGTCGGCCGGGCTCATCCGGGAGACCATGAACCGGGTGGTGATGCAGAAGCCGCCGCTGATCAACTTCGTGCCGCGGTTCCCGCTCGCCGACATGAAGCTCGGCGACTACACGATCGCCGCGGGGGATCCGGTGTGGGTGTCCGTGGGGGCCGCGCACGCGGATCCGGCGTTCGCGGCGAAGGTCTGCCCCGAGTCGACCATCAGCACCCGGGCGCACTTGTCCTGGGGTGCAGGTCCCCGGCAGTGTCCGGCTCGGGAACTGGCCGGCGGGGCGGCGTCGATCGGGGTCAGCAGGCTCTTCGAGCGGCTGTCCGGGCTGGAGTTGTCGCTGCCCGTGGACCAACTGCCCTGGCGGTCGTCACCGTTCATGCGCGGGCTGCGCTCGCTGCCGGTGCGCTACACCCTGTCGGACGCGCCGGCCCTGCCGGTGCCCCAGGCTCCGCACCCCGCCGCCCCGGCCGGCTCCGACCCGGCCGACGGGACCGCCGTACGGCCGCGTTCGTCGCTGTGGCGCTATCTGGCGGGGCTGGTGCGCGGACGGTGACGGGAGGCTGAGCGGCCACGGAGCGGGCCGCGGACTCGGACGAGTGCGGGGCCCACTCCGTGGCGTGGCGGGGGGTGCGGTCAGCCGACCGGAGGGGTGCGGATCGCGGCGATGTCGAACTGGAGGCGTACCTTCTCGCTGACCATCGCGCCGCCCTCGGCGAGCTTGCTGTCGTAGGTCAGGCCCCAGTCGGACCGGTTGATGGTGGTGGTGCCGTCGAAGCCGGCGCGCTGGTAGCCGAACGGGTCGGTGACATGGCCTATGTAGGTCAGTTCCAGGACCACGGGGCGGGTGGCCGCCTTGATGGTGAGATCACCGGTCATCCGGTAGACGTCGGGTCCGGCGACCTCGACGGAGGTGCTGGCGAACCGCATGCGCGGATACCGCGCGGAGTCCAGGAAGTCGCGTCCCACCAGGTGGGCGTCGCGCTGCTCCACCCCGGTGTCGACACTGCCGGTGGACACGATGATCTCCGCCTGGGAGGCGGACGGGTCGCGGCCGTCGAAGTAGAGGCGGCTCTGGTACTCCAGGAAGGCGCCCCGCACGGTGGTGACCATGGCGTGGCGTACGGAGAAGCCGATCCTGCTGTGCGCGGGGTCGATGGCCCACTCCCCGGTCAGGGCCGCCAGTCCGGGGTTCGGACGGACGGCTGTGGCAGTGGCCGACGACCCGGTGGGGGGTGCGGAGGCGTCAGCGGGTTCCGAGCGGCGGAACATGGTGCCACGGTTGAACAAGTTCATGCACCACGTAATTACTGCACGGGAGTTGTCTTCGCAAGGCTTGATCCTCCGGAGACGAAATATCCACGGGTTCACCACACCCTTCGCCGAAAAGTGGAAATCACCTAGTCGGCGCCGACGAGACTGCGCACTTCGAAGTCCTCATATGTCTCCTTCGGTTCGGGACGGCAGAGTACCGAACCGAACCAGCCGAGAAGGAAGCCGGCCGGGATGGAGACGATTCCGGGATTCTGCAAGGGGAACCAGGCGAAATCGGCGTCCGGGTAGAGCGACGCTGGCGCGGCGGAGACGACCGGGGAGAACACGACGAGGACGACCGAGCAGAGCAGGCCCCCGCAGAGACTGAGGAGGGCGCCCTGCGCGGTGAAGCGCCGCCAGAAGAGGCTGAAGACGAGGGTGGGCAGAATGGCGGAGGCCGCGATGGCGAAGGCCAGGAAGGCGAGCGTCGCGGAGTTGGCGCCCCAGGAGACCAGGGCCAGCAGCATGCCGAGGGCGCCGATGACGACGGCCGCGAGCCGGGCCACGGCGAGTTCCTCCCTCTCGGTGGCCCGGCCCCGGCGGATCACCTCGCCGTAGAGGTCGTGGGCCAGGGAGGAGGCGGCGGCCAGGGTCAGGCCGGCGGCGACCGCGAGGAGGGTGACGAAGGCGAGGCAGGACAGCAGCGCGGTCAGGACGGCGCCGCCGAGGTCGTGCGCCAGGAGCAGGACGGCGGCGTTGCCCGTGCGGTCGTTGCGGGCGATGGTCTCGCTGCCCAGGACGGCGGTGGCGCCGAGACCGAGGATGCCGGCCGCCAGGCAGACGAGGCTGACCAGGCCCATCGCCCAGACCACCGAAGTGCGCAGGACGTCGACCGACTTCGCCGCGAGCAGCCGCATCATGACGTGCGGGAGGGCGGCGAGGCCGAGCACGATCGCCAACTGGAGGCTGAGGAAGTCGAGTTTGCTGGTGACACCGGCGCCGTAGCGCAGGCCGGGTTCCAGGAACCGTGTGCCCTGCCCGCTGTTGTCCGCGGCGGCGGCCAGCAGGTTCTCGATGTTCCAGTCGAAGCGGTGGAGCACCATCACGGCGGTCACGGTGACACCGGAGATGAGCATGACCGCCTTGACGATCTGGATGAAGGTGGCTCCGGGCATGCCGCCGATGGCCGCGTAGACGATGACGACGGTGCCGATGACGACGACGCACAGGGTGCGGGTGGCGGCACCGGGTTCGCCGGTGAACTGGGTCAGCAGGGCCACACTGCCGACGAGTTGGGCGACGAGGTAGAGGACCGTGATGGTCAGCGTGCACAGCGCCAGGGCGAGCCGGACCGGCCGCTGCATACGGGAGAGCCGGGTGGCCAGGGTGTCCCCGAGGGTGAACCTGCCGGTGTTGCGCAGGGGTTCGGCGATCAGCAGCAGGACCATCATCCAGGCGACGGCGGTGCCGCACAGATAGAGCAGTCCGTCGTAGCCGGTCAGGGCGACCAGTCCGGTGCTGCCGAGGAGGGTCGCGGCCGAGAGGTAGTCGCCGCACATGGCCAGTCCGTTGCGCAGCGGGGACATGGTGCGGTTGCCGAGGTAGAACTCACCGATCTCGTCGCGCTGGGGCGCGGTGAGCAGTGCGGTGAACAGGGTGACGACGACCACGGACAGGAACAGGACCAGGGTCAGCTGGAGGCTGAGGCGGTCCACCACGGAGGCGCCGAGCCTCACCACGGGCGGAACTCCGCACCGCGCCGGGTGGGACGTTCCTGGAAGGCACCGTGCCGGGTGGTGCGTTCCTGGACTGCGCCGTGCCGGCGGCGCGCGTTCCCGTGGTGGCGGACCAGGCCGCGCAGACCGCGCACCACCGGCGTGACGTCGGTGCGCACATGGACGAGGTAACGCCACACGATCACGCCCATCAGCACGAACTGCCCGAGCCCCAGGGCGAGTCCGACCGTGAGGTGGCCGCTGAGGGGGGTGTTCATCAGGCCGGGCAGGAAGCTGGACAGCAGGACGTACAGGAGGAATCCGCCGACGGCGACGGCGGTGGCCCGGACCCCGAACCGGCGGTGGGTGCGGCGCAACTCCTGGTACGCGGGCAGGCCGGACACCGACTGCCACTCTCCGTCGGACCCGGCTTCGGGACCTGTCTCATAAGGGAACGGCGGCCCGCCGAACCCCGTGGAATGCCGTGACACATGCACCTTCTTTACTGCCGCGCCGGGCGTCCGGCAAAGGCACACCGAAGTCGTGCTCCGGGCGGACTTGTGGGGGGGGGACGTGAATCCGGAATTCACGGGTTGGAATTGCATGCATGGGGGGAGCCGTGCGGGGCGGACGGCCGAGGGTCGGAGTGACGACGTGGCCAGGACCGGGATTGTTGCAGCGCCCCCATTGAACTATCAACCGGCCGGTCGGACCCGATCGGGAAACTGACTCATTCATGCGCTCCGATCCATGGACGCGCCTTCCCGGGGCCTGCGAAAAGGCGGGCCCCCGAAACAGGTCTGCACCTTCTCTCCGGCCAGGTTGGCTCAAACGCGCCCACGGAACGCTCCGCCGTTCACGGGCGCTTGTCACACACGGAGCAAAGCCGGCCGCCCGGGACTCACCTCTCGCAAACAGAACGGCGTAGGGCTCGGCATCACCTGGGGGCGCTGCCATATTCGAAGGCCACTTCGGAGGTGGCAGTGACAGTAGAGGTGACGACGACACGCCTGCCCGACCGCACCGCCGACCGCGTCCTCGCACTGGAGGCCCGCCAGGCACGCGCCGTCGCCGGGGACAGGCCCAGAAGACGGGGCAAGTTCAGTGCGCGGGAGCGGATCGACCTGCTGCTGGACCCCGGTTCGTTCACCGAGACCGGCCTGTTCGTGCGGGCCCGGCCGACCGGGGACGGCGCGGACCGCCCCTACGGCGACGGCGTGATCACCGGGTGCGGCACGATCGACGGCCGCCCCGTCTGTGTCTTCTCGCAGGACTCCACGGTGTTCGGCGGCAGCATGGGTGAGGCCTTCGGTGAGAAGACGGTGGCCCTCATGGACCTCGCCCTGCGGACCGGGTGCCCGGTGATCGGGCTCAACGACGGCGGCGGCGCCCGCATCCAGGAGGGGGTCGCCTCCCTCGCCCTCTACGCCGAGCTGGTGCGCCGCAACGTCCGGGCGTCCGGGGTGATCCCGCAGATCTCGGTGGTCCTCGGTCCGTGTGCCGGCGGGGCCGCCTACTCCCCCGCCATCACCGACTTCACGGTGATGGTGGACGGCGCCTCGCACATGTTCGTCACCGGGCCCGACGTCATCGAGGCGGTGACCGGGGAACGCGCCAGCGCCGAGGAACTGGGCGGCGCCCGCACCAGCAACTCCCTGAGCGGCAACGCCCACTTCCTCGCCGCCGACGAGACCGAGGCCCTGGACACCGTACGGGAGCTGCTGTCGTACCTGCCCGTCAACAACCTGGAGCGGCCGCCGAGTTACGCTCCCCTGCCACCGCCCTCCGGCATCCCGCTCGACGAGATCGTGCCGGACCGGCTCGGGCAGGCCTACGACATGCGGGACATCCTGCGAGCCGTCGTGGACGACGGTGAACTCCTGGAGATCCAGGAGCTGTTCGCACCGAACATCATCTGCGCGCTGGCGCTCGTCGAGGGCATGTCCGTCGGGGTGGTCGCCAACCAGCCCGCGCACGCGGCCGGGGTGCTGGACATCGACGCCTCCGAGAAGGCGGCGCGGTTCGTACGGTTCTGCGACGCGTTCGGCATTCCGCTGCTGACCTTCGCCGACGTGCCGGGCTATCTGTCCGGGGTCCGGCAGGAGCAGGCCGGGATCATCCGGCGCGGCGCCAAGCTGCTGTACGCCTACGCGGAGGCGACCGTCCCCAAGGTGACCGTGGTGATCCGCAAGGCCTACGGCGGCGGGTACGCGGTGATGGGCTCCAAGCACCTGGGCGCCGACATCAACCTCGCCTGGCCGACCGCCCGGATCGCGGTGATGGGCGCCGAGGGCGCGGTGGGCGTCCTGCACCGGCGCGAGATCGCCGCCGCCGAAAACCCCGAGGCACTGCGGGCCGAACTCGTCGCCGCATACGAGGACACCCACGGCACGCCCTACCCCGCCGCCGAGCGCGGCTATGTCGACGCCGTCATCGCCCCGCGCGACACCCGCGCCCACATCTGCCGCGCGCTGCGTGCCCTGCGCGGCAAGCGTGCCCCGATGCCGGAGCGCCGGCACGGCAACATCCCGCTCTGACCCGTCTCGCGAGGAGACCTGCCTGATGGACAGCCGCCGTCCCCCGCTCGCCCCCGCGTTCCGCACGCTGCCCCAGTACCTGCGGCACTGGGCCGAGACCACCCCCGACCGACGGGCGTTCACCTTCGTCGACCACCCCTCCCCGGACTCGCGAGGCGTCCACCGCACCCTCACCTGGCGCCGACTGGACCTACGCGTGCGTGCCGTGGCCGCGCGTCTCGCGGAGGAGGCCGAGCCAGGGGCCCGGGTGGCGCTGCTGTGCCCCCAGGGGCTGGAGTACGTCACCGGGTTCCTGGCGGCGCTCAGCGCGGGCCTGGTCGCCGTACCGCTGTATCCGCCGGGTCTGCCCGGCCAGGAGGACCGGCTCACGGCGGTCCTGGCCGACGCGCGCCCGGCCGTGATCCTGACGACGAGCCGACACCTGGAGCAGGTACGGGAGTTGGGCGACCGGGTCGTCGCGGTGGACCAGGTGCCGGACGCCACCGCGAGCGACCGGGAGCCGGCCGCCGGCGAGGTCGCCTACCTCCAGTACACCTCGGGGTCCACCCGCACTCCGGCCGGCGTGGAGATCGGGCACACCAACGTCGTCGCCAACGCCTGCCAGGCGCTCACGGCCTACGGCGCCGACGTCCATCCGGTGACCTTCGTGGGCTGGCTGCCGCTCTACCACGACATGGGGCTCGTACTGAGCGTGGCCGCCCCGGTCGTGCGGGGGCTGCTGTCGGTGCTCATGGACCCGGTGGCCTTCCTGCACGAACCCGCGCGCTGGCTACGGCTGTTGTCCGCACACCCGCGGGCGCTCAGCGCGGCCCCCAACTTCGCCTACGACTACTGCGCCTCGACGGTGACCGACGCGCAGAAGGCGGAGCTGCGACTGGAGGGCGTCTTCGCACTCCTCAACGGCAGCGAACCGGTCCGCCCCACCACGGCCGACCGCTTCCAGGCGGCGTTCGCCGGACAGGGTCTCGTCGCGGGGACGCACTGTCCCTCGTACGGCCTCGCGGAGGCGACCGTCTTCGTCAGCGCCGCCCGGCCCGGGCAGCCGTTGCGCCGGTTCGCGCTCGACCGGGACGCACTCGCCGAGGGCAAGGCCCTGCCCGCGCGTCCCGACGATCCGAGGGCGGTACTGCTGGCGGGTTGCGGTGCCCCGGCGGGACAGCGGATCCGGATCGCCGACCCCGGCTCCCAGGCCGTCCTGTCCGAGGGCGAGGTCGGGGAGATCCAGGTGCGGGGTCCCAACGTGGGCCGCGGCTACTGGAACCACGAGGAGCAGTCCCGGCGGGTCTTCGGCGCGGACGGCTGGCTGCGCACCGGCGATCTCGGGACGGTCCTGGAGGGCCAGTTGCTCGTCACCGGCCGGCTCAAGGACCTGATCGTGGTCGACGGCCGCAACCACTACCCGCAGGACGTGGAGGCCACCGTCCAGGACACGCATCCGGCGCTGCGGCGGGACCGGCTCGCCGCGTTCGGGGTGGCGGGCGGCTCGGGCGAGCGGGTGGTCGTGGTGGCCGAGCACACCCGGACCACCAGCCTCGCCGAGCTCGACGTGCCGGCGCTGGTGCGGGCGGTGCGGGCGGCCGTGTCGGCGCGGCACGGGCTGCGGCTCGCCGACGTCGTCCTGGTGGCGCCGGGCACCGTGCCGCGCACGTCCAGCGGGAAGGTGTCGCGGGCGCTGACCCGGGAGCGGTACCTGGCGGGGGCCTACGCGGTGGGCGGTGCCGGGTGAGAGCCGTGGATGCGGGCGCGGTGCGCCGGCTGGTGGTGGAGCGGGTCGCGGAGTGGACCGGGATGCCGGCGGCCGAGGTGCCGATGGACCGGCCGCTGGCGGATCTCGGGATGGCCTCGCGGGACGCGGTCGTGCTGGCCGGCGAACTGTCCCGGCTGACCGGCCGCGAGTTGCCGGCGACGCTGCTGTGGGAGGCGCCGACCGGGGATGCGCTGGTGGCGCACCTGTGCGGCACGGCCTCCGGGACCGGACCGGCCTCGGCACCCGGGCCCGGACCGGACTCGGTCCCGGCACCCAGGCACGGACCGGCATCGCTCGCGGCGCCCGGGCACGGACCCGCGTCGCTCGCGGCCCCCGCAGCGGCAGCGCCCGGTGAGCCGGTCGCCGTCATAGGCGTCGGCTGCCGCCTGCCCGGCGGGGTCCACGGACCCGGCGACTACTGGCGGCTGCTGACCGACGGGGTCGACGCGATCCGACGGGTGCCCGAGGACCGCTGGCGCGACTTCGGCGCCTTCCCGCCCGAGGACGCACTCCCCTACGGCGGCTACCTCGACGACATCGCCGGGTTCGACGCGGACTTCTTCCGGATCAGCCCGCGCGAGGCCGCCGTGATGGACCCGCAGCAGCGGATCCTGCTGGAGGTCGTCCACGAGACGCTCACGCACGCCGCCGTCCCCCCCGCCTCCCTCGCGGGCACCGCCACCGGGGTCTTCGTCGGGGTCTCGGCGCCGGAGTACGGCACCCTCACCGGCGCCGACCCCGCGGCCGTGGATCCCTGGGCGCCGGCGGGCGGCGCGCTGAGCGTGACCGCGGGCCGGCTGTCGTACGTGCTGGACACCCGGGGGCCCAGCATGGCCGTCGACACCGCCTGCTCCTCCTCGCTGGTCGCCGTGCACCACGCGTGCGTGAGCCTGCGCACCGGCGAGAGCGACACGGCGATCGCCGCGGGTGTCAACGTGCTGCTCTCCCCCGCGGTCACCGTGGCGTTCCGGCGGGCCGGTGCCCTCGCGCCGGACGGCCGCTGCAAGCCGTTCTCGGCGGACGCGGACGGTATCGGGCGCGGCGAGGGCTGCGCGGCCGTCCTGCTGAAGCGGCTGTCGGACGCCGAGCGCGACGGTGACCGCGTCCTCGCCGTCATCCGCGCCACCGCCGTCAACTCCGACGGCCGCTCCAACGGCCTTCTCGCCCCCAACCCGGCCGCTCAGCAAGCCCTGTTGGCCTCCGCCTACGCACGGGCGGGACTGATCCCGGCACATGTCGACTACGTCGAGGCGCACGGCACCGGCACCCCGCTCGGCGACCCGATCGAGGCGGGCGCCCTGCGTGCCGTGCTCGGCGCGGGGCGCGACCCCGACCAGCCGCTGCTGCTGGGTTCGGTGAAGTCGAACCTGGGGCACCTGGAGTCGGCCGCGGGCATCGCCGGGCTGGTCAAGACGGTCCTCGCCCTGCACCACGACCTCATCCCGCCGTCCCTGCACTGCTCGGGAGGCAGCGCCCTGGACGACGTACGGCTGCGGGTGGTGTCCGAGGGCGAGCCCTGGCCGCGTTACGGGGGTACGGCGACCGCAGGGGTCTCCGGGTTCGGCTTCGGCGGCACCAACGCCCATGCGGTGCTGGAGGAATGGCGCCCCGGCGTGCTGCCCTCGCGCCCGGCCGAGGAGCCCGGCGCCCGGCTCCACGTCCTGTCCGACGTGGACGAGGAGCGGCTGCGGGACACCGCGGCCCGGCTCGCCGACTGGCTCCGTACGGCCTCCGCGCACCCGGCCGACGTGGCCCGCACACTGGCCGGACGGGCCGGACGCGGGAGTGTACGGGCGGCCGTGGTCGCCCGGGACCGCGCGGAACTGGCCGACGGACTGGACGCGTTGGCGCGGGGTGACACACCAGGAGCGTCGGCGCACGGGCCGGTCGTCACCGGCGACCGCGATCTCCTCGGGCAGGGTCCGGTGTGGGTGTTCTCCGGGTACGGCAGCCAGTGGGCCGGTATGGGACGCCGACTGCTGACCGAGGAACCCGCCTTCGCCGCCGCGGTGGAGAAGCTCGACGCGGAGTGCGGACTGTCCCTCTACGAGCGGCTGGCTTCGGGGTGCGCACTCGACCGCCTCGAGGTGGCCCAGCCCGTTCTCTTCGGACTCCAGGTGGCACTCGCCGAGTTGTGGCGTTCCTACGGGGTCGAGCCCGCCGCCGTCATCGGCCACTCCCTGGGCGAGGTCGCCGCCGCGGTGTGCGCGGGCGCCCTCGACGCGTCGGAGGGCGCTCGGATCCTCGCCGTCAGGGCCCGGCTGCTGAGCGGGTTGCAGGGCGGGGCCATGGCGGTCGTCGACGTGGACGACGATGAACTCGGCCTCTTGGAAAGGGACTTCCCCGGTGTGCATGTCGCGGTCCACTCCTCGCCGGGGCAGAAGGTCGTCACCGGGGAGGAGCCGGCGGTGGCGCGGTTCGTGCGCTGGCTGGAGGGACAGGGCAGGGCGGCCCGGTCCATGCGGGTCGTGGGAGCTGGGCACTCACCCCAAGTCGATTCGCTCCTCCCGGAGTTGACCACGTCTCTGGCCGACGTCGGCGGCCGTGCGCCGCATGTCCTTGTCTACTCGACCGTCCTGGACGATCCGCGCGGCGACAGTGTCTTCGACGCCGCTCACTGGGCCGCGAACCTGCGCCGGCCCGTGCGGCTGGACCGGGCCGTCACCGCGGCCGCGGCCGACGGCCACTCCGTGTTCGTCGAGATCTCGCCGCACCCGGTGCTCGCGCGGGCCGTCACCGACACCGCGCCCGGCGCCCTCGCGCTCGGCACGCTCCGGCGGGACGCCGACGGCTGCGCGGACTTCCTCGCGCAACTGGGGGCACTGTACTGCGCGGGCGGACGCCTGCCGCTGCCCGCGGGACGGGTCGTCGACATGCCCGCGCCGCGCTGGAAGCACGTGCGGCACTGGTGGACGGACGGGCGGGGGGCGGCCCCCGCGAGGCCGGCGGCGGGCACGGCTTCGGGGGCGCGCCCGCGGGTGGGGGCGGATGCGGAAGCCCGGGTGTCCGCTGATGCAGTCGCGGCGGCGCCCGCACACGTGCTGGTCAGTCAGGTCGACGCGGCGGAGGCCACCTCCGTCGCCGGCCGCCTGTGCCACCACATCGCCGCCGTCACCGGCCACCCCGCCAGCCGGATCACCCCCAGCACCGCGCTGGCCGACCTCGGCCTGGACTCGCTGATGGCGGTACGGATCCGCACCGCCCTGGAGCGCGAGTTCGCCGTCCAGCTGCCGCTGCGCGACCTGCTCGGCGCCACCACGGTCCAGGCGCTGGCCGACCGGATCCGGCCGGACGCCGTCCGTCCGCTGCGCGTCGCCGGCGACCGTCCCCCGCTCTTCCTCGTGCACGCCGCCGGCGGCACGAGCGAGGTCTACCGGGCCCTGGCCGAACGGCTGGGCGACGACCGGCCGGTGTACGGTCTCGACCGCCTCGAGGACGCCCGCACGGTCACCGAGAAGGCGCGCCGCTACGCCGAGGCCGTCACCGCGGTCCGTCCCGACGGGCCGGTCCTGCTGGGCGGTTGGTCCTTCGGCGGTTTCGTCGCCCAGGAGACCGCGCGCCGACTCACCGCCGCCGGACGGGAGGTGGAGCTCGTGGCACTGATCGACTCGGTGCGGCCCCTCCCCCTGCCGGGCCGCACACCGGCCGACCGGGTCCGCGCCCACTTCGAGGGGTTCGCCCGGCACGTCTCGGACGTCTACGGGGTGCGGCTGGAGCTGCCGTACGACGAACTCCTCGCGACGGACGACGACGGCGAGCGGATCGACACCGTGCTGGGGATCCTGCGCGACCGCGCCGATGTGCCCGGCGCCGCGCTGGAGCACCAGCGCTCCTCCTATCTGGACCTGAGGATCGGCGAGGCCCACCGGCCGGGCCGCTACGACGGGCCGGTGGTCCTGTACCGGGCCACGGAACCCGCCCCGCACACCGTGCGCGATCCCGCCTACGAACGCGACGACCGGGCGCTCGGCTGGGACGAGGTGTGCCCGCGCCTGACCGTCGTCCCGGTCGCGGGCCACCACCTGTCGCTGCTCGACCCGCCGCACGTCGACGAGATCGCCGCCCACCTGGGGCGAGAGCTCGTCGCGAGAACCCGCTCCACGTGATCCGAGGAGAGCCGCCATGCACCGTCGCACCACCGCAGTGTCCCGACGCACCCTCGCCAAGGCCGCGGCCGGTGCCGGACTGGCCGCACTGATCGGCGCCCGGCCCGCCGCCGCGCTCTCGTCGCGCACGGTCGACGTGTCCGTGTCCTCCGTCGCGCTCGGCCGCAGCGCTCCGGTGCGGCTGATCCTGCCCACGAGCTTCGACGCGCAGCCTACCCGGACCTACCCGGTGCTGTACCTGCTGCACGGGGCCCACGACGACTACACGTCCTGGACCCGGGAGACGGACATCGAGGCCTTCACCGCGGGCCGGGACCTGATCGTCGCGATGCCCGACGCGGGCCCCACCGGTATCCCCACCGACTGGCGCGACGGCCCCGACTACGAGACCTTCCAGCTGACGGAGGTGCCCGCGCTGCTCGCCCGCGACTACCGGGCTTCCGGAGTGCGGGCCGTCGCAGGGGTCTCGACGGGCGGCTACGGGGCCATGGCGCACACGGCGAGGCACCCTGGCCTGTTCGCCGCGGCGGCCTCCTACAGCGGGATCCTCGACACCATGGCGCCCGGTGTGCCGAACCTGATGGACGCCATCGTGGCCCGGGAGAACCTGGCGCCGGCCTCGCTGTGGGGCAGTCCGATCCTCGACCTGCTCACCTGGCGCGACTTCAACCCGCGCTCCCGCGCCACCGGGCTGCGCGGCACCGCCCTGTACGTCTCCCAGGGCAGCGGGCTCGCGGGCGGCACCGGCGACTGGCTGCCGGAAGCGCTGGAGAGTGCCCTGTGGCCCTCCGCGCACGGCTTCACCGACGCCCTCGCGCTGCTGCGCATCCCGGTCACCACGCACTTCTACTCGGGCGGAGGACACAGCTGGGCGTACTGGAAGCAGGAGTTCACCGCGTCGTGGCCGATGCTCGCGCGGGGTCTGGGGGTGCCGGTGTGATGTCGGTACCGTCGGGTCAGGGAACGCAACGCAGGGGACGTCCGTCCAACACGGGACTCACCCCTCGCCCCACGGGCAACGGCCCCAGGGTGAGCCGCTTCCGGGTGAAAGGAGGGCCCCCTTTGGCCGGCCCCGTCCCGCACGGTGTACCGGAGGGCCGCGGTGACCCCGCGGTACCGCCCGATCTGGCCGACCTGCTGCGCGCCCAGTTGGAGGAGGTCGCCGACGAGGTCGAGGAGGAGGTCCGCCGGCAGGTGCCCCAGTACGCCCGCCCCGCCGACGGGACCTACCGCGAGCACCTGAGAGCCGGGGTCGTGCAGGCGCTCACGCTGTTCGTCGACCACATCGCCGACGCGCGTGGCCACGGGGAGGCCATCACGGCGACGTACTACGAACTCGGGCGCGGCGAGGCCCTGGAGGGGCGCAGCCTGGACGCCCTCCAGTCCGCGCTGCGGGTGGGCGGGCTGCATGCCTGGCGGCTGATGGGCCGTACCGCGGAGGAGCTGGGCCTGGACACCGCCGTCGTCACCGCGCTGGGCGAGCTCGCCTTCCGTACCGTGCACGAGGTCGCGGAGGCGGCCGCCGCCGGGTACTCCGAGGCCCGCGCGCAGCACACGGACGAGTTGGAACGGCGGCGCAGACGGCTGCTTGACCTGCTTCTCGGCGACGGACCCGTGGCGCCGGAGGCGGTGCAGGACCTGGCGCACGGCGCCCGGTGGCCGGTGCCGAAGCAGGTCGCGGTGGTCGCGCTCGCGGCCGGCCCGGACCAGCGGGTCGAGGAGTGGCCGCTGGCCGCCGCCGGGGCGCTGGTGGACATGGAGTCACGGCCGCCGCGGATGCTGATCCCCGACCCGGACGGCTCCGGCCGGTCGGGCAGCCGGGCCTTCGGGCTCGCGCTGCGTGGGCGGCCGGCCGCCATCGGCCCGACCGTGCCGGTCGCGGAGGCCGCGCAGTCGCTGCGCTGGGCCACCCGGGCCCTCGGCCTGATGGGACGCGGACTGCTGCCCCGGCAAGGGGTGGTGCGTTGCGTGGACCATCTGTCGACACTCCTGCTGCACAGTGACGAACCGATGCTCGGCCGGCTACGGGCGCGGGCCCTGGCGCCGCTCGACGCGGTGTCCGAGGGGCAGCGCGAGCGGCTCGCCGAGACCCTGCTCGCCTGGCTGCTCAGCGGCAGCAACGTGCCGGAGGTCGCCACCCGTCTCCATGTCCATCCGCAGACCGTGCGCTATCGGCTGCGTCAGCTGGACAAGGTGTTCGGAGAGGCGCTGCACGATCCCGGCGCGCGTCTGGATCTGATCCTGGCACTCACCACGGCACAAAAGAACGAGGAATTCCTGAATTCCCGTCCATAACAGGTCCGCCGCTCAAGCGAATACGTTCGGGACATCCTTTCCACAGGCGTTTCATACGCCCCACCCGCAAAGGATCCCCCCATGCGTATTCGCTTGTGCCTCGCGGCACTCTCTCTCGTCGGCGGGGCCACGGTGGCCACCGTCACGGCGCCGTCCGCGACCGCCGCGGCCTGCTCGGACATCGACGTCGTCGCAGCTCGCGGCACGTTCGAGCCGGGCACGCTCGGCTTCATCGTCGGCGACCCGGTGTTCTCCGCACTGCAAAGGAAACTGACGGGCCGGAACCTGTCGAGCTACCGGGTGAACTATCCCGCGGACCTCTCCCCCACCTCGGCCGCGCAGGGCAACGCCGATCTGGTGAACCACGTGAAGAGCCAGGCGTCCACGTGTCCGGACCAGCGTTTCATCCTGGTCGGCTATTCACAGGGCGCGAATGTCGTCGACAATTCCATCGGCATCAGCAGCGCGGGCGCGGTGGTGGGCAGTCCCATCGTGGCCACGCTGCCCGCCGCGGTGGAGCCGAAGGTCGCCGCGGTGCTGCTGTTCGGCAACCCCATCCGGGCCATCGGCAAGAGCGTCACCGGCACGTACCAGAGCCGCACCATCGACTTCTGCGCCCAGGGCGACCCGGTGTGCGAGGCGGGCGGCAACGACACCCTGGCGCACCTCGGTTACACCGCGAACGCAGACGCGGCGGCGGCTTTCGCGGCGAGCAAGGTCTGAGAGTCCCGACAGACGGCTTCGGTACGAGGGAAAGGGCCCGGGAGTCGAACTCCCGGTCCCTTCCCCTCTGTTGGCTCCTACCTGGGATCACGGGCGAACCCGGTCAGCGCGGTGGACACCGGTTCGGGACGACGGTTGTTCTGCACCGGCGCCGCGGTCAGCACGTCGAGGTGCTGGTAGCCGTCCGCGACCACGGGGTGCAGATCGGCGGGGATCCGGCCCGCGAGCAGCCCGTCGCCCGCGAGAACGGTGAGCGTCGGGTGGGCGGTGAGTCCGTCGGGGTGCACGACGAGCCGCTTCACCTGCGGGGAGGTGGACAGTTCGAGGTCGGTGACGAGCTTGGTCGGGAAGTACTGCTCGGTGAAGTCCAGCGGCTGTGTGCCCATGCTGCGCGCCAGTTCCTGGATGTCGGTCACCTCCTTGCCTGCGGCGGTGAAGGGCGTTCCGTCGGAGGACCGGTACCCGGGGTCGTCGGCGTCGCCGACCCGGTCGTAGTCGCGCCAGGTGTAGAGCGGGCCGTGCGGTACCGCGGGGATGGCCTTGTACTCGGTGCCGAAGAGGCCCGGCTGTGCCGAACTCCCGTTGGTGACGGGGAAGTTCTTGTCGGTGACCGGTCCGCCGTCGAAGAAGCCCACGCTGCTCTGGAGGAAGGCGAGCGGGACGGACTGGTCGTCCATGAGCGCGCCGAGCACGGCCTCGTTGGTGAGCCGGAAGTCCTTCACGGCGGGTGAGCCGGTGAGAAAGGTGGCAGTGTCCTTGGAGAACAGGAACCGGTTGGTGGCCTCGATGTCGGTGTTCCGGGGCAGGTAACCCGGCAGGTCGGACTCGCCGTCCGGATCCTGTACGGCTCCCACGCCGGCGATGGCGAGCAGGGTCATGGTCTCGGGGTTGAGCAGGACGGGCGCGGACAGGGAGCGCGGGAACAGGCCGCTGTCGAGTCCGGCCTGGACGACGCCGTAGCCGAGACCGACGTCGGGCAGGCCGGTGTCGTCCGGGATGCTGCCGCTCAGGTCGCCGAGCGAGGTGGAGACGGTGGTGTCGAGGGCGAAGTAACCGGCGCACTGGTTCTGGCCGGAGTCGGCGGTGGTGGCGGGGTCGCCGTCGAAGTCGGCGGTGGCGAAGTAGCCGGTGATGACACCCCCGAGCGAGTGCCCGCCGCACAGCACCTTGTCCTTGCGGACCTTCTGGTCGGGCAACTCGGCGGTGAGCAGGTCGTACTGGTCCCGGACGGTCTGCTCGATGCCGAGGCGGGCCATCCAGCCGAGCCGGCCGTCGGCGACGAATCCGGCGAAGGTGCGGCCCGCGACCTGTTTGCCCCGGTAGTAGTAGTCGACGGCGGTGTGCTGGTCGCCGGAGGCGGTTCCGGTGTGGTCCTCCAGGCAGTTGGAGCGCCGGTCCAGGGCCCAGAACTCGACGTGCTCGCCCTCCTGGGCGGCGCGGGCCACGGTGTTGCGGGCGACGCTGTCGAAGGCTCCCGCGCCCTCCAGGATGCCGGGCTGGGCGACCAGGACCCGGTCGGCGTCGGCCGACGAGGCCGGGCCCGTGGAGGACCGGTAGCGCAGGTACGACAGCCAGTCGCACGCCGCGGGCCGGGCGCCGAAGGACGCCGGCAGGGGTGCCTTCACGCGGACGACGGTCTCGGTCACACCCCCGCCCGATCCGGCGGCCGTCTCGGTGCGCGTGCTCCCGGCGGACGCCGACCCGGTGGCCGTCCCGGTGAACGCCCCGGTGGTCAACAGCACCGCGAGCGCCGCGGTACGCCACGTTCCTGCTCTGCTGCGACTCGTGTTCATGCCGGGACGGTAGGCCGACACGGGCCCGCCTTCCGGGGGTTGCTCACAAGAACGCAGGGCTCGGTGGACGCTTTGTCACCAGCCGCTGAGTCCTTCCCTGCCCCCTGGCCATCAGCCCGTGCTGGCCGTACGGACGGCGGGGACGTCAGCCGTCCCGGAGGGTGCGGCGCGGTGAGCGGGCGTAGGTGCGGCGGTAGAGGGTGGCGAAGCGGCCGGGGTGGGAGAAGCCCCAGCGGGCGGCGATGTCCGTGACGGTGGCTCCGCTCTCGGGGTCCGCGGCCGCCAGCTCGGCGTGGGCCTGGGACAACCGGACCTGGCGGACGTACGCGAGCGGGGTGCACTCCAGGTGCCGTCGGAAGGCGTACTGGAGCGCGCGGACGCTGACGTGGGCCGCCTCCGCGATCTCGGCGACGGTGAGGGGACGGTCGGGGTGGCCCTCGATGAAGGCCACCGCGCGTCGCAGGGCGGCCGGACGGGCGTCCTGGCGGTCGGAGCCCGTGGGGTCGACGGACGCGGTGTTGGGGAACGTGGCCAGGACGGTCGCGGCCAGGTGCTGGGCGGCGGTGGAGGCGACGAGCGGCTGGTCGGCTACGGCGGGGTCCGCGAGGACGTGGTCCTGGACATAGCGGATGGTCGACCGGAGCCGCTCCCCCGCCGCCACGCTGAGCGGCCGGTGCCCGGTCAGCCGCACCGGTTCCGGGCGCAGCGGGTCCGCGACCCCCGCGACCTGGGTGAGCAGTGCGGGGTCGAGCATGGTGATGTTGTAGCGGGCCGCGTGGATGCGGCCGGCGTAGGAGAGCTCCGGCGGGGCGAAGGACACCACGTCGCCGGGTCCGAAGGAGTCCGAGACGCCCTGGTAGACGTGGTCCTCGATGGTGCCCTCGTGGACCACGCACAGGCAGATCCGGCCCAGCGGGGTGACGGCGTAGCTCATGTCGAAGTCGAGGTCGAGCTCGTCGACGCTGACCGTGTCGATGGCGCTGCGGTGGATGCGCGCGCGGCTGCTGTCCGGGGTGCCGTTTCCGATGCGCATCTTCGCGTAGGCGTGACTGAGGAACTCCTCGGTGCGCTCCAGGTCCTCGCTGTCGAAGGTGAGCGTCTCCACGCGGCCAGGCCCTTCCTCTCACTGATCTGCGCTCTGCGTCCTCTTTTCCCCTACCCGCGAATGCCGTAAGGCTGCATCGAGGCGTTTCGCTTTCTGTCCTGCCTGCTCACAAAGTGTGCGCTTGGTGTCTCGTGGCCGGTGGCTCCCGCCGTTCAGACTGGAGAGTCGGTGACCGGGGAGTCGCCGGGCGGCAGGGGGAGAGGGTGGCAGGGCGGTACATGACGGATCGCGAAGAGCTGGTCGGGAAGATCGAGGAACTCCAGGAGGAGGTCGCCCAGCTCCAGCAGGCCCTTGTCTCGCACGCCGTCGTCGACCAGGCGATCGGGGTCGTCGTCGCCCTGAGCGGTCTGCGGTCCGAGCAGGGGTGGGAGATCCTGAAGACCGTCTCCCAGCGCACCAACACCAAGCTGCGGGACGTGGCCCTGCATGTCGTGCAGTGGCCCGCCGTCGGCGAACTGCCCCCGGAGATCCGCCCCGCGCTGCGTATCGCGCTGGGCGAGGCACGCGCGCTGCACGGGGGCCGGCCCCTGGTGCGCCAGGAGCACTGGTGCGCGCGCTAGGCGGCGCCGTGGCGCGGGTCGGCGCCTTGCCGTGGAAAACCGAGTGACGGCCGACGGGCCCGTGCGTACGGTTGACCGCATGAAGGTCATCAGCCGTACGCACCACACCGCAGCCGCGCGAGCGACCAGCTCGCCGGCTGCCGACGCCTGACCTCACCCACTCCCCCGGCGGCCGGAAACGGACCGCCGGTGCAGGATTTCCCGGGCGCCTCCCGTCGCCGCGGTCGTTTCCGGTCCCACGAGACCGAAGGATCCCGCCATGGACTCCGACCGGACCGTACGCGTCTTCACCGACTTCTACCGCGAGCGCGGACACCACCTGATCACTGGCAGCACCCTGCTGCCGCCGCCGGGCGATCCGGTGCTGTTCACGACCTCGGGCATGCATCCGCTCACGCCGTACCTGGAAGGCCGTCCCCATCCCCGGGGCCGGCGTCTGGTCAACGTGCAGCGCTGTCTGCGCACCACCGATCTCGACGAGGTCGGCGACGCCACGCACCTGACGGTGTTCGAGATGCTCGGCTCGTGGTCGCTCGGCGACTACGGCCACTCGCAGAGCCTTCGCTGGGGGTACGAGCTGCTCCGCGACGGCTTCGGCATCCCCCACGACAGACTCCACGCCACGGTCTTCGGCGGCGACGAGCAGGTGGGCCCGGATCTGGACGCCCTGCGCACCTGGGAGGAGTCGGGCGTGCCCGTGGAGCTCACCGGGGAGGACAACTGGTGGTCCAACGGTCCGGTGGGCCCGTGCGGCCCGGACTCGGAGATCTTCGTGTGGACCGGCGGCACCCCGCCGCGGGGCACGCCCACGACGGACCCGCGCTGGGTGGAGATCTGGAACCACGTCGTCATGCGGTACCGCCGTCTCGACGACGGCTCCCTCCAGCCCCTGGAGCGTCCCGGTGTCGACACCGGCATGGGTCTCGAGCGGCTGGTCAGCGTCCTCCAGGGCCGTGACTCGGTCTACGACACCGACCTGTTCGAGCCCTGGAGGCGGCTGCTGCCGTGGTCCCTGGACGAGCCTTCGCTGCGCCTGGTCAGCGACCATCTGCGCTCCGCCGTCGTCGTCATCGGCGACGGGGGGCGCCCGTCGAACACCGGACGCGGCTACGTCCTGCGCCGGCTCGTCCGTCGGCTGCTCACCACCCTGCGGCGCGAGGACCCCTTCCGCACCCTCTCCGACCTGCCGGTGGAGCACCTCCAGCACACGCTGGACCACTTCCGGCAGACCTGCGGGACAGGTCCCGTCCGGGATGTGCTGCTGGAGGAGGAACGGGGCTTCGACAGGCTGCTGGAGCGCGGTCGCCGTCTGCTGTCGGGCCCCCGGTACCGGGGGCCGCTGAGCGACGAGGACTACGACTACCTCCACGACACCCACGGCCTGCCCCGCGACCTGGTGATCGGCCTGCGGGAGTGACGGCTACTCGGTGCGCAGGGCCGTCGCCGTACGGGCCCCGGCCGCCCAGCCGGCCGGGAGCATCGCGCCCAGCAGGGCGATGGCCAGGCCGGCCAGGCCCAGCAGGAGCAGCTGCGGGGTTCCGTACACGTCGAGGACGGACGGGGGCAGGTCGGTGCCCGCAGCGTGTCCCATCACCGGCAGCACGAACCCGTGCAGCGCGTATCCGGCCGGGACGCCGACCAGGCCGCCGAGCACGCCGATGCCGGCCACCGAGGCGAGGACGAGGCTCACGGTCTGCCGGGGTGACATGCCGACGGCCTTGCAGACGCCCAGGTCGTGGACGCGTTCCCGGGTGTCGAGGACGACGGAGTTGAGCACGCCGAGCCCGGCGACGGAGACCAGCATGAGGGTGAGAAGCGCGGCCATGGTGTTCAGGACGAGAACCATGTTGTGCTGCCGGGAGGGGGAGTTGGCCACGGCCTCGGCGCCGAGGGGCCGGATCCGGGTGGAGAGCTTCTCGGCGTACGCGGTCGGGGCGACGCCCGCCTTCACGTCGACCAGGAACACCTGGGGCCTGGTCGCGGGGAAGTCGGCGGCGTTCACCTGGATCTCCAGCTGGTCGTCGGCGCTGCCGAAGGCCACCCCGACGATCCGCAGGGCGGCCGTCTCCTTGCCGACCGTCACCCGCACGGTGTCGCCGGTCTGCGTCCCGGTGGTCTCCAGGAACTGGCGGGGCACGACGACCTGGCCGGTGCCGTCGAGCCAGTGCCCGGCGGTCATCGCGTACGCGCCGGTGCCCGAGTCGCCCGTGAACAGGCCGGCCCGGACGTTTCCGGTGATCCCGGCCACGGTGGCGTCCTGCTGGGCCTCGCCGTAGTAGGAGGCCGTGCCCGGCTGCGCCTCGATGGCGGCGCTCACCTGTGCCGGGTCGGCCTGCCGGGGCTCCTGGGTGCCGGGCGCGGGGACGTGTTCGCCGTGTGCCACGCCGGGGCCGCCGGTGAAGACGGTGACCGCGGCACGGTCCTCGGGGTCCTGGATCCGGCCGACCTCGTCGAGCGAGGAGGTGAGTCCGACGGCGAAGGTCGCCGCGATCGTGCCGAACGCGACCGCCAGCAGCATCGCGAGGGCACGGACCGGGTGGGCGAAGGGCGCGGCGAGGCCGTAGGTCACGGCCCGGGGCAGCGGGAGGCGGCCCGCCGCGCGGTGCGCCCACCGGCCGCGTCCGGTGCGCGGGGCACGGCCGACGGCGATGGCCTCGACGGTGGGCAGCCGCCCGGCCCGCAGGGCGGGGACGAAGGCGGCGGCGCCGACGACCAGCAGGGCGGCGGCCGGGACCACGACGTCCACCCACCAGGCGACCGACAGGGTGGCGGTGCCGTACGCCTGCTCGGTTTCGTCGAGGAGCGGAAGGGCCAGCAGGTTGCCGAGGACGACGCCGAGCGCGATGCCCGCTCCCGCCGGGACGAGCGCCTGCGCCACGTAGGCGCGCACGACCTCGCCCGGGGTGAAGCCGATGGCCTTGAGGATGCCGATCCGGCGCAGGCCGGTGCCGACCGCGCCGCTGATGACGCTGCCGACGATGATCACGGACATGACGAGGCCGAGGACGCCGAACGCGATCAGGAAGGGGATGGTCGGGGCGGCCCCGCTGTCGGCGGCGCGCTTGGTGTCCAGGTAGGACCGGGTGCCGAGCAGCGCCCCCGTGGGGACGGCGGCGGTGAGCTTCTTGCGGTCGGCGGCGAGGTCGCCCGTCGATCCGGCCTCCTCGAAGCGGTAGAGCATCTGCCGGGTGACCGGGGCGTCCTTCGTGCCGAGAGCCCTGACCTGTGCGGGCGTCACCCACGCGTCGGCGCTCCGGCCGGCGGAGGTGGCGAAGCCGACGACGGTGAGCGTGGTGCCGGAGGCCGTCAGGGTGTCGCCCACCTCGAAGGCGGGCCCCCGGTAGGAGGAGCTCAGCACGACCTCGCCCGGCCCTTTCGCCCATCGGCCGGCCGAGAGGTCCAGGTCGTCGACGGTGGCGTGCGGGCCGCTGCGCCCCACGAAGGTCATCGCCGGGGGCTTGCGGCCGGCCGAGTCGGTGACCTGGAGGAGCGCGGTGGGATAGGGCCCGGCGCTCGCGGCGACCCCGTCCAGCCGCCCGGTGGCCGCGAGTTGGGCGTCGGTCACCTCGGCCGGGTCGAAACCGGCGGTGAGGTGGGCGCCCTTCTGCGCGGCGAAGGCATGGTCGAAGGGCGCGTTGGTGACGACCATGAGGGAGCCGGCGACCACGGCGGCCGCCACGGCCATCATCGTGGCGATCGCGATGACCGCGGTCTGCACCCGGCGCCGGCCCACCCCGGAGCGGATGACGCGGCCGAGCGGTCCGGTCATCGCACGGCCTCCGCACGGGAGTCGAGGGCGACATGGCCGTCGACGAGGTGGACGGTACGGCTCGCGCAGGCCCGGGCGAGGGCCGGGTCGTGGGTGACCAGCACGATGGTCTGGCCGCCGCGGTGCAGGTCCACGAGGAGGTCACGGACGTCCTGACCCGAGGCGCTGTCGAGGGCGCCGGTCGGTTCGTCGGCGAGGAGCAGGGCGGGCCGGTTCACCAACGCCCGTGCCACGGCGACGCGTTGGCGCTCACCGCCGGAGAGACGGCCGGGGTGGGCGCGGGCGTGCTTCTCGATGCCGAGGACCTCCATCAGTTCCGTCGCGCGGTCCCGCACGGTGCGCCGCGCAACTCCGTTGAGCTGGGCGGGCAGTTGGATGTTGTCGAGGACGGAGAGGTCGTCGAGGAGGTTGAAGAACTGGAAGACCATGCCTATCCGTTCGCGGCGGAACCGGGCCAGCGCGTGCTCGCCGAGCCGGTCGATCCGCTGTCCGTCGACGGTCACCGTGCCCTCGGTCGGCTTGTCGAGCCCGGCGACGAGGTTGAGCAGGGTGGACTTGCCGCTGCCTGAGGGGCCGGTCACCGCGAGGGCCTCGCCCTGGGCCACGGAGAGGTCGAGCGGGCCGAGCGCGGGTGCGCCGGCACTGTCGTAGCGCTTGGCCACGCCCTTCAGTTCGATGACTTGGGTCACGGGAGATCCCCTTCGGGGGTGTCGTCGAGCGGGTCCGCGCCACGACGGGCGGGGCGGCCGGGCCGCGCGGTTGCGTCGGCGTGGCGAAGGTACGGACGGTCGGGCCGTCGGCGCGTCGGCCGGAACACCGACACGCGGCCCTTCGCCGGGAGGATCCGGGGCCGGGGTCGTCCCCGAGGAGTACGTCCCGCGGAGGGGGCGCTGGTCATCCGGGGGGACGCGGGACGGGCCGAGGGGCCATGACAATGGACGCATGGAGACGGAGTACCTGCGGGGGTGGCGTCGGCAGGTGCGTTTCGCGCTGCGCCCTGAGGCCGAGCGCGCCCCGCTGTCGAGGCGGTCGGTGTGCTTCGACGTGCTGCTGGCCGTGCTGCTGACGGTGGTCGCGCTGGTGGTGGCGGCGCGCTACCCCGGCGACGGGCCGGTGCGGATGTCGCGGATCGAGTACGGAGTTCCGGCACCCCCGGCGCCGCCCCGGCCGCCCGTGCCCGGCAGTGACGTGGGGCGACCGGCCTCCCCGCCCTGGGTCCTGGTCGTGCTGTCGGCGCTGCCGCTGGCGGCACGGCGGCGCTTCCCGCTGGCCGTGTTCGCGGTGGTGCTCGGCGCGGCGCTCGGGATCGGTGACAACGCCTCCTGGATCACCGTGCTGACCTGTGTGATCGGCACGTACAGCGCGGTCATGTACAGCCGGTACCGGGCGGGGGCGATGACCGGTCTGGTGGTGGCGGCCGTGCTGGCGGGGGTGGCCTTCCGGTCGACGGATCCGGTGCTGCCGGGCTGGTCGAGTCCCGGGGTGGTGCTGCTGGTGGCCGGGGTTCTGGCCGGTGTGGTCCGGTTCGGGCAGGGGCGGCTCGCGGCGAGCCGGGACCGGTTCACGGCCCTGGAGCGGGCGCACGAGGAGGCGACCCGCCGGGCCGTGCAGGAGGAACGCGCCCGGATCGCCGCGGAGTTGCACGATGTCGTGACCCACAATGTGAGCGTGATGGTGATCCAGGCGGGCGCGGCGCGCAAGGTCATGGACGTGGCACCGGAGCGTTCCCGACAGGCCCTGCTCGCGGTCGAGGCCGGCGGGCGGGCCGCGATGGCCGAACTCCGGCATGTGATGGGCCTGTTGGCGCCCTCGGACACCGGCAGGCCGGACTCCCCCGCCGACGGTCTCGAACCGCAGCCGGGGCTCGGGCAGTTGGACGCGCTGATCGACCGGGTGCGGGCCGCGGGGACTCCGGTCGGGGTCGCGGTGTCGCTGCCGGCCGAGCCGCTGCCGCCGGGGGTGGACCTGACGGCGTACCGGGTGGTGCAGGAGGCGCTGACCAACACCCTCAAGCACGCGCCGGGCGCCGAGGCCGTCGTCACCGTCGGCTGGTCCGACGACCTGCTGGAGATCGAGGTCAGGGACACCGGCGGGGTCCGCGACGGGGTCCCGGCGGACGGGAACGGGCGCGGGCTGATCGGGCTGCGCGAGCGCCTCGCGGTCTACGGCGGCGAGCTGGCGGCCGGTCCGACCCTCGCCGGCGGCTTCCGGATCAGGGCGGAGCTGCCGTGGCGGACGGCGTGAACGGGGACACGGTGAGGGCGGTCATCGCCGACGACCAGGCCCTGGTCCGGACCGGGTTCGGGATGATCCTGGCGGCGGACGGCATCGAGGTGACCGCGGAGGCGGCCGACGGGGCGGAGGCGGTCGCCTCGGTCCTGCGGACCCGCCCCGACGTGGTCCTCATGGACATCCGGATGCCCGGCATGGACGGCATCGAGGCGACCCGGCGCATCCTCGCCGAGGACTCCGCGGGCGAGATCCGGGTGATCATCCTGACCACCTACGACCTCGACCACTACGTGTACGCGGCGCTCATGGCGGGGGCCAGCGGCTTCCTCCTGAAGGACGTCACACCCGAGCATCTGGTGGCCGCCGTACGGCTGGTGCGGTCCGGGGACGCCCTGCTGGCGCCCGCGATCACGCGCCGCCTGATCGAGCGCTTCGCCCGCCCGGAGGCCGCGCCGCCGGCCTCCCCGCACCGCGACCTGTCCGGGCTGACGCCGCGCGAGCTGGAGGTGCTGCGGCTGCTGGCGACCGGGCTCAGCAACGCCGAGCTGGCCGAGCGGCTGTTCCTGAGTCCGACGACGGTGAAGACCCATGTCGGACGGATCCTGTCGAAGCTGGAGCTGCGGGACCGGGTGCAGGCGGTGGTCCTCGCCTACGAGAGCGGACTGATCACTCCGGGCGGGCCTGCGGAGAGTGCGCGTTAGGACACGGTCCGGCGCCGCACAGCGCCCGTCAGGACACCGCCCGGCCGCGCACAGCGCGCGTCAGGACATCAGTCCGGCGGCGACCGTCGCCCCCAGCTCCCAGCACGCCTCGATGTCCGCCTTGGCCGGTTCGCCGGTCACGGTCACCGGTTCGGCCGCACGGCGCCAGCCCAGACCCGTCGTGATCGACTCGATGCCGCGCAGGGCTCCGGTGACGTCGTTGCCGCCGTGCACGAAGGCACCGAACGGACGGCCGCGCGTCTCGTCGAGGCAGGGGTAGTAGACCTGGTCGAAGAAGTGCTTGAGGGCACCGGACATGTAGCCGAGGTTGGCCGGGGTGCCGAGCAGGTACCCGTCCGCCGCCAGTACGTCCGAGGCGGTGGCGGACAGGGCCGCACGGCGTACGACGCGGACGCCCTCGATCTCGGGGGCCGTCGCTCCGGAGACGACGGCCTCGAACATCGCCTGGCAGTTCGGCGAGGGCGTGTGATGCACGATCAGCAAGGTGGCCACGCTCGCACCCTGCCCTGCCTCGGCTTTCGGCCGCAAGCCGGGCCGCGTGCACGGGGTGCCGGGCTACGATGCCGGGACACCGCGAGGGGGGAGCAGGTCGTGGCCGGAGACGGACAGCGGGCGGCGGAGGTCTTCGACGCGCTGGGGCTGACGTACGAGAAGGCGTTCGCGCGTTCCGAGGCGCATCTGGCGTCCCTGGATTGGCTGCTCGGCCGGCTGGCGCCGGGCAGCCGGGTCCTGGACGTCGGCAGCGGCACCGGCCGCCCCACGGCGTCGACGCTCGCCGACGCGGGCCACGAGGTGCTGGGGGTGGACGTCTCCCCCGTGATGGTGGACCTCGCCGTCCGACAGGTGCCGCGAGCCACCTTCCTTCTCGCCGACATCCGCGAACTGCCGCTGGAGGAGGGCGCGTTCGACGCGGTGTGCGTGTACTTCTCCCTGCTGCAGATGTCCCGCGCGGAGCAGTCCCAGGTGCTGGGGCGGCTCGCGCGGGCGCTGCGTCCGGGCGGAAGTCTGGTGCTGGCCACGGTGCCCGCCGACGTCGAGGACCTGGCGATCGAGTTCATGGGCCGGCCGGTCCGGGCCACGAGTTTCGCCGCCGAGGACGTGGTGGCGGTGGTGCGGGACGCGGGCCTGGTGGTGGAGTCGGAGCAGTTCGTGGAGTTCACACCGGACCACCCCGAGGGCGCACCGGAGCCGCATCTGTTCGTGTACGGCCGACTTCCGGCGTGACATGGGCGTCCCTGTGACACGGGTGTCCATGCGCATGCGGAAGGACCGGACACCCGTCTGTCCGGCCCTTCCGTGCCCGCAGGGTCAGCCGCCGTTCAGCCGTGAGCGCAGCAGGCCCTTGCCGATCTCGGCGCCCTTGCGACTGTCCGCCTGGGCCTTGCGGAACAGGTCGGCGACCTCGGTGTCCTTGGCGCGTTCCGCGTCCTGGATGTAGCTCTCCAGCCGCAGCGCGTTGCTCAGACACGCCTCCACGTACCAGATCAGGTTGTAGTCCTTGTCCGGCGTGCCGGTAGCGCCGCCGGTCTCCGTGCTGCTCGTCATACCGGGCCTCCTCCAGCGGTGGTCGTTCCGGAGCCGGACGAGTACCCGTCGTGCGCGGGGGAAACGCCTCGCAGGGGGTGCGACCGGTCCCCCGTTCCGGTCGTGCCCCCTGCGGTGTGTCCGAACTTACGTGACCTGCGGACTCCTGTGAATCGCGCCGATGCCCGCTGGGCCGGACGCGGGGCTCACCCGTGCACAGGTGCGTCCGGTTGGCCCGGATCGTCCCACGGCAGGACGGGAGGATCGAGTTCTCCGCTCGCGAGGTGGGCCAGCACGACCTCGTAGAGATCACTGCCGGAGGCGAGGAGCCGGCGTTCGAGGACCGGTTCGGCGCTGCGGACGTGTTCCCGCACGGTCTGCGCGTGCACGGCCAGCGCCTGAGCGGCCCGCTCCGCGTTGCCGCCGGCCGCGATCCAGCTGCGCAGGGTGCGGCGCAGATCGCGGGCGTCGCTGTCCAGGCGGCCGAGCAGTTCCCGTGCCCAGGCTTCCAGGGCGGGCCCGTGCAGCAGGTCGCCCAGCCGGGTCCCGGCCTGCCGTGCGTCTGCGCGGTCGCAGCGCTCTCCTTCCTGTCCGTCTGCGAGGCTGACCTGGGTGCTCAGGGCCAGATGGACGGTCGCGCGGACGGCCAGGTCGGTGAAGTCGGTGCGCAGCAGGGCCTCGACGCGTTCCATACGGGCGCGGACCGTGTTGCGGCTGACGCCCAGCACTTTCGCCGCGCTCACGGCGGTGAACTCCAGGCCGAGACGGGTGGTGGCGAGCAGTTCCGCGCGGGTGTGGTGCGGCAGGGTGTCGAGCGGGCGCAGCAGCCGGGCGGTCCACGCGCGCAGCGCCGCCGGGTCCATCAGCCGTTCGGGGTGGGTGCGTTCGGGGTACACGGCCGCCCTGTCCGGCCGTACGCGCGCCACGGCGAGGGCGCTCACCGCCTGTCCGTAGGCGGCGGCGGTCTGGGCGAGGCTCTGGTGGGCGCTGCCGCCGAGAAGGGTGCCGGGGTTGCGGTCGACGAGCGAGCGCAGGGCTTCGCCGGAGGCGTCCGCGGCGGTCACGAGGATCACGTGTCCGTCCATGGCCGGGCAGCGCACCACCAGGGCCCGGCCCCCGGTCACGCCGAGGCACTCCTCGGCGAGCCGGTCGCGTTCCGCCGCGTCGCCTTCGAGGACGTAGACGCAGGCCGTGTCCGTGTCGAGCAGGCCGGGCCACAGCCCCGCGGCGACGCGGCGCGCGGCGACGGTGTCCTCCACCATCAGCAGTTGGAGTATGGCCAGGCGCAGATCGGAGGTGGCCCGCTTCAGGCGCCGGTCGGCCGCGGTCGTCTCCCGGGCGCGGATCAGGAGTTCGAGGACCTGCGCGGTGTGGGTGAGGATGTCGGAGGTACGCCGGTCGAAGGGGGCGGGGCGGGCCACCGCGAGCACACCGGCCGCCGCCGGGTTCGGGTGTTCGACCCTGAGCAGGCGCACATGGCCGCCTCCGTCCGCCGAGGCCGCGGAGGCGATCCGGCCGACGCGGATGTCCGCGACGAGGCTCTCGTCGAGCGGGATGCGGGGGCCGGCGACGAGGGTTCCGGCATCGTCGTGGAGGGAGGCCGTGCCGTGCACCGTCTCCCCGAGCCAGGCGACGAGTCTGCGGATGTCCCGCCCGGTCGGCCTCAGATGGTCCAGGAGTTCCTGCGCCCACGTCGAGTCCCCGGCGTCCTGCGCCCTGCTTCCCCCGTGACCTGCCACGTCACCCTTCTCCTCGCCGCTCGCACCCTCCCGACATACCGCTCGGTACGTTACCTCACGTGCGGTCGGCGACCGGCGGGCCGGACGCCGTCAGAAGGTGAGAAGGCGGGTATGAAGGTGCCCGTCACGCGGAAAGTGTGGGGGAGCCGCGGGGAAGCGGGCGGTGAGGGGGTACCCGCACTTCCGTGCCACCCGGCAGGAGGCGATGTTGTCTTCGCTGTGGAGGAGTTCGAGGCGCACGAGCCCGTCCCCAGCAAAGGCGTCGAACGCCCAGCAGGTCAACGCGTCCAGGGCCCGCGGCGCCACCGCCCGGCCCCGCGCGTGTGCCGCCGTCCAGTAGCCGACCTCGCCCGAGGGGCCGCCCGGGGCGGGGCGTTTGAGAACGACGTGCCCGACGAGGCGTTCACCGGCGGCGACTTCACCGACTTCGACCCCACCGCCTTCGACTTCACCCACTTCGGCTTGCCGCACGGCCGATGTGCCGACGACCGGCCTGCCGTGAGCGGACTCAGGGACGAGGACCGGTGCACCGTCCGGCCCGCACAGCGCCCCCTCTTCGACGACCGCGAAGGCGAACCGGTCCCCCTCGTGCCACCCCCGCTCCTGCTCCCGCACCCACCGCTCGGCCTCCGCCTCACCGTCCACGACGGAGCCGATCCAGCGGCGCAGCTCCTCGTCGCGGTGCAGGACGGCCAGCTCGGCGGCGTCCGCAGGCCGCCACGGGCGCAGCACGAGTGCCGGCGCCTTCGCGGCGGCAGGGGCGTGGAGTCGTACGGCGATGCGTTCCCGGTCCATGTCCGGAGCGTAGGTGACAGGCACCGCCGGGCCTCGCGCAGGTCGGCCGCGGCGGCGCTCCCCGGCCTGCGTCGCCGTCCCACCGCTACGGCATAAGCTCGGTGAATGGCCAAGTACTTCGACGTGCACCCGGACAACCCGCAACCCCGCGCCATCTCGCAGATCGCCGAGAGCATCCGGTCGGACGCCCTCATCGCGTACCCGACGGACTCCTGCTACGCACTCGGCTGCCGGCTGGGCAGCCGTGACGGCATCGACCGGATCCGTAGCATCCGCCATCTCGACGACCGGCACCACTTCACCCTGGTCTGCCAGGACTTCGCGCAGCTCGGCCAGTTCGTACGGGTCGACAAGGACGTGTTCCGGGCGATCAAGGCGTCGACGCCCGGCAGCTACACCTTCATCCTCCCGGCGACGAAGGAGGTGCCGCGGATGCTCCAGCACCCGAAGAAGAAGACCGTGGGCGTGCGCATCCCCGACCACGTCGTCACCCAGGCGCTCCTCTCCGAGCTGGGCGAACCCCTGCTGTCGAGCACTCTGCTGCTGCCGGACGAGGAGGAGCCGATGACCCAGGGCTGGGAGATCAAGGACCGTCTCGACCACGTTCTGGACGCGGTCGTCGACTCCGGCGACTGCGGCACCGAACCGACGACGGTGATCGACTTCTCGGGCGGCGAGGCGGAGATCATCCGGAAGGGCGCGGGCGACACCAGCCGGTTCGAGTAAAGCGCCGCTCAAGCGGGAGGGGGCCATGGCGGCGACTTCGTTGGTGCGTGCAAGCATGTGCCCGGCCCGGTTCCGCCGGGCCGGCGACCTGCTCGCCGTCGCATGCGCAGAGAGGCACCCCCCATGACCTCCGTACAGGGAACCGACGTCGACATCCCCACCGAGGACGGCATCGCCGACGCCTATCTGGCCCACCCGGCCGACGGCGCGCCCCGGCCCGCCGTCCTGGTCTTCCAGGACGCGTTCGGGCTGCGCCCCCAACTGAGGTCCATGGCCGACCGGCTCGCCGAGGCCGGCTACACGGTCCTCGTGCCCAACGTGTTCTACCGGCACGGGCGCGCGCCGGTCTTCGACCTTCCGGAGTTCATCGACCCCGGCGCCCGGCCGGAGATCTTCGAGAAGATCATGCCGGTGATGCAGGCGCTGACGCCCGAGCTCGCGATGCGGGACGCCGGGGTGTATCTGCGCTGGCTGGCCGAGCGTCCCGAGGTCGCGGACGGCCCGGTCGCCCTCACCGGCTACTGCATGGGCGCGCGGCTGTCCCTGCTCACCGCGGGCACCTATCCGGACCGGGTGGCAGCGGCGGCCGGCTTCCACGGCGGGCGCCTGGCCACCGACACCCCGGACAGCCCGCACCTGGTGGCCGAGCACATCACCGCGGAGTTGTACTTCGGTCACGCCGACAACGACCACTCGCTGCCTCCCGAGCAGATCGAGCGTCTGGAAGCCGCCCTGACCGAGGCCGGCGTGCGGCACCGCTGCGAGGTCTACGAGGGCGCTCCGCACGGCTTCACCCAGGCCGACACCGCCGCGTACCACGGCGAGGGCGACGAACGGCACTGGGCCGCACTGCTGGACCTGCTCAAGCGCACGTTCTAGAAGGCGGAGCGGGGCGGCTCGACGCCCAAGTGGCGGCGCAGGAAGTCCACTTGCCGCTCCAGCAGTTGCCGGGTGACGGTCGAGCCGATCGGCTGGTGGCCGATACCGGGGAGGATCAGGAGTTCGTGCGGGCGCCCCGCGGCCTTGAGCACCGCGGACAGGCGGAGGGTGTTGACCGGCGGGACGTTGGTGTCGGCGAGCCCGTGGATCAGCAGCAGCGGCCGGGTCAGCCGGGGCGCGTCGCGGAGCAGGTCGCAGGCGTCGTACCGCTCCGGGTACATGTCGGGATGCCCGAGGAACCGCTCGCGCCAGTGCGCGTGGTACAGCCGCTGGTCGGTGACGCCCGCACCGGCCACGGCGGCGTGGAACACGTCGGGGCGGCGCAGCACGGCCAGCGCGGCGAGCGCACCGCCGAACGACCAGCCGCGGAAGGCGACCCGGCCGAGGTCGAGGTCGGGACACCGGCGGGCGGCCTCGCGCAGGGCGCTGACCTGGTCGTCGAGGACGGGTCCGAACAGGTCCCCGTGGACCTCGCGCTCCCAGCCGGGCCCGCGGCCGGGAGTGCCGCTGCCGTCGGTCGTGAGCACCGCGCAGCCCTGCTCGGCGAACCACTGGGCCAGCAGCACCCGCGAGTCGAGTTCGGCGGTGACGCGCTGGAGGGCCGCGCCGCCGTACGAGTCGACGAGGACCGGCAGCGGGCCGCTGCCCCGGCGGTGCCAGGAGGGCAGGTGGAGCCGGGCGCGAAGCGCTCGCGGGCCCAGGACGAAGTGCTCGGCGCGGACGTCGACCACCGGGCGTTCGGCGTACGACAGGACGGTGACGGCCGGTCTGCCCGCGCGCAGCACCGCGGCCCGCCCGCCGGGCCGCTCGGCGTCCCGGGTGACCCGGACCAGTGTGCCGCCGCTCCGGGCGCCGGAGTGCACACCGGGCCCTGAACTCAGTTGCCGTAGGCCGGACTTGGGGCCGTAGCTCCACAGGTGGGTCTCGGTGGGTTCGTCGGTGGCCGTGAACAGGACGTCGTCGCCGTCGGTGCCGAGCACGGCGCGCAGCTGAAGTCCCCGCGGGGTGACGTCCGTTCCGTCCCAGGTGAGGTGTCGGGTGCCGCTCGTGTCGTGGTGGGCGAGAAGGGCGCCGGAGGCCGTGCGGGCGGGCAGTCCGGGGACGAGGTGCACCCAGCACGCGTCGCGCTGTTCGTCCAGGACGGCGGTCCGGCCGTCGTCGGGGTCGATGCCGAGGAAGCGGACGGTGCGCTGGTCACGTGACTGGACGAGAGCCCAGGGCCCGCGTGTGTCCCACCCGGCGCCCACGACGTACTCGTAGGCGACCCGGTCCCAACTCACCTGCACCGGTGGGTCGTCGAGGTCGGAGAGCCATAACGTGACGTCGGGGTTGGGCGTGCCCGCGAGGGCCGTGCGGCGGACTTCGCGGTCCGGGTCGCCAGGGGCGGTCAGGTCGGGCGAGTCGATCCCGTCCGCCCTGTCGCCTCCGCCGGCCGGATCGACGGCGGGATCGACTGCGGGATCGGCTGCCGGACCGGCCGTCGTAGCGGCCGTCGGCCAGGGCCGGACCCGCGTGGAGTCCGTCCGCGCGAACAGCAAGTGGTTGCCGTCCGGCGACCACCAGTGTCCACGGGCATCGTCGAGGGACGTGGCAGCGGTGTGGGGGGCGATCCCGAACTCGACGCCGGACGTGGGCGTTCGGGCTACCGACCGGTCCCCCGCCCCGTCCGTCTCCACCACGCGCAGGCCGCCGTGCGAGACGTAGGCGATGCGACGCCCGGTGGGGTCGGGCCGGGGGTCCAAGACCGGTCCGAGGACGGGCAGCCGCCGCGGCTCCCCCTTGCCGGAGTCCACGGTCCACAGTCCGCCGCCGAGGGCGAAGGCGACGACCCCGGCCGCCGCGTCGGTGCCGTACGCCTCGACACCTCCCACCCGCCCTCTGCGCCCGGACGGCCCGGCCCCCAGCAGCCGAACGGGATCGGCCAGCAACCGTTCCCTGCCGGAGGCCACGTCCAGGGCCCACAGACAGGTCACCGGGTCGTCACCGGTGCGCCCGCGGAGGAACAGCACGATCTCCCCATCAGCGCCGACGACGAACCGCCCGGGGACACCACGGGTGAAGCGGAGGGTGCGGACGAGCTGTTCGCGGAGGGAGGTGAGGGGCATGCCGGTGTCCTACCACCGGCCTCGCGAACAAAACGTACGTTCGATTAAAGAGAGAATCCGCTCACCGTGTCCCGGCGGACGCTTCCCGCAGCCGTCCGAGCCACTCACCGGCCAGCCTGCGGCCGTTCGGAAGGTGGTCGTGGCGGTCCCATCGCCACGTCGTGATCATCGCGAGGACGAGGAGACGGCAGTCGTGCAGCAGGTCCCGGTCGATGTTCGAGCAGTGCTCGGCGACGTCGTCGGGTGCGTGGGCGAGGTCGAATTCGACGGGGCCCCGGCAGCATGTCTCCAGATCGATGAAGAGGGGCCCGCTCTTCGTGGCGAGCAGGTTTCCCGGGTGCGGCTCGCCGTGCAGCAGCTGGTCCACGGTGCCACGCTCGCCGATCGCTCGCCGCAGCCTGCGCAGAGTCTCGTCGAGGAGCCGGCGGTCCGCCTCGGCCAGCGCAGGTGTGCGGTCGCGGTCCGCCAGAAGGCGTTGCGCCTGGTCGACACGGACCGTGAAGTGCGGTGCAGGGACGTCGAGTTGACGCATACCGACATGCAGCCTCGTGAGTGCGTCGGCGTAGGCCGCGGGTGGGACCTCCGGGGGCACGGCCGGTTCGTAGTAGGTCCACAGGGTGACCACGAAGCCGTCGCGCTCGTGAACGCCCGGCGTCACGCGAGGTGCGAGCGCGGCCACCGGGCTTCCCACCTCGGCCAGCCGCTGCGCGAGTTCGACTTCGAGCTGGGCGACCTGGTCCGCCACCGGCGCCACCCGGGCCAGGACGTCACAGGGCAGCAGCCGCAGAGTCAGCTTGTTCGAGTCCTGGAGGACGAGCGCCTCGTCGGCCGTGAGGCCCAGTGACGCGGCCGCCGCCCTCGCCGCGGCCACCGCACGCGGAAGCTCCGAGACCTGCATCGCCGACCGGCCCTCCCCGGTGAGCACCGCCATGCCGGTTCATGCGGTACGGAAGGCGCACGGTACCAAGACGAGCGCACCGGCCGGACCGAATAAACTCCGCTGACGCCGGACACCGGGAGGCGGGCGGCGGCGGTTCGGGCAGACCCAGTGCATCCGCGCGGCCCGCGGCGGCTCGGGCGACGACGATGTGACACTCCCCCGTCAGAGCGGCCACCCCCAGTCCCGCCGGACATCGAGGCCGAGGCCAGAACACTTCCGACGCGGCACACACCCTCAGCAGCTCACCCCGCACACACCCTCAGCAACTCACCCCGCGCGGTCCCGGCCCCGTGGGCCCCTCACTCCCCACCCCGCGCCACCGACTCCACCATCCGCCGGATGTCCGCCAGGTCCGCCTCGAACTCGGCCGTGAGGTCGACCGGGAGGTCCAGCCACGGTCCGACCCGGCTGTGGCCGGGAAGTTCACCGGCCGGGAGCTGACTGCGGCGGCCCCGCGGGTCGAGAGCACCGGGAGTGAAGCGGCCGGACGCCTCGGAGGCGGCGAAGCCGATGACGAAGGTGCTGATCAGCCGCTCCAGTCGGGGCACCTGAGGCTCCGGGACCCCGGCCTCGATGAGCGCAAGGTAGATGATGTCCACCGCGCGCACGGCGTCCGGAGTGACGGCGGGACGCGAGAAGAGCAGGTGTGCCGCCCAGGGGTGACGCTGGGTCACCGCCCGGCAGGCATGGGCGAGGGCGTCGAGCCGCTGGTCCCAGGTCGGCTCCTCCCCCGCATCCGCTCCGTCCGTCGGCAGCAGCGCGGACAGCAGGCGTCCCACCATCCCGTCCAGCAGCGCCGCCTTGTCCTTGACGTGCCGGTACAGCGCCATAGGCGTGACCCCGACACGCTCGGCCAGCGCACGCATCGACACCGCCTCCAGACCGCGCTCGTCGGCGATGGCCAGGGCCGCGTCCAGGATCTCTTCCCGTCTGCCACTCATAGGTCTACAGTGTAGACGTATACACCGTAGACACGTGCTTCGCGGACAGATTCGCGGACAGGGCACACACAGCAGACACAGGGGAGGGTGCATGCTCGTCACGAACGGGTTGGTGAAGTCCTACGGCCGTCATCACGCGCTCGACGGTTTCGACCTGACGGTCGAGCCGGGCGAGATCGTCGGTCTGATCGGCCACAACGGCGCGGGTAAGACGACCTTCGTGGAGATCGTCACCGGTCTGGTACGCCCCGACGCGGGCAGCGTCCGCATCGGGCCGTACGACGCGCGGAGCGAGGGTCGCGACGCCCGGCGGCTCGTCGGGATCGCTCCACAGGAGCCGGCCCTGTACGGCAGTGTCACCGTGCGGGAGAACCTGCGGCTGCTCGCCGGGCTGGCCGGGCTCCGGGGCCGGCGCCGGGACGCGGGGATCGCCCGGGTCCTGGAGGAGCTCCAGCTGTCCGCGGTCGCGGACCGGCCCGTCGGCATCCTGTCCGGCGGGCAGCGGCGCCGGGTCCAGGCAGCCACGGCGATGGTCGGCTCACCTCCGCTCCTGCTGCTCGACGAGCCGACGGCCGGCGCCGATCCGGAGACCCGCTCGGCTCTGCTGGCCGCGGTGAGGGCTCGCGCCGAAGCCGGTGCCGCCGTCGTCTACACGACCCACTACCTCCCCGAACTCGTCGACCTGGACGCCACGTTGGCGATCGCGCGCGCCGGCCGGGTCATCGCGCGCGGCACCCAGGAGGAGCTCACCCGGCACCTTCCCGGCGAGCTCCGGGTCACCTTCGCCGACCCGGCCGAACCCGAACTCCGCAAGCCGACCACGGATCCCGGCGCCGACCTGACGGCCCTGCTCGCCTCCGGCCGCACGCCCGCTTCCGTCGACGTCCACCGGCCCGGCCTGGACGACCTGTACCACTCATTGGAGACGACGACGCAGGCCACGACGACTCACCCTGCGGCACCCACCCGGACGGAGCCCCACGATGCCGCCGCGTGAGTCCGCCACCCGTCTGAGCGCCCTGATCCGCCACAACACGCTGCTGATGCTGCGCGAACCGGGCCCCTTGCTGAGCCGGATGCTCCTGCCGCTGGTCTTCATGACCCTGCTGCGCCCGCTCTACCTGTCCGCGCAGGGCCACACGGCCGGTACCGAACAGGCCGTCGTCGGCACGCTGGTCACGTTCTCGCTGCTCGCCCTCAGCATCTCCGGCAACGCGATCCTCTCCGAGCGCCTCGGCCGCACCTGGGCCCGGCTGCGCGGCACTCCTCTGCACCCGGCGGAGCTGCTGCTCGGCAAGGCGGTGCCCGTGCTCACCGCGCTGCTCGCACAGCAGGTGCTGATCGTCGCCTTCGGGGTGTGCGTGTTCGGACTGCGCGTGCCGCATCCGTTTCTGCTGCTGGGCGTCCTGCTCAGCTGGAGCTGCACGCTGCTCGGCCTCGGGGCGCTGCTCGGGGTGCTGGTCCGCACGATGGGCGAGCTCTCCGCCGCCTACGACATCGGCGGCATGCTCCTCAGCAGCGTCGGCGGCGCCCTCGTCCCGCTCGCCGTCCTGCCCGGCTGGGTCGCGGACGTGGCCCCGGCCTCCCCCGGCTACTGGGCCGCTCACGGCTTGCGCGCCGCGCTCGCGGGCGACGCTCCTGCCGCGGCGACGGCCTGCGGCACCCTCTTCGCCACGGCCGCGGTCTGCGCGACCCTGGCCTCGGTCCGGCTCCAAGGTCGGAGCGGGCGGATGGTGGCCCTCTAGTCGGTCAGGTGGTCGGACAGGTAGTCGGACAGGTTCCCGGAGTCCCCTGCCCGCGGCCGGCGCGATGACTTTCCGGCGCTGCCACGGTCTTCCTCACATACGACTCCCGCAGAACGGATGTGATGACGATGCCGAGCAGCTCCGCCTACGCCAAGGTCAACGGTCTGGAGATGTACTACGAGATCCATGGCGCGGACCACGCGGACCACGAGGGAGGCCGTCCGCTGGTGCTGCTGCACGGTGGTGTCCTCACCGTGGATCTGACATTCGCGGGCGTGCTGCCCGAACTGGCCAATCACCGGCGGGTGGTGGCACCCGAACTCCAGGGGCACGGGCACACCGCCGACATCGACCGTGACATCTCCGTGGCCGGTCTGGCCTCCGACGTGGTGGCGCTGCTCGACGAACTCGGCGTGCGACAGGCCGACTTCCTCGGGTTCAGCCTGGGCGGCCTGACCGCGCTGGAGATCGCCGTCCGGTGTCCCGAGCGCGTCGGACGGCTCGCGCTCGCCGCCACCATGTACACCCAGGAAGGTGTCCACGAGGAGGTGCGCGTCCCGGACTACAGCTCGCCCCTGCTGCCCAGCCAGGCGGACTTCCAGGAGATGGCCGACGCCTACGCGGCCGTGGCACCACACCCCGAGCACTTCCAGGAGTTCCTCGCGAAGACCTCCGCGGCGGCGCAGGCCCCGCTTCCCTGGACCGCCGACGACCTGCGCGGGCTGCAGGCGCCCACGCTGCTGGTCGTCGGCGACAGCGACTTCGTCCGCGTGGAGCACGCGGCGGAGATGCAATCCCTGATCCCCGGGGCGCAGTTGGCCGTCCTCCCCGGCACCAAGCACATGACCCTGATGCGCCGGACATCGCTGCTGCTGCCGCTGCTGGGCGAGTTCTTCTCCTAGGTGCGCGGCCCGGCCGCGCTCACCCGAACCCCCCGTTACTTTTCAGCAGTTGGCCGTTGACCCACTGCCCTTCCGGCGAGCAGAGAAAGTCCACCAGATGCGCGGTGTCCCGCGGGGTGCCGAGTCGGCCGAGGGGGGTGGCCGCGAGGCAGTGCGCCCGGCCCTCCTCGGACATCCAACCGGTGTCGACGGGACCGGGGTTGACGGCGTTGGCGGTCACGCCCAGGTGGGCGAGTTCGTGGGCGGCGGCCAGGGTGATGCGGTCCATCGCGCCCTTGCTCGCCCCGTAGGGCAGGTTGCCCACGGTGTGGTCGCTGGTGAGGCTGACGATGCGCCCGGTGCCCGGCGGTGCGGTGAAGCGGCGTCCGAACTCCCGGATCAGTAGCCAGGTCGCCCGGGTGTTGACGGCGAAGTGCCGGTCGAAGCTCTCGACGGTGGTGTCGAACAGGCCGGAGTCCACGGATTCGCAGTGGCTCATGACCAGCGCGGTGACGGGACCGAGCCGGTGCTCCACCTCGTCGAAGACCCGTGCCGGGGTGCCGGGTTCGGCGAGGTCCGCCTCGATGGCGGCGGTGGCGGCGCCCCGCTCGGCCAGCAGTCCCTCGATCGTCGCGGTCGCGCCCGGCTCGGTGCCCCAGGGCATGCGTGCGTCGTAGGGGTTCCAGCAGGTGAAGGCGATGTCCCAGCCGGAGGCGGCCAGTTGCTGCGCGATCCCGGCGCCGATGCCGACGGTGCGCCCCACGCCGGTGATCAGGGCGAGCGGACGGGCGGGGGATTCGGTGCGTGTCGTCACGGGGTGAGATCGTCCATGGCGGAGGACGGACCGACAACCGCTTTTCCCCGTCGGCCCCGGGTGTCTGCGGCCACGGAAAGGCTGAAAATCGTTCAACTCTGGCACACTGCCGAGCCCCGTGAGCCCGCTTGGCCGAAACTCGCCTTCATGTGACTAAAGTTCAACGACGCCACCGGGGAGTTCTTCTCTTACCCGCGGTAATGGCTTGATTTACGCGATCCGCAGCCGTAACCCTTCCTCCACTACCGGCCAAAGCTCTGGGGGGAGTTGGCTCATGGAAGGCACCGTCGACGGATTCCGCTACGGCATGGTGACCCCGGTCGCCGCGTTTGTGATGGCCTGCCTGGGAGGAGCCCTGGGGCTGCGCTGCATCGTGCGGACCCTGCTCGGCAGCGAGTCGTGGAAGCCGGGCTGGCTGGCGCTCGGCGCGTCCTCGATCGGCTGTGGCATCTGGACGATGCACTTCATCGCCATGATCGGCTTCCAGGTCGTGGAGACCCGGATCCGCTACGACGTCGGGCTCACGGTGCTCAGTCTCGCCGTGGCGATCGTCGTCGTCGGCATCGGCGTGTTCATCGTCGGCTACCGGGGCGCCAACACCCTGAACCTGTCCTTCGCGGGCGTGATCACCGGGCTCGGCGTGGCGGCCATGCACTACCTCGGCATGGCGGCGCTGCACCTGAACGGGACGATCCACTACGACCCCGTGGTCGTCGCGCTCTCCGTGGTCATCGCCGTCGTCGCGGCGACCGCGGCCCTGTGGGCGGCCGTCACCGTCCGGGGTTTCCTGACGAGCCTCGGCGCCAGCCTGATCATGGGCGTCGCGGTGACGGGGATGCACTACACGGGCATGTCCGCGGTCAGCGTGCATGTGCACGGCCGGACCGGCGGATCGTGGGCGGGCGACTCACCCACCTCGTTGCTGCTGCCCATGCTGGTGGGTCCGGCGATCTTCCTGCTCCTGGCGGGAGTTGTCGTCATGTTCGACCCGCTGCTGGTGCTCGGCGACGGCGAATGGAACCGCACGCCGGCGTCGGCCGTCGTCGCCGCCCCGCGGTCCGGCTCGCTCTTCGAGCACCCGGAGGACCAGGAGAACGAGTCGCTCCGAGAGGACGAGGCGCCCAGGGTGGTCCAGGCCCGCGCGCCGCAGGATCCGCAGTGGGCCGTGCCCCGCGGCCCACGAAGGTGACTCCCCCGTCGGGCCGGTTGTAGATCGTTGTTACGGTGCACCGGTGTCTGACTCCTCACGCGATACCGCCGAAGGCGCCGGCTGGGGCTCCGCCCGGCTCGGCGAGTACAAGCGGCTGATGCCGCCCGAGGTCGAGAAGATCTCGTGGCTGAACCCGAAGACGCTGTGGGCCGCCCGCAACGGCGTGGTCGCCTCCTGGCTCGGGGACCCCACGGGCCGTACCCGGAACCGCTGGGTGGCCCAGCGCGCGGCGGCCGGCGCACCCGCCGACAAGGTGATCCGGCGCGCGGACCCGGAGCGCTTCTCCTTCATGGTCATCGGCGACACCGGCGAGGGCGACGACCCCCAGTACGCCGTCGTACCAGGCTTTCTGAAGATCAGTCAGGACACCAGGTTCACGGTCGTCGCCAGTGACGTGATCTACCCCGTCGGCAGCGCGGACGACTACGACACCAAGTTCTTCCGCCCCTACCAGGACTATCCGGCCCCGATCTACGCGATACCCGGCAACCATGACTGGTACGAGGGCCTCGGCGCGTTCATGCGTGTCTTCTGCGGCGACGCACCGCCCCTCGATCCCGAACCTCGCGCCCGCCCCCTCAGCCGCGCCTGGCTGCGCTCCCTGCTGTGGCATCGGCCTCGCCCCCAGGACGGTCAACGCCTCGCCCGGGCACGCCAGTTGCGGGCGGCTCCGGCCCAACAGGCCGTCCAGCCGGGCCCGTACTGGGCCGTCGACGCGGGTCCGCTGCGCATCATCGGCATCGACACCGGACTGCTCGGCACCATCGACGCCGAACAGGGCGCGTGGCTGCGCGAGGTCTCCCAGGGCCCCCGGCCGAAGATCCTCATCACCGGCTCGCCCCTGTACGTGGACGGCGAGCACCACCCCTGCGCCATCGAGGGCGGGGGCACGGTCGACGAGATCGTGCGCGCCCCGGAGCACCACTTCGTCGCGGCGATAGGCGGCGACATCCACAACTACCAGCGCTACCCGGTCGACGTGGACGGCAGGACGTTGCAGTACGTCGTCTCGGGCGGCGGCGGCGCGTTCATGCACGCCACCCACACCATCCCCCGGGTGTCGATCGCCGACGTCACCGAGCAGGACTTCCGCTGCTATCCGCTGCGCGGCGACTCGCTGGCCTTCTACAGCAGGCTCTACGGCCGCCGTCTGCACCTGCGCAGGTTCTTCGCCCTGACCGAGGCGGAGGCCACCGCAGTGATCGCGGAGCGGCTCGGCATCCCGCCCACCCGGCTCCCCGGCGAGCCTGCCCGGGTCACCTTCCGCACCCGCCTCGTCGCGAGCCTCCTGGGTGCCGGCGGCCGGCCCGACCGCACCTCGCGGTTCCGGCTCCCGGTCCGCAAGATCTACACCCAGCTGTTCTCGCCGAGCTCGGCGACCTACAGCCCGCCGTTCTTCAAGTGCTTCCTGCGGCTGGACGTCACGCCGGAGGCCGTACGTCTGCGCTGCTTCGCGGCCACCGGCAATCTCGCCCAGGAGGTGGAACCGCCCGTCGAGGACGAGGTGATCATTCCGCTGAGCTGACAGGGGAACACGGTGGGCGGCTCCGGAGTTGCCTCAGCAGTACTACTTGATACATCAAGCGTCCCGGAGGTGCCCGTGCCGTCCACCCCTCGCCCCCTGCGCAAGCTGGGCTTCCTGACCATCGGACTGTTCGACGAGGCGGACCCCCGACGGGGCCACGAGTCGACGCTGGAGATCATCGAACTCGGCGAGCGGCTCGGCTTCGACAGCGCCTGGCTGCGCCACCGCCATCTCCAGTACGGCATCTCGTCCCCGGTCGCCGTCATGGCGGCCGCCTCGCAGCGCACCCGCCGCATCGAGCTGGGCACGGCCGTCATCCCCCTCGGCTGGGAGAACCCGCTGCGGCTGGCCGAGGACCTGGCGACCGTGGACATCCTGTCCGGGGGCCGGATCAACCCGGGTGTGAGCGTGGGCCCGCCGATGCACTTCGACGAGATCAAGGCGGCGCTGTACCCGGACACGGCCGACGCGGAGGACTTCTCCTACGAGCGGGTGCGGCGCCTCCTTGACCTGGTGCGCGGCAAGCCGGCGAGCGACTTCAGCGGGGTGCAGGGCTTCGAGGTCTTCTCCGACCGCGTCCAGCCGCACTCCCCCGGCCTGGGCCGGCGGCTCTGGTACGGCGGCGGCAGCCTGAGTTCGGCGCGCTGGGCGGGCGAGCACGGCATGAACTTCCTGACCAGCAGTGTCGTCAAGGCGGAGGCGGCCGAGGGGCCGTACGACTTCGCCGAGATCCAGCTCTCGCACATCCGCGCGTTCCGCGCCGCCCACCCGGACGGCGAGGAGGCCCGTGTATCGCAGGGTCTCGTCGTGATCCCCACCGACTCCGCCTCGCCCGAGCAGCGGGCCAGGTACGAGGAGTACGCGGCGAAGCGCACCCCTCGTACGGCCTCGCCCCAGGGTCCGGCCCGGATGATGTTCGCGCCGGACATCGTCGGCACGTCCCAGGAGATCGCCGAACGCCTCCAGGCACACGCCGCGTTCCGCGAGGTGGACGAGGTGGCCTTCGCCCTCCCGTTCACCTTCGAACACGAGGACTACGTACAGATCCTGACAGACATGGCAACGAAGCTGGGCCCGGCACTGGGGTGGCGAGCCGGGTCGTAGGTCTGATCGAGCGCCTGGTCCCGGGTCTGCCGGGGTGACGGTCCGGGGCGTGGGTCTGCTCGGGACACCCGGGGCGCAGGCCCGCGCGCGCGGCGTGGCTCTGCTCTGGCACGCCCGAGGCGCAGCCCGGGACTGCCAGGGGGCGGTCCGGAGCCTGAGTCCGCTCGGGGCACCCAGGGCGCAGGCCCGCCCGGGCGCGGCCTGGCTCTGCTCCGGCACGCCCGAGGCACAGCCCTGGATTGCCGGGGTGGCGGTCCGAAGCCCTCAGTCCGCTCGGGACGCCCATGGCGCGAGCCCGCCCGCGCCCGGGCCCTTGCGCCCCGGATACGCCCGGAACCTGGCCCACTCAGGCCCACCCGATGCCCAGCCCTGCTCAGGCGCGGCCCAAGGCCCAGGTCTGCTCGGGCCCGCGGAGTCCAGGTCCGCTCGTGCTCGCGGGGCCCAGGTGCACTCGTGCTCCGCAGCCCAGACCCACTCCCGAACCGCCGGAAGCCCCGTCACCACCGCCCCGCCTCCGTCCCCGTGATCGCCTCCGACGCCCTGCCGTCCACCCCCACCGGCACGTCTCCCGCCAGCATCACCCGGTGCATGGTGCGGGGGAAGTCCAGGTGGGCGTTGTCGCTGGGGGCCAGGTGGATGGTGGCGCGGTTGTCCCAGAAGGCCACGCTGCCCGGTTCCCAGCGGAAGCGGACCGTGTACTCGGGGCGCACCGCCTGTTCGAGGAGCATGTCGAGCACGGCTCGGCTCTCGGCGCGGGAGAGGCCCGCGATCTGCTCGACGTAGTAGCCGTTGACGTAGAGGATCCGCTCCCCCGTCTCGGGATGCACCCGCACCAGCGGGTGCAGGGAGGCCACCTGGTGGTCCAGCAGATGCCGGACGTAGGCGTCGTCCCCGGGACGGGGCTGGTAGCCGACGCCGAGGCGGTGCTCCGCGCGGAGCCCGTCGACGAACTCCCGCACCGGTCCGGAGAGTCCGGCGTAGGCGACCGCGAGGTTGGACCACTGGGTGTCGCCCCCGTACGGCGGGACGGTCTCGGCGCGCAGGATCGTCGCGGCGGGCGGGTCGACACGGGCGCCGTGGTCGCAGTGCCAGCCGCGCAGCAGCGTGTGCCGTCGGCGCCGCAGCCACTCCTCGTGCTCCATGCCGAACTTCCCGCCCAGTTCCAGCCGGTCGGCCGTCGTCTCGACCTCGGGGAAGTCCGTGGGGGACGCACCGCCCCGCTTGCGCAGGACGACGGGCTCACCGAACCGGCGGGCGAAGGCCACGTGCCCGGTGTGGTCGAGCTTCTGCCCGCGGAAGAACACCACCTTCCACCGCAGCACCGCGGCCCGGATCGCGGCGACCACCGAGTCGTCGAGGTCGTCCGCGAGATCGACGCCGGTGATCTCGGCCCCGATGTGCCCGGCGACCGGGTTCACCTCGATTCCCGGGTCCCGCTCCGCCGTGCCGTTGTCCGTCGTCATGCATGCTCCGTAGCTCGCCGTGTCCGTGGTGCGACCGCAGGTCCGCGCCCCGCGGGGCGCGTCACCCATGGTTGACTTCCCACCGTGGCCACTTCCTCAACTCCCCAGGAACCGAGCGCGTTCGTACGGCGCCTGCCCACGGGCGAGCGGCTGCCCCTGCCCGCCGGCTCGGTGGTCGGCTGGGAGACGTTCCCCTTCGAGGGTGACCTCCGGGTCAGGCCCTTGCAGCCGCCCGTCCTGCCCGAGCCCGACCGCCACGGGGAGCACGGCCCCGAGCAGTGCCGCACCTGCCTCAAGCCGGTCACGGAGGCGCTGTGGGCCGACGACCACTGGCGCCTGAACGCGATCGGCACCGAGTCCAGGCTCCCGGCGGTCGTCATGCTGCAACCCCGCGGCCACTACGACCTGGCCGACCTCCCCGCCGAGCGCGCGGCGGAACTCGGCCCCCTGCTCCAGCGGGCGGAGCGGGCCCTGCTCGGCCTCGACGGCGTCGCCCGGGTCCACGTCAACCGCTGGGGTGACGGCGCCGCACATCTGCACTTCTGGCTGCTGGCCCGCCCGGCGGGGCTGCTCCAGCTGCGCGGCACCTTCCTCCCCGTGTGGGAGGAACTCCTGCCGCCCGTCCCCGACGAGGAGCGGCGGCAGACCCACCTGCTGATCGCCGAGTCGATGGCCGCGCAAGGCGGCACGGCCCACGCGCTCGCTCCCTGAGCCCCCGCCCACTCCCTGAGCTCCGCTGCCGTCGTACTGCGCTCGATCCCAGGAGCAACCGGGCGGCCGCCTCGCCCATCGCGTGGTGCGGCAGCGCGACCGAGGTGAGGGGCGGGTCGAGGAAGGCGGCCATGTGCTCCTGGTCGTCGTGGCCGACCACCGAGAGGTCGTCGGGGACGGTGAGGCCGAGCCGGGTCACGGCGTGCAGGGCGCCGGCCGCGACCCGGTGTCCCCCGACCAGCGCGATCCTGCGGTGCCCCTGCTCGACGAGGAACCGTGCCGCCGTACGGCCGCCTGCCCGCCCGGCGGGGACGACGGAGGGCAGGGAGTCGTCGTCGGGCACGCAGTCGGCGAGCACCGAGTGGGTACGGTGCAGGCCCTCGGGGACCCGGACCCGGCGCAGGGACATGGCCGCGTAGATGATGCCGTCCACGCGCCGGTCGAGAGGTTCGGCGACGGCGGCGTCCTCCTTGGCGCGGTCGCCGCCGGAGTCGACGGTCAGGACCAGGTGATCGCTGTCCCAGGCAGTCTCCACAGGGCCCCGCGCAGCAGCCGCCCGGGAAACGGCGAGGAGGCGATCGCGTCGGCGACCAGGCCGATCACGGCCGTACGGCGGCGGCGCAAGCCGCGGGCGACGTCCCGTGGCGTGGCCCGCCCGGACCCCGCCGACCGCCTGCCTCGGTGCTTCGCATGCCGTCCGCTGTCCTCGTCCCCGCCCGTCAGGTTGATCACCGCTCCCCCGATCCGTGAGGCTGGAGGCACGACACAGTCAAGGGAAGGTCCGCACGTGATCAGCATCCCGACGCACACCCTGAACGACGGCACGACGATCCCCGCCCTCGGGCTCGGCACCTGGCCGATGGACGACGCCGAGGCGGAGCGGGCGGTCGGCACCGCCCTGGAGAGCGGCTACCGGCTCGTCGACACGGCGACCAACTACCGCAACGAGACCGGTGTCGGCCGAGGAGTGGCCGGCAGCGGGGTCCCGCGCGAGGAGGTCGTCGTGACGACGAAGCTCCCCGGCCGCCATCACGGCTACGAGGAGACCCTGGCGTCCTTCGAGGAGTCCCGCGGCCGCCTCGGCCTGGAGTACGTGGACCTGTACCTGATCCACTGGCCGCTCCCCCGCGTCGACAAGTACGTCGACTCCTGGCGGGCCATGATCAAGCTCCGGGAGGACGGTCTTGTGCGGTCGATCGGGGTCTCCAACTTCACGGCGGCTCACATCGAGCGGCTGGAGAAGGAGACCGGGGTCCTGCCGGCCGTCAACCAGATCGAGCTGCACCCCCTCTTCCCGCAGGAGGAGCTGCGCGCTTACCACGCCGACAAGGGCATCGTGACCGAGAGCTGGAGCCCGCTTGGACGGGGCTCGGACCTGCTGGACGACCCTGCCGTGGCCGCCGTGGCCCGGGCGCACGAGGTCACCCCCGGCCAGGCGGTCCTGCGCTGGCACGTGCAGCTCGGAGCGCTGCCGGTCCCGAAGTCCGGCGACCGGGACCGGCAGCGTGCGAACCTCGACGTCTTCGGCTTCGAGCTGACCGAGGCGGAGATGGCGGCGCTCGCCGACCGCACGCACCGGCGCCTGGGCGGGGACCCGGAGACGCACGAGGAGTTCTGAGCCGCGGGAGGGGCACTCGGGGTGCATGAACGAGCGTCTGCGGGACTACCACGGCAAGCGGGACTTCGGCCGGACCGGTGAGCCCGAGGGCCGGGACACGCCTGTCGGTGCTCAGCCGCGGTTCGTCGTGCAGATCCACGACGCGAGCACGATGCACTTCGACTTCCGGCTCCAGGTCGGTGACGTGCTGAAGTCGTGGTCGATTCCCAAGGGCCCCTCCGATCTCCCCAAGGACAAGCGGCTCGCCGTGCCGACGGAGGACCATCCGCTGGAGTACGAGGAGTTCGAGGGCGTGATCCCTGAGGGCGAATACGGCGGGGGCACGGTGATCGTGTGGGACCACGGCACGTACGAGCCCCTCAGCCACGACCGCAGGGGGAACCCCGTCGACTTCGCGCAGTCCCTGGAGCACGGGCACGCCACGTTCCGCCTCCACGGGACGAAGCTGCGGGGCGAGTACGCCCTCACCCGGTTCCGTGAGAACAACTGGCTGCTGGTCCGGACCACCAAGGGCCCGTCCCGCGGCCACGGCACCCCGGACCCCCACCGCGCCCGCTCGGCCCGCACGGGCCGCACCCTCGCCCAGGTCGCGGTGCGGGGCGCGGAGGACTGAGCGGCGGGGCCTGGGAGGAGATGGGGTCTCTTACTCGGCCGGGGCCAGACAGAACTCGTTCCCCTCAGGGTCGGTCAGAACGACATGACCCGCGTGCCGGGCCCGCACGGCCGCGCCGAGCCCGCTGAGACGCTCGATCTCCGCGTCGAGGTCCGCCGCCCGGAGATCCAGGTGCACCCGGTTCTTCATCCGCTTGCCCTCCGGCACCAGCTGGAACCACAGGCGGGGTCCGCCGCCCGCCGGTTCGACCAGGACCGTCGGGTCGTCCTCGGCGCTGTCGATCCCGAGGGAGCGCAGACGGGCGAGTTCCGTCTCGTCGTAGGGCGCGACGGCATGGTCGTCCAGGGCGGCGGCCCAGAAGCGGGCCGTGGCCGCGGGGCGGGTGCAGTCGAAGACGATGTCGTGAAGTCGCGCCATTTCTTCATGCTGACCGTGCCGACGTGCCGTGTCATCCAGGTTTTCGGCCCCAACTCGGCTTTCCTGCCTCTATGTTCGCAACGATGCCCACGACACTTCGTCGCTCACGCGTTCCCAGCCAGGAGGCCTTCCCCATGCGCACAGCGCTCCGTACCGCCCTGACCGGCGCGGTCGTCGCCACCACCGTGCTGGCAGGCGGTTCCGCCCACGCGACCCCTCCCGGCCCGGGAGTGGTCGGCACGCTGATCGCCCAGAAGACCGTGGGCGACACCGACTACGTGCTGAGGGAGATCACCGTGCCGCCGGGTCAGGCCACCGGCTGGCACTACCACGACGGCCCGGTCTACGGGTACGTCAAGCAGGGCACGCTCAGCCACTACCACGCCGACTGCAAGAGCGACGGCGTCTATCCGCAGGGCACGGTCGTGCGCGAGCCGGGCGGGCCGGGCGATGTGCACCTGGGCCGCAACGAGGGCACCACCCCGCTGGTCCTGGAGGTGCTGTACGTGCTGCCGCACGGCTCGCCGTACTCGGAGGACGTGCCGAACCCGGGCTGCTCCTTCCAGTGAGCGGCCCGGTGAGCGGCCCGGAGAGCGGCCTGGACAGGGCGATCAGAAGTCGAGCGGTTCCAGCGACTGCTCGGCCCAGATCGTCTTGCCGCTGCCCGTCTGCCGGCTCCCCCAGCGCTGGGTGAGCTGGGCGACCAGCAGCAGCCCGCGGCCGCCCTCGTCGAAGGCGTGGGCGCGCCGCAGGTGCGGCGAGGTGGAACTGCCGTCGGAGACCTCGCAGATGAGGGTGCGGTCGCGGATCAGCCGCAGCTGGATGGGCGGCGCCCCGTATCGGATGGCGTTGGTGACCAGCTCGCTGACGACGAGTTCGGTCACGAAGGAGGCCCCCTCCAGTCCCCAGGCGGCGAGTTGCTCGATGGCGGCCTGCCGGGTCGCGGCGACGTGCGCCGGGTCCGGTTCGACGTCCCAGGTGGCGACCCGGTCCGCGCCGAGGGCCCGGGTACGGGCCAGCAGCAGGGCCACGTCGTCGCCGGGCTCCTCGGGCAGTACGGCCTTCAGGACGGTGTCGCACAGGTCGTCGAGGGTGTCGGCCTTCGCCGTCAGCGCGCGGCACAGTTCCTCGGTGGCGTGGTCGATGTCGCGGTCCCGGTCCTCGATGAGCCCGTCCGTGTAGAGGGCGACGACGGCGCCCTCGGGCAGTTCGATCTCGGTGGCCTCGAAGGGCAGGCCGCCGACGCCGAGTGGGGGCCCCGCGCTCAGCGGGAGGAGCCTCGTGCTGCCGTCGGGCAGCACGAGGGCGGGCGGCGGGTGGCCGGCGGCAGCGGCGGTCAGGCGGCGCGAGACCGGGTCGTAGACGGCGTAGAGGCAGGTGGCGCCGAGTTCGGCGACCTCGGTGCCCTCGTCGGGGCGGTCGTCGGAGGCGAGGTGGGTGACCAGGTCGTCGAGGTGGGTGAGGAGCTCGTCGGGCGGCAGATCGACGTCGGCGAGGGTGCGCACGGCCGTGCAGAGGCGGCCCATGGTCGCCGAGGACGGGATGCCGTGGCCGACGACGTCACCGACCACGAGGGCGACCCGGCTGCCGGAGAGCGGGATGACGTCGAACCAGTCGCCACCGATGCCGGCCAGCGAGCCGGAGGGCAGATAGCGGTGGGCGACCTCGACCGCCGCCTGACCGGGCAGCCCACGCGGCAGAAGGCTGTTCTGGAGAGCCAGGGCGGTGGTGCGCTCACGGGCGAAGCGGCGGGCGTTGTCGATGCAGACGGCGGCCCGGCTGGCGAGTTCCTCGCCGAGGAGGGCGTCGTCCTCGCCGAAGTCGTCGGGGTGGGCGATGCGGACGGCGACCACCACGCCGAGGGTGGTGCCGCGGGCCTTGAGCGGCACCGCGAGCATGGAGTGGACGCCTTCGCGGAAGGAGCGGCCGGCCGGGGCGCGGGCGTTGCGTTCGGCGACCCAGCGCGTGAATTCGGGTTCGCCGGCCTGGCTGACGGCCGCCCGGCCGTTGCGCAGAGCCTGCGCGGGGGGCGAGGACGCCTGGTAGGTGTCGGCCGCACCGAGGCGGACGGCGGCCTCGGGGGTCCCCTCGTGTCCCGAGCCGTGGGCGACGCGCTGCAGGACGACGTCGCCCTCGAGCACGGTCGGTGGTTCGTCGGCACCGAGCACCCATTCGAGGAGGTCGACGCTGGCGAAGTCGGCGTAGCGGGGCACGAGCAGTTCGACGAGTTCCTCGGCGGTGCGCACCACGTCGAGGGTGGTGCCGATGGCGGTCGCCGCCTCGTTGAGCAGGGCCAGCCGCCGTCGGGCCCAGTACTGGTCGCTGCTGTCGAAAGCGGCCAGGGCGACGCCGGTCACCTCGCCGGAGTCCTCGTCGCGGACCGGCCACATCTCGATGCTCCAGGCGTGCTCCCGGTTGAGGGAGGGGGCACCGGTGAAGCTCTCGTAGCGCACGGGCAGGCCCGTCTCGGCGACCTGCCGCAGATGCGCGTTGAATCCCAGGCTGTGCTCGGCGTCCTCGACGGTCTCCGGGAAACGCCGCCCGAGCAGGGCCTCCTGGGGCATCCCCATCACCCGGCAGGCCACGCCGTTGAGGCGCAGGTAGTGCTGGTCGGTGTCGAACACCGACATGGACATGGACGCCTGCTGGAAGGCCTGTTCGGCGACGGTCGGCTTGCTGGAGGCGGGCGGCCGGGCGGTGAGCACGTACGCGACGGGGGTGCCGTCGGCGCCCGCGACGGGACACGCCTCCACGAAGTGCGTGAGAGAGGAACCGTCGCGGTGTCGCAGGACGACGTTCCCCTTCAGTGCCGCCACGGCGGGCCCCGGCGGAACCTCGGCGAGCAGCTCCCGGGCCGCCCGTCCCACGACCTCCTCGGCCGTGCGCCCCGTCAGCCTCCGAGCGCCCTCGCTCCAGCCCGTCACAACACCTGCGGTATCGATGACCGCCGTAGCGGAGACGTGCTCCATATCGTCCAGGATGGTCCCTTTGCCGGACCGCATCAACCGAAACGGGGCAACCGGGCCCCGTGCGTCACGTCCGGTGGGCGCGCAGGGCTTCGAGGGCGCGGTCGGCGTGGGTGTTCATGCGCAGTTCGCTGCGGACGACCTCCAGGACCGTGCGGTCCTCGGCAATGACGAAGGTGACCCGCTTGGTGGGGGCCATGGAGAAGCCGCGCCTGACGCCGAAGAGCTCGCGCACGGTGCCGTCGGTGTCGGAGAGCAGGGGCATGCCGAGGGAGTGCTGCCCGGCGAACTCCTGCTGGCGTTCGACGGTGTCGCCGCTGATGCCGACCGGGCGGGCGCCGACCGCGGCGAACTCCGCGGCGAGGTCGCGGAAGTGGCAGGCCTCCGCGGTGCAGCCGGCGGTCAGGGCGGCGGGGTAGAAGAACAGGACGACCGGGCCGTCGGCGAGCAGCTCGGAGAGCTTGCGGCCGGTGCCGGTCTCGTCGGGGAGCTCGAAGTCCTCGACGGTGTCCCCGGTCTCGATCGTCCTGCTCATGCCTGGTCCTTCCCGTTCTCGGCGATGCTGCGCGCCCACAGCACGAGCGGTATCTGGAGCGGCAGCCGTCCGATGGCCGCGGCCTTCTGGCGTGCGGGGCGGTGGCGCCAGTCGACGGCCATCTTGACGTTGGCGGGGAACACGCCGACGAAGAAGGCGGCGGTGGCCAGGGCTGCCGTACGCCGGGTCTTCGGCAGCGCAAGACCGGCGGCGAGCGCGAGCTCCACGGCACCGCTGGCGTAGGTCCAGGTGCGGGGCTCGCCGGGCAGGGCCCGCGGGATGGTCGCGTCGAAGGAACGCGGGGTGGCGAAGTGGGCGACGCCGGCGGTGGCCAGCAGTCCGGCGAGCAGCAGGGGCGAACGTGGGGACCGGGACACGGTTCCTCCTTCGGGGGGCTGCCGCGCACATTACTGGACGGTACGGAGGCCTCCGGCGGCGGGCTGTGAGGTACGCCGGGTTCGCTTGTCGGGCGGGTGCGGGTCCGTCGTGGCTGGTCGCGCAGTTCCCCGCGCCCCCAGGGGGTGGCAGGACCCGGCGGACGTAAGGGCCCTAGCGTCCTGTCGGCGTGACGGGAGCCGTCCACATGGCGACCACGGCGTCGGCGAGACCGGTGGCCGCGTCGTGCCAGCTGGCGCGCGGGGTCGGGGTGTTCTCCGCGAGGGCCCGTTCGCGGTCGGCCGACATGTGCACGATCAGATGGCGGGCCATCTCACCGCGCTCGGCGCGCACGTCGGCGGGCAGTTCGGGCAGACAGCGGTTCAGCCCCTCGACGATCTTCCGCAGCGACGGCGAGGTCATGGACTCCTCGACCATGATCTGCTGGAGCACCGGGTCGGTCATGACCTGGGCGCAGAACCGGGCGAACCAGGTGGGGCTGCCCAGCGCGGCCAGGTGTTCGGGCACGGGCCGGACCAGGCAGTCCACCCAGTCGCGTACGTCGGTGGAGTCGCCCGCCTCGGCCAGCAGCCGCGCGCGGATCTCCTCGATGCGGACGTGGTGCTTGCGGGCGATCGCCCGGACCACGTCGGCCTTGGTGCCGAAGTGGTAGCCGACCGCGGTGTTGTTGCCCTGTCCCGCCGCCTCGCTGACCTGACGGTTGGAGACCGCGAGCACACCGCGCTCGGCGAAGAGGCGCTCCGCGGCGGTCAGGATCAGCTCCCTGGTGGCGCTGACCTGCTCCTTGCGTGCCGTCCTGCCCGCCATGCCCACCACCGCACCGGGACTTCGTTGACCCCTCCGACGGCCAGTCCCTCGAGCCGCCCGACGCCCGCCGGCGGTGCGACGGTCTCCAGTGCGGGAAGCCTACGCAACCGCACATCGGGGCGAGGCGCAGGCACCGGGGCAGACCTGGGCCGACTCCGGCGCACCGGCCGACCTCGGCGACCTGCCGGCATCGCCGAACCCGCCCCGAGACCGCCGTACGACCCGTCCGGTCGGGGCCAGTAAGGTAAGTCGACGTAAGTCAAGCACCTGACTTAATTTAGCCCCGGCGCCCCGCCGTCCCGCCCCCATGGAGGCCTTTGATGACAGACGCTCCCGCCAGCCCCGCCGACGCGGGTGCCGTTTCCCCGCCGCGGCCGGGCGCCGTGGTGGCGGTGCTGGCCTTCGCCGGAATCGTCGTCTCGCTGATGCAGACCCTGGTGATCCCGATCGTCCCGGAGCTGCCGAAGCTGCTTGACGCGCCCGCCTCGGACACCGCGTGGGCGGTCACGGCGACGCTGCTCGCCGCCGCCGTGGCCACCCCGGTGGTCGGCCGGCTCGGCGACATGTTCGGCAAGCGCCGGATGCTGCTGGTCAGCGTGGTGATGCTGGTCGCCGGCTCGGTGGTCTGCGGACTCAGCGACGCCCTGGTCCCGATGATCGTCGGCCGTGCCCTCCAGGGGCTGTCCTCCGGTGTCATCCCGCTCGGCATCAGCATCATGCGCGACGAACTGCCCGCCGACCGCCTGGCCGGCGCCACCGCGCTGATGAGCGCCTCCCTGGGTGTCGGCGGCGCCCTGGGTCTGCCGACCGCCGCGCTGATCGCGGACAACTTCGACTGGCACGTCCTGTTCTGGGCGTCGGCCGCCATGGGCGCGGTAGCCCTCGTCCTGGTCCTGGCGTTCGTGCCGGAGTCCCGGGTGCGCACCGGCGGCCGCTTCGACGCGGTCGGCGCGGTCGGCATGGCCGCGGGACTGGTCTCACTGCTGCTGGCCATCTCCAAGGGCGCCGACTGGGGCTGGACCAGCGGCACCACGCTCGGCCTGTTCGCCGCGGCCGTGCTCATCCTGCTGGCCTGGGGCTTCTTCGAGCTGCGCACCGCCCAGCCACTGGTCGACCTGCGCACCACCGCCCGCCGTCAGGTGCTCTTCACCAACCTCGCCTCGATCGCGATCGGCTTCTCGATGTTCGCGATGTCGCTGGTCCTGCCGCAGCTGCTCCAGCTGCCTACGCAGACGGGCTACGGCCTCGGCAAGTCGCTGCTGACCGCCGGTCTGGTGATGGCCCCGTCCGGACTGGTGATGATGGCCCTGGCCCCGGTCTCGGCGGCGGTCTCCAAGTCCAAGGGCCCGAAGGTGACGCTGATGATCGGCGCGCTGATCGTGGCCGCGGGCTACGGGCTCAACATCGTGCTGATGTCCGAGGTCTGGCACCTGGTGATGGTCTCGTGCGTGATCGGGGCGGGCATCGGCTTCACGTACGGCTCGATGCCCGCGCTCATCATGGGCGCCGTGCCCGCCTCGGAGACGGCGGCCGCGAACAGCCTCAACACCCTCATGCGGTCCATCGGTACGTCGACGGCGAGCGCCATCGCCGGTGTGGTCCTGGCACAGATGACAATCGATCTCGGCGGCTACGCCCTGCCGTCCGAGAACGGTTTCAAGACCGTCATGGCGATCGGCGCCGGAGCCGCGCTCCTCGCCTTCGCCATCGCGTCGTTCATCCCCCGCCCGCGCGTCGCGGCGCCGGCGGCGTCCGCCGCACCGGCCGCGGAGGAGACCTCGGCGGGAGCCCCCTCCGGCAGCTGACACGTATCCCCCTGGTGGCCGCCGCCCGACGGCCACCGGCTGTCGCCGGTGCATGTCGTGCAGAGGGCACGGGTCCTGCCCAGGGAGGAGACGCACCCCGGCGCGTACTGCGTTCTCAGTAGCCGTGACGGTCGGCGGAGGTACGACGACGGGGCGGCCGGGACCAGGAAGAATGGAGCCGTTCCAGGACACGAGCGGAGAGCCGATGAGCATGCCCCTGCGGCACTACGCCGACGATCATGTCCGTACGGTCGTCGCCGCGGCGACCGGGCTGCGGCTGCCCGCGTCACCACAGGACGGCGAGGGCGAACCCGGCCCCGATCGGCCCGACGTGGCGGGACAGCCCGGGCTCCCCCTGCTCCCCACCGCCCCGGAACGCCAGGAACGGACACCATGACCATCCGCGTGCTGCTCGCCGACGACCAGGCCCTGCTGCGGGCCACCTTCCGGATCCTCATCGACTCGTGCGAGGACCTGGAGGTGGTCGCGGAGGCGCCCGACGGTGCCGCGGCCCTGGACCTCGCACGCGTCCACCGTCCCGACGTGATCCTCATGGACATCCGGATGCCGGGGACCGACGGTCTGGCCGCCACGTCCGCGATCTGCGCGGATCCCGAGCTCTCCGGCACCCGGGTGCTGATCCTGACCACGTTCGAGATCGACGAGTACGTGGCCCAGGCACTGCGGGCCGGGGCGAGCGGCTTCCTGGGCAAGGACGTCACCGCCGAGGACCTGCTCGCCGGGATCCGGACCGTGGCGGCCGGCGACTCCCTGCTCTCCCCCGGCGCCACCCGCACCCTGATCACCCGTTTCCTGTCGGCCCCGGGCCTGGGCACCCGGCTCGCGGCCGCCGACGACCTGACCGGCCTCACCACCCGGGAACGCGAGGTGATGGCGTGGGTCGCCGAGGGGCACTCCAACGAGGAGATCGCGGCGAAGCTCTTCGTCAGCCCTCTGACGGTCCGCACCCACGTCCATCGCGCGATGACCAAACTGGGCGCACGGGACCGCGCCCAGCTCGTGGTGATGGCCTACCAGTCGGGTCTGGTGCAGGCCCTGCCGTCCGAGGAGCGCTGACCGCTCACCTGTCGGACAGCTTCTCCAGCCACTGCTGGAGAAGGGCCGTCTCCGCCACGGTGAGCGTCGGCGGCAGCTCGGCCCGGAGCCTCGCGGCCAGGGTGGCGGCCGCGACGGACACCTGACGCCCCTCGTCCCGTACGGCGGTGCCGGCGGGCCGGGTCACCGAGTCCAGCACCGCGTCGCGCAGCCGCTCCGCGAACTTCCCGTCGGTGTACTGCTCGGGTCTGGTCAGCATCGACAGTGCGGCCCCGACATTGGCCGACATGATCATGCGGGTGGCCAGCGCGGGCGGCACCGTCAGCCGCCCCTCGGCCGCGCAGCGCTCCAGGATGCCGTGGAGCAGGTCATGGGCCTCCTGGGCGGCGGCCGGGGGCGCGGTGAGCTCGGGCGAGTACATCAGGCGGTAGTGGCTGGGGTGCTCCAGCGCGAACCGCATGTGGTTGTCCCAGCCGTCCTTGAGGTCCTCGACGGGATCCTCGCTCGGCCGCGCCGCGCGTTTGGACGCGAGGTACTGCTCGAAGCCCCGGTCGACCACGGCGGCCAGCAGACCGGCCTTGTCGCCGAAGAGCCGGTAGAGCATCGGCGCCCCGACCCCGGCCCGCTCGCACACGGCCCGCGTGGAGACATCGGCGGCCGACGCACCGGCCAGCAGCTCGGTGGCCGCTTCCAGGATCTTTTCCCTCGCATCCATGCCCCTACCGTACGCCATTCGTAGCGTCGATACGAATGAGCGGTTACCGTCGCTACGAATCCATGTTATCGTCGATACGAATCGTTCGTAGCAACGCTAACCAAGGATGGGTCATGACCACTCACACCGGGACGGACCAGCGCGTCGCCATCGTGACCGGCGGATCGCGCGGCATCGGGCGGCAGATCGCCCAGCGGCTGGCGGCCGACGGATTCGCGGTCGTCGTCGGGTACGCGGGGAACAAGGAGGCGGCCGACGAGGCCGTGCGTGCCATCGAGGAGACCGGCGGCACCGCGTACGCCGCCCGCGCGGACGTCGCCGACGAGACCGCGGTCGCCGCCCTGTTCGACCTGGCGGAGGCCACCTACGGCGGTGTCGACGCGGTGGTGCACTCCGCGGGCCGGATGCCCCTGTCCCCGATCGCGGACCTCGACCTCGCCGAACTCGACGCGCTGTACCGCACCAACATCCGGGGCACCTTCGTCGTCGACCAGCAGGCCGCGCGCCGGCTGCGTCCGGGCGGGGCGCTCGTCAACCTCTCCAGCTCGGTCGTCGGCCTCGCCTTCCCCGGCTACGGCGCCTACGCGGCCAGCAAGGGCGCGGTCGAGGCCGTGACCCTGATCCTCGCGCGTGAACTGCGCGGCCGCGACGTCACCGTCAACGCCGTGGCCCCCGGCCCGACCGCGACCGACCTCTTCCTCGACGGCAAGGACGAGGAGACCGTCGCCCGCCTCGCGTCCCAGCCCCCGCTGGAGCGGCTGGGCACACCCCAGGACATAGCCAACGTCGTGTCGTTCCTGACCAGCCCGGCCGGCCACTGGGTCAACGGCCAGGTGCTGCGGGCCAACGGGGGGATCGTCTGACCGGCCAGGGGCCACGCCGCCCTGCAGGCCGGGGCCACGCGGCCCGGACTGGCGGGAGCCACGGCGCCCTGCCGGCCGCATCCACGCCGCCCTGACAGGTCGGGGGGCCAGGCCGCCCTGCCGAGATCTTCAAGCCGCCGACCACCCAGCCGCGGGAGCGCAGGCTGATGCGGCTGCGGATCCCGGACGACAACCTGGTCAGCCTGTACCGGGGGCCTGACGGCGCGTCCGGACACCGCGCTCACCGCGCCTCCGCCGCTCGCCTCGCGCCCCACGCCACTACGTCCGCCACGCCCGCCACGCCCGCCACGCCCGCCACACGGTGCCCCTCCCTCCGCCACCCCTACACACGCCGCCCCCCTCCAGCGCTCGCCGCGAAGAGCGCCCCCCGGCCGCGCCCGTTCAGGGGAACCCCGCGCCCGGGGCGCGTGGGGGCCGGTGGTCGTGTCGACATCTCACCCGTGACCCTCCCGTTGATCGCGCCCATGCTGGCCACACCAGGAACCCTGCCGTCCGCCGCGCAGGACGCCCGGTGGGCCTACGAGACCAAACAGGACGGCCAGCGGGTCGTGGTGTACCTCGCCGGAGACGGCAGCGCGGTGCTGCGGGCCCGGTCCGGGGAGGAGATCACCGGCGCCTACCCCGAGCTCGCGCCGCTGGGCGGTGCCCTCGGTCCCACCCCGGCGGTGCTCGACGGGGAGATCCTGGCCCTGGACGAACAGGGGCGTGCGGACTTCCAGTTGCTCCAGCAGCGGATGGGGCTCGCCCACGCACCGGGCCGGGCAGCGCGCCGGGCGGCCGAGGCCCCTGTGCATCTCGTGCTGTTCGACCTGATGCACCTCGGCCGGAGTTCGCTGCTGGCCCTGCCCTACACACAGCGGCGGGCGCGGCTGGAGGAGCTGGAGCTCGCCGGGCCCCGCTGGTCGACGCCCGCCGCCCTCGTCGGCCATGGCGAGCAGGCCCTGCGTGCCACGCGGGAGCACGGACTGGAGGGCCTGGTCTGCAAGCGGCTGGACTCGGTGTACGAGCCCGGGGTGCGCTCCCGGGCCTGGATCAAGATCCGCAACATGCGCAGCGAGGACGTTCTGGTGGGTGGCTGGCTGCCGGGCAAGGGGCGGCTCACCGGACTGCCGGGCGCGGTGCTGGTGGGTCAGCGGGCGCAGGGGCGGCTGCGGTTCGTGGGCTCCGTGGGCACCGGCTGGAGCGCGACGGAGCGCAGCGAACTCGCCGCGCTGCTGGCGGCCGCGGCGACGGACGTGTGCCCCTTCGATCCCGTCCCGCCGGCTCCCGGCGCCCGCTGGGTGCTGCCCCGACTGGTCGGCGAGGTGCGCTACAGCACCCGCACGAGAGCCGGGCTGCTGCGTCAGCCGTCCTGGCTGCGGCTGCGTCCCGATCTCGCCCCGGAGGACTCCGCCGCCGATCTGCCGGAGCCACCCACGTGACACCTCCCCCCTCTTGGCGTGGACATGGAAAGCCGGGAAGCTGAACTCCCCAGTACCCCACAGCCGTTGGGCTGCGCCCGGACACGAGGAGGACGCAGTGTCGTCACCGTCGTTCAAGAAGCACCGCACGAGATGGCTCACCGGCCTGGCCGGCGCCGCGGCCCTCGTGGCGGCCTTCCCCTCCGTCGCCTTCGCCGCTCCGCCGAAGGCACTGCCCGCCAACGCCGAGAGCGCCGAGTTCACCTACCAGCCGGCCTTCGACTACGACACCGACGGCTGCTACTCGACACCCGCCATCGGCCCCGACGGCACGATCAACGGCGGTCTGAAGCCGACCGGTTCACTCAGCGGCGACTGCCATGACGCCTCGGACCTGGACAACACCAACACGTACTCGCGCTACAAGTGCAACAACGGCTGGTGCGCCTACCTGTACGGCCTGTACTTCGAGAAGGACCAGGCGCTGGCGAACACCAGCATCGGCGGGCACCGCAACGACTGGGAGCACGTCGTGATCTGGACGCAGAACGGCACGGTCCAGTACGTGTCGACGTCCAACCACGGCTCGTTCACGGTGACCGCGGCCTCCGGCGTCCGTTTCGAGGGCACGCACGCGAAGATCGTATACCACAAGGACGGCATCAGCACGCACTGCTTCCGGCTGGCCAACTCCAACGACGAGCCGCCGGAGAACGCCAAGGGCACGTGGCAGTACCCGCCGCTGGTCGGCTGGAACGGCTACCCGTCCACGGCTCTCCGCGACAAGCTCAGCGCCTACGACTTCGGCAGCGCCAACTTCGGCCTGAAGGACGCCAACTTCGCCGCCCACCTGACGTCGGCGAAGCCGTCGGGAATCCCCTTCGACCCCAACGCGTGAGCCGGCGAGGCCGTTCGAACCCCCGCCGGGCCCCGTAGGACCGACGTCGGGCGCGGGACCTAGGACCCCGGCACCGCCGGATTCCGTCCCGCGCCCGATCCTCGCCGATCACCCCCGATCTAGCGTTTCAGTCATGGACACGACCCACACGAAAGAGACCGGCGGACTCCTGGAAGAGGCCCTGGAACGCGTGCACGCGTCCGGCCCGGAGCGAGAGGGCTGGCTGTCCAACCACGCGCCCATGGTCGTCGAGTCGCTCGCCGCACACGGACGGGCGGACTCGGTGCACCGATGGCTGGACCTGTACCGGGACCGGCTGGAGGACTTCCCGGACCGGACGGCCCCCGTCACGGACGACAACTGGCGTACGGCGCTGGGCGATCCGCGCCGTATCGCCGACTGGACCGACCACTTCACCCGCACGCTCGCCGAGCGTCCCTGGCGGGACGTCCTCGCCGAGTGGTGGCCACGTCTGCTGCCCGGCCTGTACGGCGGCGCCACGCACACCGTCATCCGGGTCGGCCACGCCGTGCGCGCGGTGGCGGCCGAGGAGAACACGCCCCGGCGCACCGAACTCGCCCACGCGCTGGGCTACTGGGCCGCCCGGTACCAGCCGGTGACCGGGCTCGTGGCCGTGCCGGGCGCTGCGGGTGCCGCACGGGCCCTGGACGCCGTACCGGCGATCGAGCCGGGGCACGTGGGGTTCCGGGACCGGCTGGCCGCGGTGCGGCGCCTGCCGGTCTGGGCGCAGGAGGTCACCGACCCGGACACCGCCAGGCAGCGGCTCACCGAACTGGTCCGGGCCGCGACCCACCGCTACGCCACCCACGGCCACGGCGAGCCCACCATGCTCGTCCACGCGGCGACGGCCCCCAACGCCGTGCTGCGGACGCTGGATTCACTCCCCCGGGACCAGTGGGCCCCCAGTCTGCACGCGGCCTGGGCGGCGTCGGCGGCGGTCACGGCGATGTACGCGCCGAAGGAGCCGGTCGCCTACGTCCCGCCTGGGCGTCTCGCGCCGGAGGAGGTCCTGGAGCGGGCCTTCGCCCACGGCGACGAACACGTCATCAAGCTCACCGACACCGCCCTGGACGTCGGGGACGAGCAGGCCCTCGCGTCCGCCCTGCGCGCGGTCGAGCTCAGCGAGCCGCTCGTCTAGGCACCGGCCACCACCGAGTCGCCCAGGGACGTCCGCCCGTAGAGCACGTGGAGGCCCTGCCGCCGTGAGGCCAGCAGGCCCGCCTCGCGCAGGACGGCCAGATGGGCGGAGACCGTCGACGGGGCGAGGCCGTGTCGGCGGGCCAGGTCCGTGGTCGAGGCAGGATCGTCCAATCCGGCCAGGACGGCGGCGCGTTGGCGCCCCAAGAGCCGGGCGAGCGCCTCCGGCGGGCGCGGTGCCGCGGCGGAGTGCAGGGCACGCATACCGCGGGCGGGATAGATCACCGTCGGCTGCCAGGGCCGGGCGAAGCCGCTCACCACGTCCGGCCAGACGAACACGCTCGGCATGAGCAACACGCCTCGCCCGTCGGCCAGTTGGGCGTCCCTCATGTCTCCGCGCACGGGGAGGGTGAGACTGCCGTCGGCCCAGTCGACGTCCGGGTGCAGATCAGCGAACAGGGCGTCGAGCCCGGCGTCCGCCACCTGCCGGGAGCGGTGGGCGATGTCGGCCTCCAGCACGGCCCGGTGACGCGCCCAGTCGGGGGCGACAAGAGCCTGCCAGGCCTGCTCGGTGAGGTCGGCGAGACGCCGTACGGTTGCGGCCGGGTCGTCGAGGGCGGCCCGGCCCCGCGGCGACTCGGTGAGGCCCGGGGTGCAGGCGAGCGAACGCGCCATCTCCTCGCGGGCGAGAGCGGGATCGGTGGCGCGCACCCGGGCCAGTTCGTCCTCGAAGCGGGGGCAGGGCTCCTCCGGCGGGGGCCCCAGGAAGTCGGGGGTGTAGCCGCCGACCGGTGGGATGAACAGCCACAGCGGCGACAGGTCGAGCCCGGCCACCGCGGGGGCCGCGCGGCGCAGCCAGTCCCGGTGGTAGCCGTGCCGGGCGGACCGGCGCAGCATGCGCAGCGCCTCATGGGTCTGGCACAGCGGGGAGACGGCGAACCGGCTCCGGCGCAGGTCGTCGTTCCCGAGCCGCAGGGTCAGCGCCACACCAGCCTCCCCGGCGGCCGTGAGTGATTCGTCCTGGAACGAAAGAGTAGAGCCGTACAGCCCGGCGCAGCACGCTGGCCGTCCTGCTTCCCCTCCCCCCGGAAGGCACTTGGATGGACAGCGCACGTCCGGCCCCCTGGCGCAGGGCCGCCGTCGTCGCGGCACTGATGCTGGCCGCGTTCACCTTCAACACCACCGAGAACCTCCCGGTGGGCCTGCTGTCCCTGATGGCGGACGACCTGCGGGTCTCCCTCACCGCGGTGGGCGCCCTGGTCACCGGCTACGGCCTTGCGGTGGCCGTCGGTTCGCTGCCGCTGGCCCACCTCACCCGGTCCGTGCCGCGCCGGTATCTGATGACCGGCCTGCTCGCGGTGCTCGCGGCGGCCAGCTGGCTCTCCGCGCTCACAGCCGTGTCGTACGGCCTGCTGCTGGCCGCCCGGGTGGCGACCGCGCTGGCGCAGGCGCTGTTCTGGGCGGTGATGGGGCCGGTCGCGGTCGGTCTGTTCCCGCCCGAGCGACGGGGGCGGATCATCGGGCTGCTGTCGGTCGGCGGTTCGCTGGCCACGGTGGCCGGGGTGCCGGCCGGGACGTGGCTGGGCGGGCACAGCGGCTGGCGGGTGCCCTTCGCGGTGCTCGGGGCGCTCGCCGTCGTGTCGCTGGTCATGGTGGCCGTGCTGCTGCCGACCTCGCGTCCGCGGGAGAGCCACGCGGCCTACGGCGCCGCCCCGGACCGGCGCCGGTTCGCGGTGGTGCTCACCACCACCGCCCTGTCGGTGACGGGGGCGTTCACCGGGTTCACGTATCTCGTCGCGTTCCTGGACGAGGTGAGCGGGTTCGGGCGGGACGCGGTGAGCGCCGTCCTGCTGGCGTTCGGGGCGGCGGGGCTGGCCGGCGTCGCGGCGGTGGGGCCGCTGCTGGACCGGTATCCGCGGGCCACGCTGGTCGTCCCGGTGACGGGACAGGTGGTGGCCCTGGTCGGGCTGTACGCGGCCGGGAGCAGCCAGGTGGCGACCGTGGTGCTGCTCATGCTGCTGGGCGCGTCGGTGGCGCCCGCGTTCATGGCGACGCAGAGCCAGGTGCTGCTGGTGGCGCCGGGGCGTACCGAGACGGCGCTGGCGGCCAACTCGGCGGCCTTCAACGTGGGCGTGGCCGCCGGCGCCCTGCTCGGCGGGGTGCTGCTGCCCCTGACCGGGACCCGCGGCACGTTCCTGGCCGGGGGGTTGCTCACGGCGGTGGCGTTGGTGGTGCTGTGCCGACCGGCGACCGTCGTCACGCGGGCGGCGGTGGAGGCGTCGGAGCCGGGCCCGGGATGACGACCGGATGTGTCCTCTTCGGGGGCGCCCGGGCCGGGCCGAAAGGGCCCTATTGCTTACCCGTTGCTCCGCGACCTTCAAACACCGGGCCTCCGCAGGGTCTATCGTGTCCCGCATGTCCCTCCCGGAACTGATTCGCATCGTCTCCCGTGACTCGCCGATGGCGCTGGCCCAAGTGGAGCGCGTCAGAAGCGAGTTGACCGCCCTGTATCCCGGTGTGCGCACCGAGGTCGTACCGGTGAAGACCACCGGTGACAAGTGGATGGGCGACCTGTCGAAGGTCGAGGGGAAGGGCGCGTTCACCAAGGAGGTCGACGCCGCGCTGCTGGCCGGCGAGGCGGATCTCGCGGTGCACTGCGTGAAGGACGTGCCGGCCGACCGGCCGCTCCCGGCGGGCACCACGTTCGCCGCGTTCCTCGAGCGGGACGACATCCGTGACGCCCTGATCCACCCGGGCGGGCTCACCCTGGACGAACTCCCGGAGGGGACCCGGATCGGGACCTCCTCGGTGCGCCGGGTGGCGCAGCTGGCCGCCACCCATCCGCATCTGGAGTGCGTGCCGTTCCGCGGCAACGCCAACCGGCGGCTGGCGAAGCTGGCGGCGGGCGAGGCGGACGCACTGCTGCTGGCGGTCGCCGGCCTGGAGCGCATCGACCGGCGGGACGTGATCACCGAGATCCTGTCCCCCGAGACGATGATGCCGCCCATCGGCGCGGGCATCCTCGCCCTCCAGTGCCGCGAGGGCGACACCGAACTGATCGACGCGGTCAGCGCGCTGGGTCATCCCGACACGTTCCGGGAGGCCACCGCCGAGCGGATGTTCCTGCACGTTCTCCAGGGCCACTGCAACAGCCCGATCGCCGGGTACGCGCGCGTGGACCACACCGGCGAACTCTCGCTGCGCGCCTGTGTCTTCACCTCGGACGGCAAGACGCGGCTGAACGCCCACGAGTGGGCGGGCCGTCTGGATCCGGCCACGCTCGGCACGTCGGTGGCGGTGGCACTGCTGCGTCAGGGCGCCCGCGAGATCATCGACGGCATCCCGCACTGAGTCGGGGGGACCGGGCGCCGGGAGCGCGGACGGCTCAGGCCGTGCCTTCCTCCGCCTGGTCCCGCAGGAAGTTGCTGATCTGGCAGGCCAGGCCCTCACGGCCCGCGCCCGCGTGCGTGGCACCTTCGTGGAGACCGATACCGCCTGCCCACAGCCGCCGGTCGGCCCACTCGTCGTCGACCCGCAGCTGGATCTGCACGTCGATCTGGCTCAGGCTCGCCTCCGGGGCCGCCGCGAACAGCACGGCGGTGGCGCGGCGCAGCGGATAGACGTCGAAGCCCTCGATGAACTGCGAGTTCCGCCAGTCGATGAAGGCGCTCTCGCCGTCGGGGCCGATCCGCACGTCGATCTGGCCGTCCTCGAGGTGGACCGTCGGGTGCTTCTCGCCGCGGTTCTCCACGGTCACGCGGACGCTGAAGTAGGTGAGCCCTTCGGCGGCGTCGTCCCGCCCGCGCGGCGGCTCGGCCGCCTCCAGACGGTGGACGCGGACCCGCAGACCGGCATGCTCGTCGTACTCCTGCCAGTCCCCGACCACGTTCGGCTTGTACACAGTGCACCTCTTCGACCTCAGAGAGCTGCTTCCTATCTGTGTGCTCAATGCACTGTCAAATGAGCAGAATGCGCTGTGGCCAGGGAATTCACCCTCTTTGATCGCTGATCAAGCCGTGCGCAGGCAGAATCCGCCGGACGGCCGGAAAAACCCTTCCACGGGCGTGCCGCACATCACGTTCCCCTGCCATGATCAACGGGCCAGCCGGCCGAGGAGCGAGGAGGCCGCGGTGATGCCGAGTGCGGCGGCCACGGCCAGTACCCCGAAGTCGAGCGCCAGATGGGCGGGTGTGCCTAGCAGCAGGCCGCGCAGGGCGTCGACTTCGTAGCTGAGCGGGTTCACCTTGCTGACGGCCTGGAGCCAGCCCGGCATGACGGAGAGCGGGTACAGGGCGTTGGAGCCGAAGAAGAGCGGCATGGTGATGGCCTGCCCGATGCCCATCAGGCGGTCCCTGCTGAGCACGATGCCGGCGATGGTCATCGACAGGCAGGAGAAGAAGGCCGAGCCGAGGATCACGATCACGCCGACGCCGAGGAGCTTGAGCGGGTTCCAGGTCAGGGAGACGCCCAGCAGAGCGGCGATGACGATGACGACGACGGCCTGGATCAGCGACTTCACTCCGGCCGCGAAGGCCTTGCCGGTGGTCAGCGCCGAGCGCGGAGTGGGCGTGACCAGGAGCTTGTTGAGGATGCCCGCGTCCCGCTCCCAGATGATCTGGATGCCGTAGAAGATGGCGATGAACATCGCGGACTGGGCGATGATGCCGGGCGCGAGGTAGTCGATGTAGGGGATGCCCTCGGTGGGGATCGCCTTGATACGGGTGAAGGTCTGGCCGAAGATCAGCAGCCACAGGGCGGGCTGGACGGCGCGGGTGTAGAGCTCGGTGCGGTCGTGGCGGAGCTTCTGGAGTTCGACGGCGCACATCGCCACGACCCGGGCGGGCAGCAGCCGCCACCCCGCGCGCGGCTCCGGTGGCTTCAGCAGCAGGCCGATGTCAGCCGACACGGTTCGCGGTGCGGCGGGTGCTTCGGACATCGCGGAAATCCCCTCCTTCGTCTTCGAGTCCGCTGCCGGCGACGTCCCGGAAGACGTCCTCCAGCGTCGGCAGGGTGTCGGTGCCCCGCTTCCCGGCCAGCCCTCGCCTCAGTTCCTCGGGGGTGCCGAGGGCGCGGACCCGACCGCGGTGCATGAGGCCGACCCGGTCGCAGTACTGGTCGGCCTCGTCCATGTAGTGGGTGGTCACCAGGACCGTCATGCCGGTGGCCTCGCGTACGGCGTTGATGTGCTGCCAGACGCCGGTGCGGGCGATCGGGTCGAGGCCGATGGTCGGCTCGTCGAGGATGAGCAGCCGGGGCGCGCTGACCAGGGCCTGGGCGAGTTCGAGGCGGCGGACCATGCCGCCGGAGTAGGTGCCGGCGAGCCGGTCGGCGGCGTCGGTGAGGTCGACGGCGGCCAGGGCCTGGGCGACCCGCTCGGCGCGTTCCCTGCGGGACACGTCGAAGACGCGGGCGAACAGGGTGATGTTCTCCCGGCCGGTCAGGTTCGCGTCGGCGGACAGCTGCTGCGGGACGTAGCCGAGCAGCCGCCGTACGGCCATGGCGTCCTCGGCGGTGTCGCGGCCGAAGACGCGGATCATGCCGGCCGGGACCGGGAGCAGGGTGGTGATGCAGCGGATGGCGGTGGTCTTGCCCGCGCCATTGGGGCCGAGCAGTCCGAAGACCTCGCCCTCCGCCACGGTCAGGTCCAGTGCGTCCACGGCCTTCGTGTCACCGAAGGCGTAGTCGAGTCCGGTGCAGGACACGGCGTCGGGTGTCATGACTCCTCGGCTTCCTCTTGCAGGGTGACGGCGAGGGCGCGCAGGGCGGGCAGCGCGGCGCGCAGGGCTTCCTGCTCGGCCGTGTCGAGCCGGGCGACCTGCCGCCCGACGAGGGCGACCCGTCGCTGCTTCCAGTCCCTGAGCCGCACCTCGGCCTGCTCGGTGAGCAGCAGGCGGGCGGCGCGCCGGTCGGCGGGGTCGGTCTCACGGACCAGGTGCCCCTCCTTGGCGAGCTGGTTGACCAGGGTGGAGACGGAGTTCCCGGCCAGGTGGAGCTCCTTCGCGGCCTCGGAGACGCCGATGCCGGGCCGGGACTCGACCAGGCGCAGCAGCTCGACCTCGGCGCCGCGCAGCCGCGGCACCGTGAGCCCCGCGCGGAGTCTGCGCCTGAGCAGCCGCTGCACTCCGACGAGGGCGTCGGCCAGCTCTTCCGGAAAGGTCTCCTCGTCCATACGGCCGAGATTACCTCTGCGACAGAGCTATCTCGACCAAGGACGGGTCAAGCACTCACCCCTCCCCAAATACCAGTATCGGACTATCGCCATCATTTGTTTGTTTTCACCCGATAGCGGGAATCTTTAATCCAGTGCTTCGGACAGGAGGCACGTCCGTGGGAGCCCGGCGAGCGGGTTCCGGATGTTTCATGGTCCGAGTGCTCCCCTCCCACGGTGTCTGTCCATCCAGCACCCGCTCAGGGAGGTGCGCGGCATGACCGTCGCCACCAGAACCAAGCCCCACCCTCATGACGACGCCCCCGACACCAACGCGGCGTTCGAGCGCCTGGCCCTGCTGCCGGATGGCCCGGAGCGCAAGGCGCTGCGGGACGAACTGGTGGAGCTGTGGCTGCCCATGGCGGAGCGGATCGCCGTCCGCTTCCGTGGCCGCGGCGAGTCCCTCGAGGATCTCTACCAGGTGGCCGCCCTCGGCCTCGTCAAGGCCGTCGACCACTACGACCCGGCCCGCGGCAGCGCCTTCGAGGCGTACGCGGTGCCGACCGTGACCGGCGAGATCAAGCGGCACTTCCGCGACCACATGTGGACCCTGCACGTGCCCCGCCGGGTGCAGGACCTGCGCAACCGGGTCAGGCAGGCCTCGAAGGAACTGTCGCAGACCCCGGGGCAGACGCCCACCGTCGCGGAGATCGCCGAACGGGCGCATCTCACCGAGGACGAGGTGCGCGCCGGTGCGGAAGCGCTGGAGTGCTTCTCGGCGCTGTCGCTGGAGGCGGAGATGCCGGGCACGGACGGCTACGCCCTGGGCGACGCGCTCGGCGGCCCGGACCCCGCCTACGACGTCGTAGTCGACCGGGTGACCGCCAGGCCCTGCCTGGAAGCCCTGCCGGAGCGTGAGCGGACCATCCTGTACCTGCGGTTCTTCCGGGGCATGACCCAGAGCGGGATCGCCGAGGAGCTCGGCATCTCCCAGATGCACGTCTCGCGGCTGCTCAGCACCTGCTTCGACCGGCTGCGCGAGGAGATCCTGGCCGACGGCGGCTGATCGGACCCCTGGATTCCGGGGGCGCCGTCACTCCGGCGGCGCACCCGGAATCTGCGTCGGGCCGTACTGGTCGAGGGCCTCTTCGAGTTCGACCCGGATCTCCTCGGGGATGTCTCCGGTCCTGCCCCAGATGAGGATGAGATCGGCGACGTTGCGCAGCTTGATGTTGGTGTGCTGGGAGACGGCCTTCAGCACGGCCCAGCCCTCGTCCGGGCTCACCCTGCCGAGCGCGACGACCATGCCGATGGCCTGGTCCACGACGGCGTGGGAGGCGACCGCCTCCTTCAGCTGGTCGATCTCCTCCTGGAGCGCGAAGACCCGGTCCGGGTCCGCGGCGGGTTCCTCGGGTACGCCTGACACCTGTCCATCGTGTCACTCGGACGGCTCCCCGGCAGCGGGCAGGAGTCCGTACGGGGCACCGTTTCGGTGCCTCCCCCGGGGTACTCGGCAGGCGGCCGCAGGGGTTCCGGATCGACACTGGACGAAAGCCCCACTGGCCGCAGCCCGACGAGAGCAGGACGCGACCGCCATGAACCACCACCCGAGACTCCCCGGTACGACCGCGGACGTCGTCTCCAGCCACCATGTCTTCGGAGCCCCCTGCTGGGTGAGCCTGACCTGTCGTGACCAGGCGACCACGGAGGACTTCTACGGAGCCGTCCTGGGCTGGGAGTGGAAGCCGGTCAAGCTCGGTGAGCGGTTCCGGGTCGCGCTGGTGGACGGCACGCCGGTCGCCGGTATCGCGGCGGTGGCGTCGATGTGGCAGATGGCGGTGGCCTGGACGGCGTACTTCGCGGTGCCCGGCGCGGACGAAGCCGTGGCCCGGGTCCAGGAGCGCGGCGGCACGCTGGCGGTGGGACCGCTGTCCTTCCCGCCCGGACGCGCGGCGCTGCTCTCCGACCGCGACGGCGCGACCTTCGGCATCTGGGAGGGCGAGCTGGTCGCCGACTGGGAGAGGTGGCGGCGGGCCCAGCCGGCCTTCGTACGGCTGCACACCCGCGACGCGTTCGACGCGGCGATCTTCTACGGCGAGGTCCTGGAGTGGGCGACGGGACGCCCCGGCTGCTGTGAGGTCGAGTACGAGGGCGGCGAGGTGGTGCTGCGCAGCGGTGGTGACGTCGTGGCCCGTATCGAGTCGGGGGCCCTCGGCTCCGCGCCCGACCCCTCGATCCGGCCGCACTGGCAGGTCCACTTCGCCGTCTCCGACGTGACGGCCTGCGCCAGGGCCGCCGAGGCGCACGGCGGCAGCGTCCTGACCAAGGACAGCACCGAGGCCGTCCTGCGCGACCCCGACGGAGCCCAGTTCACGGTGACGTCACGGCGCAGCCACTGAGCGCCTCGATCGCCTGATGCGCTCAACGAGGGAGGGGCGAGCTCAACGAGGGAGGGGCGCCGCGACGGAGTTCGCGGCGCCCCTGCCTTTCCGCTGTCAGCCGCCCCCGCGGGACGGCCGGGACAGCAGGACGAGACTCCTCGCCTGGACCGTCGTCTCCGTGCCCGCCTTGTGTTCCGACTCGTCGGCGCCCTGGGGCTCCGCCGTGTCGAGGAGGGTCGTCCAGCGTTCGCCGTACGCGGGGTCGGGGAGGCGGAAGTCGACGGGCTCCCAGTAGCCGTTGAGCAGCAGCAGGAACGAGTCGTCGACCACCGGCCGGCCGCGCGGGTCGGGTTCGGCGATGGCGTCACCGTTGAGGAAGACGCCGACCGAGTGTGCGTCCGAGCGCTGCCAGTCGGCCTCCGTCATCTCGCGGGCGTCCGGCAGCAGCCAGACCAGGTCGGGCAGCGGCTGCCCCGCGTGCGTCACGGTCTCCCCGCGGAAGTAGCGGCGCCTGCGCAGCACGGGGTGCGCGGCCCGCAGCCCGATCACGTACCGCGTGAACGCGGCGAGTTCACGCTGCTCCTCGCTCAACGCCCAGTCGATCCAGGAGACTTCGTTGTCCTGGCAGTAGGCGTTGTTGTTGCCGCCCTGGGTGCGCCCGAGTTCGTCGCCGTGGCCGAGCATCGGGATGCCCTGGGAGAGCAGCAGCGTGGCGAGGAAGTTGCGCTGCTGACGGCCCCGGAGTTCGAGCACGGCCGGGTCGTCGGTCTCGCCCTCCGCCCCGCAGTTCCAGGACCGGTTGGTGCTCTCGCCGTCCCGGCCGCCCTCTCCGTTGGCCTCGTTGTGCTTGTCGTTGTAGGAGACGAGGTCGCGCAGCGTGAAGCCGTCGTGCGCGGTCACGAAGTTGACGCTCGCGCGGGGGCGGCGGCGGCTGTGCTGGTACAGGTCGGAGGACCCGGTCAGCCGGGACGCGAACTCCCCGAGGGTGTGCGGCTCGGCGCGCCAGAAGTCCCGTACGGCGTCGCGGTACTTGCCGTTCCACTCCGACCACAGCGGCGGGAAGTTGCCCACCTGGTAGCCGCCCTCCCCCACGTCCCACGGCTCGGCGATCAGCTTGACGCGGCTGATCACCGGGTCCTGCTGGATCAGGTCGAAGAACGCCGACAGCCGGTCCACCTCGTGGAACTGCCGGGCCAGGGTCGCCGCGAGGTCGAAGCGGAAGCCGTCGACGTGCATCTCGGTGACCCAGTACCGCAGTGAGTCCATGATCAGCTGAAGGACGTAGGGATGCCGCATCAGCAGGCTGTTCCCGGTGCCGGTGGTGTCGTAGTAGTGGCCCCAGTCGCCGTCCACCAGCCGGTAGTACGAGGCGTTGTCGATGCCCCGGAAGGAAAGGGTGGGCCCCTTCTCGTTGCCCTCGGCGGTGTGGTTGTAGACCACGTCGAGGATGACCTCGAGACCGGCCGCGTGCAGCGCCTTGACCATCGCCTTGAACTCGGCGACCTGCTGTCCGCGGGTGCCGTGGGCGGCGTAGGCGTTGTGGGGCGCGAAGAAGCCGATCGTGTTGTAACCCCAGTAGTTGGAGAGGCCGCGGTCCTGGAGCACCCCGTCCTGCACGAACTGGTGCACCGGCATCAGCTCGACGGCCGTCACGCCCAGCGAGGTCAGGTGGTCGATCACCGCCGGGTGGGCGAGACCGGCGTAGGTGCCGCGCAGTTCGGGCGGGACGTCGGGGTGGGTGCGGGTGAGCCCCCGGACGTGCGCCTCGTAGATCACGCTGTCGGCGTAGGCCCGGCAGGGCGGGGTGTCGTCGCCCCAGTCGAAGGCCGGGTCGGTGACCACGCCGAGCATGGTGTGCCCGGCGCTGTCGGCCTCGGGGGTGACCAGCGAGGGGTGGTTGTCCGTCTGCCCGTCGACCGCCTTGGCGTAGGGGTCGAGGAGCAGCTTGGAGGGGTCGCACCGGTGGCCGAACTCGGGCTGCCAGGGGCCGTGCACCCGGTAGCCGTACCGCTGCCCCGGTCCGACCCCGGGCAGATAGCCGTGCCACACGAATCCGTCGGCCTCGGTCAGCGGGACGGTGCTGTGGCCGCCCTTGTCGTCGACCAGGACGAGTTCGACGCGCTCGGCGACCTCGCTGAACAGCGCGAAGTTGGTGCCCTCGCCGTCGAAGGCGGCGCCCAGCGGGTACGGGCGCCCGCTCCAGGCGGGCACCCGCTTCCCGTTCCTGTCCGGCTTCCTCCTGGACGCCGGCACGTCAGCACCCGCCCTCGGCGGCAGCGGCGGCCAGGGCCGCGACCGGCAGTTCGCGCGGCACCTGGAGGACCTCCCGCAGGGTGGGGTCGGGCGCCGTCGGCACGAGCGGGACGCGCTCCCCGGAGCGGGCCCGCTGGGAGAACCAGATGACCTTGCTGCCGGTCTCCGTGGCGCAGCAGCCCCAGCCGTCGCTCATCACGGCGATGCGTTCGAGGCAGGCGCGCAGATCCAGGTCCGGGCGCAGGTCGCTGTCGTTCTCGCCGACGGCCGTGATGAGGTGCTGACCGTTCCACCACAGCTCGATCGAGGTGTTCTTGTCCGTCGCGTGCTCGTCGATGGCCTTCAGCAGCAGGACGGCACCGCGGCAGACGGGCTCGACCAGAGTTTCCAGGTCCCAGAGACGTAGGTGGGCGGCCAGGATGCGCCTGACCTGTCCGACCCGTTCCGGGCTGACCTCCACGTCGAGGTGGTAGTAGCAGGGGACTGCGGTCTTCATCGTCGCTCGCTCCTCACCGGCGAAGCTCCCGCTCCTCCCGGCCCCCGCGGGACCGGGCCCCGAAACACACGGAGCGTGAGCGCTGTTCGCTTCAGAGTCACTCCAGAGTGGGAGTGCTACGCCATTCGTGCAACACGAGCGGTTCCTGAGGCGCGTGTTGCCGGTGTCGGCCGACTCGGCCTGGTCTCATCCCGTTGAAGATCCAACAAGACGCTGAGTCGTTACCCGTGCACCATGAGTGAAGATCCCGCGTGTCCCGGATCTTCCCCGGCCCCGAAAGGTGAAAGGCGCCATGCTGCTACCGGCCAAAGCCGAAGTCGCCCGGCAACTGCGGCGCTACCGCGCATGGGAGCGCCGCATGCTCGCCTCCCCCGCCGACCTCACCGTCCGGAGCACCTTCGAGGACTCGGGCTACACGCTGTGCGTCCTGATGGGCAAGCGCTGCGCCCGCGAGGCCGCCGACGCCGCCGAGCGCTATCTGCGCAGCAGCGTGATCGCCTACCTGCAGGAGCAGAGCGACCTCCCGCACGCGGGCGCCGCCGTCAGACGAGGTCCACAGAGATCGGCGGAACGTTCCCCCGCGGGGAGGTGACAGCCTTCCGGCGCAGCTTCGATCCCCGGCCGGGCGCGCCCAGTGCCCGGCCTCGAGCACGGCGGAGGCGAGAACATGAGCACCACCCCGGCCATCGGCCGCATCCCGGTACGCGACGTCCGTCCTGCCGTCGAGTCGGGCAGGCGCCCGGCGAAAGCGGTCGTGGGCGAGACGTTCGAGGTCACGGCAACCGTGTTCCGCGAGGGACACGACGCGGTCGCCGCCAACGTCGTCCTCACCGACCCGGAGGGCCGGCACAGTCCCTGGACCCCGATGCGGGAGCTGGCCCCGGGCAGCGACCGCTGGGGCGCCGAGGTGACGGTGGACGTCGAGGGCCGCTGGACGTACCGCGTGGAGGCCTGGAGCGACCCGGTGAACACCTGGCGGCACACCGCGCGCGTCAAGGTGCCGGCCGGTATCGACACCGGGTCGGTCCTGGAGGAGGGCGCCGAGCTCTACACCCGCGCCGCGGCGGGCGTCACGGAGGAACCGCAGCAGGCGGTGCTGCTGGCCGCCGCGAGGACGCTCGCCGACGACTCGTTGCCGGTCGCCACCCGTCTTGCGGGTGCGCTGACGCCGGAGGTGGACGCGGTGCTGGCGCGCCATCCGCTGCGGGAGTTGATCACGGCGTCGGAGTCGTTGCCGCTGCTGGTGGAGCGGGAGCGGGCGTTGTTCGGCTCGTGGTACGAGTTCTTCCCCCGCTCGGAGGGCACTGCGGAGCGGCCGCACGGGAGGTTCCGCAGTGCGGCGCGGCGGTTGCCGGCGATCGCGGCGATGGGCTTCGACGTGGTGTATCTGCCGCCGATCCACCCGATCGGCACGACGTTCCGCAAGGGCCGCAACAACACCCTGTCCGCGGGCCCCGAGGATGTGGGGGTGCCGTGGGCGATCGGCTCGCCGGAGGGCGGCCACGACGCCGTGCACCCGGATCTGGGCACGATCGAGGACTTCGACTGGTTCGTGCGGGAAGCCGCCTCGCACGGTCTGGAGATCGCGCTGGACTTCGCTCTCCAGTGCTCCCCCGACCACCCCTGGGTGCAGAAGCACCCGGAGTGGTTCCACCACCGTCCCGACGGCACCATCGCCTATGCGGAGAACCCGCCGAAGAAGTACCAGGACATCTACCCGATCGCCTTCGACGCCGACATGGAGGGTCTG
>NZ_KB911785.1:0-283502 GCF_000383655.1 Streptomyces sp. 351MFTsu5.1 | reverse complement strand
GGCCGGAGACGGGGTATCAACATATCTGGCGTTGATTTTTGGCACGCTGTTGAGTTCTCAAGGAACGGACGCTTCCTTTGTACTCACCCTCTCGGGCTTTCCTCCGGGCTTCCCTTCGGTGTTCCAAACTCTATCAGTGTTTTTCCGACTCTCTGACCGCCGTCCTGCAGGCATGCAGAAGTTGATCGAGATAGGGTCTGACAAGTTTGGTTGCTGCCAGGCACGGACGCGCGTTTGCGTCGCTCAGCCCCAAGCAGGAGTACGACTGTACACGGGGCCTCGAAGGCCATGCAAATCTCCCGGGCTGGTGGTCTAGACCACCAGCCGGTATCTTCCGTGCGGAACCCTCACTTCATCTGACATACGCTGCTGGACAGAGCCGTCCGAGACAGGCAGTGACGGCCCGTATACGCAGCTCCACCCCTGGGAGGCTTCCCATGACCACCGTGACGTCCCCTCTTGCAGGACGCGCCATCGGACTGGCCGCAGTGCCGGATCCGGTCTTCTCCGGGGCCATGGTCGGCCCGGGCACGGCGATCGACCCCGTACGTGAACCGTCCGAGGCCGTCGCCCCCGTGGACGGCGTGATCGTTTCTCTCCACCCGCACGCCTTCGTCGTCGTCGACGAGACGGGACACGGCGTGCTCGTGCACCTCGGCATCGACACCGTGCAGCTCAACGGCGAGGGCTTCGAGCTGCTGGTCAACAAGGGTGACACCGTCACGCGCGGGCAGGCCGTCGTGCGGTGGAACCCGGCAGCGGTCGAGGCCGCCGGTAAGTCGGCGGTGTGCCCGGTCGTGGCGTTGGAGGCCACGGCCGAAGCCCTCTCCGAGCTCCGTGAGAATGGCGACGTGAAGGCCGGCGACAGCCTCTTCCTCTGGAAGTGACGTCTGGAGTGACGTCCGCAAGCGGCGTCCGGCAGTGACGTCAATGCCGTCCTAGGACGGCGAAAAGCACGACAACCATCGCGGCGGCGGGACCCGCCGCACTATCGGAGACGGGTGAGATGGAGACAACGCTGCGAGGCGTCGGCGTGAGCCACGGTGTGGCGATCGGCGAGGTTCGGCATATGGGAACGGCGGTGCTGGAGCCGCCTGCCAAGCAGATACCGGCTGAGGACGCGGAGCGCGAACAGGGGCGTGCCCGCCAGGCCGTGGAGGCTGTGGCGGCCGACCTGATGGCGCGCGGCAACCTGGCGGGTGGCGAGGCCCAGGCGGTGCTCGAGGCGCAGGCCATGATGGCCCAGGACCCCGAGCTGATCGCTGATGTGGACCGGCGTATCGCCGTCGGCAGCACGGCCGAGCGTGCCGTGTACGACGCGTTCGCCGCGTACCGCGAGCTGCTGGCCGGTGCCGGTGAGTACCTCGCCGGTCGTGTGGCGGACCTCGACGACGTGCGGAATCGTATCGTCGCTCGTCTGCTCGGGGTGCCCATGCCGGGTGTCCCTGACAGCGACGAACCGTACGTCCTGGTGGCGCGTGATCTCGCGCCCGCCGATACCGCTCTGCTGGACCCGACGCTCGTGCTGGGCTTCGTCACCGAGGAGGGCGGGCCGACCAGTCACAGTGCGATTCTGGCGAGGGCCCTCGGTGTGCCGGCCGTCGTGGCGCTGCCGGGTGCCGGTGAGCTCGCGGAGGGGACGGTCATCGCCGTCGACGGCAGTACCGGCGACATCTTCGTGAACCCGAGCGACGAGAAGAAGGCCGAGCTGCAGGCCGCCGCTGCCGAGCGGAAGGCCGCGCTCGCCGCCTCCACCGGTCCCGGTGCCACCGCCGACGGTCACAAGGTGCCGCTGCTCGCCAATGTCGGCGGGCCGGTGGACGTGCCCGCCGCGGTCGAGGCCGGGGCCGAGGGCGTGGGCCTTTTCCGTACCGAGTTCCTCTTCCTGGACGACAGCAAGAACGCGCCGACCGAGGAGAAGCAGGTCGAGGCCTACCGGCAGGTGCTGGAAGCCTTCCCGGAGGGGCGGGTCGTCGTTCGGGTGCTGGACGCGGGTGCGGACAAGCCGCTGGACTTCCTGACTCCCTCCGACGAGCCGAACCCGGCGCTGGGTGTGCGTGGGCTGCGGACGCTGCTCGACCACCCCGAGGTGCTGCGCACCCAGCTGACGGCGCTGGCGAAGGCTGCCGAGGGCTTGCCGGTCTACCTCGAGGTGATGGCTCCGATGGTGGCCGACCGGGCCGACGCCAGGGCGTTCGCCGATGCCTGCCGAGAGGCGGGGCTCCGGGCGAAGTTCGGTGCGATGGTGGAGATTCCCTCGGCCGCGCTGCGGGCGCGGTCGATTCTTCAGGAGGTCGAGTTCCTGTCGCTGGGGACCAATGACCTGGCGCAGTACACCTTCGCCGCCGACCGTCAGGTGGGTGCGGTGTCCCGGCTCCAGGACCCGTGGCAGCCGGCGCTGCTCGATCTGGTCGCGCTGTCCGCGGAGGGTGCGAAGGCCGAGGGCAAGAGCTGTGGCGTTTGCGGCGAGGCCGCGTCGGACCCGCTGCTCGCGTGTGTGCTGACCGGTCTGGGGGTCACCTCTCTTTCCATGGGTGCCGCGTCCATTCCCTACGTCCGGGCGACTCTGGCGAAGTACACGCTGGCGCAGTGTGAGCGCGCGGCCGCGGCCGCGCGGGCTGCCGACAGCGCCGAGGAGGCGCGGGAGGCCGCTCAGGCGGTGCTGTCCGGCGAGTAGCGGGACGAAACGGTCCCGCCGACGGTTCGGGGAGGGCGCTCCATCTGCTGGTGGGGCGCCCTCCTGCTGTTCAGTGGTTGTGGTGCGGTGTCGGTCCTTCCGGGCCGAGGTCGGGCGGGACGCAGTAGTCGACATCGGATTCCGGGGAGATCAGGTCGCCGGATTCGATGTCGGTGCAGTAGGCGTCGAAGACCTCTCCGGCGGTGAGGGGTTCGAGACCGTCACCGCGCAGTCGCCAGCCGTAGACGCGGTCGGTGGTTCCCGGCGCGCAGGTGCGCATGACCAGTCCGCCGGGGCTCTGGGTGGCGATGCCGAGCGCGAGGACGGTGGTGAATTCGAGGGCTTCGGCTTCGTCGAGTCGGACGGAGCCGTCGCTGTTCTCGTCGGAGTGGAGGACGGAGACGAGGCTCTCCGGGGTGCCGGTGACGCTGCACACGAGGTGGTGTTCGCCTGGCTGGGCGGTGTCGAGGATCCGGACGAGGAGGTCGGAGGCGCGGGTGAAGGCGGCGCGGCCGATGTCCTCCCCGCAGGAGCCGCAGCTGCCGAGACGGGCGAGGAGCGTGGTCGCGTACTCCCAGGTGGCCTGGCGTACGGCCTCGTCGACGAGGGCGGGCACCAGTTGGGTCAGGGGCTGGCCCTCGTAGGGCAGGGTCGGGCCGGTGGTGGCGAGTTCCGCCGTGAAGCGTGTGCGGCTCGACGGGATGTCCGGGTTCAGGCCCGTCTCCTCGCAGAACTCGGCGTATTCCTGCGGGTCGAAGAGGGCGACGGTGGTGTGGCTGCCCTGTGAGGCGCGGGTCCGCAGGAGGTCTTCCACCTGTTTCAGGTAGGTCGTGTGGTCGTCGAAGGTGAAGCTGCGGTAGCGCCGCATGGCGCGGAAGTCGTGTTCGTCGGTGAGCAGGCCGATGGTGCCGGCGATTTCGCGGCGCAGGACGCGTCGCATGGTCTGGTGGTCGGTGTGCGCCATCTTTCCCCCTGTGCGCAGTCGATCAATGCTCACTCACAGTAACCGGCGGCACTGACAACGGCGTCCGGCTCAGGTCTGCCGAGCCGGTGGCGATGGCCGTCTAGACGTCAGGCGCGTTTGCGGGCCAGGTCCTCGTAGAAGTGGAGCAGGTCGAGGTTGTCGATGGAGCCCGCGTTGACCGCCTTCTCCATGGGGGTGCCCTGGAGGAGGCGCTTGACCGGGACCTCGATGCGCTTGCCGGTGAGTGTGTGCGGGATGCCGGGTACCTCGATGACCTCGTCGGGGATGTGGCGGGGTGAGAGGTTCTCGCGGATGGTCCGCTTGATGCGGTCGAGGAGGGCCTGGTCGAGGGCGGCTCCGGGGGCGAGATGCACGAAGAGCGGCATCCAGTAGCCGCCGTCGGCCTGTTCGATGCCGATGACCAGTGATTCCTTGATCTCGGGGAGTCGTTCCACGGCTTCGTAGATGTCGGCCGAGCCCATGCGGACGCCCTGTCGGTTGAGCGTCGAGTCGGAGCGGCCGTGGATGACGACCGAGCCGCGCGAGGTGAGGGTGATCCAGTCGCCGTGACGCCACACACCGGGGTAGGTGTCGAAGTAACTGTCGTGGTAGCGGCTGCCGTCGGGGTCGTTCCAGAAGTGGATCGGCATCGAGGGCATGGGGTTGGTGACGACGAGTTCGCCGACCTCGTCTACGAGGGGTTCGCCGTTGGGGTCCCAGGACTGGAGGTCGGTGCCGAGGCCGGGTGCCTGGAGCTCGCCGATGTACACCGGCAGGGTCGGGACGGCGCCCGCGAAGCAGGAGCACACGTCTGTGCCGCCGCTGACGGAGGCGATCCACAGGTCTTCGCGGACCTCGTCGTGCAGCCAGCGGAAGCCGTCGGGCGGGAGCGGCGAGCCGGTGGTGGCCACGCACTGCACCTTGGAGAGGTCGAAGTCGCGTCCCGGGTGCACGTCGGCCTTGCGGCAGGCCATGACGTAGGCGGCCGAGGTGCCGTAGAGGGTGGCTCCCGTGCGTTCTGCGACCCGCCACTGGGCGCCGGTGTCGGGGTAGCCGGGGCTGCCGTCGTAGAGCACGACGGTCGTGCCGGTGAGGAGGCCGGAGACGAGGAAGTTCCACATCATCCAGCCCGTGGAGGTGTACCAGAAGAAACGGTCCTCGGGGCCCAGGTCGCAGTGCAGGCCGAGCTGTTTGAGGTGTTCGACGAGGATGCCGCCCTGGGACTGGACGATGGCCTTGGGCAGTCCGGTGGTGCCGGAGGAGTAGAGGACCCACAGGGGGTGGGCGAACGGCACCTGTTCGAAGACCGGGTCGGTGTCCGTGCTCGTGAGGGCAGACCACTCCAGGGCGCCTTCGGGGGCCGCGGTGCCGAGGAGCGGGATGTGGACGACGGCGCGCAGGGAGGGCAGTTCGCGGCGGATGTCGGCGACGGTCTCGCGGCGGTCGTGCTCCTTGCCGCCGTAGCGGTAGCCGTCGACGGCGAACAGGACCACCGGTTCGACCTGCTGGAAGCGGTCCAGGACGCTGCGGGCGCCGAAGTCGGGGGCGCAGGAGGTCCAGACGGCGCCCACGGCGGCCGTGGCGAGGAGGGCGACGACGGCTTCCGGGATGTTCGGGAGGTAGCCGCTGACGCGGTCTCCCGGCCGTACGCCGAGGGCTCGCAGCTCGGCCGCCAGGGAGCCGACCTGGCGGCGCAGCTCGGACCAGGTCACCGGGCGTGACTCATGGGTCTCGTCGACGTACAGCAGGGCCGGTTCGTCCGCGCGGGTGTCGGCGGCCCGCAGGGCGTGCTCGGCGTAGTTGAGGGTGGCGCCGGGGAACCAGTCGGCGCCGGGCATCGCGCGGTCGCCCAGCACGCGCGCGTAGGGGGTCGAGAACCGTACGTCGAACCACTGGGTGACGGCCTTCCAGAACGTCTCCAGCTCGTCGACGGACCAGCGGTGCAGGGCCGGGTAGCCGCCGTCGGCGGGGGCGCCGTGGTGCTCGGCGGCCCAGGCCTGGAACCTGGTGACATGGGACCGGGCGATGCGCTGCGGATCTGGCTGCCAGAGCGGCTGGGGGTTCACGGTCGACATGGGGCTGCTCCCGGACTCTGCGCGTCGTGTGCGTCCTCCGCGCACGGGCCAGGGGTGTGCGCGTGACGCGGCTGACAGGGACGATGCCATGTGATCAACTTCAACGCCAGGGTGCGGCCCACATAGTCCGTGTCGTGAAGATGTGGTCCCGGCACGGGTGAACGGAAGTTGAACGGCACACGCGTGTGGGTCAGTGAGTGGCAGGGTGAGCAGTATGAACGGTCGTGACCTGGTGCGTTCGATGAAGGCGGTCGGCTCGGCGGGGGCGTCCCAGGGGTTGCGTACCGTGCGGGCCGCGTGGCGCAGGAGGCGTACCGACGCTGCCGGGCTGCCCGCGCGCGGGGCGGAGCGGGCGCGGGTGCCGGGTCCGCTGCGGAGCGCCGAGCCGGGGCCCGGCGGGGGTGTCGTCCGGTTCGCCCGGTCCGAGCTGCGGATCATGGTCGCGGTGAACGGGGCGGTCTTCTGGGGCTGGGACGGGGCCGGACCCGAGCCGTCGTACGCGCTGGCGGGCCGCTGTCCTGAGCCTGATCCGCGGGCGGTTCTCGAGCCGGACAAGGACGACGGCTGGCGGGTGGTGTCCGAGCGGGCGACGGTCGTGGTGTCGCGGCACGGCGCGGTCGAGGTGCAGACGCCCGGCGGGGTGACCGTGCGCCGGGATCTGCCGCCCAGGTGGTGGGAGCCGGTGGAGGGTGGCACGGCGCGCTGGATGCAGCGGTCCGAGGTGGCCGCCGACGCGCGGTTCTTCGGGCTCGGGGGCCGGGCGTCGGGGCCGCGGCTGCGGGACGGCGCGTACCGGCTCTGGAACACCGCCCCGCGCCGGTCCTTCGGGCCGGGCGACGATCCGCTGTACGTCACGATGCCGGTGCAGCTGGTGGTCGCGGACGTCACGACCCATCTGGTGTTCCACGACACGTCCTGGGACGGCACGGTGACCCTCCGGGAGGGCGAGGAGGGCGCGGGGTCCGGGCACGACCGGGTGGGGGCGTCGGAGCTGCGGATGGACGGCGGTCCGCTGCGCTGCTGGGTGATGGTGGGCACGCCCGCGCGCGTGCTGCTCGCGTGGGCCTCTCTCACGGGTGCGCCCGCCCTGCCGCCGTCGTGGGCGCTCGGCCATCACCACGCCCGCTGGGGCTTCGGCAGCGAGCAGGAGGTGCGGCGGGTCGTCGCCGGGTACCAGGAACGTGGTCTGCCGCTCGACGCCGTCCATCTGGACATCGATCACCTGGACGAGCACGCGGTGTTCACGGTCGACCAGGATCGCTTCCCCAAGCTTCCGCAACTCGCCGGGGAACTCCTGCGGGACGGGATCCGGCTGGTGTCGATCGTCGGCCCCGCGGTCAAGGCCGCGCCGGGCAACGCGGTGTTCGACGGCGGAACGGCTGAGGACGTCTTCGTGAAGGACGCGTCCGGACGGCTGGTGGAGGGGGTCGTGCGGTCCGGGGAGGCGGTCTATCCGGACTTCACCCACGCGCGCGTGCGCGAGTGGTGGGGCCGTCTCTACCAGGAGCGGCTGGCGGCCGGCTTCGCGGGCTTCTGGCACGACATGAACGAGCCCACGTCGTTCAGCGCCTTCGGGGAGTCCACTCTGCCGCGCTCGGCCCGGCACGCCCTGGAGGGACGGGGCGGCGACCACCGGGAGGCCCACAACGTCTATGCGCTGTGCATGGCCCGAGCCGGTTACGAGGGGCTGCGCGCGCTGGTGCCCGCCGAGCGGCCCTTCCTGTTCTCGCGGTCCGGTTGGGCCGGCATGCAGCGCTATGGCGGTACCTGGTCCGGCAACGTGACCACCGGCTGGCCCGGCCTGCGGGCCTCGCTGTCGCTGGTGATGGGACTCGGCCTGTGCGGGGTGCCGTACTCGGGGCCCGACGTGGGCGGATTCGACGGGAGCCCGTCACCGGAGCTGTATCTGCGCTGGTTCCAGCTGGGCGCCTATATGCCGCTGTTCCGTACGCACGCGAGCCTGCGGGCGGGGCGCAGGGAGCCGTGGGAGTTCGGGGCCGAGGTGCTGGAGCACGCGCGCGTGGCGCTCGTGGAACGCCGGCGGCTGCTGCCGTACTTCGTGACGCTGGCGCAGTTGGCACGCCGTACCGGGGCGCCTTATGTGCGGCCCCTGTGGTGGTCCGCGCCCGAGGACCGCGCCCTGCGGGACTGCGAGGACGCCTTCCTGCTGGGCGACAGCCTGCTGGTGGCCCCGGTGCTCGATCCGGGCGGCGACCGGCGGGCGGTGCAGCTGCCGCGCGGGCGCTGGTACGACACGGTGACGGAGCAGGCGTACGAGGGGCCGGGCCAGGTGCTCGTCGAGGCGCCGCTGTCGCGGATCCCTGTGCTCGCGCGCGCGGGTGCCGTGATACCGGTGCGCGGCGCGGACGGAGGTCTGGAACTGGAGGTGTGGGCCCCCGCCCGGGGACGGAGCGGGGGCGGCCTGGTCGTGGTGGACGCGGGCGACGGGTGGGACGAGCCGGAGATCGAGCGCTATGTCACCCGGTGGCAGGGCCGGAAGGTGGTCGTTCAGCGGGAGGGGGAGGACGGCGTGAGCGAGCCGTCCCTCCCGGTGCGGCTGCGGGGGCTCCCGGCGCGCTGAGCCTCAGACGTAGCGGCCCTCGAACCAGGCCCGGACGGCCACGGTGTGCAGGGGGAACGCGAGTTCCTCGGGCCTGCGCAGCAGGTGCCAGCCCTCTGTCTCGTTCGTGGCGGTGGACAGCGGGAGGCCGTCGGCGGGGCGCTCCGGCAGCACCCCGAACAGGAGCAGGTGGCCGTCCTGCGAGCTCAGTGCGTCGACGAGCCGTACGTCGCGGCCGGCCGCCTCGATGCCGGTCTCTTCCTTGAGTTCGCGGACCAGGGCGTGCCGCCAGTCCTCGCGGTCGTCGACGAAACCGCCGGGCAGGGCGATGCCTCCGCGCGCGGGCTCGACGGTCCGGGTGATGACGACCAGGGCGGTGCCCCGGGTGTCGTACACGGGCTGGAGCGCGACGGCGACCGGCAGGGGGTTGCGGTAGGCCACGGTGGCGCAGACGGGACAGGTGCGGGGCCAGCCCGCGACGCCCTCTCCGTAGGGCGCTCCGCAGCTCGAACAGTGGGAGCCGGGTACGGAGTTGGGGATGGAGTGCTGAGTTTCGGACACGCGGCGGACTGTATCCGATCACCGGTGGCTTCGATTCCGTCGGGCCCTCTGCCTCTTCGCGCTGGCCCGTGCAACACTTCTGACGACTCGTCAGATCCGTTCCGGGGAGGGACGTTGCCACGCACGCGTACACCAGTGGTCACCGGCTGGTTCACCGGTGACGGGGACGACTTCACGCTTCTGGGCACCCGCTGTTCGGCCTGTGCCTCGGTCTTCTTCCCGCGCGAGGACGGGCATTGCCGCAACCCCGGATGCGACGGTGGCGATCTGGCGGAGATTCCCCTTTCGCGGCGCGGATATATCTGGTCGTACACGGACAGCCGGTACCGGCCGCCGTCACCCTATGTGACAGATCCGGAACTTCCCTGGGAGCCCTGCACGTTGATCGCTGTGGAGCTGGCCGCCGAGCGGATCGTGGTGCTGGGGCAGGCCGTTCCCGGGGTCACCGTCGCCGATCTGACGGTGGGTGCGGAGGTGGAGGTCGTCCCCGGAGTCCTGCACGAGGACGGGGAGACGGTCTTCACGACATGGCGGTGGCGGCCGACGGGGGTGACGGCATGACGGCAGAGGTGGCGGTGCTCGGCGCGGGCATGCACCCGTGGGGCAAGTGGGGGCGGTCCTTCGTCGAGTACGGCGTGGCGGCGGCCCGTGCGGCGCTGGCCGACGCGGGGCTGGAATGGCGGGAGGTCGGTTCGGTCGTCGGCGCGGACACTGTGCGGGGCGGTTATCCGGGCCATGTGGCGGGGGCGACCTTCGCGAAGGCGCTGGGCTGGCAGGGGGCCCGGGTCACCAGCGTGTACGCGGCGTGCGCGTCGGGGGCGCAGGCGGTGGCCGCCGCGCGGGCGCAGATCCTCGCGGGGCTGGCCGACGTGGTGCTCGTGGTGGGCGCCGACGCGGCACCCAAGGGGTTCTTCAGGCCCGCGGGCGGCGATCGGCCCGACGATCCGGACTGGCTGCGGTTCCGGGTCCTCGGGGCGACCAACCCGACGTACTTCGGGCTGTACGCGCGGCGGCGGATGGCCGTGCACGGGGACACTCCCGAGGACTTCGCCGAGGTCAAGGTGAAGAACTCCGCCATGGGCGCGCTGAATCCGAACGCACGCTACCGGAAACGGGTCACGGCCGACGAGGTCGCGGCCTCCGCCGTGGTGGCCGATCCGCTGCGGCTGCTCGACATCTGCGCGACCTCGGACGGCGGGGCGGCGCTGGTGCTCTCCAGCATCGAGTTCGCGCGGCGGCGGGGGGTGGCCGCGCCCGTTCGGATCAGGGCGGTGTCGACGGTGACGCCGACCTATCCGAACACCGTGCTGGATCTGCCCGACATCGCGACCGACTCCGCGGCGGTGGTCGAGCCGGCCGAGCGGACGTTCCGGGCCTCGATCGCGCACGCGGCCTACCAGGAGGCGGACATCGGGCCGGAGGATCTTTCGCTCGCCGAGGTGTACGACCTCTCCACCGCACTGGAGTTGCAGTGGTACGAGGACCTCGGGCTGTGCGGCGAGGGTGAGGGCGCGAAGCTGCTGCGCGAGGGGGCGACGGCACCGGGTGGGCGCATACCCGTCAACATGAGCGGGGGGCTCGCCTCCTTCGGCGAGGCGGTCCCGGCCCAGGCCATCGCCCAGGTGTGCGAGCTGACCTGGCAGTTGCGGGGCGACGCGGGGCCGCGTCAGGTGGAGCACGCGCGCGTGGGGATCACGGCGAACCAGGGGCTGTTCGGTCATGGTTCGGCGGTGGTGGCGGTGAGGTGACCGGGGGACGCCGCCCGCACCCGTACCAACCGTTGCCGTCGCCGACCTTGACGCCCCCCGGGGCCCGGTGAACACTTCCGGTGTCGGTCGACATCGCCGTACATTCTCGGCGTTCCAGGCATCACGCCGTGCGGGCCCCCTCATGAGCCAAGGCCCTTACCCCCACGGGCGATTCGGCCGCGACGGCACGCTCGTCGCGGACGCCGGGCGGGGCGCGGGACGCTCCCTGCCCTCGGCAGTTCGCCAAGGGAACCGCAACCCTGCACGGAGGTGGACCGGGGCGGGACCGTCCCGGGCCAGGGCCTAGGAGCCGCCATGAGCAACGGAGACGTATTCCTCGGTGAGGTCATCGGTACGGCGATTCTGATCCTCTTCGGCGCCGGCGTGGTCGCCGCCGTCGTCCTCAACTACTCCAAGGCGAAGGACGCCGGCTGGGTCGTCATCGCGTTCGGCTGGGGCTTCGGCGTGCTGGCCGGGGCGTACACCGCCGCTCCGCTGTCCGGCGGGCACCTCAACCCCGCGGTGACCATCGGGATCGCCGTCGACACCGGGGACTGGGACCAGGTGCCGGTGTACATCGCCGGGCAGATGGTGGGTGCCATGCTCGGGGCGGTCCTGTGCTGGCTGGTCTACTACGCGCAGTTCCAGGCCAACGCCGACGAGGAGATCGCCCAGCCCACGCTCGGGATCTTCTCCACCGGTCCCGCGATCCGCAATCCCGTGGCGAACCTCGTCACCGAGATCATCGCGACCGTCGGTCTGGTGCTGCCGGTCCTGGCCTTCGGGCTCACCAAGGGGCTCGGCGAGTCCGGTACCGCGGTCCTGGTCGTCTCGTTCCTGGTGGTCGGCATCGGTCTGTCGCTCGGCGGGCCGACCGGATACGCCATCAACCCGGCCCGTGACCTCGGCCCGCGGATCGTCCACACCCTGCTGCCGATTCCCAACAAAGGCACCTCGGACTGGGGTTACGCGTGGATCCCGGTGGTGGGACCGCTGATCGGCGGCGCGCTGTCCGGACTCATCTTCAAAGCGGCCTTCTGAGAGCACGGCTCCCGACACACAGCCCCGTGACAACGCACTCCTGAGCAGGAAACCGACGAAGGGGACGTCATGACGGACAAGTTCGTCGCCGCCATCGACCAGGGCACCACCTCCAGCCGCTGCATCATCTTCAACCAGGACGGCGCGATCGTGGCCGTCGACCAGCGTGAGCACCGCCAGATCTTCCCCAAGCCCGGCTGGGTGGAGCACGACGCCACCGAGATCTGGTCCAAGGTGCAGGCCGTGGTCGCCGGGGCCATCGCCAAGGCCGGACTCCGCGCCGACCAGCTCAGCGCGCTCGGCATCACCAACCAGCGCGAGACGACGGTCCTCTGGGACCGCGCCACCGGCAAACCCGTGCACAACGCGATCGTCTGGCAGGACACCCGCACCGCGGCCCTCACCCACCAACTGGGCGGCTCGGACGGTCAGGACCGGTTCCGCGAGCAGACCGGACTGCCGCTGGCCACCTACTTCTCCGGCCCGAAGGCGGCCTGGCTGCTCGACAACGTGCCGGGGCTGCGCGCGCGGGCCGAGAACGGCGAGATCGCCTTCGGCACCATCGACTCCTGGCTGATCTGGAACCTCACCGGCGGCACGGACGGCGGCCGGCACGTCACCGATGTGACCAACGCCGGGCGGACCATGCTGATGAACCTGGAGACCCTCCAGTGGGACCAGTCGATCCTGTCCGCGATGAACGTGCCGGAGGCCGTGCTCCCCGAGATCAGGTCCTCCGCCGAGGTCTACGGCACCGCGGTCGGCCAACTCGCGGGCGTGCCCGTGGCGTCCGCGCTGGGCGACCAGCAGGCCGCCGTGTTCGGACAGGCCTGCTACGACGTGGGCACGGCGAAGAACACCTACGGCACGGGCTCCTTCCTGCTGCTCAACACGGGCGACCGGCCGGTGCCGTCGAAGAACGGGCTGCTGACGACGATGGGCTACAAGATCGGCGACGAGGCGCCGGTGTACTGCCTGGAGGGGTCGATCGCCATCACCGGCGCCCTGGTCCAGTGGTTCCGCGACCAGCTCGGCATCATCCGTACCGCCGACGAGATCGAGCCGCTCGCCGCGAGTGTCGACGACAACGGCGGGGCGTACATCGTGCCCGCCTTCTCGGGGCTGTTCGCGCCCTACTGGCGCTCGGACGCACGCGGAGTCGTCACGGGCCTGACGCGGTACGTCACCAAGGCACACCTCGCCCGCGCGGTGCTGGAGGCGACGAGCTGGCAGACCCGCGAGGTCGTGGACGCCATGTACCAGGACTCCGGGGTGCAGATCACCACCCTGAAGGTCGACGGCGGCATGACCAAGAACAACCTGCTCATGCAGCACCAGGCCGATGTGCTGGACGTGCCGGTGGTCCGGCCGAAGGTCTCCGAGACCACGTGCCTGGGCGCCGCGTACGCGGCCGGACTCGCCACCGGAGTGTGGAACGACCTCGACGAACTGAAATCCCACTGGCAGAAGGACGTCGAGTGGACGCCGGACATGGAGCCGTCCGTGAGGGACCGCCAGTACCACAACTGGCGCAAGGCCGTGGAGAAGAGCTTCGGCTGGGAGGAGGACGGCGACAGCTAGCCACGCGCGCGTAGTGCGGTGAAGCCGCGGCCCGTACCCCTGTCGGCGGGGGTACGGGTCGCATCCCCGCCGGTGCCCTCAGGTGGTGACGCTCCGGCGCTGACGTGCCGAGTACGCCATCGCGTGCTGGACGACGCCCACGAGGACGTCCTTGACCGACTGCCTGTCGCGGGCGTCGCACAGCACGATCGGTACCTCCTCGTCCAGGTCGAGAGCCTGGCGTACGTCCTCCTCCGGGTAACGGGCCGCTCCCTCGAAGCAGTTGACGCCGACCAGGAAGGGGATGGAGCGCCGCTCGAAGTAGTCGACGGCGGCGAAGCAGTCCTCCAGGCGGCGGGTGTCGGCGAGCACGACGGCTCCGAGGGCGCCCTCGGAGAGTTCGTCCCACATGAACCAGAACCGCTCCTGTCCGGGCGTGCCGAACAGGTACAGCACCAGGTCCTCGCGCAGGGTGATGCGGCCGAAGTCCATGGCGACGGTGGTGGTGCGCTTGCCCTCCACGCCGCTGGTGTCGTCGACCGGGCGGCCCGCCTCGGTGAGCAGTTCCTCGGTGCGCAGCGGCCTGATCTCGCTGACCGCGCCCACGAGCGTGGTCTTGCCCACGCCGAAGCCGCCGGCCACCAGGATCTTGAGCGTGACGGGCTCGACCGGGGGCTTTCCGCGCTCAGAACGCCCGAAGATCATTGGTCTCTTTCTCCTGCTAGCTGCTTGCTGGGGGACGGCGCCGACGTCAGGCGTGCGCGGTCACAGGGCCCTGAGACCGTTGATCACATCGCGCAGAATGCTTTCGTCCGGGAGCTCGGCGGGCGGCACCGGCCGGTTCACATGGACCCACTCGGAGGCGACGAGGTCACCGATCAGGACCCGTACGACCCCGATGGGCAGGTCGAGTTCGGAGGACAGCTCGGCGACCGACTGGGGGGTGTCCCGGCACAGGTCGACGATGTCCACGTGCTCCGGGGACAGCGACTGGTCCCCTTCGGGATCGTCCGTGTGGGGTTCGGCGACGACGACCGCGATGAGGTCGAGACGGTGCTGGCCGGCACTTGTGGTGCGGCCGCGTGTCATGGCGTACGGACGGACCACCGGTCCGGCCTCGTCGTCGAACCAGTGGCTTCTTCCCTGACCGTCTGTGCTCATGCCATCTCACTACCCGCCCTGAGGCAGATCGGTGCGCGGAGCGGCGCCGAGATGCACACCGACCCGCTTGACCAGGAGCGTCATTTCGTACGCGACGAGGCCCACGTCCGAGTCGGCGTCCGAGAGGACGGCCAGGCAGCTGCCATCGCCGGCGGCCGTCACGAACAGGAAGGCGTCGTCCAGTTCGACCACGGTCTGGCGGACGTTGCCCGCCTCGAAGTGCCGGCCCACGCCCTTGGCCAGGCTGTGGAAGCCCGACGCCACGGCGGCGAGGTGCTCGCTGTCCTCGCGGGTCAGGTCCTGGGACACGCCGGTGGGGAGGCCGTCGCTGGAGAGCACCAGGGCCTTGCTGATGCTTGCGACACGGTCCACCAGGTCGTCGAGGAGCCAGTTCAGCTCGCCGGACTTGTCGGTCGCCTTCGGTGCGGTCATCGACCGTCCCCCTTAGTCGTTCGTTGTGGTGCTGTGCCGCCTGACGTGTCGTCGCCCGCGGCGTTCTCCTCGCGGCCGCGCTGCCAGCCGCGCTGGAGCGAGGCCATACGGCTGCGTACCTCGTCGGCGTCCCGGTCGGCGGGCTCCGCCTGCTTCCGTGGCCGCCGGTCGGGGGCCTGCTTCAGCTGCGGGGCCAGGTTGGCCTGCCTGACGCGGCGGGGCAGCGGGGTGGAGCCGGGACCGGAGTCCTGCGGCTCGCTCCCGGGGGTGCCGGGGACCGACCTGACGGGGCCGAGCACGGGCGCCCCGGGCCTGCCGCCCGTGGGGACGGCGGAACCGGTGACTCCGGGAGCCCCCGTGGTTCCGGAACCGCCGGCCGCGCCCGTCGCTCCGGTACCTCCGAGCGCCCCCTCGTCCGCCCCGGCCCCGCTCGACGCGATCTCGGCGCGCCGGGTGCGTCGGGGCAGTGCGGGGGATCCTGACGGGCCGCCGAGGTCGCGGCCCCGCGCCGCCGAGGTGGTCGGCGCCTGAGTCAGCTCGTCGAGACGGTCGGCCACGCCCGTGCCCCGGCGCAGCGCCGCGGCACGGCGGCGGCTGGGCAGTGTCGGAGGCTCCGAGCGCGAGGCATCCGCGGTGGCCGGGGGCGCCGTATGGGGACGCGGGTCGTCGGGGCCGATCGGGGCTGCCTCGTCCCTCTCCTCGCGGCCCGGCCGCTGGTCGGTGACCGGGCGGCCGTGGGAGCTGACCAGCTTGGGGGTACGGCGGCGGGGCGGCGACAGCGGGTCGTCCGAACCGTCGCCGATACCGGACCCGTCGGTGTCCGGACCGTCGTCGTCCACCTGGGCCAGGGAGCGGCGCGGCCGGAACAGGCCGCCGCGCTCGTCCTCGGGGTCGAGCACCCCCGGGAAGTCGGTCAGGGCGTCCAGGTCGACGGGAGCCTCCAGTTCGACCGGGCCGTCCAGGATCGCGGGCGGCATGGCCGGTCCCCGGGTGAGCGAGACCCGCTGGGCCGCCTCCAGTTCGGCCTCCTTCGACGGCCGGGGGCGGTCGAGGCGGAAGCCGATGCCGTTGGTGTCCGGGACGTCGTCGGTCAGCAGCGCGTCGGGGATGAAGACCACGGCCGTCGTGCCGCCGTACGGCGAGGGCTGGAGCGAGACCCGGACGTTCTGCCGCTGTGCGAGCCGGCTGACCACGAACAGGCCGAGGCGGTCGGTGTCGGACAGCTCGAACTCCGGTGTCTCCGCGAGCCGGAGGTTGGCGTCCAGCAGCGCGTCGGCGGCCATGCCGAGTCCGCGGTCGTGGATCTCCAGGGTGAAGCCGTTGGCGACCCGCTCGCCCAGGACCTGGACGGCGGTGTGCGGCGGGGAGAACACCGTGGCGTTCTCCAGGAGTTCGGCCACCAGGTGGGTGAGGTCGGCGACGGCCGGTCCGGTCACGGCGACCCTGGGCAGCCGTCGGACCTCGATGCGCTCGTAGTCCTCGACCTCGGCGACGGCGGCGCGTACGACGTCCATCAGCTGGACGGGTTTGCGCCACTGCCGGGAGGGGGCGGCACCGGAGAGGATCACGAGACCCTCGGCGTGCCGGCGCATACGGGTCGTCAGGTGGTCGAGGCGGAACAGGTCGGCGAGTTCGTCGGTGTCCTCGGTGCGGCGCTCCATGGTGTCGAGCAGGGTGAGCTGCTTGTGGAGCAGGACCTGGCTGCGGCGGGCGAGGTTGACGAACACCTCGGAGACACCGGCGCGCAACTCGGCCTGTTTCACGGCGGCTTCGACGGCGGCGCGCTGGAGGGTGTTGAGGGCCTGGCCGACCTCGCCCATCTCGTTCTTGTCGTACTCGAGGCGCGGGACCTCGGTCTCGACGTCGACCTGCTCGCCGACGGACAGGCGGCGCATCACGCTGGGCAGGCGTACGCCGGACGCCTCGTGGGCCTCCAGGCGCAGTTGCCGCAGGTCGCGGATGAGGGCGCGGCCCACCCGCACGGAGAGGATCAGCGAGGCGAGCAGGGCGACCAGGCCGAGGACTCCGACCGCGGCGGCCTTGATGATGACGCCCATCGCCTCCGGCTGGACGCGGTCCTGGAGGCGGTCGCTCGCCTGGTCGTCGAGCTTGGCGAGTTCGTCGAGAGCGGTGCCGGCGGCGGCGTCCCAGCTCTTGGCGCTCACCTTGCTGAAGGTGCCGGGGTCGGCGCCGGCGACGGACTGCTCGGCGGAGCGCAGGGGCGCCGTGCCGGCGTTCTTCCAGAACCGCTCGTACCGCTCGCGCTCCGACGACGGCAGCACGCCGAGGCTCACGTCGTACATCAGGGTGCGCTGGGCGACGAGGTCGGAGACGTCACGGATCTCGTTGTGGCTGAGCTTGCCCACCACCAGGGAGGAACCGAGCAGGGCGTCCTCGCGGGAGAGCAGTTCGCGGGCACGGGTGATGTTGACCAGAGCCCGTGCCTGCTTGTCGAGTTCGACGCTGTCGACGCCGTCGAGGGTGGCGAGGAGGGCGTAGGCCGGGTCGACGAGGCGGTTGTACTGGTCGAGCGCCGTGAGGCGGGAGACGGTGCGGTCCTCGACGCTGCGGCGCAGCGAGTCGATGCCGTCGAAGGCGTCCTGGACGGCGGTGAGGCGTTCCTCGTCGTCTTGGTCCAGGCCGTCGCGGACGTCGGGGTCGTGCGCGTTCTTCCGGAACTTGGCGATGGCCTCGTCCGAGGCGGTCCGCGTGTTGCGCAGCGCGGACAGGGCGTCCGAGGCGCGCGGATCGGCCAGGTAGACGAGCGACTGGCGGCGTTCCTGCTGGAGCACGCGCACGGTGTCCTCGACGGGATAGGCGAGCTTCTCCGTGACGGTCGACACCTGGAAGAGCTGGGCGACCTCACGTCCCGTCAGCACCGTGGCGAAGCCCCACACCGCGATCAGGGACACCAGCGGCACGAGAAGCAGCGCCACGATCTTCCGGCGGATCGACTTCCCGCGAAAGCGCATGGCCTCCCCCAGCTCGACCCCCATCCGCCGGGGGTACACATGTACGTCAACAAACGGCGCGAGCCTACTACCGACGCATGCGTAACTCGAAGCTGCGTCCGGAACCTGAACTTCCGCTCCACGGTTCGGACATGGCGAGTTGTCCGGCCATTGCGGGAGATTGCCTCCCGTCACCAGGCAGTCCGCGTCAGACCGGAACCGACCACCCCGGCCTCATGGTTGGCTTGATTTTTTCGTTTCTTTGACGTTGTGCGGGAATCTTGAAGGAGTCTTGTTCGTCCTTCTCTTAGGGAAATGGCGGTGGATTCGGCCACAGGAGCCGCATCTGCAACTGGGCGGCGTAAAGCAGCGCAAGCCGGGCAGCCAATCTGAAGCCCGGTCCATGGACACCGGGACGAGGGGACTGCCGGCGGTGGGGAGTGACACGGTGATGGGCACGGCGGAACGGCAGGAGGCGCCGCAAAGCGGCGTGGACACGGCTCGTTCGAGGCCACCGGAGCGCTCCGGGGCGCCGGTTCACGACAAGCAGGCGAGGGCGGGCGCACGAAGCGCACGTGACGCGGTCCGGGAGGAGCCGTACCGGCCATTGTGGGTCGAGGAGCCTGCGCGCAGGCGTCGGCTGCCCGATCCGGTGCGGACCTCGGCGGTGCGGGCGGGGCTCATCATCGCCGTGACCCTGCTCCAGGCGATGGTGGCCTTCCTGTGCACCATGGCCGGTTCATGGCTGGCGTTGCCGATGGTGATCAGCAGCGTGGCCAGCACGGTGGTGGCCACCTGGGGCGCGCTGGACGTGTGGGTGACCCGCCAGGTGTGGAACCAGCGCAACGGCGTGGTGTCGACCCCCAGCAGCACGGCCCGCGCGCTGCGGCGCGAGCGGCGCAAGGCCCGTCGGCAGGCCCGGCTCGCCGAGCGGGCACAGGCGCGTACACGGCGGCAGGGCGGCAGCAAAGCGCGGCTGTCCCACTCCTGAGCTACTGAGCTACTGAGCTACTGAGCGTGGTACCGAGTCACCGGCGGCCGCGTGTGCTTCCTCGTGAAGTCACGGCGGCCGCCGGTGCTTTCTTACGAGGTCGTGGGCGCCGGGCGCTTGAACATCCGGGTGGCCGTGATCTCGCTGTGCACCGCCTCGCCCGCCTGGGGTTGCTGCGGCAGCCCCGGGCGGAGGTGTTCCTCCACGCTGATGTACTTCAGCCCGGCCCTGAGGTCGGCGTCGTTCCGCAGCCGGATCACCAGCGGGAACTCGGCCAGCGCGGTGGTGTCGAACAGGCCCGTGGTGTAGAGGAGCTGGACACCGAGCGCGTCGGAGACGGCCCGCTGGAGCTCCAGCAGATACGTGGCGTTGGCGCGGCCGATCGGGTTGTCCAGGAACAGTGTGCCGGCGTGCCGGTGCTTGTCCCGGCCCCGGTCGTTGGAGCGCAGGGCCGCCATCGTGCAGTAGAGCGCGATGGCCGCGGTGAGCAGCTGGCCTCCGGAGAACACGTCTCCCATCTGCCCGACGGGCACCCGCTCGGCACGCAGCACGGCGTCCGGCTTGAGGATCTCGACGGCCACTCCCCTGGGCTGGAGCGCGGCCGCGACTCCTCGCAGCAGCAGGGACATGCCGTCGCGTCGCAGGTCGGAGTTCTTCTTCACGGCGGCACGGGTCGCCTCGTCGATGACCTCACCGAGCCGCTCGGTCAGCGTGGCCTGGTCGGGCTCCTCGAAACGGATCCGCAGGAACTCCTGCCCGGACCACTCGCCGAGCCCCTCAGGCAGCCGGGACAGCCGCTGGGCGGACCTGAGCGTGGCGAGGGCGGACTCGACGAGCCCGCGCAGCCGGTCCACGATCGAGTCGCGGTTGCGCTCCAGCTGCGCCAACTCGTCGGTCAGCACCCGGAGTCGGGGCGCGAAGGCGTCCGCCCACTTCTGGGCGTGCTCGGGCAGAGCGGAGGCGGGCAGCTCACGGATCTGCTGGCGCGCGGGGGTGCGGACCTGCTCGTAGCGCGTGGAGTTGGCGTGCCGGACGAGCACATCGCTCGCCTCCCGGACGGCGGACTCGGCGGCGGACAGGTCCGCGGCACAGCCGCGCAGCGACCGGCGGGCCTCCGCCGCGGCCTGCCGGGCCTCCTCGGGGCTGCCCGGGTAGGGCTCCGGCTCCTCCTGCTCGTCCTCCACGGCGTGCTCACGGAGCAGATCGCGGAGCATCGCGGCGATCTCGTCGAAGCCGCTCGCCGCGTCCTCGGCGGCCCGGTGGGCGCCGAGCAGTTCCGCGTGCGCCTCCCTGGCCTGCGCCAACGCCTCGGTGCGGGAGGCGAGTTCGGAGGTGGCCGTCCGCAACAGCGCCTGCGCGTGCTCGGCGTCGCGCGGCTCCAGCTCCTCAGGCAGCTCGGTGTGCGCCTCGCCGTCCTCGGGCGCGTGCCGCTCGGCCTCCCCGCGCAGCCGGCCGAGCTGCTCGCTGGCGGTCGACATCCGGGTCTCGAGGAGCTGCACCAGCTCCTCCGCACGGGCCGCGGCGGCCTGGCGGGAGGGTCCGTCGGAGCCGTCGGTCGACTGGAGCAGCTGCTCCGCGCGCGTGCGGACCTTGTTGCTCAGCCGGTCCCATTCGGCCAGGGCACTGCTCTCGTCGCTCTCCGCGCGGGCCTGCTCGGCCCGCAGATCGGCACCCACGCCGACCTTCTCGTACACCTGGGAGGCGGCCCGGTAGGCCTCGCGCAGGGCGGGCAGGGACGCCTTCGGCGTGGCGGCCTCGTCCTCCGGTACGTCGTCGGGGGCGCCGGCGATCTCGGCGCGCTCGGCGCGCAGTGCGCGGGCGGTGCGGCGGGCGTCGTCGGCGGCCCGCTGGGCTCCGCGCCGGTCCTCGTCGGCGGCGCGGGCGCGCTCCAGACAAGTCTGGGCGCGGGCCTCCGACTCGGTGGCCTCGTCGGCCAGTTCCCGCAGCCTGACCTGCCAGCCGGCCCGCTCGCGCAGCCGGTAGGCGAGGCCGGCGAGGGCGTCGGCGGCCCGCCGGGCCTTCTGGGCGGCCTCCTGCCGCTCGTCGCGGGTCTGCGCGGCCTCCGCCGCAGCTTCGTCGGCCTCGGCCCGTACGGTGCGCGCCTCGGCCAGCTCGGCTTCCGCCTCCTCGGCGAAGGCGCGGGTGTCCTCGGCCGCGCGGGCCAGCTCGACGAGCCGGCCGGCCGGGCAGCCGGTGCGCCAGGAGGCGAGCCGGGCGGCCAGTTCACGGTCCTTGCCGAGCCGGGCGGCGAGCGACCGGATCTCCTCGTCCCGCTCACCGGCTCGTGCGCGCAGCGCCTGGCGCTCCTCGTCGGCGGCGTGCTCGTCGTGCATGGCCGGGTTCGGCGGCACGAGGAAGACGTCGCCGCTCTGGGAGTCGGGCGCCGGAGTCGGCGCCAGGAGTGCGGCGGCGGTGCCGACCGCGACGGCCGAACGCGGCAGGAGGGCCGCGTCGTTCAGCGCCTCGCGGGCACGCGCGTGTGTACCGGGGTCGGTGATGATCACGCCGTCGACCAGTTCCGGCCTCGCGGCGAGCACGCGGGCGTGGTCGGCGGGGTCGACGGCCTGGGCGAGATAGCGCCACCCGGGCAGGGCGGGGATGCCGTTCTCTCCGAGGAACTCGACCGTGGCCAGCACGTCGGGGCCCGGCGGCAGCAGCCCGCCGTCACCGAGCGCGCCGAGGATCCGGGAGTCGTCGGCCGCGGCGGTGCGCAGCTCGAAGAGCTGACGTTCGGCGGAGGACACCGCGTCGTCGAGCAGTTCCCGCAGCTCGTCGGCGAAGCGGTCGAGCTCCTCGGGGGTCAGACCGCCGGTGGAGTCGGGGTGCGGACCGGCACTGGCACTCTCCGCGGGGCCCTTCCGGCCGTCGGCCCCGGTGCGCGGCCCCGGCACCGGCCCGGGGGCTCCGGGGGCCCCGGTCAGGCTCAGCAGCTCCGCGAGCCGCTCCTCCCCCGCCAGGCCCTCGGCGAGCCGGCGCTCGGCCTCGTAGGACCGCTCCGCCGCGGCGGCCGCGTCCTCCGCGCGGGCTGCCGTGAGTTCCGCGCGGGACTCCGCGGAGGCCGCCTCGCGCGCGTGCTCGCTCGCCCGGCGGGAGGCCTCGCGGGCGGTGTCCCAGGCGGCCACCGCCGTCTTCTCGGCGTCACTGGCGGCGAGCGCCGCTCGCGCCGGGTCGGCGTCGGGGGCGCTGTCGTCGAGCCAGCCGGCACGGACCGCCTCGGCGGTCTCCTGCTCGACCTCGCTCAGCCGCTCGCGCAGGTGCCCCACCTCACTACGGGCGCGCTGTGCCTCGGTGGCGGCCGCGGTGGAGTCCCGGTAGGCCGTCTCGCCGACCTCCTGGAGGGCGGCGGACCGCTCCTCCTCCTCGTTGGCGAGGGTCTCGGCGCGCTCGGCGGCCGCGTGCAGGGCCCGGACCAGCTCGACGGCGGCCTTGGCGCGGGCTGCGAGGGCGGGGGCCGCGTCCCGCTCGGCCTCCTGGATGGCGGCGGCGACGCGCGCGACCCGGTCGGCGGCGGCGCGGTGCCGCAGTACGGCCTCGGCGGCCTGCCAGGCGGAGTGCAGGGTGCGCGCGTCGGCGAGCTCCCGTTTCTGCGCCGCGGCCGACTTCTCGGCGGCGGCGAGCGCCAGGGAGGCGTGCCGGTAGGCGAGTTCGGCGGCGACCAGCGCGCTGCGCTCACGGCCGCCCTCGGCGTGGGTGACGGCGTACGCGGCGGCGGTGACCCGCTGGGCGAGGTCGGCCGCCCGCACCCGCTCCCGCACGCCCCGCGCGGACAGCCGCCGGGCCAGGGTGCGGGTGCGGCGTTCGGCGCCGGTGTGGATGTCACGCGCGCGTGAGCGTGCCTCGGCGGCCTCGACGATCCGGCCGAGCAGGTCCACCGACCCGGCGGTGAAGTCGCGTTCGGCGATCAGTTCGGCACGGCGTCCCAGCTTGTTGCCGAACCCGCTGACCAGGTCGGCCAGTCCGTCGGTGTCGCGGGTGTCGGTGACCGCGCGCAGCAGCAGGTCGGTGAAGTCGGAGTCCTTCTTCACCGCGAAGAGGCCGGCGGCCTCGCCCTCGTCGGCGTTCATCTCCCGCTGGTAGCGGAAGAGTTCGGGGTCGAGGCCGAGGTCGCCGAGGTGCTCGATCCAGCGGTCGTGGATCTCCTCCCAGTGCACCTCCAGATGCGGATACGCCTTGCCCGCCTCGGTGATGGCGTCCCGGAAGCCCTTCATGGTGCGGCGACGGCCCTGCGCGGCCGACTGGCCCTCGGCGGGCGGCCGTACGCCGGTGGACTCGGCGACCGGAAGGCTGTCCAGCGAGAGCCCGGGGCCCGGCCGGAAGGAGTACCAGGCCTCGGCGAACTTCCGCGGGTCGTTGGAGACCTGACGCCCCCGCCACTCGCTCACCTTGCCGACGACGACGCACTCGCCGGTGAGGGTGTGCTGCCACTCCAGGGCCACGTGCCCGCAGTCGTCGGCCAGCAGGAACTTCCGCAGCACGCCGGAGCTGGCGCCGCCCAGGGTGTTGCGGTGACCGGGCAGCATCACCGAGAAGATCAGTTTGAGCAGGACGGACTTGCCACCGCCGTTCTCCAGGAAGAGCACCCCGGCCGGTGCGGGCCGGCGCGGCGGGCCGACGGGCTCCTCCTCGAAGAACTCCGCCTGGGTGGGCGCGGGGTCGGGCACCTCGGCGCCGACACCGCGCAGGTCCAGCACGGTGTCGGCGTAGCGCGCACCGGCGGGGCCGATGGAGTAGAGGCGGATCCGGGACAGCTCGTACATGGCGGACTCTCGTAGGTCTTCGGCAGGTCGGGGTGGTTCAGGAGTGGAACGGCAGCCCGGCGTCGGCCACCAGCTCCGCGTCGTCGTCCGCGGCCGGCACCAGGGTCGGTGTGCCGTCGGTCACCGGGACGACTCCCAGCTCCAGGAGTTCGGCCATGGCGGCGCTGCCGGCCATGTCCCGCACCTGGAGCTGGTAACGAGCCGTGGTCCGGTAGGTACCGCCGTTGTCGTCCCCGGTGCGCTGGAGGAAGCCGGAGTCGGTGAGGAAGGCCGCGGCCTTGCCCACGATGCCGGTGGTGGACCCGGCGAGCCGGCGGGCGTCCTTGGTCGCCCCGGCGGCGCTGCGTCTGGCCCAGATCCGCCAGGCCGCCTCCAGCCCGGGGGCGTCGGTGGCCGGGTCGGTGTTCTCGCCGGTCTCCTCGGCCCGCTCCTCGAGGCGTCGGCAGGCCTGGCGTACGAAGGCGTCGACTCCGTTGACCGAGACGCGCCCGATGTATCCGTCGTCGGCGAGGTCCTCGGGCCGCGGGAACGCCATGGCGGCGACGGCGAGATGGGCGAGGCCGTGCAGGAACCGGTCGCCGCCGTCGGCCGACGTACGACGCGCGTAGTCCCCCATCCGCACGGCGAACACCGAGTCCTCGGCGGCGGTGACGGCCATGCCCGCGCGCGGGGACACCTCGAGGACGATCAGGCCGAGTCCGGCGGCGACGGCGTCGGCGAGCCGGGCGAACGGCGGGTCCTCCCGGTAGCGCCGCAACAGCTCGGCGTACTCCTGGTCCCGCGCGGGCTGGAGTTTGGGCTGAAGCCCGAAGGCGACGAGCCGAGCGGCGTCGGCGGCGTCGGCCGGGGTGACGGCGGCGGGCACCGACGGGGTCGGGGAGGCCTCCGCGTCGCTCCACTCGACATGCTCACTCACGGCTGGGGCTCCTTGTCGCGCTCTTGCTCACTCATGGTGCTTCCGTCCGGTCCGCTGCTCGGTCACGCCGGTTCCGTCCGGTCCGCTGCTCGGTCATGCCGCTTCCGTCCGGTCCGCCGCCATCCCGACGGCGTCCAGCAGGGCGGTGCCGACGATGAGGTCGGCGCCGCCGAAGTCCGGGTCGTCGAGTTCGGTGCCGTCGTCCACCGCGAAGAGCAGCTTCTCCTCGCCCTGGCGGTAGGCGGTGCCGACCGGGGGGCTGGCCGCGTGGATCGACATCAGGGCCACCAGGTAGGCCAGGTCGAAGCCACCGGTCCGGCGGGCGTCCGCGAGCAGTCCCGACAGGCGCCGCGGCGCGTCGGCCGGCAGGTCCAGCAGCTCCTTCGCGGCCGCCAGCTGCTCCTCGCTGAACCGGCTGTCGTCGGGGGTGGCGATGAGGTCCGGCTCCGGCATCTCCGCGCCCAGGTGCTCCCGCTCCACGGGCGGGGTCAGCAGTATGTCGACGAGGTCGCCCACCCGCACCGACACCGGTGTGCGCATGCCGGTCCCGCGGGCGAAGAAGGCGTCCGTGACCCGCGTGGCCTGTTCCAGCGGCAGGGGCAGCACGGGCGCGACGAGGTGGCCGTAGAGGTCTATCCCCGCCGTGGTCATCGGTGTGGCGAAGGCCTGGCGGTCCTGCTCGGCGCGGAACAGCGGGCCCGCTTCCAGGAGCCGGGACTGGAGCTGGGTGTGACGGCGGATGCAGTCCTTGACGATGTCGACGAGTTCGGCGGCCCGGCGCTTCTGCTCGGGGTCCTCGGACTCGTCCCGTGCCTTGCGGATGTTGGTGAGGATCGCGTTCTCGTGGCGGTACCGGTCGGCGACGTGGTCCAGGGCCTCGGCGATCATGTCGGGCACGGAGTTCAGCCAGTCGACGGCCCGGACATTGCGCCGGGTCGCGTCCAGAGCCCTGCGCAGGGTCTCGGAGTACTGCACGGTCCGGTACCGGGCCTGTTCGGCGGCGAGTTGGGCGTCGGCGAGGCGGCCGCGGCTGATCAGCACCTCCAGCTTGACCTCGGCGGCGATCTGGGCGCTGGTGACATCGGTGTCCAGGGCGCCGACGAGAACGTTGACCGCCTCGTCGGTCGTGCGGAGGTAGACCGAGCCGCCGGGGCCCGGGACCTCCTCGATCAGCTTGAAGTCGTAGTCGCGCCGGACATAGGTGCCGTCGGGGGCGAAAGTGCCGTAGACCGCCCGGAATCCGCGGTCGACGCTGCCGACGTTGATCAGGTTCTCCAGCACCCAGCGGGCCACGCGCTCGTGCTCGGCGACGGGGCGCTGCGGGGCCTGGGCGGCGATGCGCGGGATGAGCCGGGCGACGATCTGGTCATGGTCGGCGCCGGTGTCGAAGTCCATGTTCAAGGTGACCAGGTCGATGCCGGCGAGGGCCACCTCGGCCATGCCGTACACCGAGTACTCACCGGCGAGGTTCGCCTTGCGGGCGTCCAGGTCGTGCAGCGGCGCGGTGCACGCGAGCGCGCGCAGCCGCCGCGCCAGTCCCTCGTCGGCGGCCGGGCCCGGAGCGGGGCGCGGCCCCGCGCTGAACTGGGGCGGAACGCTGTCCGTCGAAGCAGGCGAAGTCACGGTGCACAGACTAGGTGCTGGGTCTGACAACTCCCCAAACGAGGCGGATCGCCTCCGGCGGTCGGGCGGGCGACTACCTGCTGTTGGTCGCCTGCGGGCCGGTGGGGGCTTGTCGCGCAGTTCCCCGCGCCCCTACGGGGCGCTCACCCGCCGCTGGTAGACATCGACCACGCGTCGCAGTGAATCGCGCAGATACACCGCCAGCAGCTTCTCGGCCTCAACCTTGTCGCCCGCCTCCAGCGCCTCCAGGATCTGCTGGTTCCGGGCCAGGTACGGCTCGTGCAGGGACTTCGGGTCGTCCACCACGTGGAACGCCAGGCGGAGTTCGGCGAAGACGCTGCGCATCAGTTCGTCGGTGCGGTCGCTGCCGGCCAGGGCGACCAGTTCGCGGTGGAAGTGGATGTTGGCCGTGCCCAGCGTTTTCCAGTCACCTTCGCGTACCGCCCGCTGCCCCTCGGCGACCGCCTCGGCGAGCGCGTCCAGGGCGTACGGCGGCTCGCCGAGACCACGGACGACGGCGCACTCGACGAGGGCCCGGGTGCGGTAGATGTCGTCGACGTCCTCGACGGTCAGGACCCGCACGAACACGCCCCGGTTCAGTTCGTGGACCAGCAGGCGTTCGTGCGTGAGCAGCCGGAACGCCTCGCGCAGGGTGTTGCGGGAGACCCCGAGCGCGCCTCCGATGCTGTCCTCCGAGAGGCGTGTCCCTGGCGGGAAATAGCCCTCGGCGATGCGGCTCCTCAGGATGTCCGAGACCCGCTCGGCCGTGCTGGTGCGGCCCAGGAGGGCGCGGTCGTCGGCCAGTCCGCTCAGCTGCTCTGCCATGCCCGGAATTCAACCGCAGTGAGGAGAACGAAACAACAGGGGTATTGAAGGATCGTTGAACGATCCTCTACGTTGCTGGAACACCGCACGGCTCAGCTCCGCACCCTCCGTCCCCTCCCTGCGAGGTGCCCATGAGCACAACCCGTCCCCCTCAGGCCCTGCACGAGAGCGCCACGACGAACGAAGACGGCGCCCTGGGCTGGTTCCGGGCGCTCGGTCCGCGTGGCCGGCGCGCTTTCGCCGGCGCGTTCGGCGGCTACGCCCTCGACTCCTACGACTACTTCACGCTCCCGTTGAGCATGGTCGCGCTGGCCGCGTACTTCGGCCTGGACAGCGGCCAGACCGGGCTGTTCACCACCGTCACCCTGCTGGCCTCCGGGATCGGCGGCGCACTGGCGGGCGTACTGGCCGACCGGGCCGGCCGGGTCCGGGCGCTGATGATCACCGTGGTCACCTACGCGATCTTCACCGTTGCCTGCGGTTTCGCCCCGAACTTCGAGTCGCTGCTGGTCTTCCGCGCTCTCCAGGGCCTCGGCTTCGGCGGCGAGTGGGCGGTCGGCGCGATCCTGGTCGCCGAGTACGCGAGCGCCAGGCACCGGGGCCGCACCCTGGGCGCGATCCAGAGCTCGTGGGCCGTGGGCTGGGCCCTGGCCGCGATCGTGTACACGCTGGTCTTCTCGGTCTTCGACGACGGCACGGCCTGGCGCGTGATGTTCTGGACCGGCGCGCTGCCCGCGCTGCTGGTGGTGTGGATGCGCCGCCGCGTCCAGGACGCCCCCGAGGCGGTCGCGGTCCGTGAGAAGAGCGCCGGCAAGGGCTCCTTCGCGGCCATCTTCAAGCCGGACCTGCTGCGTACGACGATCTTCGCGGGGCTGCTGTCCACCGGAGTGCAGGGCGGCTACTACACGCTGGCCACCTGGGTGCCGACGTATCTGAAGAGCGACCGCGGGCTGTCGGTGGTCGGCACCGGCGGCTATCTGACGTTCCTGATCTCCGGGGCCTTCCTCGGCTATCTGACCGGCGGCTACCTCACCGACCGGCTGGGCCGCCGGCGCAACATCTGGCTCTTCGCGCTGCTCTCGGCCGTCTGCATCGTGGCCTACGGCAACCTCCCGAGCGGAGCGGACACCTGGCTCCTGGTGCTCGGGTTCCCCCTCGGGTTCTGCATGTCGGCGATCTTCAGCGGCTTCGGCTCCTATCTGAGCGAGCTGTACCCGACGGCGGTACGCGGCTCGGGCCAGGGCTTCACGTACAACGCCGGCCGCGCGGTCGGCGCGGTCTTCCCGACCACCGTCGGTTTCCTGGCCGACAGCTGGGGTGTGGGCGGGGCGCTGGTCTTCGGCGCCATCGGCTACGGCATCGCCGCACTGGCCCTGCTCGGACTGCCGGAGACACGTGGAAAGGAACTCGCGTGAACCGCACGGAAGACCTGGCACCGGTCCGCCCGGCCGAGGACCGCCCCCTCACCCTGCTCGACGAGCACGCGCACGCGTGGAGCCCGGCACAGGCCCGCACCCGCTTCCGCGCGGGTCTGGCCGGCCCCACCGCCGGTGTCGCGGCCGGCCACACCCAGGTGAACCTGATCTCGGTGCCCGCCGACTGGGCGTACGACATGCTGCTCTTCTGCCAGCGCAACCCCAAGCCGTGCCCCGTCCTCGACGTCACGGACGCGGGAGCGTGGACCACCGTCCTCGCGGACGGCGCGGACCTGCGCACCGATCTGCCGCGCTACCGGGTGTGGCAGGACGGCGAACTGGTGGACGAGCCGACGGACGTGCGCGCCTATTGGCGCGACGACCTCGTTTCATTCCTGATCGGGTGCAGTTTCACCTTCGAGTGGGCACTTTCGGGGGCGGGCGTCCCGATCCGGCACATCGAGCAGGGCCGGAACGTTCCCATGTATGTGACCAGCCGACAGTGCCGTCCCGCGGGGCGGCTGCACGGACCCATGGTGGTGTCGATGCGCCCCGTACCGCCTCAGCACCTGGCCGCCGCCATCCGGGAGAGCAGTCTGCTTCCGGCGGTGCACGGCAGCCCCGTGCACTGCGGTGCCCCTTCCGCGCTCGGCATCGACGACCTCGGCCGTCCCGACTTCGGCGATCCGGTGGCCGCCGAACCGGACGACATCCCGGTGTTCTGGGCCTGCGGTGTGACCCCGCAGGCCGCGGTCATGGCCTCCCGGCCGCCGTTCGCCCTCACCCACGCACCGGGGCAGATGTTCCTGACCGACGCCCGCGACGAGCAGTACCGAGTGGCCTGAAGCGCCGCTCGAGTCCCCGTGAGGAGAACCGAGAGTTCCATGACCTCGATCGATCTGAACGCCGATCTCGGCGAGGGCTTCGGCCGCTGGCGACTGACCGACGACGAGCAGCTGCTCACCGTCGTCACCAGCGCCAACGTGGCCTGCGGGTTCCACGCCGGGGACGCGGTCACCATGCGGCGGGTGTGCGAGCTGGCGGCCGCGCGCGGGGTGCGGGTCGGCGCCCAGGTCTCCTACCGGGACCTGGCGGGCTTCGGGCGGCGCGCGATGGACGTGCCGTCGGCCGAGCTGACGGCCGAGGTGGCCTACCAGATCGGCGCCCTGGAGGTCTTCGCCCGGGCCGCGGGCACGCGCGTGTCCTACGTCAAGCCGCACGGAGCGCTGTACAACCGGGTCGTGCACGACGAGGAGCAGGCAGCGGCGGTCGCCGCGGGCGTGCTCCTCGCCGGCGCCGCACTGCCCGTGCTCGGCCTGCCCGGCTCGCGCCTCCTGGAAGCGGCCCGCGCGGCGGGCCTGACGGGCGTCACGGAGGCCTTCGCGGACCGCGCGTACACCGACGAGGGCACCCTCGTGCCGCGCGGTCAGGAGGGCGCGGTGGTCACCGACCCGGAGGCCGTGGTGGAGCGCTCGCTGCGCCTGGCCCGGGACCGCACGGTCACCGCCCGCTCGGGGACCCGCGTGGACGTCGACGCCCGCTCCCTGTGCCTGCACGGGGACACACCGGGCGCGGTGGACCTGGCCCACCGGGTCCGGGAGCGGCTGGAGTCCTCGGGGATCCGCGTGGAGGCCTTCGTATGAGGACGCTGCCGGTCGGGGACCACGCCCTGCTCGTCGAGGTGTCCTCGGGCGAGGAGGCCCAGGCCCTGCACGCCGAGCTGGTGCGGCGCCGCGCGGAGGGCTCGCTGTCGGTCCGCGAGATCGTCCCGGCCGCCCGCACGGTCCTTCTCGACGGTCTCGCGGACCCGGCGCGCCTGGCCGCCGAGCTCACCGCCGCCGAGGTCCCGCCCGCTCCCCCACTCGCGCGTGAGGCCGTCGAACTCCGGGTGCGCTACGACGGCCCGGACCTGGCCGACGTGGCGGCCCACTGGGGCGTCCCGCCCCGGGAGGTGGCGCGCATCCACGCCGGGACCGAATTCACCGTGGCCTTCTGCGGGTTCGCCCCCGGCTTCGGCTACCTCACCGGTCTGCCCGCCCGGTACGACGTCCCGCGCCGGGACACCCCCCGCACAGCCGTGCCGGCGGGTTCGGTGGCGCTCGCCGGCCCGTACACGGGCGTGTACCCGCGCTCGTCTCCGGGCGGCTGGCAGCTCATCGGCACCACGGACGCCGTCCTGTGGGACCACGCGCGCGTCCCGGCGGCTCTCCTGTCACCGGGCACCCGGGTCCGCTTCGTGGAGGCGCCATGAGGAACCGGACCCTCAGGACGCCGGTGGCAGACCAGCCCCACCGAGCCGTGGAGGCGCCATGAGCGACCGTGCCCTCTTCGTCGTGCGGGCCGGTGCCCTGACGACCGTCCAGGACCGGGGCCGCCCCGGTCACGCCCACCTCGGCGTGCCCCACTCGGGGGCGCTCGACGGCCCCGCGGCAGCCCTCGCCAACCGTCTGGTCGGCAACCGCCCCGAGGCTGCCGTTCTGGAGACCACGCTCAACGGCTGCGCGCTGCGCCCCCGTTCGACGGTCACCGTGGCCGTCACGGGCGCGCCCTGCCCGGTCGCGGTGGACGGCCGCCCGGCCTCCTGGGCCGCCCCGGTGCATGTACCGGCGGGAGCCCTGCTGACCGTCGGCGCGGCCGTGTCCGGGGTACGAAGCTATGTGGCCGTCTCCGGCGGCGTCATCGTGGAACCGGTCCTCGGCAGCCGCTCCACCGACCTCCTGTCGGGCCTGGGCCCGCCTCCCCTGACGGACGGCGCGATACTGCCCCTGGGCTCCCCGGCACCGCTCCCCACGCGCGTGGACACGGCACCGCAGCCCGCACCGCCCACCGAGCTGCTCCTGCGGGTCGTCCTGGGCCCGCGGAACGACTGGTTCACGCCGGGAGCGGTGCGGGACTTCACGACCCGCGCCTTCCGGGTGTCCTCGGCGAGCAACCGGATCGGCCTGCGCACGGAAGGCCCCGCCCTGGAGCGCAGGCTCAGGGGCGAACTCCCCAGCGAGGGAATGGTCCTGGGCGCGGTCCAGGTACCGCCCGACGGCAGACCGGTGGTCTTCCTGGCCGACCATCCGACCACCGGTGGCTACCCGGTGATCGGAGTGGTCCGCGAACCGGACCTGCCGGCGGCGGCCCAGGCGGTACCGGGAACACCGGTGCGCTTCCTGGCGGTACGACGGCGGTAGGGCTCCGGGCGAAGGCAATACCCGAGGGCCCCCGCCGAGCCCCTAGGCCGCCTCCGGCCGCTGCTCCGCCACGGACAGGGCCGCCAGCGCCATGGAGACCGCGTGGGCCGTCCGCAGGTCCAGCCTGGCGCTGGTGCCCCGCATCCGGTGCCGTGTCTCGTCGGCGGCCAGCGCCAGCAGTTGGGGCAGCAGATCCGTGCACCGCCGGACGACCCACCCCGTACCGGCCGTCGCCAGCCACCACAGACTCCTCGCCCTGGTGGGGACCGGGAACTCCGGCTCGGGCGAGGGAGCGGGGCCGGTGGCCCGACCGCGCTCCGCCAGCAACGCGTGGAACCTCGCCGCGAGCTGCCGGTGCCCCCGCTCCCCGGGATGCAGCCGGTCGGCGCTCCACATGGTCCGCTCGGCGGTCCACTCCCCCTCGGCCGCGTGCAGATGCACCGCCCCGTACCGCTCCGACAGCGCGTGCACCACGGTGTTGACCGACCGCTGCCGCCGGGCCAGCGGACGGGACAGCGCGCCCGGCAGCCCGAGCATCGTCCCCGGATCGGGCAGACAGGCCGTGAGCAGCAGCGCGCCCTGCTTGCTGAAGGCCGCGTACACCCGGTCCAGGCGGTCTGCGACCGCGTGGATGTCGAAGGTGCAGCGCAGGGTGTCGTTGACCCCGACGACCACGGACACGACGTCCGGCCGCAGCGCGAGCGCCGCGGGCAGCTGTTTCTCCAGCACGTCCCGCGTCTGCGCCCCGCTCACCGCGAGGTTGGTGAACTCCACGTCCGCGTCGGACAGCCCGTCGGCGAGCAGGGCGGCCCAGCCGCGCCACCCCTCTCCGACGGGGTCCCCGACACCCTCGGTGAGCGAGTCACCGAGGGCGACGAAGCGCGGGCCTCCCACGACACGGCCTCTCATGCCGTCCACCGCGCTCACGACAGGCCCCCGCTCATGCCACACCCCCGCGCACGGACCGCCGTACAAGTGCCTCCGTGTCGTGCGCGGCGAGAAACGCCCGCACTGCGGTGTCCCACCCGAAGCACTCCGCACGCGCGCGTGCGATCCCTCGGCGCTCGGCCTCCGGACGGTCCAGCAGCAGGTCCACGGCGTCCGCGAACGCCTCCCCGCGGTCGGCGGCGACGGCCCCGGCGGAGCCGATCACCTCCGGCAGCGCGGAGGAGGCGCTCACCACGACCGGTGTGCCACAGGCCATGGCCTCCAGCGCGGCGAGCCCGAAGGTCTCGGCGGGCCCGGGGGCCAGGCACACGTCGGCGGAGGCCTGGAGCGCGCCGAGCAGCCCGCGGTCCGCGATGTGCCCGAGGAAGGTCACCGGCAGCCCGCGCTCCATCGCCCGCTGCTCCAGCCGCGGCCGCAGCGGCCCGTCCCCGGCCACCACGAGCACCGCGGGCCGGCCCCGGCGCGCCAGGGACTCGACGGCGTCCAGGGCGGTGCCCGGCCGCTTCTCCACCGACAGCCGGGTGCACGTCACGAGCAGTGTCTCGTCCTCGCGCGCGTACCGGCTCCTGAGGCCCGTGTCGCGCAGCGCCGGGTGCCGCGCGACCAGGTCGACGCCCAACGGGGCCCGTACGACGTTCCGGGCCCCGATCCGTACGAACTCCCGTTCCGCGAACTCCGTGGTGCACACCACGCGCGCGTACGTGTGCGCCGTACGGACGTTGAGGGCGTCGGCGGCGCGCCGGGCCGCGTTCTCCGGCAGTCCCCAGGTGCGCAGGACGCCGTCGGCGGTCTCGTGGGAGACCATCACGGCGGGGACCCGGGCGCGGCGGGCCCACTTGCCGGTCCATCTGAGGGTCGTCCGGTCGGAGACCTCCAGGCGGTCGGGGGCGAGTTGCTCCAGGAGGCGGGCCACGCGGGGCTTGTCGGCGAGGACCCGGTAACCGCCGGTGCCGGGGAGCAACGGCCCGGGCAGGGTGATGACGCGTCCCTGCTCGGTCCGCCGGTCGCTCGCGCGGTCGCCCGGCACGACGAGCACCGCCTCGTGTCCGGCCTCCTGGTAGCCCTTGCCGAGTTCACGCAGGGCGGTGCGCAGGCCGCCCGAGGCGGGGGCGACGAAGTTGGCGAGCCTGACGATCCGCAGCGACTGGCCGCTCATGCCGCCACCGCCGTCTTCCGGCCGGCGAGGACGGCACCGTAGTGGCCGATCAGCTGGTCGCCGACGGCCGCCCAGGTACGCCCCTCGACGAGGGCCCGCGCGGCGGAGCCGAACGCGGCGCGCAGGCCCGGATCGGCGGCCAGGGACCGCACCGCGTCCCGTACGGCGGCCGGGTCGCGCGGCGGGACGAGGAACCCGGTGCGCCCGTGGGCGACCAGGTCCAGCGGTCCGCCCGAGGCGGGCGCGACCACGGGGACCCCGCTGGCCATGGCCTCCTGCACGGTCTGGCAGAAGGTCTCGAAGGGGCCGGTGTGCGCGAAGACGTCGAAGGAGGCGAAGATCCGGGCCAGGTCGTCGCCCGTGCGGCGGCCCAGGAAGACCGCGCCGGGCAGGGCCTCGGTGAGCGAGGGTTCGCTCGGTCCGTCGCCGACCACCACGACCTTGACGCCTTCCAGGCGGCAGACGTCGGCCAGCAGTTCGACGTGTTTCTCGGGGGCGAGCCGGCCGACGTATCCGACGATCGACTCGCCGTTCGGGGCGAGTTGCCGGCGCAGGTTCTCGTCGCGCAGTTCGGGACGGAAGCGGACGGTGTCGACGCCCCGCGGCCACAGCTTGACCCGGGGCACGCCGTGCGCCTCCAGGTCGCGCAGGGAGGCGCTGGACGGGGCGAGGGTGAGGTCGGCGGCGGCGTGCACGGAGCGGATGCGGCGCCAGGCCGCGGCCTCGCCCGCGTGCACGTAGGTGCGGGCGTATCCGGCGAGGTCGGTCTGGTAGACGGCCACAGCGGGGATGCCGAGCCGGGCGGCGGCGGCCATGCCGCGGACGCCGAGGACGAAGGGGCTGGCCAGGTGGACGACGTCGGCGCGGTGCTCGGCGATCGCCGCGGCCACGCGCCTGCTGGGGAGGGCGACGCGGACCTGGGGGTAGCCCGGGAGCGGGAGGGAGGGGACACGGACGACGGGGCAGGGCGCGAGGGCGTCCACGCCGGGCCCGGGGCCGGACGCGGTGGCCGGCGCGACGACGAGCGGGAGGTGACCGCGATCTACGAGGTGCCGGGCGGTCTGGAGCGCGCAGTGGGCCACGCCGTTCACATCGGGGGGAAAGGATTCGGTCACTATGACGACACGCATACCGGTGTTGTCGCCGTACTGGACGTGGCCGCGTCAACGTGGATCTTTGCGAACGGTGAACGTCCCATGAGCGTTCCGCTCCGCACCCTTGCAGGTCAGGCCGTGTCCATGCCGACCTGACCCGCGGGTCATCCCGAGTTCACCGGCCGGGCCCGAGGGTGCCCGGCGGTCCCTTCCGGGGCCGGTGTCACATGGCGGCGGTGTCCGGTCCGATACGGCTGCGGACGACTGTCTGGACCTCGGCCTCCTCGGCCGGGTCGGCGGCGAGCCTGCGCAGTCGTTCCACGACCCGGGCGTCGCCGGTCTCGGCGTGCCGGGCGGCGATCTCGCGGGTGGTCTCCTCGCAGTCCCAGAGGCACTCGACGGCGAATCCGGTGGGGAAGGAGGGGTCGGTGGCGGCGAGCGCGTGGGCGGCGCGGCCCCGGAGATGGGAGGAGGCCGTCTCCCGGTAGACATGGCGCAGCACGGGGGCGGCGCAGGCGATGCCGAGCCGTCCGGCGCCGTCGACGAGGGTCCACAGGGTGGGTGCGTCGGGGCCCTCGCCCCGGACGGCCTCACGGAGGGCCGCGAGGACGAGGTCCCGGTCCTGGGCTCCGCCCAGACAGGCGAGCATGCGTCCGGCGGCGGCTCCGAGCGGATCGGGCCGTCGCGCCCAGCTCCGGGCCCGGTCGACGGCGGCGATACTGCGCATGCGTTCGAATGAATCGAGCGCGGCCTCCACGACGGCCGCGGAGCCGGTCGCCACGGCCCGTTCGATCAGATCGAAGGCGGCGGAGTCATTGCTGTCGGCGAGGTAGCGCAGGGCGGTGCTGCGCGCCCCGTCGGTGCCGTCCTCGGCGGTCGCGAGGATCTCGGGCCGGTCCTCGGGTCCGGCCACGGCGGCCAGACAGCGGGCGGCGGGCACATGCAGCGCGGCCCCCCGCTCGACGCCCTGCTGGGCCCACTCGAAGACGGCCCGCACGCTCCACCCCGGACGGGGCCCGGCAGGTCGCATCTGGCGTTGCCACCGGTCGAAACAGCCGGCCTCCTGAGCGGCACGCACACGCGTGGAGACGGATTCGCGGGGATCGTCGGCCCACAACCGCCAGGGCCTCGGCTCGAAGGCGTCCCGGACGGCGACGGCCAGCTCGGCCTCGCCCTCGGGATCGGTGCCGAACCGGGCGAGCACGGGCGCGGCGAGGGCCCGCAGGCCCGCGTCGTCGTCCCGCAGCGCGAGTTCGTCCAGCGCCCAGGCCCAGTTGGAGCCCGAGGCGGCGTACCTGCGCAGCAGTTCGAGCGCGTCGCGCCTGCCGTAGGAGGCGAGATGGCCGAGGACGGCGAGGGCCAGGCCCGTGCGTGACTCCTCGGTGTCGAAGACGTCGTCCACCTCGAAGAGGTGCGCCTCGATCTCGTCCAGCTCGCCGTTCAGGTCGAGGTAGAGACGGGCGTAGTAAAGGGAGCGGTTCTCCACCTGCCAGTCGTGGCGGGGATCGCGCAGCACGCAGTGGTTCAGGGCCGCGAGCGCCTCGGCGCGCGGGGCGGTGAGCGCGTGCAGCGTGCCGTCGCCGCGGCCCCGCTGAAGCAGGCCGAGCAGCGTACCGCTGGGCGCTATGACCGGATCGAACATGGGAAACAGCCTCACATCAAGCGTCGACGCAACCGGGGACGTGCATTACCTGGCCGCGTGACAACACGTCGGGGCGCCCGCCGTTTCCTGCTTGCTGTAAGCCATCTTCCTCTGCCTCTCGTCGGTGGCCCATGCGGACCGTTTCACGGCCCACGCGGTGCGGCATCACCTGCCCAGCCATCCCGTCCGTGAACCACGACGTCATGATGACCCGGCACTTCCGTCTGCCGCGACCGAAATTTCGGCGGCCCTGTACCGCCTCCCCCGTTGTGTGTGTTTTCGCTGGTCAGATCATGTGGGTCAGTGCGCGCCGAACAGTTCGAGCAGCTCCGTCCGGCCGAACATCCGGGCCGTGTCGACGGCCGAGGGAGTGCCCTCGGCCGGGTCGGCGCCGCCGTCGAGCAGGGCCTTGATGACCCCCTCGGAGCCCTTGAAGACCGCCCCGGCGAGCGGTGTCTGCCCCCGGTCGTTGACGCCACCGGCCGCCGCCCCGCGGGCGACGAGGGCACGGACCGCGTCCGCGTGACCGTGGTAGGCGGCGAGCATCACGAGCGAGTCCCCGCGGTCGTTGGTGAGGCCCGCCGGAACACCCGCGTCGACGTACGCCACCAGCGCCTCGGTCTGCCCCTGCCGGGCCAGATCGAAGATCTTGGTCGCCAGCTCCACGACCTCGGGGTCGGGGGCTTCGCTCATCGGCCGGACCGCCTCTCATACAACCGTTCAGGTGAATCGCAAGGGTACTGGCTCATGCCGCACATGACCCGAAGCGCCGGACGCAGGGATCGCCACGGCTCTGCCAAACAAGTGAAATCAGCGGAATTTCACCCATTTGCACCTTTTGTCGTATGGATACATGCTGTGATCCTGGAAGTACTCATGGTGACTGTCCCCACGAACCAGGAGCACTCACATGATCCTCTCCATCTCCGGTGTCGTTCTGCTCGGCATCGTCGTCTTCATCTTCTTCCGCAAGGACGGGCTCAAGGCCTCCCACGCCCTGATCTCGGCATTGTTCGGCTTCTACCTGGCCAGCACGGCCATCGCACCGAGCATCAAGGCCGGCGGCGAGAGCCTGGCGAGCCTCCTCGGCGGCATCAAGTTCTGACGTCGTCCCTCCCGTCCGTACGCACCAACAGGAGACAGCCGTGGCCCGCCGCCCCCTCCCCCGCATCCTGAGCACAGGCAGCGCGCAGATCGCCCGGAGCCGGGAGCTGGCCCGGACGGCGGCCGACAGCGCCACCGACGTCCTCCACCCGCTGATCACGATCACCCGCGGTCTGCGCCGGCTGGCCTCGGCCGGGCGGCGCAGATGGGCCGAGACCCCCAAGGACCGGCGCGGGCCGCTGCTGTTCCTGGTGGCCTCGGTGGTCCTGGTCGTCGCGCTCGTCCCGTACGGCCCGCTGCTCGCCGTCATCAGCCTGATGGCGGCGGCGGCCTGGCACGGCCGGGAGCGCAAGTCCCCGGAGCCGGAAGGACCCGACGAGTCGCAGACCCAGCGCCTCCAGTCGCTGTACGAAGCGCTCGTCCCGTACTTCTCGGCCGCCGAGGACCCGGACCCGCTGTACACGCACGGCGGCGAATGGGAGAAGGCCTTCCCCGCCTACGACTTCGACGCCGCCGGCCGCATCACGCATCTGCTCGTCCGCTACCCGGCGTACTTCACCGACGGCGAGGCAGAGTCCCGGGCCCGCATCGAGCAGCTGCTGCACGCCAAGTCGGGCCGCGGCCGCGAGTACCACTTCAGCTGGGACGAGGAGGGCAACGAACTCACCGTCACCGTCCTCGCCCCGCTCCCCACCGACATCGCCGCCCAGCGGTTCGTCACCGCCCCGGGCGAGACGGTCCTCGGCTTCACCGACCCCACCCAGGTCCAGCGCACGCTCCCGCTCGGCTACGGCGACGGGCAGCGCGACGTCCCGCCGGTCGTCTGGCGCACCGGCATCCGCTCCACCGAGCCGCATCTGCTGGTCATGGGCCAGCCGGGCAGCGGCACCTCGACCCTGCTGCGCTCGATCGCGCTCCAGGCTCTTCAGTACGGCGACGTCGTCATCGTCGAGGGCGGCGGCACCGGCGAGTACGCGTGCCTCACCGGACGGGACGGCGTCCTCGCGGTCGAGTGCGGTCTTGCGGGGGCGCTGGCGAGCCTGGAGTGGGCGGCGACCGAGACCGAGCGCCGCCTGATCGCCGTCAACCACGCCCGTCAGGCGGGCCGGCCCGCACCGGACGACACCAAGCGCCCCCTGTGGGTCCTGCTCGACCGGCCCACCGCCTTCACCCACCTCGCCGCCGCGGACGGCCGCAAGGATCCGCAGTCCCTGCTCCAGGTCCCCCTGCGGCACGGGCGTGCGGCAAACGTCACGGTGGTGGTGGCCGACCAGTTCGACAGCGCGGAAGCGCTGAGCGATCCGGTACGGCAGCACACGCGCGCGCGGGTCGTGCTGGGGCCCGCGACCGCGGAGCAGCTGGAGGCCGTGCTGGGGGTGCCGCCGCACACGACTCCCGTGGCGCAGGTGCCGCCCGGGCGCGGGTACGCCCGCCTGGGGACCGGGCCCGTGCACCGGCTCCAGGTTCCGGCGACCCCGGATCCCTACGACGACGCGACGAGCGAGGCGGACCGGCAGGCGGTGCTGGCGCTGCTGCCGGAACGGACCACTCCGGCCGACGGGGAGACGGTTCCGTCGGACGCGGAAGCGGTGGCCGCGGAGGCGCCGTAGCGGCGGAGCAGCTGAGGAGCGTCGGCGGCTGCGGGTCAGTGGGGGCTGGTCGCGCCCACGCGGCGGCAGCCGCACATTCAGCACAGCCCCGCGCCCCTGGGTGGGTCCCGTCAGCCTTCTCAAGCCACGAACGTGCGCGGTGACTCCCCGCCTCCCGACCCGCCGCTCTCCACCACCCTGGCCGCCGCGGCCAACCGTGCCGCCGCCTCCTCCGCCAGCGCGCCACCCACCGTGAACGGCAGGCGCACATAGCCCTCGAAGGCGCCGTCCACCCCGAAGCGGGGACCGGACGGCACGCGGACCCCCACCCGCTCCCCCACTTCCGCCAGCCGCGAGCCGGACAGTCCGCCGGCCCGCACCCACAGCGTCAGGCCGCCCTGCGGGACCTCGAACTCCCAGGACGGGAGTTCCTTGCGCACCGCGGCCACCAGCGCGTCCCGGTTCTCCCGGGCCTGGCCCCGGCGCAGTTCCACGGCGTGCTCCCAGCCGCCGGTGCTGAACAGCCAGTTCACGGCCAGCTGTTCGAGGACCGGTGTCCCGAGGTCGGCGTAGGCGCGGGCGGCGACCAGGCTGCGGATGACGTCCGGTGCCGCCCGCACCCAGCCGATGCGCATCCCCGCCCAGAACGCCTTGCTGGCGGAGCCGACGGTGACCACGGTGGAACCGGCCGGGTCGAAGGCGCACACCGGGCGCGGCATCGAGACGTCGTCGAGCCACAGCTCCGTCATCGTCTCGTCGGCCACCAGCACGGTCCCCGCGGACCGTGCCGCCTCCACCAGCCGGCGCCGCTGGTCCTCGTCGGCCAGCGCACCGGTCGGATTGTGGAAGTCGGCGACGACATAGGCGATCCGGGGTGCCGCGTCCCGCAGGACCTGGCGCCAGCGGTCCATGTCCCAGCCGGTCAGCCCCTCCGCCATCGCGACGGGCACCAGCCGGGCGCCCGCCTCCCGCATCAGCTGGAGGATGTTCGCGTAGGAGGGGGACTCGACCGCGATGCGCTCCCCGCGTCCGCCGAACAGATGACAGATGGCGTCGATCGCGCCCATCGCACCCGTGGTGACCATGATCTGCTCGGGCATGGTCGGGATCCCGCGCGCGGTGTAGCGCTCGGCGATCATCGCGCGCAGGGCGGGAAGCCCCGCCGGGTAGTCGCCGTGGGTGTGGGCGTACGGCGGCAGCTCCTCCAGGGCGCCTTGCACCGCACGGGTCAGCCAGGGCTCGGGGGCGGGCAGGGCCGCACAGCCCAGGTCGATCATCGAGCCGAGGGTCTCGGGCGGGAGGGGTTCCAGGCCGCGGGCGGGAAGCGGGTTACCGGCCGGGACCGCGGTCCAGCTGCCCGCGCCGCGCCGGGACTCCAGGAATCCCTCGGCCCGCAGCGCCTCGTAGGCCGCCGCGACGGTCGTACGGCTGACGGACAGGGAGAGGGCCAGCTCGCGTTCGGCGGGCAGTCGGGCGGCCACCGGGACCCGGCCCTCCAGGACCAGCAGGCGGATGCCGTCGGCGAGGGCGCGGTAGGCCGGCGGGCGGCGCGTGGCCGTGCCCGCCGGGCGGTCCTGCTGGGAGTTGAGGAGCCGGGCGAGCTGCGCGGCACCCACCGCCGAGGTCCACTGCGCCACTGAAATCAGTCCACCTTCCCGGAATTGGCCATGGATGGCATGTCATCCCACGCCACAGGGTGTCATGTGTCAGGCCACCCGCACCACCTCGCATTCAGCCCACGATCACCCCAGGGGGAACCCACCTTGTCCGCACAGAGCCGTCTCGGGCGCCGGTTGATCCAGCTGTACGTCGGGCTCGCCCTGTACGGGGCCAGCTCCGCGCTGCTCGTCGAGGCGGGCCTGGGCCTGGAGCCCTGGGGCGTGCTGCACCAGGGCCTCGCCGAGCGCACCGGTGTGTCCATCGGGGTCGTGTCGATCATCGTGGGCGCGGCGGTGCTGCTGCTGTGGATCCCGCTGCGCCAGCGGCCGGGGCTCGGCACCGTCTCCAACGTCTTCGTGGTCGGCATCGCCATGGACGCCACCCTGGCCGCGGTCCCCGACGTGCACGGTCTCGCCGTACGGATACCTGTCCTGCTGGCCGGCATCCTGCTCAACGGGGTGGCCACCGGCCTCTACATCGCGGCCCGCTTCGGCCCGGGGCCGAGGGACGGTCTGATGACGGGGCTGCACCGGCGCACGGGGCGCTCGATCCGGCTGATGCGGACCGGCATCGAGGTGGCGGTCGTGGTCACCGGGTTCGCCCTCGGCGGCACCATCGGCGTCGGCACCGTCCTCTACGCGGTGTCCATCGGCCCGCTCGCCCAGCTCTTCCTGAGGGTGTTCGCCGTGTCCCCGGCATCCGACGGCAGCACGGTCGTTGCCGCGGGGCAACCGCGGGGAGCGATACTGCGACCGTGACCCCGCGGATACGCCACCCCTACCTCGACCATCCCGGCCCGATCCCCTTCGCCCACCGGGGCGGGGCGGCGGACGGCCTGGAGAACACCGCCTTCCAGTTCCGGCAGGCGGTCGAGGCCGGCTACCGCTATCTGGAGACGGACGTCCACGCCACCGCCGACGGCAGGCTGGTCGCCTTCCACGACAGCACGCTGGACCGGGTGACCGACGGCGCGGGCCGGATAGCGGACCTGCCGTGGGCCGACGTGCGGCACGCGCGCGTGGCGGGCAAGGAGCCGGTGCCGCTCTTCGAGGAACTCCTGGAGACCTTCCCGGAGGCCCGCTGGAACATCGACGTCAAGGCCGAGCCGGCCCTCCTGCCCCTCCTGGAACTCGTCGGGCGCACCGACACCTGGGACCGGATCTGCGTCGGCTCCTTCTCCGAGGCGCGCGTGATGCGCGCCCAGCGGCTGGCCGGACCGCGCCTGGCGACGTCGTACGGCACGAGGGGGGTGCTCAATCTGCGGATGCGCTCCTGGGGAGTGCCCGCTGCGCTGCGCCGCTCGGCCGTCGCCGCCCAGGTGCCCGAGACCCAGTCCGGCATCCAGGTGGTCGACCACCGGTTCGTGCGCGCGGCCCACGCGCACGGGCTCCAGGTGCACGTGTGGACCGTCAACGAACCCGATCGCATGCACCGGCTCCTGGACCTGGGAGTCGATGGCATCATGACCGATCACATCGACACTCTGCGCAAGGTCATGGAGGACCGGGGCACCTGGGTCTGACCCGTCCCGGCACCGGTCCGCGCAGGGCACCACCGGGAAGCGAGGGCACGGGTGGGCACCGACACCGTGCGGGCGGGTTCGGCCGACGAGGCCGCCGAACGGCGGCGCGAGCAGCGCGGCTGGTACTTCTACGACTGGGCCTGCTCCGTCTACTCGACGAGCGTGCTCACCGTGTTCCTCGGCCCCTATCTGACGTCGGTCGCCAAGAACGCGGCGGACGCGGACGGTTACGTCCATCCGCTGGGCATCCCGGTACGGGCCGGTTCCTTCTTCGCGTACTCGGTGTCCCTCTCGGTGATCGTGGCCGTGCTCGTGATGCCCCTGGTGGGCGCCGCCGCCGACCGCAGCGGCCGTAAGAAGCCGCTGCTCGCGGCCGCCGCCTACACCGGGGCCGCGGCCACGACCGGCATGTTCTTCCTCGGCGGCGACCGCTATCTGCTCGGTGGCGTGCTCCTGGTCGTCGCGAACGCGGCGCAGTCGGTGGGGACGATGCTCTACAACTCCTACCTCCCGCAGATCGCCCCGCCCGAGGAGCGTGACGCGGTCTCCTCCCGGGGCTGGGCCTTCGGCTACGCGGCGGGCGCCCTGGTCCTGGTCGCGAACCTCGTGCTGTACACGGGCCACGCGTCCTTCGGGCTCTCCGAGAGCGCCGCGGTCCGCATCTGCCTGGCCTCGGCCGGGCTGTGGTGGGGCGCCTTCGCGCTGATTCCGCTGCGCCGGCTGCGGGACCGGAGGTCTGCCGCCCAGGAGACCAGGGAGCCCACGGCCCCGGGCTTCCGGCAGCTCGCCGCCACCGTCCGCGGCATGCGCCGCCACCCGCTCACCCTCGCCTTCCTGCTGGCGTACCTGATCTACAACGACGGCATCCAGACCGTCATCTCCCAGGCGTCGGTCTACGGCTCGGAGGAGCTGGGTCTCGGCCAGTCGACCCTCATCGCGGCCGTGCTCCTGGTCCAGGTGCTCGCGGTGGCGGGGGCGCTGGCGCTCGGCCGGATCGCGCGGACCCACGGGGCCAAGCGCACGATCCTCGGCTCGCTGGTGGCCTGGGCGGTGATCCTGGCGGCCGGGTTCTTCCTGCCCGCCGGCGCGCCCGTGTGGTTCTTCGTCCTGGCGTCCGGGATCGGGCTGGTGCTCGGCGGCAGCCAGGCGCTGTCCCGCTCCCTGTTCTCCCATCTCGTCCCGCCGGGCAAGGAGGCCGAATACTTCTCGGCGTACGAGATGAGCGACCGGGGCATGAGCTGGCTGGGGCCGCTGCTGTTCGGGATCACCTACCAGCTGACGGGGAGCTACCGGGACGCGATCGTCTCCCTGGTGGCCTTCTTCGTGATCGGATTCGCCCTGCTCGCGAGGGTTCCGGTACGGCAGGCGATCAGCGACGCGGGCAATCCCGTACCCGAAAGGATTTAGCGTTCAACACCAAAGCGCTGTAGTGTACGCGTTTGGCCTGCCAGGCGTACCGTTACTGCGCGTCAAAGATGCCGAAACGCTGGGTGACATCTGCTAGCAGATGTGACAAACCGGGCGCTGGTGGGTACAACAAGGGGCGGCTACGACGGCGACGCATTGCCCGGGACGGGACCCGGAACGGGAATCTTTACCGCCGACCGGACGTTGACCGGTATGACGACGACAGCGACACCTGTCCTGTGGGCGACAAGCCCGGGAGGCACGATTCATGAGTGAGCGAGCTCTTCGCGGCACGCGCCTCGTGGTGACCAGCTACGAGACGGACCGCGGCATCGACCTGGCCCCGCGCCAGGCCGTGGAGTACGCATGTGAGAAGGGGCACCGCTTCGAGATGCCCTTCTCGGTCGAGGCGGAGATCCCGCCGGAGTGGGAGTGCAAGGTCTGCGGGGCCCAGGCACTCCTGGTCGACGGCGACGGCCCTGAGGAAAAGAAGGCCAAGCCCGCGCGTACCCATTGGGACATGCTGATGGAACGGCGCACCCGCGAGGAGCTCGAAGAGGTCCTCGAGGAGCGTCTGGCGGTTCTGCGATCCGGTGCGATGAACATCGCGGTTCATCCCCGGGACAGCCGCAAGTCGGCGTAGTCCCCGCGGGGACTGGGCCGCAGACAAACAGCACAAGTGCACGTCCAGAACCGCGGGCGCCGTACCTGACACTCAGGTACGGCGCCCGCGGTTTCTGTGCTGTCAGCGGGTGAGGGGCGGCCTGCGGTCCTCCGGGGTGTCCTCCGGTCGGTCCTGCACGTCACGGATGACCTCGCCCTGGACCACCTTGCCGTCGGGGCGGTGCATGCGGGCCTGCTGGAAGGCGTCACCCAGGCTGCCCTGCGCGGCGGTGCGGAGCCTGCGGTCGAAGGTGCGCTCGGCGTAGCGGCCGACGGCCTTCTGGACCGGCGGGATCAGCAGGAGCAGGCCCACCGCGTCGGAGATCAGGCCCGGGATCATCAGGAGCAGACCGCCCAGCATCATCAGGCCGTTGCCACCGCTGTCCGAGTCCGACGGGGCGCCGCCCCGCTGGAGCGCCTCGTTCAGGTTCCGGAAGGCGCGGCGGCCGGCGCGCTTGATCACCACCGAGCCGAGCACGAAGCCGGCGACGAGGAGCAGGAACACCGCGAACCCGCTCGCCGCGCCCGCGACCAGGGTCAGCAGCCAGATCTCCAGCACCAGCCAGGCGGCGACGCCCAGCGGCAGGAAGGTGCGGACACGGGAGCGGCGGGGCCGGGCGGGGTACGTGGGGGTCGAAGCGCCTGTCGTCATACGTCCAGTGTGCCTGGGCGTGGCTCAGCACGGCATAAGGGGCCGATCAGCCGGATCTGTGGAACCGCGGGCCCTTTGCGCCCAGCAGGCCGTGGGGCTACGCCTGCGGGCGCTTGCCGCGCGCGGTGATCCGGCCGATCCGCTCGCCCACGCCCCAGGTCGTGACCCGCCACAGGGCCTCCACCAGGATGTCGCGGCTCATCTTGGAGTCGCCCAGTTCGCGCTCGACGAAGGTGATCGGCACCTCCACGACCTGGAAGCCGGCCTTGACCGCACGGCGGGCCAGGTCGACCTGGAAGCAGTAGCCCTGCGAGGCGACGTTCTCCAGGCCCAGGCCTTCGAGGGTCTCGCGGCGGAACGCGCGGTAGCCGCCGGTGATGTCCCGCAGGGGCAGGTCGAGGGCCACGCGGGAGTAGAAGCTGCCACCCCGGGAGATGACCTCGCGGGACTTGGGCCAGTTCACCACCCGGCCGCCGGGCACCCAGCGCGAGCCGAGCACCAGGTCGGCGTTCTTGAGGGCGGTCAGCAGCCGGGGCAGTTCCTCGGGCTGGTGGGAGCCGTCGGCGTCCATCTCGACCAGGACGCCGTAGTCGTGCTCCAGACCCCAGCGGAAGCCCGCGAGGTAGGCGGCGCCGAGACCTTCCTTGCCCTTGCGGTGCAGGACGTGGACCTGGTCGTCCTCGACGGCGAGTTCGTCGGCGAGCTTGCCGGTGCCGTCGGGGCTGTTGTCGTCGGCCACGAGGACGTGGGCGTCAGGGACGGCCGCCCGCACCCGGCCGACGATCGACTTGACGTTCTCCGCCTCGTTGTAGGTCGGAATGATCACCAAGGCGGTGCCGAGCGGGCCGAACCGTCTCTCCTGGGCCGTGCGGGCCCCGTCACCGTCGTTCACTGCTGCCCCTTCGAGTCATTGCGCAGGCGTCCACCATAGTGCTCACGGCCTGCGATGACGTGACAAGGCGTTCGTATGCTGGTGTCGTTTCCACAAGAGCGGGGTAAGGGTACGATTTTCGGCCCCAGGGGCGAAATGCGACCCTCGCCGAGAGCAGTCGCCGCACTGCGGATGGGGGCCCGGCGCCCTTCGGGCCGACCTGGGGCCCGCTGGCTGCGGGTCGACCGAAAGCCGTTGTCTACTGAACGTCCGGGCCCCACCCGGGTCACACCTTCCCGGCCGGACGGAACGTTCCCTCGCCGTGGCGCGAGCGCTGAGCCTGGCTCCCAGTGGCGGTGCCCCGGTGCGGCACACCGTCCCTGACCCAGCGGCGCTGCGACGACTGGGCGGAGGTTCCGCGGTCGGGCGTCCGGTGGTGGACCCGGCCGAACCTACCGGCCCCCTGCCGTCGCCTGTCAACAGCCGTTTGACCTGCGGCTCCGTCGTCAATGCCCTGGTCAGTGGGGAGGATGCGCAGGTCGCGCGACAGGGTGGCGAGGGGTGAGCGGTTCCGCGCCACCCCAGGAGATCACTCGCCCGGCCGTACGAAAACCGTCCGTCCGCCGACCACCGTGCGCAGACAGACGGGCAGGTCACGGCCCGGCGTGAGGTCGGGCAGGCCGGGAGTGCCGGAGCGCGGGTCGGTGGACCAGCGGGCCACGCGGTCGTCGGGGGCCTGGACGACCAGTTCGTCGGTGCGCCACACCGCGTAGTCGGCGGGGGCACCGGGCACCAGGACGCCGGCGTCGTCCCGGCCGATCGCCCGCCAGCCGCCGCGGGTGTGCGCGGTGAAGGCGGCGCGCACCGAGACCCGGTGGCCGGGGGTGCGGTGGAAGGCGGCCGCGCGGACCGTGCCCCACGGGTCGAGGGGGGTCACCGGGCTGTCGGAGCCGAAGGCGAGCGGGACACCCGCGCGCAGGAGGGCCGCGAAGGGGTTGAGACGGCTCGCCCGCTCCCGGCCCAGGCGGCGGGCGTACATGCCCTCCTCACCGCCCCACAGGGCGTCGAAGGCGGGCTGCACGGAGGCGGTGAGACCGAGTTCGGCGAAGGCGGCAATGGCCTCGGGGGTGAGCAGTTCGGCGTGCTCGACGCGGTGCCGGGCGGCCCGGACGCGGGCCAGGCCGAGCTTCTCGGCGGCGGCGCGGACCCCCTCGACCACGGCGGTCACGGCCGCGTCCCCGATGGCGTGGAAGCCGGCCTGGAGGCCCGCCTCGGTGCAGGCGACGACATGGGCGGCCACGGCGGCGGCGTCCAGGTGGGCGACGCCGGTGTGGTCGGCGTCGGCGTACGGCTCGTGCAGGCAGGCGGTGTGGGAGCCGAGGGCGCCGTCCACGAAGAGGTCCCCGGCGGCGCCGACCGCGCCGAGCGCGCGCGCCTTGTCGACGTCCTGCTCGGCCCAGTAGCCGACGACCCGTGGACCGGGTTCGGCGTCCGCGAGGCGCAGGAGCCCGGTGAAGTCCTCCTCCGAGGAGATTTCCGGTCCTGCGCATTCGTGAACGGTCCCGATGCCGAGGGAGGCCGCGTGGGCGAGCGCGGCGCGCTGCGCCTGCGCGCGCTGGGCCGGGGAGACGGAGGCGAGAGCCGTCGCGCGCACGGCGTGATGGGCGTCGGCGGTGAGCGGGCCGTCAACGTGCCCCACGGCCGTCATGTCGAGAAGTGCCGTCGTCACGACCGCCGAGTGGACGTCGATGCGGCTCAGGTACAGCGGGCGGCCGCCGGTGGCCTCGTCCAGCTCGGCGCGCGTGGGCGGGCGGCCACCCGGCCAGCGGGCCGCGTCCCAGCCGTGACCGAGGAGGACGCGGTCGTCCGGGCGGGCGGTCGCGAAGTCCCGTACGAGATCCAGTGCCGCGGCCAGGGAGGGAGCGTCGGAGAGGTCGAGGCCGGTGAGGGCGAGGCCCGTCGCGGTGGTGTGCACATGTGCGTCGGTGAACGCGGGGGTGACCAGCGCGCCGTCCAGGTCCACGACCTCGTCGACTCCGTCGGCGAAGGCGTCGGCGGCGCCTTCCGAGCCGACCCACGCCACCTGTCCACGCTCGACGACCATCGCGGTGGCGAAGGGGTCGGCAGGGCTGTGGACCTCGCCCCGGCGGAGGAGCACCGTCTGCTGTTCACTCATGAGGACAGTGTTTCAGGGGCCGCCCCGCCGTACGGGCGCGGGCCCCGCCGGATCAGATCCTCGGCGGACGCGCCTCGTACGGGGTCGACAGCACCACCGTGGTGCGGGTCGAGACGCCCGCCAGGGTCCTCAGGCGCGCCAGCAGCTCCTCCAGCTCGTGCGGAGTGGCCACCCGCACCTTCAGGATGTAGTTCTCGTCGCCCGCCACGCTGTGGCACGCCTCGATCTCGGGGACGCCCGCCAGGCGTTCCGCGATGTCGTCGGGGGCGCTGGGGTCGAAGGGTTTCACCGAGATGAAGGCCGTCATGGGCAGGCCCACCGCCTCCGGGTCGACCACGGCGGCGTACCCGCGGATGACACCGCGCTGCTCCAGCCGTCGCACCCGCTGGTGCACGGCCGACGTGGACAGGCCCGTGGCCTTGCCCAGGTCTGTGTAACTCATCCGCCCGTCCTTGACGAGCAGCTGCACGATTTGTCGGTCCAGCTCCTCCATGGCGCTAGAACCTACAGTGCGCCTGATCTCCTCGGATACCTGAGCGGCCCAGGTCATGCCCGGTTCGTGATGTGACCGGGCGCCGCCGGTGCGCCGTCCGGGGGACAAAGCGACCGCCAGGGGCACCTGCGAGCGGCATGTGACGAAGGCCACACCCCTGCGGGAGCCTCCGTGATGTTCTCGTGATTACCTCCATGACCGGACGGGAAGTGCTTGCTGTGGTCGAGGCCGCAGTGCCTTCACGGCCCAGCCCGAGGGGGAGAACCCAATGCAGAGTCTTAAGCGCCCTGGTCGTACCGCGCCCAAGCGCCTGGCAGTCGTCGAGCCCGAGCCGGAGGGCGTCGAACTCGACGCCCTGGACGACGAGTTCGACGCGTACGACACCTTCGAGATGTACCGGGTGATCTGCCCGGACTGCGCGCAGCCCATCGCGCTCCTCGCGGACGAGGAGGTGCTGCCGGAGCACGCGCTGTGCGCCTCGCCGTGGAACCCCTTCGGCCTGACGGTGTGTGCCGGTACGGGTCGCCGGGCCGCCGAGGCCGGTTCGGCGGACGAGTCCGCGGAGCCCCAGGAGCAGGACACGGCCCTGCTGTTGACGCTCCCTCAGGGTCTCGACTGGCGGACCCAGCCGTTCTCGCACGTGGGCGGCCCCGGTTCGCGCCCCATGCGGGTGCCGGTGATCCGCCGCCAGGCCGCCTGAGCCCCTTCGCTCAGTCCCCGTAGTCGCCCTGCACCATGGTTCGCAGGCTGCCGTGGTGCAGGATCAGCGTGTCGGGATCGTCCGGTACGACCACCTCGCCGAAGTACGCCTGGCGGTAGGCGACCCTCAGCATGACGATCGCTTGCCGCAGCGCCGCGTACAGCGTGTAGAAGTCCATGTCGCGTGGCGTGTGGCCGGTGAGTTCGGCGTAACGGGCCTCGATGCGGTCGCGGCGCAGGAAGTCGGGCAGTCCGCGCTGCCCGAAGGCGACCGTGAGGTCCTGGAAGAAGCGGTGCAGGTAGACCATCCAGCCGAGGTCGACCTCGCGCGGGGCCAGGGCCGCCATCTCCCAGTCCAGTACGGCGACGGGGTCGAAGCCGTCGTAGACGACGTTCCCGATGCGTGCGTCGCCCCAGGTGAAGACGGCGGGACCCGGGTCGCGCGGCCAGATGTCCTCCAGCCGGTCGAAGGACCGCTCGATGAGGGGTGAGCGGGCGAGACCGTCCACCACCCAGTCGTAGTAGGCGCGTTGGGCGGTGACGTGTCGGCGCAGGGCGTCGCCCTGACCTGACGGAGCCAGGAACTCGACCTCCTTCAGCGGGACTTGGTCGTGCAGGCGCGCCAACAGGCCTACCGAAGCCGCCTCCAGGTGCTCGCGTTCGGCGTCGCTCGCGGAGTGCAGCCAGTTGCCCTCGTAGGTGTAGGGCATGACGTCCGGCGGTATCCGCCCTGCCACGCGCTCCATGACGAAGAAGGGCGCCCCCAGCGGGCCGGGGTCCTCCTCCAGCCACTGCACCCTCGGCACCGGGAGGTCGGAGAACTCCGCCACCGTCCGCATCGTGCGGTACTGGCGGACCATGTCGTACACCGGGAAGACCGTGTACGCCGACGGGTCTGCCGCCAGCCGCAACGCGCACTCCCGCAGGGGCGGTGCGGGGTGCTCGACGGTAAAGAGCAGGGTCTCGCTGGACATGCCGTTCGAGGCGGGGACGGTGATGTCCGTCGCCCTGGCTCCCGGGAGCCGGGTGCCGAGCCAGGCGGTGAGGCGGCCGGCCAGTTCCTCGGGGTCGCGGGTGGTGGTGCGCGGGCGGGGTGCCGTGGCCATGAGCTCGTCCCCTTACGGTGCGACGGAGTCGAATCCGGTGAAGCCGCTCGGGTCGTGGCGGCCGAACGAGCCGTGTTCGAAGATGCCGTGGCCGACCCGGCCGTCCAGGCGGAAGCGGGCCGCGTGGTCGGTGACGCCGAACGCGGCCAGGGGGTGCTCCCGCGAGAGGTCGTAGGTACGGCGGTCGGTCCAGTCGCGGCCCTGCCAGGTGCCGTGCTGCCAGTCGTCGGAGGGCGGATAGCCGGCGCCCAGGGCGAGTGGCGAGGAGGTGAGGACCTCCACCTCCAGCTCCATGGGCTTGCGGAGGTCTCCGAGGTGGACGAGGGCGCGTTCGGGGTGGCGGGTGCCGGGGCGGTAGGCGATCTCGGCCTGCGGCCAGCCGAGTTGGCGGTCCCGGTGGCCGGGACGGACCAGGGTCGCGTCGTTCAGCGAGCGGTGGCCGTCGGCGTCCTCCTGGACGATCACCATGAGGAACCGGTCCTCGAAGCGGACCGGGCACCAGATCCAGTGGAAGCCCTCGGTCGGCTGCTCCTCGGCGAACCGGCCGCCCTCCTCCCCCGGCACCGGCCGTAAGCCCCAACTGCGGTCGCGGGTCCCGGTCCAGCCCCGGACCCGGATCTCGCGCCCGGCCACCCGGATCCACCCGTCGCAGTGTCCGGCCTGCACGAACCGCCGGCCCTCCAGGGTGAGCCGACCGCCCCGCCGCTGGAGGTGGTGCGGTTCCCACAGGGCGGGGAAGTCGGCGGTCCAGTTGATCTCGTACGACAGTCCGTCCGGGTCGTCCGGGGCGGCCTCGCAGCTCACCACGAAGTCGCGCAGCGGGCGTTCGACGAGGATCCGCAGCGGGCCCACGCCCAGGTCGGTCCGGTCGTCCCGCAGGGCGTCCGAGGCGCGCACCGCGTGCAGGGTGTCGCCGAGGCGCAGGGTGGCGTAGGCGTCGATGACCCCGAGGTTGGGGTACACCCCGAGCCCGAGGATCAACAGGGCGTGTCCCTCGTGGTCGAGGACGTGGAAGATGCAGCGGTCGTAGGCGTTGCGGTCGCCCGTCGCCACGTACTTCATGGACAGGGGGACCTGGTGCACGGGGTACTCGTCGAGCGGTACCGGGCGGTCGTCGGCCACGGTCAACCTCTCTGCCGGCCTGCCGGGGTGGGGGCTGACGGTACGTCAGGGAGGTGTCAGTGGCCAGATGTTCGGCCGGACGCCGGTGAACTCACGCTCGATTGCGGGGAGCGGTGACCCGGTCCCGGGCTGTCGCGTTGCCCCGGCATGACCCTTGCCTACGCGCCGGTCGCCGAATCGGTTCCCCCCTCCTACCGGCCCGCTCCGCCGCCGCCCCAGGACCCGCCCATCTACCGTGATCTGATGCGGACCTGGGCCGTCGGCGGCCGCACCCTGCCGGGGCGCCACGACCCGGAGTGGGTCCGGCTCGCGGCGCCGCAGGTCAGGCCGGGGCAGTTCAGCGCGTCTCAGGACCCGCCAGGTGACGGGCGATGACCATCCGCTGGATCTGGTTGGTGCCTTCGACGATCTGCAGGACCTTGGCCTCGCGCATGTACCGCTCGGCCGGGAAGTCGGCGGTGTACCCATAGCCGCCGAGGACCTGGACGGCGTCGGTGGTGACCTTCATCGCGGTGTCGGTGCAGTGCAGTTTCGCCATGGCCGCCTGCTTGGCGAAGGGCCGCCCGGCGTCCCGCAGCCGGGCCGCCGCGAGGTACAGCGCCCGGCCGGCCTCGATCTGGGTCGCCATGTCGGCGAGCATGAAGCGCAGGCCCTGGAAGTCGGCGATCGGCCGCCCGAACTGCTGTCGCCCGGTCGCGTAGCCGACGGCCTCGTCGAGAGCCGCCTGGGCCAGCCCGATCGCGCAGGCCGCGATGCCGAGCCGTCCGGAGTCCAGGGCGGAGAGGGCGATCGCAAAGCCCTGGCCCTCGTCGCCGACGCGCCGTGCGTCCGGGACCCGTACGCCGTCGAAGTGCACCTGGGCGGTGGGCGAGCCCTTCATGCCCATCTTCCTCTCCGGCGCGGCGGCACTGACGCCGTCCGCGTCGGCGGGGACCAGGAACGCGGTGATCCCTCGCGGGCCCTCCTCGCCGGTCCGCGCCATGACGGTGTAGAAGTCCGCGATCCCGCCGTGGGTGATCCAGGCCTTGGTGCCGTTGATCACCCAGTCGTCGCCGTCCCGGACCGCCCGGGTGCGCAGCGAGGCCGCGTCGGATCCGGAGGACGGCTCCGAGAGGCAGTAGGCGCCGAGGAGCCCGCCGCCGAGCATCGCGGGCAGGTGCTCGACCTGCTGCTGCTTGGTGCCGTAGCTGGCCAGCGCGTAGGAGGCGAGGGTGTGCACACTGACGCCGAGGCCGACGGTGAGGCGGGCCGCGGCGAGCTCTTCGAGGACCTGGAGGTAGACCTCGTACGGCTGGTCGGCACCGCCGTGTTCGGAGTCGTAGGGCAGACCGAGCAGTCCGGTCCGGGAGAGCAGGGTGAAGACCTCGCGCGGGAAGTGCCCGGCGTCCTCCTCCTCGGCCGCCTTCGGGGCGATCTCGGCCTGCGCGATGTCGCGGACGAGCGAGATCAGTTCCCGGGCCTCGTCCGTGGGCAGTTGCCGGTCCACCGGCTGCGGGGCGCGGTCGGGCATGGCGACGCTCTCCTCCCTGTAGGGCGCTGGCGGACGCACGCCGTGGGGTGGGGCGGCTCCGCCGGTCTCACTGGGCGCCGCTCGCTGCTCGCGTCTCCCGGGTCACGGAAGCTGCTGACCAGCGGCTGCGCCCTGTGAGTATGCCCGATCGGGGACCCCTGGTCGCTGGTTAACGACCGCTTACTTCAAGATAGCCCAGGGCACCGACAAGCGGCCGCGCGATCGCACTGGAATTGGTCCGAACCATTGACGCGGTGGTCTAGTCCTCCTACTGTTCCGGCAACGCTTTACCGCGTTCATGCCAACCCCCTGGCGTTCCCCTCTCCCCCACGAGGAGACACCGATGCACCTTCCCCAGCGCGCCCGGCTCCGGGCGCTGATCTCCGCCGCGTGCTGCGCGGTCCTGGGCGCGGGCCTGCTGGCCGGCGCGAGCAGCGCGACCGCGACCCCTGAGACTCCGCAAGTGAAGGCGGCCGGCTCCAAGGTCGTCGGCTACTTCACCGAATGGGGCACCTACGACCGCAAGTACTACGTCAAGAACATCGAGACCTCCGGCTCGGCGGCGAAGCTGACGCACATCAACTACGCCTTCGGCAACGTCACCGGCGGCAAGTGCGCGATGGGCGACGCCTACGCGGCGACCGACCGGACCTACACCGCGGCCGAGTCGGTGGACGGCGTGGCCGACACCTGGGACCAGCCGCTGCGGGGCAACTTCAACCAGCTCCGGGAGCTGAAGAAGAAGCACCCGGGACTGAAGGTCATCTGGTCGTTCGGCGGCTGGACCTGGTCAAGCGGCTTCGGCGAGGCCGCCCGCAACCCCGCCGCGTTCGCGCAGTCCTGCTACGACCTGGTCGAGAACTCGAAGTGGGCCGACGTCTTCGACGGCATCGACATCGACTGGGAGTACCCGAACGCGTGCGGCAACACCTGTGACACCAGCGGCCGGGAGGCGTTCAAGAACCTGATGGCGGCGCTGCGTGCGAAGTTCGGCAGCGGCTCGCTGGTCACCGCCGCGATCACCGCCGACGCCACGGCGGGCGGCAAGATCGACGCGGCGAACTACGCGGGCGCGGCGCAGTACGTCGACTGGTACAACCCGATGACGTACGACTACTTCGGCGCCTGGGACGCGTCGGGACCGACGGCTCCGCACTCGGCGCTGAACAGCTACTCGGGCATCCCGAAGGCGAACTTCTCCACCTCGGCGACGATCGCCAAGCTCAAGGGGCTCGGCATCCCGGCCTCGAAACTGCTGCTCGGCATCGGGTTCTACGGCCGCGGCTGGACCGGGGTCACACAGTCGGCACCCGGTGGCAGCGCGACCGGTCCGGCGGCGGGCACCTACGAACAGGGCATCGACGACTACAAGGTGCTCAAGTCCAAGTGCCCGGCGACGGGGACGGTCGGCGGCACGGCGTACGCCAAGTGCGGCAACAACTGGTGGAGTTACGACACCCCCGCGACCATCGCGACGAAGATGACGTACAAGAACCAGCAGGGCCTCGGCGGCACCTTCTTCTGGGAGCTGAGCGGGGACACCTCGGGCGGCGAGCTGATCAGGGCAATCAACTAGCGGACCCGAACCGGGACTTGGGGCGGGGGACCACGAGCCTCCGCCCCTTGCCGTCAGCCGTCCCTGCGGGCGGGCCGGGGCGCGGGGTAGTCGGGGTCCATCTCCTCGATGGCGCGCATCGAGCCGCCGAGGGCCTTGACCAGGAGGTCGCGCAGGGTGTCGCGGGAGAGCTGGGGCGGGCCGTCGATCCAGTCCAGGGTGGCGCCCTCGACGCTGCACACCCAGGCGAGCAGTCCCATGCGGGCCAGCGGGGCGATGTCGGTACGGCCGTACGCCCCTTGGGCGATGGTCGCGACGATCGCCTCGCGCACACCGTCCCGGACCGCGTGCACCTCGGCGTCGAAGCCGACCCCGCCGCTGACGACCGTGCGATAGGCGGCCTGGTTGTGCTCGGCGTAGCGGAGATAGCTGTCCAGGGTGCGGTGGACGTGTTCCACCTGCCCCACTTCCTCTTCCAGCCCGAGCCCGCTCGCCGCGTAGGTGACCAGGTCGGCGACGGCGTCCTGGATGATCGCCAGGTAGTAGCCCCGCTTGGACTGGAAGTAGTAGTAGATCAGCCCCTTGGCGACATGCGCCTGCTTGGCGATGTCGTCCATGGAGAGCGCGTCGTAGGAGGTGTCCGCGAACAACTTCCGCCCGATGGCGATGAGTTCGGCGCGGCGCGCAACCGAGCGCTCGGTGCCGCGGGCCCGCGGCCGGGCGGCTTCACGCTGATCACTGATATTCAAATTCCGACCCTGGTCTCGGGCTGGCGGCGGGACAAGCGCAGTATGTCAGGTCACCTTTGAGTCAGGTCACAGCAGGCAGATGAGTCGGATCACAGCAGGCCGAGCTGCGTGACGAGCATCGCGATCACGGCGACGAGGACCCAGCCCGCGAGGTGTTCGACGACGGACGGGCCGTTGCCCCGGGGGCCGCCGGTGCGGGTGCGGGCGGCGGTGGCTGACTGTGCGGTCATGGTGTCTCGCTGCTCTCGGACGACTGGGTGGACTCCCCCACCGGTCTCCCCCCACCGGTCCGTCCACCTTGTCACCGAAAGCAGCTTTTGTGGCAGAGAGCTTGGTCACAGGGCCCCGGTCACCCCGGGGCCCCGGTCGGACCTCAGCGCACGCCCACCGCCTCGAGCGCCTTGCGCTGGCGGGGAGTCGGGCAGGCGGGGAAGTACAGGTAGCAGACGCCCCCGGTACCGGAGACGACCTTGCCACTGGCGTTGTACCGCTTGGTGCGCAGCCAGATGTTCTCCCACTCGCGCCGCTTGTAGACGCGCCGGACCTCCGGGTCGCTGGGCGAGGCCGGGTCGTTGGCGATCACATCGCCCTCGGCGGTGAAGCCGATCACCGTCATGAGGTGGCCGGAGGTGCCGTAACCGGCCCCGGTGAGCTCCTCCTTGAGGAACGACTGGGACGTTATGGCCGGGATGCCGGCCGCGATCAGCGTCTCCAGGTCGGTCAGCGAGCCGAGCCGGGTGACCACGCCCTGAAGATCCTTGAAGGTGGCCGCGTAGGCCGCGTTGAAGGGCCAGTTGCCGCAGCCCGCGTACTGGTAGTCGTAGGTGTACCGGGCCGCGTGGCAGACCTGCGGGTCGGCGTACGACGGGTCGACCCAGGCCAGTTGCTCCTTGGTGAGCCGGCCGCCCCAGTACTCGATGATCATCTGCGAGGAGGTGGGGCTGCACCAGGCCTCGCCGCCGTTGTCGTACTCCGGGTACTGGCCCTTGTGGATCTCCTGCGAGTAGCGCGGGACGATCAGTTCGCGGGCGATGCCGGGCGTGGAGGCCGGGACGGTGAAGCGGTCGGGGACGTCCGAGCCCATCGCGCCCAGGCGCCACACGGTCGGCGTGTTCTTCGCGCCCGGCTTGCGGTACAGGGTCAGCCGCAACTGGTACGACGCCAGACGCAGCCCGGTCGCCGGGGCGTCGATCGCGAAGGTGTCCGTCCAGATGCTGCTCTTGTCGTCGGTCTGGTCGTCGACCGAGGTCCGCCTGATGTCCCCGTCACCGGCGGCCCATCGGCCCATCACGTACCACGGGGTGGCCGTGCCGTCGGAGTACGTCCCCTGGAGCTCGATCTGGATCCAGGTGCCGGCCGGGGTGTGGGCGTTCCAGGAGGCGATCACCTCGGTCGAGGGCACGGTGAGCCGGTGCACCGGGGAGGTCCAGGTCGCGTACTCCCAGGTGGCGGTGGTCCCGGTGTGCGGATCGGTGTAGTCGGTGGTGCCCGCGGGAGCGCTGATCACCACGCCGGGACGCTTGCCGGCGACGGCACGGATGCCGTTCACGGTGCCGGCGCGCCAGTCACCGTAGGTGGTCCAGGCGTGGTTGTCGACCAGTCGGGCGGGCACGTCGCGATCCGCGTCGGCCGTGGTGCCGGCTGCGGCCGCGGGGCCCGTGCCGCCGGCCACCGCGGCGGCGACCGCGACGGCGAGAACGGTTCTGCGGGACGGCTGTTCGGCTCTGCTCATGGGTGGGAAGACCCCCAGGTGTCCTTCGGGACGGATCCGATGCACGGCTGTGCGCCAACTATGGATGAGGCGCCATGCTCCTGCCAGCACTTCCGGACGTGCCACGCCCACCAATATTGGTCTCGACCACTGGCATGACCTGGGAAGCTGTGGTTCCGGCGGCGAGCGCAGGCCCCTCACTACACTGGACAGGCCAGACCGCCCGTCCGTATGAGCGCTTCCAGGAATCGTCATCCACGTCCTCGCCTCCCGGCTCCGCCGGCTCCCCCCGTCCTGCGGCCCGGTCCGGCTGGTCGGCGTCGACGGCCACGCCGGCTCCGGGAAGTCCACGTTCGCCGGGCAGTTGGCCGACGCCCTCGGCGGCGCCCCGGTGCTGCATCTCGACGACATCGCCAGCCACGAGGAACTGTTCGACTGGACCGGACGGCTGCTGCGCGAGGTGATCACACCCTTCGGCCGCGGCGAGACCGCGCGTTACGCCCCCTACGACTGGCACACCCGGCGCTTCGGACCGCCCCGGGATCTGCCGCCGGCGCCCGTGGTCCTGGTCGAGGGGGTCGGCGCGGGCCGGCGCGCGCTCAGACCACACCTGGCGTGGCTGCTGTGGATGGATCTGCCCCGTGAGGAGTCCTGGGCCCGGGGACGCTCCCGGGACGGGGTGGAGCAGCGGGAGTTCTGGGAGGAATGGGTCCTGGCGGAACAACGGCATTTCGCCGAAGACCCCTCCCGGCCCTTCGCCGACGCGCTGGTACGCCAGTGCCGGAAGGGATACGAGACCACTGACGGGCCTGCTGTGACTCCTGGACCGGACCACGACATCACGCACGGTGACGGCCCAACGGCGATGTGTTGAAGCTGTGAAGAACCACCGGTAAGAACTTGCCTGAGTCGCCCAACTCCGCTTGACCGAGGGGCCGTACAGGTCTTACGTTCTGAATGTGCGGCCGATGCAGGTCGCCCGCAGTCGCGAAGCCCCCGGTTGTTCCCCCGTGATCGGGGGCTTCGTTCTGCCCTCACACAGAAATATGCACGCGGTGAGGCGCCGTCCGCTCACCCTCGGTCACCGTCCGCGGTGCGCCCCATCTGCTCCCACCTCGTCAAACGGCCCGTGCGGCACCCTACGGCGAGCGACACCACCGCAGGTACGATGCCTCTCGGTGCGACCTACGGACAGCTGCTCTGCGCACCGTTGCAACTCCGGTCCGCGGCACAGCGGTTGGACGAAGGCGGCCATCGGGCGTCGGCCCGGTGGTGAACCACGGGGGCACGGTTTGTGGGGGACGTGATGGATTTCGGCACGCAGGGCCCCGAGGCCCCGGCCGACCTCGCCTGGCTGCGAGGTGTGGACGCCTACACGATGGGCGCCTACCCCCAGGCGGAGGAGGAGTTCCGGGCCGCGGTGCGGATCGACCCCGGGATGGCCGACGGCTGGCTCGGGCTGCACGCGTTGCGCGTCGACACGACGACCGCGCTGCTCCGGATGTTCCGGCACCGCGAGCGCTTCGGCGAGCAACGCACCCGCCACCGCCGTACCCTCAACTCCTGGTACTGGCTGGGCTGGTGGGTGCAGCCGGTCCTGGAGAGCCCGCGTGACCTGCTGCTCGCGCACGCCTCGCACTGGCTGGACGGCCGGCACGTCCCCGAGCTGGACCGGGCCCTCGCGGGGCTGCCCCCGGTGGACACCGATCACCAGGTCCGCTTCCTGCACGCCTGCCGCGCCTACCTGGTCAAGGACTGGGAGCAGCTGGTCCGGCACACCGACCCGCTGATCGACGACGCCATGCTCGGCATCGAGGCCGGTCTGTTCGGGGGCATGGCCCGGGTCCGCCTGGAGATGTTCGGCCAGGCCGAACCGCTGCTCTCGGCGGCCCTGATGCGCTGCCGCAGCGAACAGCCCCAGCGCAAGGAACTGCGGTACTGGCTGGCCCGGGCCCACGAGGGCACCGGCCGGTCCGCCGCAGCGCTGCCCCTCTACCGGGCGGTGCACCGCGTCGACCCCGCCTTCATGGACACCTCGGCCAGGCTCGCCGCGATCGCCGAGGGGGACGGGTACGACGACGACCCCGCCGACCTCGCGTCGATCACGCTCACCGGGTTCGGACAGGACGTCCTGGAGGGGCCCGACGGCATCGAGCCGCTGTTCGGTGTCGAGGGGCGGGAGGTGAAGCTCTCCGATCCGCAGCCGCCGACCGGGCCGCTGCCCACGATGACGGACCCGGCGGGACGGGAGCGGTCCGGCACCCTGGCAGGAGCACTGCCCGCCGGGCCCACCGACCCCGCCCTCCTGGAGGAGGCGCTCGCCGAACTCGAGCGCATGGTGGGCCTCGAACCGGTGAAGCGCCAGGTCAAGGCGTTGTCCGCGCAGTTGAACATGGCCCGTCTGCGCGCCGGGCAGGGGCTCCCGGTCCAGCCGCCCAAACGTCACTTCGTCTTCTCCGGGCCCTCCGGCACCGGCAAGACCACGGTGGCACGCATCCTCGGGCGCGTCTTCTACGCCCTCGGGCTGCTCGGCGGCGACCATCTCGTGGAGGCGCAGCGGGCGGACCTGGTCGGGGAGTACCTCGGCCAGACCGCGGTCAAGGCGAACGAACTGATCGACTCCGCGCTCGGCGGGGTCCTGTTCGTGGACGAGGCCTATTCGCTCTCCAACTCCGGTTACGGGAAGGGCGACGCGTACGGCGACGAGGCGCTCCAGGTCCTGCTGAAGCGGGCCGAGGACAACCGGGACCACCTGGTCGTGATCCTCGCGGGTTACCCGGAGGGCATGGACCGGCTGCTCACCGCGAACCCCGGTCTGTCGTCCCGCTTCACCACCCGCGTCGACTTCCCGTCGTACCGCCCCCTCGAGCTCACCTCCATCGGTGAGGTGCTGGCCGCCGAGAACGGGGACGTGTGGGACGAGGAGGCGCTGGACGAGCTGCGCTCCATCGCCGGGCACGTGGTGGACCAGGGGTGGATCGACGAGCTGGGCAACGGGCGGTTCCTGCGGACGCTGTACGAGAAGAGCTGCGCGTACCGGGATCTTCGGCTGTCCGGGTATCCGGGGATGCTGAGCCGGGACGACCTGGCGACACTGCGGCTGCCGGATCTGATGCAGGCGTACGGGGAGGTCCTGTCGGGGCGGGGACCTCAGGATCCGTCGGCCACGTGAGGTGTTCGGCTGCGGGCTGGTGGGGCTTCTCGCGCAGTTCCCCGCGCCCCTGAGCGGGTCCAGGCAATGTGCGCCCAGCTGCCCCACCGGCCCGCCGCCGTACGACGACCCCTAGGACGCCAGCGCTTCCTCACTGCTCCGAGGCTCGGTGACGCGGACCTCCGGAAGCTCCCGGTGCGCCGGATCCCGTACCTCACCGACGAGCAGTTCCAGTACGTCCTCCAGCGCGACCAGACCCAGCACCTTGCCGGACCCGTCCGCCACCTGGGCCAGGTGGGTCGCCGCACGCCGCATCACCGTGAGGGCGTCATCGAGCGGCAGGTCGGACCTGAGCTTGGTCATCGGTCGCCAGACCTGCTGCGGCACCGCCCGCTGGGACTCCTCCAGATCGAGTACGTCCTTCACGTGCAGGTACCCCATGAACACGCCGTTCTCCGCGGCGACCGGGAAGCGGGAGTACCCGGTGCGCCCGGTGAGCTCGATGATCTCGCCCGGGGTGACCGAGGGGCGGACCGTCACCAGCGACTCGCGCTTGAGCAGGACGTCGGTGACCGGGCGGGAGCCCAGTTCCAGCGCGTCCTCCAGGCGTTCCTGTTCCTCGGGGTCCAGCAGACCCGCCTGGCCGGAGTCCTCCACCAGGCGGTTGAGCTGTTCGCTGGTGAAGACCGCCTCGACCTCGTCCTTGGGCTCGACGCGGAAGAGCCGCAGGATGGCGGCGGCGCAGGCGCCGAGGGCGAGGGTGATGGGGCGGCACAGCCGCGCGAAGGCCACCAGGCCCGGGCTGAGCCAGAGCGCGGCCTTCTCGGGGGCGGCCATCGCGAGGTTCTTCGGGACCATCTCACCGATGACGAGGTGGAAGAAGACGACCGCGGCCAGGGCGATGACGTACCCCAGCGGGTGGATGATGCCGTGCGGCAGGTGCATCCACTCGAACACCGGCTCCAGCAGGTGCGCGACCGTCGGCTCGGCGACCGCGCCGAGCGTCAGGGAGCACACCGTGATGCCGAACTGGGCGGCCGCCATCATCTGGGGCAGCCGCTCCAGGCCGTACAGCACCTGGCGGGCGCGTGCGGTGCCGAGCGGTTCGATCTGGCTGCGGCGTACCGAGACCAGCGCGAACTCGGCGCCGACGAAGAAGCCGTTGGCGAGCACGAGCAGGGCTGCGAAGAGGAGTTGGAGCACGCTCATCGGGCGGCCTCCATGACGTTGACCGCGGGGACCGTGCGGACCAGGCGGACCCGCTCGGCACGGTAGTGCCCGACCTGGCGCACGGTGAGCCGCCAGCCGGGCAGCTCGGCCCGGTCTCCGACGGCGGGGATACGGCCGAGCAGGTCGGCGACCAGCCCGGCGACCGTCTCGTACGGCCCCTCGGGCACGTCGAGGCCTATGCGCTGGAGGATGTCGACCCGGCAGCTGCCGTCGGCGTCCCAGGCGAGGCGGCCGTCCTCGGGCGGGGCGGCGGCGAGTTCGGGGATGTCCTGGCCGTCGTGTTCGTCGCGGACCTCGCCGACGATCTCCTCGACGATGTCCTCCAGGGTGACCACGCCGGCGGTGCCGCCGTACTCGTCGACGACGACGGCGATGGGCTGCTCGCTGCGCAGCTGGGCCAGCAGGGGCTGGACCGGGAGCGTCTCCGGCACCAGCAGCGCCGGGCGGGCGATCCGGCCCACGGGAGTGCGCAGCCGGTCCTGGGAGGGAACGGCGAGGGCGTCCTTGAGGTGGGCCATGCCGACGATCTCGTCGATCTTCTCCCGGTAGACCGGGAAGCGGGACAGACCGGTGGCACGGGTGAGGTTGACGACGTCCTCGGCGGTCGCGGACGCCTGGAGCGAGCTGACCTTCACGCGCGGGGTCATGACGTGCTGCGCGGTGAGCTCGCCGAGGGACAGGGTGCGCACGAAGAGGTCCGCGGTGTCCTGTTCCAGGGCGCCGGCCTGGGCGGAGTGCCGGGCCAGGGAGACCAGCTCGCCGGGGGTGCGGGCGGAGGCCAGCTCCTCGGCGGGCTCGATGCCGAGCGCGCGGACGAGACGGTTGGCGACCGCGTTCAGCGCCGCGATCACCGGCCGGAACAGCCGGGCGAAGGCGTGCTGCGGGCCGGCGACGAAGCGGGCGACCTGCATCGGCTTGGACACCGCCCAGTTCTTGGGCACGAGCTCGCCGATCACCATCTGCACGGCGGAGGCCAGCAGCATGCCGACGACGACGGCCACGCCGGAGACCGCCCCCGAAGGAATGCCCACGGCCGTGAACGGGCCGCGCAGCAGCTCCGCGAGAGCCGGTTCGGCGAGCATGCCGACGACCAGGGAGGTGATGGTGATGCCGAGCTGGGTGCCGGAGAGCTGGAACGACAGCTCCTTGAGCGACTCGGCGACCCGGCGGGCCCTCCGGTCGCCTTCCGCGGCGGCCTTCTCGGCGTCGGTGGCCTCCACGGTGACGAGACCGAACTCGGCCGCCACGAAGAAGCCGTTGGCGAGAATGAGCAGGAACGCCGCTCCGAGGAGCAGCAGGGGGATGGTCATGCTGCCGCCTCGACACGTAGGGAGGGGGCAGCGCAGGTACTACAGGACGATCCGTCCATCGCTGGAGGGAGTCACTCCTCGGGTAGCAGGAACAACGAGAGGCGGAGGCGTGGTGAAAACGCCTCCGCCAACAGATTAATCAAGACAGGGCCGGATGCGGCAGGGTGGAATTCCCCGAGTCAGCCCTGATCTTCGTCGGAGCGGGCTGTGGAGCGCGCCTCGGCGAGCGCCCGCAGGGCCCGCGCGTCGGCGATGGCCTGGTGTTTCGCGATGCCCGGCTGGATGCCGAGCGCCGGCAGGCTGGTGCCGTCGCTGAGGTTGAGGAACACCCACGGGTCGCCCGGGCGGAGGTTCACCTGGATGATCTCGGCCCACTCCAGCCGCCGCCTGCTGGCGATGTTCTGGACGGTGACCCCGGACTCGTCGGCGACGACCTTCACCCTGGCCAGCAGGAACAGCACACCGGCGAGCAGGGCCGCGGTGAACACGAAGCTCAGGCGCTCGCCGGGGCCCAGCTGTTCGAGGAGCAGCGCGATCACCGTGATCGTCACGAAGATCGCGACACCGGCGGTGAGCAGGACCACACGGGTACGGCCCGGCCGGAACGTGACGGGCAGTGCGGGAGGTTCGGAGGACATCTGCGGTACGCCCCTCAGAGACGGCAGGCGTGGATGGCCGTCGTCAGGATGGCCCGCGCGCCGATGTCGTACAGGTCGTCCATGATCCGCTGCGCCTCCTTGGCCGGGACCATCGCGCGGACGGCGACCCAGCCCTCGTTGTGCAGCGGGGAGACGGTCGGGGACTCCAGGCCGGGGGTGAGCGCAACGGCCTTCTCGAGCTGCTCTACGCGGCAGTCGTAGTCCATCATCACGTACGTCCGTGCCACCAGGACGCCCTGGAGGCGGCGCAGGAACTGCTGGACCTTGGGCTCGCTCTCCGACGAGGCGTCCGCCCCGGTGCGGCGGATGACGACGGCCTCGGACTTCATGATGGGCTCGCCGAAGACCTCCAGACCCGCGTTGCGCAGGCTGGTGCCGGTCTCGACGACGTCCGCGATGACCTCGGCGACACCGAGTTCGATGGCGGTCTCGACCGCGCCGTCGAGGTGGACGACGGCGGCGTCGATGCCGTTGTCGGCGAGGTGCCCGGCCACGATCCCCTCGTAGGAGGTGGCGACCGTCTTGCCCTTGAGGTCCTCGACGCCGCTCGCGGTGCCCGGCTTGGACGCGAAACGGAAGGTGGAGCGGGCGAAGCCGAGCGGGAGGATCTCCTCGGCGTCGGCACCGGAGTCGATCAGCAGGTCACGGCCGGTGATGCCGATGTCCAGCTGGCCGGAGGAGACGTAGATCGCGATGTCCCGGGGGCGGAGGTAGAAGAACTCCACGTCGTTGACCGGGTCGACGGTCCGCAGTTCCTTGGACTCGCGGCGCTGCTGGTAGCCGGCCTCATGCAGCATGTCCGCCGCAGGGCCTGACAGGGAACCCTTGTTGGGGACGGCGATGCGCAGCATGAGGTCGGCTTCCTTTGCTCTCAGGGGGTGTTGTCGGCGACTGGCTTACAGGTGGGCGTAGACGTCGTCGAGGGAGATCCCGCGCGCGACCATCATCACCTGGACGTGGTAGAGCAGCTGCGAGATCTCCTCGGCGGCCGCTTCCTTGCCCTCGTACTCGGCGGCCATCCAGACCTCGGCGGCCTCTTCGACGACCTTCTTGCCGATGGCATGGACGCCCTTGCCGACCAGTTCTGCGGTGCGGGAGGTGGCGGGGTCGCCGGTGGCGGCCTTGTGCTGGAGCTCGGTGAAGAGCTCCTCGAACGTCTTATTGGACATGGTGTCGCTCAGCCTATGCCAAATGACACCTTCGTCAGTGCCACGGTTCAGATACTGAGCGAAGGGTGGCCGCGGTGGCCACCGCGGCGGTCACCGCCTCGTGTCCCTTGTCCTCGTTCGAGCCCTCGAGACCCGCGCGGTCCAGGGCCTGTTCCTCGGTGTCGCAGGTCAGCACACCCATGCCGACGGGGACGCCGGTCTCCACGGAGACCTGGGTGAGGCCCTGGACGACGCCCTGGCACACGTACTCGAAGTGCGGGGTGCCGCCGCGGATGACGACACCGAGGGCGACGATCGCGTCGTAGCCGCGGCCCGCGAGGACCTTGGCGACGACCGGGAGCTCCCAGCTGCCGGGGACCCTGAGCAGGGTCGGCTCGTCGATGCCCAGGTCGTGCAGGGCGCGCAGGGCGCCGTCGACCAGTCCGTCCATCACCTTCTCGTGCCACTGCGCCGCGATGACGGCGACCCGCAGGTCACCCACGTTGCGTACGGACAGCTCCGGTGCACCCTTGCCGCTCACGTTCTCGAACTCTCCTCGAAGTACTTACTGGTTGCTGCAGGTGGACACCGGGGCGGTGTCCAGCCAGGGCAGGTCGTGGCCCATCCGGTCCCGCTTGGTGCGCAGGTAGCGGAGGTTGTGCTCGCCCGCCTGTACCGGCATCGGCTCCCGCCCGGTGACCTTGAGGCCGTGGCGCAGGAGGGCGTCGGACTTGGCGGGGTTGTTGGTCATCAGGCGCAGGCTGCGGACGCCCAGGTCCTCCAGGATCTGCGCGCCCGCGCCATAGTCCCGGGCGTCGGCGGGCAGGCCGAGCTCCAGGTTGGCGTCGAGGGTGTCGTGGCCCTGTTCCTGGAGCTCGTACGCCCGCAGCTTGGACAGCAGGCCGATGCCGCGCCCCTCGTGGCCGCGCAGGTAGACCACCACTCCCCTGCCCTCTTCCTGGATGCGCTCCAGGGAGGCGTCCAGCTGGGGGCCGCAGTCGCAACGCAGGGAGCCGAAGATGTCGCCGGTGAGGCACTCGGAGTGGACACGGACCAGGACGTCCTCGCCGTCGCCGATCTCGCCGTGGACCAGGGCGACATGCTCGACGCCGTCGGCGCCGGAGCGGTAGCCGTACGCCGTGAAGGTGCCGTGGGCGGTGGGCAGCCGGGTCTCGGCCTCGCGGCGGACCGTGGGCTCGCTGGTGCGGCGGTAGGCGATCAGGTCCTCGATGGAGATGATCGTCAGGCCGTGCTTGCGGGCGAAGGGGATCAGTTCGGGCAGGCGGAGCATCCGGCCGTCCTCGCCGGCGATCTCGACGATCGCGCCGGCGGGGCGCAGTCCCGCGAGCCGGGCCAGGTCGACGGCGGCCTCGGTGTGGCCGTTGCGGGTGAGGACGCCTCCGTCCTTGGCGCGCAGCGGGAAGATGTGGCCGGGGCGGACGAAGTCGGTGGGCTCGGCGTCGCCGCTCGCGAGGAGCCGGAGCGTGGTCGCGCGGTCGGCCGCCGAGATGCCGGTGGTCACACCGTGAGCGCCGGAGGCGTCCACGGAGACGGTGAACGCGGTCTTCATCGACTCGGTGTTGTCGTCGACCATCTGCGGCAGCTTCAGCCGCTCCAGCTCGTCGCTCTCCATGGGGGCGCAGATCAGGCCGCGGCACTCGCTCATCATGAAGGCGACGATCTCGGGGGTGATCTTCTCCGCGGCGACGACCAGGTCGCCCTCGTTCTCGCGGTCCTCGTCGTCGACGACCACGATGGGGCGGCCGGCCGCGATGTCGGCGATGGCCTGCTCGACGGGGTCCAGCGCGAAGTCCTCGAACCCGTCGGTGCTGTAGAGAATCGGTGCGGCGGTCATGCCGGCGCTCCTTCCATGACGGGCCGCGCGGACTCACGGGAGCGCAGCCACCAGTCGCGCATGCCCCACAGGACGAGCGCGCCGTAGATGACGTAGACGAAGCCGGAGAAGGCGTAGCCGTTGGCGAAGTTCAGCGGGACGCCGACGAGGTCGACGAGGAGCCAGGCGATCCAGAACTCGACCATGCCGCGGGCCTGGGCGTACATGGCGACGACGGTGCCGACGAAGATGTAGGCGTCCGGCCAGGGGTCCCAGGACAGGCTCGGGTAGGCCTTGAAGAGCAGGGCGACCGCGACGGTGCCGACGGCGGCGGCGCCGACGAGGGCACCGCGCTCACGCCAGGAGGCGAACCGGGGCACGATGTGCCCGTCGCCCGACGCCCCCTTGTTGCGGTTCCACTGCCACCAGCCGTACAGGGCGACGAGCATGACGACGACCTGCTTGCCGGCGCTGCCGGTGAGGTGGCCGTAGAAGGCGCCGAAGAGGATGAGGCCGGAGGCGAACTGGACCGGCCAGCTCCACAGGTTGCGGCGCCAGCCGAGGGCGAGGGCGATCAGGCCGAGGATGTTGCCGATCATGTCCGACCAGAGGATGTGCTGGCCGAACAGGGTGAAGGCCTCGGTGTTGAGGGAGTTCACTGTCCCGCCCCCTGACCGCTGTTCGCGAGCAGGCGCTCGACGTACTTGGCGACGACGTCCACCTCGAGGTTGACCGGGTCGCCGGGCTGCTTGATGCCGAGCGTGGTCAGGGCGAGGGTGGTCGGGATGAGGCTGACCGTGAAGAAGTCGGGGCCGGCGTCGACGACGGTGAGGCTGATGCCGTCGACGGTGATGGAGCCCTTCTCGACGACATAGCGCGTGAGGTCCGCGGGCAGCGAGATCCTGATGATCTCCCAGTTCTCGGAGGGCTTGCGCTCCAGGACCTGCCCGGTGCCGTCGACATGCCCCTGCACGATGTGTCCGCCCAGGCGCGCGCCCAGGGCCATCGGGCGTTCGAGGTTGACCCGGGAGCCTTCGGCGAGGGCGCCGAGGCTGGAGCGGTCGAGGGTCTCGGCCATGACGTCGGCGGTGAACCAGTCGGCGTCGTGTTCGACGACCGTGAGGCAGACGCCGTTGACGGCGATGGAGTCCCCGTGTTTCGCGCCCTCGGTGACGACGGGGCCGCGCACTCGGAAACGACAGGAGTCACCGAGGTTCTCGACAGCGGTGATCTCACCCAGCTCTTCGACGATTCCGGTGAACACTTCCCGGGTCCTCCCTGCCTCATTCGGGCACGGACTCCGGGGCTGTCGATGACGACAGAATGAGCGAGCCGGGACACCTGGGACGACGCCGGACGGGACCCACCCCCGCGAGGGTGAAGCCTGTTACGGCGGCACGCATACAGGTATGCCCGCCCGCCGCGCACTGCCTCCCATCCGGACTTTAACCGTCGGTCCAGGAATTTCACCTGGTCAACCGGCCGCTGGAAGCGGTCGGGTCGCGGACTGTAACCGCCGGTTCGGACTTTCACCGACCCCGGAGTGCGCTGCTTCTGGTACACAGCCAGTCTGCCACGCCCGATCGTGGTCCATACAGGCGATGCGTGTGCAGTGGCTCACAACCCGTGGCCGAAACCTCTTGACCTAATGGTCTAGTCCTTTTTAGGGTCGCCGTGCGTGGACACCCGTGGAGACGGACCCGGCGGCGGTGACGACGGCCCTTGCCCGCCGCCGGGTCTTCCGCGCCGGGCCCGGCTTCTTTCGAGGACTATGTGCGGGCCGGCGGAGGCTGACGGGGTGCGAACAGGGCGTCCTGGGCCCGGTCCCTCGCGGTGAACAGCGCGCCGCGCAACACCGCCTCTCCGCCCAGCACACCGGCCCGCACCTCCGTGGCCAGAGGGGACATGCGGCGCACCCTTCGCTCCACGCGTGCGGCCAGCTCCGTCCCGCCGGCCTGTCCCACCTCTCCGCCCAGCACCACGCACCCCGGGTCCAGGACGGCGACGACGGACGCCACCCCCACGGCGAGCCGGTCGGCGAGAGCGTCCAGGAAACGGGACTCCTCGCGCGCCGCCGCCCCCACAGCCACCGGTACCGAGTCCGTGGCCGCCACCGCTCTCCGCACCACGTCCGCGGCCTCCACAGCTCCCTTCACCGGACCCGGCGCCCCACGACCGCCCTCGTCCAAGTCCCCATCCCCGCCCCCGCCTTCGCCCCCGGCCACCGCAAGACCGCACTCCTGCGCCAGCCTCACGATCCCCGCCGACCCCGCCAGCGAATGGAAGCCCCCCGCGCAGTCCACCGCCGAGGGCAGTCCCGCCGTCCCCGGCACCGGCAGGAACCCGATCTCCCCCGTCCCGCCCGACGCGCCCCGCCTCAGGACGCCGTCCAGGATCACCGCCGCGCCGGTGCCGTGGCCCAGCCACAGCAGGACGAAGGTGTCCCGGTCGCGGGCCGCCCCGTCGCGCTGTTCCGCCAGCGCCGCGAGGTTGGTCTCGTTCTCGACATGGACGCGGGCCTCCGGGAGCCGCTCCTGAAGTGCCAGCACCAGGCGCCGGTGCCAGGCGGGCAGGCCGCCGGAGTCGCGGAGTTCACCCGTGGCCGGGTCGATCAGACCGGGGGCGCCGATGGCGACGGTGTGCAGTCCGGCCACCCCCGCCTCCTTCGCCGTCCGCTCGACCAGCGCGACGGCCTGCTCGACCGCGGGACCCGTCCCGGTCTCCCCGCCGATCGGCACCGACGCCTCGGCCAGCACCCGCCCCAGCAGGTCGGCGACGACGACGGAGACGCCCTCGGTGCGGACGTCGAGGGCCGCGAGGTGGGCCTGGTCGGCGACGATGCCGTACAGCCTGGCGTTGGGGCCGCGGCGCTGCTCCCCCGACTCCCCGACCACGTCGATCAGACCGGCGGCGGCGAGGCGCTCGACGAGGTCGGCGACGGTCGGCCGGGACAGCCCGGTGAGCTGCTTCAACTGGCCTGCCGTCAGCGGGCCTTCCTGCTGGAGCAGACACAGGGCGAGCCGGTCGTTGATGGCCCGGGCGGTGCTCGGGGATGCGGGCATGCCGGGAATCCTCTCAGATCCGCAGAGCCGGATAAGCGCTATCTATCAGGCAGGGTTCCTGATAATTTACACCGCGACTTGTGACGAGGACGAGAATCTTGGGAGGGGCCCGAAGATGAGCGATGTGGTCCACACATCAGCAGAGGTACGGCGGGCCCGGTACGCCGTGGCCGCCGTGTTCGCCGTGCACGGGGCCGTGACCGGCTCGTTCGCGACGCGGGTGCCGTGGATCCAGGAGCACTCCTCGGTCAGCGCCGGTCAGCTGGGCCTGGCGCTCGCCTTCCCGGCCCTCGGCGCCTCGCTGGCGATGCCGCTGGCCGGCCGGGTCAGTCACCGCTTCGGCGCCCGGAACGCCCTGCGCGGCCTGATCTCCCTGTGGACCCTGGCCCTGGTCCTGCCGTCGCTCTCCCCCAACCTCCCGACGCTCTGTCTGGCCCTGTTCGTCTACGGCGCCACGGCCGGCATGGCGGACGTGGCGATGAACGCGCTCGGCGTCGAGGTCGAGAACCGCCTGGGCCGCTCGATCATGTCCGGACTGCACGGCCTGTGGAGCGTGGGCGCCCTGGTCGGCTCGGCGGCCGGCACCCTCGCCGCGCATCTGGGCTCGGACGCCCGGCTGCACCACGCGCTCGCGTCGGCCACCCTGACCCTGCTCGGTCTGGGTGCCTGCCGCTGGGTGCTGGACCTCCAGGCCGCCGAGGACGAGGAGCCGCCGCCCCGGTTCGCGCTGCCGCCCAAGTCGGCGCTGCTCATCGGCGCGATCGGGTTCTGCGCGGTGTTCGCGGAGGGCGCCAGCCTGGACTGGTCGGCGGTGTACCTGCGGGACCAACTGGAGACCTCGGCGGGGCTCGCGGCCGCGTGCACCACCGGTTTCACGCTCACCATGGCTGTCGCGCGGATCGCCGGGGACCGTCTGGTGGACCGCTTCGGCGCGGTGCGCACGGTCCGGACGAGCGGGGTCCTGGCGGTGCTGGGCGGACTGCTCATCGTCGTCGCCCGGCAACCGGCGGTGGCGATGGGCGGGTTCGCGCTGATGGGGCTCGGCATCGCGGTGGTCGTGCCGCTGTGCTTCGCCGCCGCGGGCCGCAGCGGGTCCAATCCCAGCCTGGCGATCGCCGGTGTCGCGACGATCACGTACACCTCGGGGCTGGTCGCCCCGAGCGCGATCGGCACGCTGGCCCAGGCGACCAGCCTGATGGTGTCGTTCGCCCTGGTGACGGTCCTGGCCTGCGGGCTCGTGGCCTTCGCGGGGGTGCTGCGGGCCGGCGACCGCCGGAAGGTCGTCACCCCGGCGGCGGTCTCCGAGCCGCGGCACTGACTTCCGCGTCCGGGGTGGCCCCCGGCTAGCGCGAGGCCAAGTCGTAGGCGTACGACGCGCTGAACGTGCCCGGTGCGCCCTTGCAGCCGTCCGACTCCCCCGGCAGCTTCACCCACAGGTAGGCGTCGATCCCCGCTTCGCCGGTGTCCAGGGTCGGAGCGCGTCCGATCTTCCGGCCCGCGGGGTCGCACCACTCGTCGTCCGGCGGGGCGCCGTTGCCGTTGCGGCTGGTGTCGATGACGGCGCCCAGGCCGGGCGGTCCGCCCAGCGCGGCGAGGACCTGACGGTCGTAGGCGATCTCGGCGGACGTGGCGTGGAAGTTGGAGACGTTGCTGAAGATCCCGTCGGAGGAGGCGGCCGAGGCGGCGCCCGCCTGCTTCAGCAGGGTCGCCTGCTGCCCGGCCGGGTTCCAGCCGGAGTGGCCGGCGTCGTAGTAGACGCGGGCCTTCGCGTTCGCGGCCTTCAGGACCCGGCCCGCGCGGGCCAGCGAGGCGAAGCGGTCGGCCCGCCCCGCCTCCGGGAGGCAGTCCGACTGCGCGATCGAGTCGGGTTCCAGCACGACGATCACCTCGCGGGAGCCGAGTCCCGCGGCGAACCGGTCGATCCAGGCGTCGTAGGCGCCGAGATCCGGTGCCCCGCCCTGGGAGGCGCCTCCGCAGTCACGGTCCGGGACCGCGTACGCCACGACCACCGGCACCCGGCCCTGCGCGGCGGCACCGGAGGTGACCGCGCGGACCCGGGAGGTGATGGTCGCCGGGGTGTAGTCGGCGAACCAGACCGCGGCCGGGCGGTCGGCGATACGGGACTCGATGAGCTCGGCACGCCAGTCGCGCGGGTGGTCCTGCACCCAGTCGAGGACCTGGGAGGACGGATGGCGGTAGAGACGGCCGACGGCGGTGGGCCGGGGCTTCTCGGGGCTCGGCTTCCTGCTCCTGGGCGACGAGGACGGGGACCTGCTCGCCTCGGCGGAGGGGGACGCGGAGGCGGAGGGGACGGCCGACGGCGCGCCCGGCCCCGAGGGCAGGGCCCTTGCGCCGACCCGCCCCGGGGAGCCGCCGGCCGAAGCCGGTCGCACCTCGTCGGAGCCGTCACGGCCGTCGAGCGCGGAGAGCATTCCGGTCGCGGTGCCGACGGCCACGACCACGGCGGCCACCGCGACCAGGACCCCGCGGCCCACGGCCCGTCTGCGGGCGGCGCGACGCGCGGCCAGTCGCTGGGCACGTAAGCCTGACACCCTGTCGCTCCCCCCTCGCACGGCGGGGGCGTTACCCCGTTCTGGGGAAGCGTCGGGCCCGCCGGTACCCCGGCCAGCCTAGGACTGGGACCCTGCCGTCATGGCGCAATTGGAACAGTTCACCACCCCCCTCGACGCGGTCGTCTCCCGTATGCGCGCCCTGGACGAGGCCCTTCCCGAACGGGACGGCGTAGCGGTCTTCAACCGCGTCTACCTCGCCGTCACCGAGGCGGTGGACCGCTGTGTCGACGCGGGCCGGTTCGCGGACGCGCGGGCCGCGATCACGCTGGACGTACGGTTCGCGGAGCGCTACCTGACCGCGGTCGACACGCTCGCCCGCGGACACCGTCCGCCGGCCTGCTGGCGGCCGCTGTTCCAGTTCCGCCGTCATCCGGGGGTACGGCCCCTGCAGTTCGCGTTGGCGGGCATCAACGCGCACATCGGGCACGACCTCGCGCTCGCCGTGGTGGACACCTGTCGTAGCCTCGGCTGCGAACCCGCCGACGTGGAGGACGAGTTCGACCGGGTGGGCGACCTCCTCGTCTCGCTGGAGGAGCGGATCCGCGAAGAGCTGATGCCGGGCCCCGACGTCCTCCAGATCGCCGACCCGCTCACCCATCTGCTCGGCGCCTGGAGCCTGGACCGCGCCCGGGACGCCACCTGGACCGCGGCCCGTGCCCTGTGGGCGCTGCGCGGACTGCCCGACGTGGCCGAGGAGTTCACGGAGCGCCTGGACACGGCGGTGGGTTTCGCGGGCCGCATGCTGCTGACACCACTGCCGGACTGACCTCGGGCTGCCCCGCTGCGGACCGACCTCCGGCTGTCCCGCTGCCGGGCCGAACTCCGGCTTTCCCGCTGCCGGGCCGACCGCGGACTCGGCCAGGTCTAGTCCTCCGGCAGTTCCACCGGCGCGATCTCGTCGTACACGTCCCCCGGGCCGGGGTTCGTCGCGTCGGTCTCGCCGCCGAAGTGGTGCATCACGCCCCAGACCGCGTTCAGGGCGGTCTGGATCGCACCCTCGGCCCAGCCGGCCGTCCAGGAGATGTCGTCGCCGGCGAGGAAGATGCCCCGCTTGTCCTCGGGCAGCCGGTCCTGCATGAAGTGGGTGAAGAGGCGCCGCTGGTAGCGGTAGTGGCCGGGCAGGTTGGCCTTGAACGCGCCCATGAAGTAGGGCTCGTTCTCCCAGGAGACGGTGACCGGGCTGCCGATGATGTGCTTCCGGATGTCGACCTTCGGGTAGATCTCGCCGAGCGACTTCAGCATGACCTCCATCCGCTCGTTCGCGGACAGCGGCAGCCACTTCAGGCTGTCGTCGCACCAGGTGTAGGAGAGGCAGATGACGGCCGGCTTGTCCGGACCGTCGTCCAGGAGGTAGGTACCGCGTGTCATCCGGTCGGTCAGGGTCATCGACATGACGTCCCGGCCCGTCGGATTTCCCCTGTCGTCGACGGCCTTGTCCAGCCAGAACGGGCGATCCACGGGCACGAACAGCTTGGACGACTCCATGTAGTGCGTGCGCTCGATCGCCGTCCAGTGGTCGATCGGGAAGAGCGAGTCGTCGCAGGCGATCTTCGAGAGCAGCATCCAGGACTGGGCGGTGAAGATCGCCGCCCGGTAGGTGCGGATGTCCCCTCCGGCGTCGGTCACGGTGATCCGGTTGCCCGCGGTGCGGTGCAGCCGGGTCACGGCGGGGCGCGGTTCGCCGTCCATGTGCAGGGACTTCAGGGACGTGCCGTACGCCCAGTGCACGATCTTCTCCGGCTCGCGCTCCCACAGCCGCAGCGGCAACTGCTGCGAGCCGCCCACGATCCCGCGGTGGTGGTCGTCGGCCTCGGTGTAGACGACCCGCAGGATCTCCAGGATGGAGTTGGGGAAGTCGGTGTCCCAGCCGCCGGTGCCGAAGCCGACCTGGCCGAAGATCTCGCGGTGCCGGAAGGAGCGGAACGCCTCGGAGTCGCAGAGGAAGCCGTAGAAGGTCTGGTTGTCGAGCTTCTCCACGAGCCGCGACCAGATCTCGCGGATGCGCGGCACGTCCCGCTCCCGCAGGGCGCGGTTCATGTCGGTGAAGTCGGCACCCTCTTCGAGGCACTTGTTCCAGGCCGCGGCGACATCGCGGTAGACCTGCGGGAGGTCGGCGATCGTCTCGGCGTAGTGGGACTCGCCCTTGAGGTCGACGACCGTCGAAGGGGTGGCCTCGGCCAGGGGGTTGGGGAAGGGGCGGGTCTGAAGGCCCACGAGGTCGATGTAGTGCTGGAGGGCGGTGGAGGAGGGCGGGAAGCGCATCGCGCCCATCTCCGCGCTCAGGCCCTCGGTGCCCTGGCCCTCGAAGCCCACGGTCCGCAGCCGGCCACCGATCCGGTCGGCCTCGTAGACGACCGGCTTGAGGCCCATCTTCATCAGCTCGTACGCGGCCACGATGCCGGAGAGACCGCCGCCGATCACGGCGACCTCGGTGCCGAGCTCGGTGGCCGGTATCTGTCCGAGGCCCGCCGGGTGGGCGAGGAAGTCGTCGTAGGCGTACGGGAAGTCAGGCCCGAACATGGTGATCGGCGGCTGCTGCGCGTCTGCGTGCTCGACGGCGTTGGGCACGGTGGACGTCATGGGGTACGGGCTCCTTGGCACAAAGGGGTGGTTCAGACGAGGGATCCGTACAGACCGGGCCTGCGGTCCTTCAGGTACGGGTTGGCCTCGCGGGAGGCGGCGAGGAAGGCGGGGTCGACGTCGGCGAGGACCAGGTCCGTACCGCGTCCGGCGCGGGTGCGGGCCACCCCGTCGGGGCCGGCCAGCACCGAGAGCCCGACGAAGTCGAACTCCCCTTCCTGGCCGACCCGGTTGACGTAGGCGACGTACATCTGGTTCTCCCAGGCCCGCACCGGCACCAGGGACTCGGCGACGAACTGGAACGGGTGCATCTGGGCCGTGGGGACGAGGAGCAGGTCGGTCCCGGCGAGGGCGTGGGCGCGGACGTTCTCCGGGAACTCGACGTCGTAGCAGATCATCAACCCGACGCGCAGACCGCCCAGTTCGGCCTGGACCACCGGCTGCTCCCCCGGCGTGAAGTGGTCGCGCTCGAAGCAGCCGAAGAGGTGGGTCTTGCGGTAGTTGGCGAGGCGGGTGCCGTCGGCGGAGATCAGCTGGGCGGAGTTGAACACGGTGTCGCCGGACCGCTCGGGGTATCCGTAGGCGACGGCGAGGCCGTGCCGTGCGGCGATCTCCGCGACCGCGTCCGCGCCCTCCCCGTCGGCCTCCTCGGCGAGGCGTGCGATGTCGTCCCCGATCGCGTACCCGGTGAGGAACATCTCCGGAGCGGCCAGCAGCGCGGCACCCGCGGCGGCGGCCGAGGCCGCGGCCTCGTCGAGAACCTTGAGGTTCGCCTCGACGGAGCCGGGGCGGCCGGAGCTCTGGAGCAGGGCGGTGCGCATGCGTGATCCTCACCGGGCGGAGGGTGGATGTGGGGGCCACGTAGCGGGCCATATAGAAGGTACGGGCGGCTCACCGGCGCGAACAAGAAGGAGCCGTTGCGCGCCGGTGAGCGGTTCATTGCGTGCTCAGGCGCTCCTGCGGCGATTCGTTGCGCGGACGTCGGCGGCCCCAGGACAGCACCATTGCCGTCACCAGATACGGCACGGAGAGGATCATGAAGACCGTGCTGTGCGCCAGCGATGCTCCGAGCAGGGTGTACACGCCGAACACGGCGACCGTGACCAGTTCCGTGCCCAGGCTCGCGACCGAGGTGAGGGTGGCCCGCCGGGCGTCGTCGATGCGGTGCTGGAGGCGGACGTCGGCGAGGACCTCGGCCAGCTGGAAGCCGGCGAAGGCGAGGCCGACGAGGGCGATACCGGCCGGGGTGCGGATGCCGGCGCCGACGGCCAGGGCGAGGGCGGCTCCGGCGATCAGCGCGGCGAGTCCCCGGGTGCCGAGGCGTTCGGCGGGCCCGGCGAACAGGCTGCCGACGGTGACCAGTGCCCAGACCAGCAGGACCAGCCAGGGCACGGTGGTCTCGGCCACACCGAGGTCCCGGATCAGCAGCGAGACGTACTCGTCGAGCGCGCCCCACACCGCGGCGACGGCCGGGATCAGCAGCAGGGCGCCCCGGACCGCCCGGTCGCCGCGGGCCTCGGCGACTCCGGCCCGCAGGGTCGCCGACCAGTTCGTGCTGCCCTTCGCGGCCGGTACCCGGTGCTCGGGCAGCCGGGTCGCCGTGAGCGCGGCCAGCAGACAGGCGAGGACGCTCGCGGCGCCCACGGCCGGGTAGCCGCCGAGCGCGAGGACCGGTCCGGCGAGCCCCATCGCGGTCACGGTGGCCAGCAGCCGGGCCGCGCGGGTGCGTCCCATCACGCGCGCGTACCGGTCGGCGGCCCCGAGCCGTTCCATCTCGTCGTAGACGAGCGCCTCCAGCGAACCCGAGCCGAGGGCGCCACCGGCTCCCCACAGCACGAAGCCCAGCGCGAAGGCGCCGTACGACGGGACGGTCACCCACAGCGCGAAGCCGGCCGCGGTGAGCAGCGGGCCGATCCACAGCAGCCGGCGCCGCGAGACGGTGTCGGCCCAGGCGCCGGAGGGCACCTCCAGGACCACGGCCGTGAGGGACCACAGGGCGAACAGCGAGGAGATCTGCCAGAGCGGCAGGCGGGTGTCGGCGAACAGCAGCGCGTACACCGGGTAGAGCAGGACGAGGTCGTCGAGGAACGCGTAGCCGTACAGCGTGGTCGTCAGCCGGCGGACGCCGGTCGCGGGCACACGTGCGGGTGAGAGTGTCATGAGGCCTTCCCGGAAGGGCGGTTCGGACGTCGTGGGCACGGCGTCCGAGGCGGCCCTCGGGAGGCACGGCTGGTGGATCAATGTCGCCAGGTCATGTGACCGATGTTAGGCAGTTCCGGGGCCGCTGCCCAGCGAAAATGTGGTGATCACGGCGGCGTGGTCGGAGGGCCAGTCGTTGTTCTCGACATCCGGCCAGGTCCGGGGCGTGCCGGTGACGTAGGTCCGCGAGTCGAGGACCCGCAGCCCCCGGTGCAGCACGAAGTCGATCCGGTCCTGCGGCTCGGGCCCGGCGTGGACCGGGGACCAGGTGTGCCCGGGCTCCCGGACCGCGTCGGGGTGCGCCTCCCGGTAGGAGTCCCGGAACCCCGCCTCCTCCGCGGCCTTCGTCACCGGCCATTCGACGTCCGGCCAGTCCAGGTGGGAGGGGCAGTTGAAGTCGCCGACCAGGACGGCGGGCGCGGTGTCCCCGATCCGGCGCAGCGCCTCCCGCAGCTGTCCGAGCCGTACCTCCTCGTGGGCGAGCGGCTCGGCGGCGTAGGGCCCGTACTGCTCGGAGTCGAGGTGGGCCGTCCAGATGTCGACTTCCTCGCCCTCCACGGCGATCCGCGCGCCGGCGGCCCCGTAGAACCCGACGTCCGGGTCGCCCAGCACGGCCGTGACCGGGAAGCGGCTGATGACGCCGAGGTTGGGTCCGGCGCTGTGGTGGTGCCAGCCCAGCGCCTCTGCGAGCTCCTCGGCGGCGGTGCCGTACGTCTCCTGGAGTCCGACCACGTCCGCACCGGTCTCGGCGATGACCTTGAGCTGCTTGGCGCGGTGGTCGTGGACCTTGGTGCCGCCGTACCAGAGGTTCCAGGTCATCACACGGAGCCGGTACGGCAGCAGGGCGCGCAGCCGGGGCACGGTGACGCCCTCCAGGCCTTCGAGGACCGTACGGCCCGGGGCCGGCTCGACGGGGGCGAGCGAGGGCACGGCGAGAACCGCGCAGCCGGCCGCCTCGGCGGAGCGGACGCCGGTCTCGGTGTCCTCCACGGCGACACAGTTCGCGGGGTCCACGCCGAGGGCGCGGCAGGCGGCGAGGTAGGGGTCGGGGGCGGGTTTGGTGTGCTCGGTGTCGTCGGCGGTGACGGAGACGGCGAACCGGCTTGCGCCCCCCAGGGCCTGGAGGACGACCTCGGCCACGGCCCGCGGCGATGCGGTGACCAGGGCGGTCGGTACGCCCTCGCGGGCCAGCGCGTCGAGCAGGTCGAGGGCGCCGGGGCGGGGCACGACTCCGGTGCGGACGCGGTCGGCGAACTCGCGGTGGAGGGTGTCGGCCAGCTCCCCGACGGGGCTGCCGGTGGCCGCGGCCAGCCAGGCGGCGGTGTGCTCGACCGGGCGGCCGAGCACGTCGGGCCGGTCCGCCTCGGTCAGGGGTCGCCCGGCGACCCGCTCCACCGCCTCCCACCAGAGCCGCTCGGTGTCCACGAGCGTGCCGTCCATGTCGAACAGGACGGCGTGCAGGGCAGGTCGGCTCACGGTGGTCTCTTTCGTGGGGGGCGTCATGGCTGGGGGTGTGTGGAGGGGGCGGGCAGCGGGTGGGCTCCCGCGGGGCGGCGGGTGCGCTCCCCCCGGGGGCAGAAGGTGCGGTCCCGGGGTCGACAGGTGCGGTCCGCAGGCCGGCAGGCGCGCTCCCGCAGGCAGCAGGCGCGTCCGCAGGCCGGCAGACGCGCCCCCGGGGGCAGCGGGCGCGCGTCCGCGGGTCAGTGCGGGCGCTCCGCCACCAGCACCGGACGCTCGGGCAGCGACACGGTCACCGAGGCCCCTGCGCTGAGCTCGGCGGACTCGTGGGTGGGCAGGTCGGCCTTGACCTCGGTGCCGTCGGTGAGCCGGACGGTGACGCGGACGACCGCGCCCAGGAAGGACGTGGCGACCACCCGGGACATCCCGTCGGCCTCGGCCCGCACCCGCACGGCCTCCGGACGCACCAGCACGTCGACCTCGGTCGCCGCGGGCACCGGGCCGTCGACCGGCAACCGCTGTCCGAGCACCTCGACCGTGTCCTGGGCGAGCCGACCGGGGATCCGGCTCATCGTGCCGACGAACTCGGCAACGAAGGCGGTGGCGGGGCGGCCGTACAACTCGCTCGGGGTGGCGCACTGTTCGAGCCGGCCGGCGTGCATCACCGCGACCCGGTCGGCCATGGACAGGGCCTCCTCCTGGTCGTGGGTGACGAAGAGGGCGGTGATGCCGAGTTCCTGCTGGAGGCGCCGGATCTCCTCACGGAGACTGAGCCGCACCTTGGCGTCCAGCGCGGACAGGGGCTCGTCGAGCAGCAGGACGCGTGGGCGCAGGGCGAGCGCCCGGGCCAGCGCGACCCTCTGCTGCTGTCCGCCGGAGAGCTGGTGCGGGAACCGCCCGCCCTTGTCGGCGAGCCCGACGAGGTCCAGCAACTCGGCTGCCCTGGCCCGCCGTTCGGCGGTGCGGACCTTGCGCATGCGCAGTCCGAAGGCCACGTTGTCGAGGGCGTCGAGATGCGGGAAGAGGCTGTACGACTGGAAGACCATCCCGGCGTCCCGGCGGTGGGCCGGGACCCGGCTCACGTCCTCGCCGTCCACCAGCACCCGCCCGGAGTCGGGGTGTTCGAAGCCGGCGAGCATCCTGAGCGCGGTGGTCTTGCCGCAGCCGGACGGACCGAGCAGGGCGAGGAGTTCACCCGGCCGCACGGTCAGGTCGAGTCCGTCGAGGGCGACGGTCGGGCCGAACGCCCGCCTGAGGCCCTGGAATTCGACGGTTGCCGCGGTCGTCTGGGTCGTGTCAAGAAGGGTCATGGGTCATCCCCGGGAAGCGGTACGGGTACGGCCGCCGAAGCCGGCCAGGACGAGGAGCAGCACCCACGTCACGAGCAGGCTGAGCACGGACACGGCGACGGACAACTGGGCCTGCGAGCCGCTGACGTTGACGATCCACACCGCGAAGGGCTGGAAGCCCAGCAGCTGGGCCACGGTGAACTCGCCGAGCACCAGGGCCAGGGTGAGGAAGGAGGCGTTGAGCAGGGCGCCCCGCAGGTTGGGCAGGACGGCCTGGACGAGGGCCTGCGGCCAGCCGGCACCGCAGCTGCGGGCGGCCTCGACGAGGGTGCGGACGTCGACGGCCCGGAGACCGGCGTCCAGGGCCCGGTAGACGAAGGGCAGTGCCATCACGACGTAGGCCAGGACCAGGACGAAGGGGAAGTCGGGGTTCTGGATCGCCACGAAGGTCTCGAACAGCGGGGTCCGCGAGAGGTGGTCGGGGCCCCATTTGAGGACCGTGCCGATGCCGGCGACGAACGCGATCGGCGGCACCACCAGGGGAAGCGAGCACACCACCTCGACGACGGGCCGCAGCCGGGGCGCCCCGAGCCGCAGCGCGACCATCGCGGGCACCATCAGGAGCAGTACGACGGCGATGGTGGCGAGGGCCAGCTCCAGCGAGAGCAGCAGGCTGGAGACGAACCCGGTGGTGGAGAAGATCTGGGTGTAGGCGTCGAAGGTGATCCCCTGGCCGGGCACGTCGACGGTGAAGACGACGGACGCGGCCAGCGGCACCAGGAAGTACAGTCCGGCGAGGCCGAGCACGCCCCATCGCCACAGGTTCAGGCGAGCCATCGGGCGCTCCTTCGCTGAAGGGGCAGGTAGACGGCCATGACGAGGCCGGCGACCAGGACCATGTCGAGGCTGAGGGCGAGCGCCACGTTCTCCTGACCGACCAGCACGTTGCCGGAGATGGCGTCGGCGATCTGGAGGGTGACCAGCGGGATTGAACTGCCCACCATCGCGGCGGCGGTGGCGTAGGCGGCGAAGGCGCTGCCGAAGAGCAGCACGAACCCGCCGAGCAGCGTGGGCAGCAGCACGGGCAGGGCCACGAAACGCCAGTACTGCACGGTCGTCGCCCCGTTGTTCCGGGCGGCCTCGCGCCACTGGACGCGCAGTCCGTCGAGGGCGGGGGTGACGGTGAGGACCATCAGCGGGATCAGGAAGTACAGGTAGACGACGACCAGGCCCCAGAAGCTGTAGAGGTCCCAGCCCTTGTCGGTGAGACCGAGGTGCCGGGTCAGGACGCCCGCGTTGCCGAGGGTGGCGACGAAGGCGAAGGCCAGGGGGACTCCGCCGAAGTTGGCGAGGACTCCGGACGCGGTGAGCACGGCCTCGCGCAGGGCGCGGAAGCGGGAGGTCACCACGGCCTGGGCGAGCGGCAGTCCGACCAGGGTGCCGAGCGCGGCGGAGACGGCGGACAGCTTCACGCTGCCGAGGAGCGCGGTGAGGTACGCGCCCTTGAGGGAGGTCGTCAGGTTGTCGAGGGTGTACGAAGTGGCCCCGGTGGCCGGGTCCTTGGCGGTGAACGCGCCGTCCAGCATGGCGATGGCGGGCAGTCCGAAGGCGACCGCGACGAACGCGAGCAGCGGCACGACGGCGACCCAGCCGAGGGACCGGCGCCGCCGACCGGCCTGGGCGGCGGGCGCCGGGTCCACTCGTACGGCGGTGGCCGTCATCCGGAGACGGCCTTCGCCCAACCCCCGGCGATGACCGTCTTGGCCTTGTCCTGCTGGGCCTCGGTCGGGAACTTGGGCGTTCCGGTGACCTCGGGCAGCTTGGCCGCGGCGGCCTTGTCGAGGGTGCCGGCCTTGTCCAGGGCGGTCATCAGGGCCGGGCGGGCGTAGCCCTTGAGCCAGAGGTTCTGGCCCTCGGCGCTGTAGAGGTACTCCTGCCACAGACGGGCGGCCGCGGGGTGCGGGGCGTCCTTGTTGATGGCCTGGGAGTAGTACTGGGAGAACTGGCCATCGCTCGGGACGGTGACCTTCCAGTCGACGCCCTTGGACTTGAACTCGTCGGCGTATCCGGCGTTCAGGTAGTCCCAGTCGATGCTGATCGGGGTCTCGCCCTTCTCGACGGTGGCCGGGGTCGACTCGACGGGCGTGTAGTTGCCGTTCTTCTTCAGCTTGGCGAAGAAGTCGAGGCCGGGCTGGATGTCGTCGAAGGAGCCGCCGTTCGCGAGCGCGGCCGCGTAGACACCGCCGAAGGCCGAACCGGACTTGGTGGGGTTGCCGTTGAGGGCGACCTGGCCCTTGTACTGCGGCTTGAGAAGGTCGGCGAAGGTGGTGGGGCAGGCCTTGACCCGCTTGGCGTCGCAGCCGATGGAGATGTAGCCGCCGTAGTCGTTGTACCAGCGGGCCTGTGTGTCCTTCTGGCCTGCGGGGATGTCGTCGTACGACTGGACCTTGTACGGCGCGAGCAGGCCCTGCTGGGCCGCGCTGAGCGCGAAGGAACTGCCCAGGTCGAGGACGTCGGGTGCCCGGCCCTGGCCCTTGCGCGAGGTCACGGCGTTGATCTCGTCCTGGCTGGTGCCGTCGGGGTTCTCGTCCGAGATCTTGATGCCGTACTTCTTCTGGAAGCCGTCGATCAGGGCGCCGTAGTTGGCCCAGTCGCGGGGCAGCGCGATGGCGTTGAGCGTGCCCTCCTTCTTCGCGGCGGCGACCAGCTTGTCCAGGCCACCGAAGTCCGCGGCGGAGGTCGCGGTGGCGGCGCTCTTGCCGTCGGCGGTCGTCGACGTGGTGTCGGGGGCGGCGCCGCAGGCGCTCAGGGCGAGGGCGGCGAGGGTGGCGAGAACACCGGCGGCGGCGGTTCTCGGCAGGGACACGGTCACGGCTTCTCCAGGGGACGCGCGAGGGTGCAGGAGCCATACAGGAGTCGAGAAGGAGAGAACTTGTCTGAACAAGTTGGCCTCAGTAAGGCTGCCGCTGGTGTCCTGTTCGTAAACACTGTCGAAACACCGGCCCCTGAATTCCCGCACAATCCGTGGCACCGCCGAACCCGCTCGAACGTCGACTAGGCTGGTCACGCTGTGCACAGTGATCGACTCAGAGGGGAAGCATGGCGGCGCGACACGAGGAGATCGCCGACGAGCTGCGCCGGGCGATCGACCGCGAGGAGTACACCGTGGGCAGTCTGCTGCCCGCCGAGACGGAACTCGCGGCGCAGTACGGCGTCTCGCGCGGAACGGTTCGCCAGGCGGTCGCGACGCTCACCGCGGAGGGACTCATCGGCTCCCGCCAGGGCGCCCGGCGCGTGGTGCTCGCCAGCCGTCGCAGCCAGAGCTTCGCGGAACTGCGCAGCTTCGCCGAGTGGGCCCGGGCGATGGGGCGCGAGGCCACCGGGCGGGTCGTCGCGCAGGCGTACCGGCCGGCTTCCAAGGAGGACGCGATCCGCCTCCAACTGACGGTCGGCACACCCGTGTTGCACGTCCTTCGGGTGCGCGGACTGGACGGCGAACCGGTGTTGCTGGAGCGGACGGTGTACGCCGACTGGATCTCACCCAGCGTCGAGGCGATCGAGCCCGACTGCCCCTCGGTCACCCAACGCCTGTACGACGACACGGGGTTGGTCTTCGCCTACGGGGAGCACGTGATCGACGCGGTGGCGGCGGGGGCGCGGGACGCGGAGCTGCTGGAGATCCGCCGCACCAGCCCCCTCCTGCGGGTCCGCCGGGTCACCACGACCCGCGAGGGCCGCCCGGTGGAGTGGTCGGACGACCGCTACCGCTCGGACGCGGTGAGCTTCAGCGTCCACAACTCGATGGACAACAACGCACTGGCCCGCAAGACGGCGGAGTAGCCGACGGAGGTCTTGGTGAACATCCCCGCACTGCCCCGGATCGACGAGCACACGACACTGGTCCAGGCCGACGTGGGCGACGTCTGGCGGGCACTCTGCGAGACCCTGGAGGAGTCCTTCGCCCGCCCCCGCGCCGCCCGCTACGCCCGTCTCGTGGGCGTCGCCGACCGTACGGCGTCCGGACCGCGGCCCCTTGCGGAGGGCTCGGCATTCCCCGGGTTCCGGGTGGCCGAAGCGGTCCGGGGACGGGATCTGGTCCTCGTCGGGCGGCACCACTTCTCCACGTACGCCCTGATCTTCCGCCTGGAGGGGCGCGACGACGGCCGTACCCTGCTGAGGGCCGAGTCCCGGGCCCGGTTCCCCGGTCCCTTCGGCGCCCTGTACCGGTTCCTGGTGATCTCCTCCGGCGCGCACGCCCTGCTCACTGGGCGACTGCTGGCGGGGGTCCGGCGGCGGGCCGAGCGGGTCAGGTAGGTGAGCCCGAGGAGAAGCGGCGGAGCAGCGGGGAGAGCACCAGTACCGACTTGGTGCGCTCCACGAACGGCTCCCCCGCGATCCGCTCCAGGACCCGCTCGAAGTGCCGCATGTCGGAGGCGAAGACCTGGACCACCGCGTCGGCGTCCCCGGTGACGGTGGAGGCGGCCACGACTTCCTGGTAGCGCTCCAGGCCCCGCTGGATGGTCTCCGGGGAGGTGTTGCGCCGGCAGTAGATCTCGACGAACCCCTCGGTCTCCCAGCCGAGGGCCGCCGGGTCCACCCGTACCGTGAAACCGGTGATGGCCCCGGTGGCGCGCAGCCGGTCCACGCGCCGCTTCACCGCGGGCGCGGACAGGCCGACGATCTGCCCGATGTCCGCGAAGGAGCGGCGGGCGTCCTCGGCGAGGGCGTGCACGATGCGTTCGTCGAGATCGTTCAGCACGGTGGGTGGGTCAGCCTTCGGGTGTTGCGAGTCGGGAGCGGCGATGGCCGTACACGAAGTAGAACACGAGCCCGGCGGCCATCCAGACCCCGAAGACCACCCAGGTGACGGTGGACAGGCTGCCCATCATCCAGACGCAGAAGCCGAGGCCCAGGGCGGGCAGGACCGGAGAGAGCGGGACGCGGAACGTGCGGGGCATGTCCGGGCGGGTCCGGCGCAGCACCACCACGGCGATGTTGACCAGGGCGAAGGCGAAGAGGGTGCCGATGCTGGTGGCGTCGGCGAGCTGGCCCAGCGGGATGGCCGCGGCCAGCACTCCGCAGAACAGGGACACGATCACCGTGTTGGCCCGGGGCGCCCCCGTCTTCGGGTGGACCCGTCCGAACACCTTCGGCACGAGTCCGTCCCGGGACATCGCGAAGAGGATGCGGGTCTGTCCGTAGAGCACGGTCAGTACCACGCTCGCGATGGCGACGACCGCGCAGAACGCCAGCAGGGTGCCCCAGAAGCTCTGCCCGGTGACGTCCCGCATGATCTGGGCGAGTGCGGCCTCGGAGTCGTTGAAGTGCTGCCAGGGCTTCGCGCCGACCGCGACGGCTGCCACCAGGACGTACAGCGCGGTCACGATGACCAGCGACAGCATGATCGCGCGCGGCAGGTCGCGCTGCGCGTTCCTGGCCTCCTCACCGGCGGTGGAGGCGGCGTCGAAGCCGATGTAGGAGAAGAACAGCGTGGCCCCGGCCGCGCTCACGCCCGCCATGCCCAGCGGCATGAAGTGCTCGTAGTTGCCGGAGCGGAAGCCCTGGACGCCGATCGCGCAGAACAGCACCAGCGCGGCGATCTTGACGACGACCATGACGGTGTTGGCCCGGGCCGACTCGCGGGCGCCGCCGAGCAGGAACGCCATGGCGAGGAGGACGACGATCAGCGCGGGCAGGTTGAAGACTCCACCGTCGCCGGGCGGGGCGGACAGCGCGTCCGGGATGGTGACGCCTATGGTCCCGTCGAGCAGCTCGTTCAGGTACTCGCCCCAGCCGACGGCCACGGCGGCGACCGAGACGCCGTACTCCAGGACCAGGCACCAGCCGCAGATCCAGGCGACGAGCTCGCCCATGGTCGCGTAGGCGTAGGAGTACGAGGATCCGGCGACCGGGATGGTGCCGGCCAGCTCCGCGTAGGAGAGGGCCGAGAACAGGGCGGTCAGGCCGGCGATCACGAAGGACAGCGTGACGGCCGGGCCCGCCTTCGGCACGGCCTCGCCGAGGACCACGAAGATGCCGGTGCCGAGGGTGGCGCCGATGCTGATCATGGTCAGCTGCCACAGTCCGAGCGAGCGCCTGAGGGCTCCTCCCTCGCCCTGGCCGCCCTCGGCGACGAGGCGTTCCACCGGCTTGCGCCGCATGAGGCGCGCGCCGAGCCCCGTCGCCTGTGGGGTGCGCTGTCGCGGGGGTGCGCCTTGGTCGAGCACGCGCTGACTCCTTCGTCGTTGCAGGTGGGTACAGCGAAGCACCCTATGAGGCCGGGGGTCACAGCCGTAATGCAGCAACCTTGCACGCACTCGCAAGATCGTTGCGTTGCGCACCGAAGGGCGGCCCTTCGTTGCGCGCACCCCTGACCGGGCATGCGAAAGGCCCCCGGTTCTCGCCGGGGGCCGTTCGCTGCGGACCTAGCTCCAGCTGGCGTGCAGCGGCTTGCCCTCCGCGTAGCCGGCCGCGCTCTGGATGCCGACGACCGCCTTCTCGGCGAACTCGGCCAGGGAGTTCGCACCCGCGTAGGTGCAGGAGGAGCGGACGCCCGCGATGATCGAGTCGATCAGGTCCTCGACGCCCGGGCGGCCCGGGTCGAGGAACATCCGGGAGGTGGAGATGCCCTCCTCGAAGAGCGCCTTGCGGGCCCGGTCGTACGCCGACTCCTCGGACGTACGGTTGCGCACGGCCCGCGCGGACGCCATCCCGAACGACTCCTTGTAGAGCCGCCCGCTCGCGTCCTGCTGGAGGTCGCCCGGGGACTCGTACGTGCCCGCGAACCACGACCCGATCATCACGTTGGACGCGCCGGCGGCCAGCGCCATGGCGACATCGCGGGGGTGCCGTACACCACCGTCGGCCCACACGTGCTTGCCGTACTTCCTCGCCTCGGCCGCGCACTCCAGCACGGCGGAGAACTGCGGCCGGCCGACGCCGGTCATCATCCGGGTGGTGCACATGGCACCGGGGCCCACACCGACCTTGATGATGTCGGCACCGGCCTCGACGAGGTCCCTGACCCCTTCCGCGGCCACGATGTTGCCCGCCACGATCGGGACCTGCGGGTCGAGCGCCCGGACCGTCCTGATCGCGGTGATCATCGACTCCTGGTGGCCGTGAGCGGTGTCGATGACGAGCGTGTCCACGCCCGCGTCGAGCAGCTGCTTCGCCTTGCCCGCCACGTCGCCGTTGATACCGACCGCGGCGGCGATCCGCAGCCTGCCCTGCGCGTCGACGGCCGGCGTGTACAGCGTGGCGCGGAGCGCGCCCTTGCGGGTGAGGATGCCGGCGAGCTTGCCGTCCTCGTCGACGGCCGGGGCGTAGCGGCGGTTGGCCGTGTCGAGCCGGTTGAAGGCCTCGCGCGGGTCGATGGCGGCGTCCAGGAGCAGCAGGTCGCGCGACATGACGACCTCCAGCTGGGTGAAGCGGTCGACGCCGGTCAGGTCCTGGTCGGTGACGACACCGACGGGCCGGCCGGCCTCGTCGACGACCACGCCGGCGTTGTGCGCCCGCTTGGGCAGCAGGGCCAGGGCGTCGGCGACGGTCTGGTGCGGGGCCAGCACGATCGGGGTGTCCAGGACGTGGTGGCGGCTCTTCACCCAGGACACGACCTCGGTGACGACCTCGATCGGGATGTCCTGCGGGATGACGACCAGGCCGCCGCGCCGGGCCATCGTCTCGGCCATGCGGCGTCCGGCGATGGCGGTCATGTTGGCGACGACCAGCGGGATCGTGGTCCCCGTGCCGTCCGGGGAGCTGAGGTCCACACCCTGCCGCGAACCGACGGCACTGCGGCTCGGGACCATGAAGACGTCGTCGTACGTCAGGTCGTACGGGGGCTGGATGTCGTTGAGGAAACGCACGTGCTGCACATCCCAGTCGATCGGAGGCGGCCCCCGGTCAGGTCAGCCAGGGGGAAAGAGCACGTACTTCATTCTCCCACGTCGGACGCGTGGTCACCCACGGGCGAATCGTCCAGACCGGCCGGAGGCGCGTTGGGACGAACCTCCAAGGCCGGGTCCGTCACCGCGCCCGAGCAGCGCGGAGGGGCGGCCACCGCAGGTGACCGCCCCCCTTCCACGCTATGGTGCCCCGCCGTCAGGACCCGTCCGGGTCCGCCCGGCTGAGGGCCGGCTTCGGGGCAGGGCCCGCCGTCATCAGGGAGTCCGCGGCGGAGGTGTCCGTCACCAGGCTGGTGACGAGCCCCGACCGCAGCACCGCGTCGATCGCGGCCGCCTTCCGCTGCCCGCCCGCGATCGCGACGACCTCGGGGATACGGCGGAGCTGGTCGGCCTTGACGGTGATGCACCGCTCGCCCAGGTCCCGCCCGACGCGGCGGCCCTCGGCGTCGAAGAGGTGGGCGGACATCTCGGCGGCGACCCCGAGCGAGGCGTAGTGGCCGCGCTCCTCGTCGCTGAGCATGTCGTGCACCGTCGAGATGCCGGGCTCCCAGGAGCCGATGGAGACACAGGCGACCGTGACCTTGTCGAAGTACTCGAAGGCCCGGGCGATCCCGGTCTGGTTGCGCAGCGCGGCCGCGGTCGCCGCGTCCGGCAGCAGCATCGGCGCGTAGATGGGGTGGGCGTCCCCGCCGGACACCTGGGCGGCCCGCCGTACCGCCTCCACCGAGCCGCGCTCGGCGGTCCCGGCGTCGTAGACCCCCGTCAACTGCACGACCGTGCAGGGCGGCAGCCGGTCCAGGGCCGCCGCCATGTGGATGGTGGACCGGCCCCACGCCAGTCCCAGCACATCCCCCTCGTTGACCAGCTCGCCGAGCAGGTCGGCGGCCACTTCCCCCAGGTTCTCCGGGTCGGGAGACTCCTCGACATCGGCCGGGGACTCGACCACGACGGCGTGCCTGAGGCCGTAGCGGGCGCGGAGCGCGTCGGAGCGCTCGGCGTCCAGTTCGGCCGGCACGCGGATCTCGATCCGTACGAGATCCCGTTCGAGGGCGGTCTCCAGGACCCGGGCCACCTTGAAGCGGCTGACGCCGAACTCCTCCGCGATCTGGATCTTGGACTTGCCCTCGAGGTAGAAGCGGCGGGCCATGGCCGCCGCCTGCACCAGCTCAGCGGGTCCCATCCGCATGGCTGACCGGCCCGCCGACATACCCGACACGGCGTTCTCCTCACTGCTGTTCACACTTGGATTCGCCGTTCATCCTTGCAGATCCGGCGCACTTGATCGGCCCTGATCGGAGCCGTTCACGTTCCTGACGCTCAGTGGTCGCACGCCCACGACGCCTTGGTGGTCGCCTCCTCGGCCTGCTTGCGCAATGCACGTACCGCTTCGGCCGGGTCGGACGCCCCGTACACCGCGGATCCCGCGACGAACACGTCGGCTCCCGCCTCCGCGCAGCGCTCGATGGTGCCGGCCGAGACCCCGCCGTCGACCTGGAGCCACAGCTCAAGGCCGTGCTTCCTGATCAACTCGCGGGTCCGGCGAATCTTGGGGAGCATGATGTCGAGGAACGCCTGCCCCCCGAAACCGGGCTCGACCGTCATGATCAGCAGCATGTCGAGCTCGGGGAGCAGGTCCTCGTACGGCTCGATCGGCGTCGCGGGCCTCAGCGCCATGGAGGCACGCGCGCCCTTGGCCCGGATCTCCCGGGCCAGCCGCACCGGAGCGGCGGCCGCCTCCACGTGGAAGGTGACGGAGGAGGCCCCCGCCTCTACGTACTGGGGCGCCCAGCGATCGGGGGCCTCGATCATCAGATGGCAGTCCAGCGGGGTGTCCGTCGCACGGGCCAGCGACTCTACGACCGGCACGCCGAGCGTGAGGTTCGGGACGAAATGGTTGTCCATGACGTCGACGTGGAGCCAGTCGGCTCCCTCCACCGCCTTCGCCTCGTCCGCGAGGCGGGCGAAGTCGGCGGACAGGATGCTGGGGTTGATCTGCGCGGCCATACCCCAAGCCTCCCATGCCGGGGAGGGACCGGGCGCGCCGGTCCGGATCCGAGCCGTTCGCCGGATGCTGTGGACGGGCTGTGCGTGCCATGCTGGGCGGCTTCTCGACTCGACTGGTGGCGCCGGGGGTGGCCATGACCGGAAATCGAGGCATCGCGCACTTCGTCTGCGGACGGCGGGCGAAATGGGTGGTACTGGCCCTGTGGCTGGTGGTGCTGTTCCTGACGGCACCGCTCGCCTCCAAGCTCACCGACGCCCAGGACAACGACGCGGCCTCCTGGCTGCCCGGCTCCGCGGAGTCGACCCAGGTCCTCCAGATCTCCGAGGACTTCAGGCCGGAGCAGATCCCCGCGGTCGTCGTCTACGCGCGCGAGAGCGGTCTCACGGCACGGGAACGGGCCACCATCGCGAAGGACGTCGCCGAGATCAAGCGGCTGACGGCGCACGGCATCCGCGGACCGGAGACCCGGGGACCGGTCTACGACCGGCCGAGCGACCCGCGCGCGGCCCAGATCATCGTCCCGATCACCATGGACGAGAAGGGCTGGGAGGAGATCGCGCCGGCGGTCGACTCGCTCCGTGACGTGGTGGGCAAGGGCGGCGACGGACTCGCCGTGCACATCACCGGCCCCGGGGGAACCTCCGCGGACTTCTCCAAGGCCTTCGAGGGCATCGACTCGACCCTGCTGCTGTCGGCCATGGGCGTCGTGATCGTCATGCTGCTCATCACCTTCCGCAGCCCCACCCTGCTCCTCGTCCCGCTGCTCTCGGTGGTCTCGGCGCTCTTCACGGCCCAGGCCTTCATCTACCTGCTCGCCCAGCACGCGGGCCTCACGGTCAACGGCCAGAGCGCGGGCATCCTGACGGTCCTCGTCTTCGGGGCGGGGACCGACTACGCCCTTCTGCTGGTCGCCCGTTACCGGGAGGAACTGCACCACCACGAGGACCGCCACGAGGCGATGGCCCGCGCCCTGCACCGCGCGGGCCCCGCCGTGCTGGCCTCCGGCGCGACCGTCGTCCTGAGCATGCTGGTGCTGCTGGCCGCCGAGATGAACTCGACCCGCGGCCTGGGCCCGGTCGCCGCGATCGGCGTCATGGTCGCCCTGATCGCGATGATGACCCTGTTCCCGGCCCTGCTGGTGATCTTCGGCCGCTGGATCTTCTGGCCGGCGACCCCGCGCTTCGGTGCCCCCGACCGCATCGAGACCGGCGTCTGGGCCCGCACCGGCCGCCGGATCGCCCAGCGGCCCCGCATGGTCTGGATCATCACGGCACTGGTCCTCGCGGTGTGCTCGCTGGGCCTGATCCAGCTGCGCGCCGAGGGCATCTCCAACGCGGACGCGTTCACCGGCAAACCGGACTCGATCACCGGCCAGGAGGTGTCCGCCAAGTACTTCCCGGCGGGCAGCGGCGACCCCCTGGTGATCGTCAGCAACCAGGCGCAGGCACGCCAGGTGGGCGAGGCGGTCGCGGGCACCCGGGGCGTGGTGCCGGAGTCCCTCGGTCTGCCGCCGGGCACGAAACCGTCGTACGAGGGGAAGGTCCTGTTCGAGGCGACGATGACGGCCCCGGCCGACAGCGAGGCCGCGAAACGGACGGTCGAGCGGGTCCGGGACGCCGTCCACGCGGTCCCGGACGCCGATGCCCAGGTCGGCGGCGGCACGGCCGCGCTGCTGGACATGGACAAGGCCACCACGCACGACAACATCCTGATCATCCCGCTGGTGCTGGCGGTGGTCCTGATGATCCTGTGCGGGCTGCTGCGCGCCCTGATCGCCCCGCTGCTGCTGATCGGGACGGTGATCCTGTCCTTCGCGGCGGCCCTGGGCATCAGCGCCCTGGCCTTCCGCCATCTCTTCGACTACGCGGGCGAGTCGACGGACTTCCCGCTGTTCGTCTTCGTCTTCCTGGTCGCCCTCGGCATCGACTACAACATCTTCCTGACCACCCGGATCCGCGAGGAGGCGGCCCACCGCGGCACGCGGCCGGGCGTGATCACGGGCCTGGCCGCGACCGGCGCCGTGATCACCTCCGCCGGCCTGGTGCTGGCCGGCACCTTCGCCGCCCTGGGCACCCTCCCCATGGTCGCCTTCGCGGAGATCGGCTTCGCGGTGGCGCTGGGCGTCCTCATCGACACGTTCATCGTGAGGTCGGTCCTGGTGACGTCCCTGTTCCTGGACGTGGGCAAGAAGATCTGGTGGCCGCACAGCCTTGCCAAGGAGGAGGGTGAGTCGATCCACCCAGGGGCGCGGGGAACTGCGCGACCAGCCACGACGGCGCAGCAGTCGAACGACTAGCTCAGCCCGTCCTGCGAATGACCGCCAGATACATCGCATCGGTCCCGTGCACGTGCGGCCACAACTGGACGTCCGGCCCCTCACCGAGTTCCGGTACGCCCGGGAACAGCGGTCGCGCGTCGACCAGTTCAGTGGACGGCCACTGCTTGAGCACGTCCTCCACGACCGCCCGCGTCTCCGCGAGATGAGGCGAACACGTGGCGTACCCGACGACCCCGCCCACCCGCACGGAGTCCAGCGCGGTGCCCAGCAACTCCCGCTGCAACGGCCCGAACCCCTCCAGGTCCTCGGGCCGGCGCCGCCACCTCGCCTCCGGCCGCCGCCGCAGCGCCCCGAGCCCGGTGCACGGCACATCCATCAGCACCCGGTCGAAGGTGCCGGGCCGCCAGGGCGGCCGGGTCCCGTCCGCGGCGATGACCTGGTAGGGCCCCGGGTTCCCGTGGAGCGCCTTGGCGACCAGCCCGGCCCGGTGGGGCTGCTTCTCGGAGGCGAGCAGCACGGCTCCCCGCTCGGCGGCCAGCGCGGCAAGCAGCGCGGCCTTGCCCCCCGGCCCCGCACAGCCGTCGAGCCACTTCTCGTCCCGCCCCTCCACGGGCGCGTTCGCGAGGGCCAGCGCGACGAGCTGACTGCCCTCGTCCTGCACCCCGGCCCGGCCTTCGCGTACGGCGTCCACGGCACCGGGCTCACCACCCTCGGCCAGCCGTACGGCGTACGGCGACCAGCGTCCGGGGACGGCGGCCTCCTCGCGCAGCAGCTCCTCGGTGCCGGACCGGCCCGGCCGGGCGACCAGCGTGACCTCGGGCCGCTCGTTGTCGGCCGCCAGCAACCGCTCGATGCCGGCCCGTCCGCCGCCGAGGGAGTCCCACAGCGCGGAGACGACCCAGCGGGGGTGGGAGTGCACGACGGCGAGATGGTCCTCGGGGTCGTCGTCGTAGGGCGGGGCGACCTTGGCGAGCCACCCGTCGAGATCGTCCTGGGCGACCTTGCGCAGCACGGCGTTGACGAACTTGGCCCGTCCGTCCCCGAGCACGACCCGGGCGAGCTCGACGGTGGCGGACACGGCGGCGTGCGTCGGGATGCGCGTCCCGAGCAGCTGGTGCGCGCCGAGGCTCAGCACGTCGAGCACCGGCGGGTCGACCTCGCGGAGCGGCCGGTCGACACATTCGGCGATGATCGCGTCGTACGTCCCCTGCCGGCGCAGTGTCCCGTAGACGAGCTCGGTGGCGAGCGCCGCGTCCCGCCCCTCGAAGCCGCCCTTCTCGCGCGCCTTGCGCAGCAGCGGCGGCAGGACGAGGTTGGCGTACGCGTCCCGCTCGTCCACGGCCCGCAGCGCCTCGAAGGCGAGGATACGGACGGGGTCCTTCTGGGGCCGACGGTAGGGCTTGCCGGGCTTGCCGTTCTTTGAGGGCCGGCTGGGCTGCTCGCTCACGAAAAAGGTGCTCCGGGGGTATGGGCTGGATACGCCCCAAGGGTACGTCCGCCGGGGGCGGGGCCGCCCTCCGCGGGGCGCCTCACCCCTTCCGTGCGGCGCCCGTCGTCACCGACCCGCCGTCACTCCCCGCGTCACCCGCCGACGCTCTCCCCGTCCGCGATCCTGACCCCGCGCGCCCAGTCCGCGGCCTTCATCGGCTTCTTCCCCTGCGCCTGCACCCAGAGCAGCTCGACGCCGTACGACCCCGTACCGACGTGGACGCTGTTCTTGCCGACCGCGAGCGCGCCGGGTGCGAGGTCGGTCCGGTCGGTGGCCGGCCGGACCTGGATCAGCTTGAGCCGCTCGCCGCGGAAGGTCGTCCAGGCCCCGGGCGCGGGGTGGCACCCGCGCACGACCCGGTCCACGCGCAGCGCCGGCGCGGACCAGTCCACCCGGGCGTCCTCGACGGTGATCTTCGGCGCGACGGTGATCCCCTCGGACGGCTGCGGTACGGCCTTCAGGGTGCCGTCCGCGATCCCGTCCATGGTCGCCTCGAGCAGCCCGGCCCCGGCGAAGGCGAGCCGGGTCAGCAGGTCACCGCTGGTGTCGGTGTGCCGGATCTCCTCGGTGACGGTGCCGTAGACGGGCCCGGAGTCCAGCCCCTCCTCGATGAGGAAGGTCGAGGCTCCCGTGATCTCGTCCCCCGCCATGATCGAGTGCTGCACGGGAGCGGCACCGCGCCAGGCGGGCAGCAGCGAGAAGTGCAGGTTGACCCAGCCGTGGGCGGGGATGTCGAGGGCGACCCTGGGCAGCAGGGCGCCGTAGGCGACGACGGGGCAGCAGTCGGGAGCGATCTCCCGCAGCCGCTCAAGGAACTCGGGGTCCCGCGGCCTGACCGGCTTCAGCACCTCGATCCCGGCCTCCTCGGCGCGCTCCGCGACGGGGCTCGCGACCAGCCTGCGCCCCCGTCCGGCCGGCGCGTCCGGCCGCGTGACGACGGCGGCGACCTCGTGCCGCCCGGAGGCGATGAGAGCGTCCAGAGCGGGAACGGCGACCTCGGGAGTACCGGCGAAGACGAGCTTCATGGGTGGGCGGGACCTCTCGGACGAGGGTGACGACGGGCGACGCACCAGTCTATGGCGACCCGCCGCCGGGGCCCGCGAGGAACCCCTGCGGCAGCGCTCCGCACCCTTGGCCAAGGCGCGCACTCCCCGCCCCCGGCGCACGCATATGCCGGTACGCCCCCACTGCGTGACCAGCGGAGCGTAGACGCGTTGGTCAAGAAAGAGTTGACCACAACGGGCCGCGATCGCGGCCCCGTCCTTTTCAACGCCGGTTCGAGAGGCTTGTTCATGGCCGACCACGCAACCCACGACGCCCAGGCTCGGGCCAGCCTGCACTTGCTGGTGCGGGACATCGAGCGGGTCCGCCGGCAGGTGGACGCACTGCGCACACTGACCGCCCAGCTGGGCAACGTCTACCGCCCGCGCCGTTCCGGCCCCTCCACGGGCTTCGTCGTCTACGGACGCGCCCCCGCCCCCACGGTCCGCCTCGCGCAGGAGCTGCGGGACAGCGTCGAGACCCTGGTGACGGCCGCGGTCGACTTCGACCGCTCGCTCGGCTTCTCGTGGGACGCGGTGGGTTCCGCCCTCGGGGTCACCAAGCAGGCGGTCCACCGCCGTTACGGCGCCCGCAGGGCCGCGGCCCAGACCACGGCCGACACCGAGCGCACGCCCGAGTCGACGGGAACCCGGACGGTCAGCGTCAACACCGGCATCCCCGCGGGCCCTTCGGTCCCCACGGTCCCGGCGGCCCGCTCCATGCCGACCCAGCCCACCGCGGGCAGCCCCGCCCTCCGCGAGGACGCAAGACCCACCGCCTTCCCCAGCCCCCGCAACGGCTGACCCCACCCACCCCACTGCTGCCCTCCCCTGTCCGGGGGAGGGCAGACGCATGTCCGGACCCGGAAGACGACCGCGGAGCAGTGCCGTGGCCATGGTCCTCGGCATGGTGTGGACGCTGGTCCACAGTCTGGTGTCGTCCTGAGTCGGCTGATCACCCGCAGCCCTGCAGCCCGCCGTCCACCCGCGAACCGGAGTGACCGGCCGACCGACCCAACGTCACCCGATGTCCGGCGGATCCACCCGCACCCACACCGCCCCCTCCCCCCGTGCAGCCATCCGCGCGGCCTGTGCGGCCTTCAGCGCGGAGGCCAGCGCGGCCCCCCGCCCGGGCGGCACCCGCACCAGCACTCGCTCCCACTGCTCCCCCACCGGCGGTGCCCCCACCCTCCGGGGCCCCGCGACCGCCGTCACCGGCAACGGGACCGGTCCCAGCACCTCGGCCTCGGCAGGCAGCTCCACCGCCGACAGGAACCCGGCCAGCGCCTCCCCCGTGCCCGACACCGCGGCCATCCGGGACACCGGCGGAAACCCCAGCTCCGCTCGCTCCCCCAGCTCCCGCACCGCATGGCCCACGGGGTCCCACCGCACCAGCGCCTGCACGGGGCGCAGCGTCGGCTCGGCGACCACCACCACCGTGCCTCCGGCCCCCTGTCCCCGCACCAGCGCCGCCGCCGCGATCCACCGCCGTAGTGCGTCCTCCCCGGCCCGCAGATCCGGCCGTCCGAGCATGGCCCACCCGTCGAGGAGCAGCGCCGCCGCGTACCCGCCCTCGGCGACCGGCTCCGCCCCCGGTGTGCTCACCACCAGCGCCGGCGCCCCCGGCACGGTGTCCAGCACATGTTCACGCCCCGAGGTGCGCACCGGAACAGCGGGGAACGCCCGCCCCAGCTCCTCCGCGGTGCGCCGAGCCCCCACCACCTGGGCCCGCAGCCGGAACCCGCCGCACTCCGGACAGTGCCAGGCCGCCTCCTCGCGCCCGCACCACCCGCACTTCAGCGCCGCCCCGGACTCCTGCCCCTCCAAGGGCCCGGAGCAGTGCCGACACCGGGCCGGCGCACGGCAGTTGCCGCACGCCATCCGCGGCACATACCCGCGACGCGGCACCTGCACGAGCACCGGCCCGTGCCGCAGCCCTTCCCTGACGGCCTGCCAGGCGAGCGTCGGCAGCCGGGCCGCCCGCGCGGCCTCGTCCCGCGCGAGATCCTGGTCCCCGACGGTCCGCACCAGCGGAGCGACGGACCGCACCTGCTCCCGCGAGGCGACGAGCGGTCGCGCCCACCCGCTCTCCACCAGCTGTGCGGCCTCCACCGTGCAGCTCCAACTCCCGAGCAGAAAGGCGCACTTGTCCAGCGCGGCCCGCAACAGCAGCACCTCACGCGCATGCGGCTGCGGGGCATGCGGCTCACTGTGGCTGTCGTCGCCGTCGTCCCACAGGGCGACCAGGCCCAGGTCCTGCACAGGCGCGAACATGGCGGCCCGCGTCCCTACGACGGCCCGCACGGCCCCTCTTCGTACGGCCAGCCACTCCCGGTACCGCTTCTCCGGCCCGGCGTCGGCGGTCAGGACGGCATGCCGGCCCTCCCCCAGCACGGCGGTCAGCGCGGCGTCGACCCGTGCGACGGCCCGCCCGTCCGGCACGACGACCAGGGCTCCCCGTCCGGAGAACAAGGTCGCGGCGACGGCCCGCGCCAGCTCCTCGCTCCACTCAGGCCCCGGCAGGGCGTTCCAGACCGCCCGGGGAGCGCCTCCCGAGGCCAGCGACTCCAGGAACGCGCTCCCGCGCTCGTAACGCCCCCAGGACCCCGCCTCAGGGGCCCCGGGGGGAGGCAGGGGCGCGGGCGAGGGCCGCTGCTCGGCCCGGGCACTGCGCGGCGGCACGGCGAGCTGGAGCACGTCGGCGAGGCTGCCCGCGTACCGGTCGGCGACGGCCCGGGCGAGCCCCAGCAGCTCCTCGTTGAGCACCCGCTCCGGAGACACGACCTGGGCGAGCGCGGCCAGGGGCCCGGAGTAGTCCGACTCGGCGAGCCGCTCGACCAGAAACCCGTCGATCAGGCCGCCGCCCTCACGCCGCCCGTCCCTGACCCGCCCCCGCCCGGCCCCGAACCGCACCCGCACCCGCACCCCCGGCTGCGCGTCCGCGTCGAGCTCCTCGGGCACCGCGTAGTCGAAGTACCGGTCGAGATGCAGCACGCCCTTGTCGACCAGGACCCGCGCGACGGGCAATTCCTTGGCCAGCGCGGCCCCCCGCCAGGTCCGCGGCTTGGCCCGCGGCACCTTGGCCTTGCGCACGCTCTCCCGGATGAACGCAAGCTGCTCGGGGGGCGCGCCCTCCGCCCCTTCGCCCACCGACCCGTCCTCGCTGCTCACCCGGCCATTCTTACCAGCCTCCACTGACAGACGGCCGCGCCCGAGCCCCTCGGCGGGGGCCGGGCGCGGCCTCGTTCAGGGAGCAGCCGGCTGTTCGCCTGCGAGTTCCACGTAGTGGAGATGGCGCAGGGACCAGGTGGCCATGGAGTTCCTTCCCTCCAGGGTGGCGTCGCGCTTGCCCAGCAGGTGCTCGTTCCACTCCCGGAGGCTGCGGCCCTGGTACTCGTTGGTGAGGATGTCCACCCGCTTGCGGATGTCGAACCCGAAGACCGCGGCGATGTCCGCCTTTGCGGCCATGACGGCCGCGATGTAGTCGACGGCTCCGGCCGGTGTGGCGAGGATCCGCTCCCGCTCGGCCGAGGTCCGCCGCGGCAGGTAGCCGGCCGCTTCCGTCTCCCGCACGACGTCGGCGTCGACGTGCACCTTCCCTGGTCCGACGGCACGCCAGGACGCGCTGCGGACGTTGACCAGGGCCTCCCACGCGATCGCGGCGGCGATGGCCCGTCGGTCGATGCCCCGTCTGCGAGCCGCCGCGTCGATCATTTCGCGATGGGCCCGCAGCCAGCTGAGCACCTGGGTCTGCGGAAGGGGCAGTTCGGTGTCGATGTCCTCGGGCGGCGGAAGCAGCCAGGCATCCTGCAGTTCGAAGGAGATGCCCGTCGCCTCCGGCCACCAGTCGGGGCGATCCTGCGGCCCGGTGGTGCGCAGCCGGGCCGGGGCGGGCTCCACGACCCGGCTGCGCCGGCCCTCGGACGGGTCCTCCAGCACGCGGCGGTAAGGCTGCTCACGGCGGGCCGGCGGCTCGGCCAGCACCTCCTCACGGACGTCCAGGACCGAGGGGGCACCGTCGGAAGCGGGAGGGTCCGCCATGATGATCTCAGCGTCGGAGTCGTCGAAGACGATCACCTCGGCGTAGGCGGACGGCACCCGCCCGACGATCGGCACGCTCTCCGACTCGTCGAAGACGACGACCCCGTCATACGGCTCGTTGGTGTCCGGCATGGCACCGTGCCCCTAGCCGTGCGGGGCGTCGCCGTTGTGGCTCACCGCGGCCACGGGCACGACCTCGATGTCCGGCTCGTCCGGGAACAGCTTCTGATAGGCGTCGATCCGCTGGTCCTCCTTCTGTGCCGCCACCAGTTCCAGGGCGTCGGTGGTGCGGCGGGTCGCGCCGTCGCGTGCGGCGGTCTCGGACTGACGGTTCGTGAGGTCGAGGGCCTGGAGGGCGGCGGCATAGGGGTCCAGCGCGTCGGCCTGGCCCAGCAACGCCTCGACGACCAGGTTGTCGGTGCGCAGCACCACATCGGTGCGGTCCATCACCACACCGTTCAGCTCCTGTGCCTCTCCGGCGACCGTCTTGACCGGCCGGAACCGCCAGCGGGCGCCACCATGGAACGGATCGGGGTTCTCGGTGGCCACGCGCCCCGACTCGTCCAGCCGGGCGGGCTCCCAGTCGTAGCGGACCCCACGCGGGTCACGACCCACCTGGAGCGTCGTCACGATGTCGCCGTCGGCGTCGATCCGTTCGGCGCACAGCGACAGGATCCTGGCCGCGACCTCAGCACGTTGGGGCTCGACGACATGACGTTCCAGCAGCCTGGCAAGGTCGGGGAGCGCGACGATCTCGGCGGAACCGAGCCGCCCGTTGAAGAAGGCGACCTTGATGTCGCGCAGCACGATGTGCGTCTCGTAGGTCTGGTTGAGCTCGCGGAAGACGAAGTTCAGCACGCGCCGCAGATTGGTGTTGCTGATCTCGCGCACGACGGTGCTGCTCGCGCCGGAGGCGGTGCTCACCTGGTCGGTGTGTTCCGCGCTCTGCCTGCGGCTGTTGTTGACCTGGGCCGCGTGGTCCTGGGCGGTCTGGCTGACGGAGCTCGCCCAGCGCTGGCTGGCCTCCTGGTGGTTCGCGGCGAAGGCCGAGTCGAAGCGGGCCTCGAGATCGACCAGGCCGAGGAAGTTCACGCTCGCCTTGGCCGAGGAGCTCACGGACAGGGCCCAGCCGCCCTGGTCCTGGAAGGCCGCGCCGGATTCCTCGACGAGTGCCGAGGTGAAGCGGGTCTGGGCCGCGGAGTCGGAGGACTCGAAGACCGACGAGGAGTCCTCGCGGGTGGCCGCCGAGGTACGCCAGGTCTCCACGGTGATGGTCTGCCGTTCACCGGGCAGCAGCGAGAAGGTCTGGAGGGTGCGGCCGAGCCCGTAGTCCCCGAGGAAGGACCGCAGTTCCCAGGTCTCGACGAGGGCGAGCCGGGGCTGGGCGGCGGCCACCGGGTCGACCGCCACGGGGGCCACGCTGTCCCCGAGCCCCGCGGCCGGCAGGGTGATCGAAGCAGTCGCCTGGTTGGCCGGGACCATGACGGTGGCCTCGCGGTCGGCCAGCTTCTCCAGGTAGGAGTCGACCCGTGTGCGCTGCACCACCACGTCCTCGGGTTCCGCGTTCAGCTGCCGGCGTTCGAGCAGCCGGTCCCGCACGCTCTGCCTGGCCTCGGCCGCCCGCCCTGCGTTGTCCAGGCCAGTGAGCAGCGGATTGACGTCTCCGCCCACCTCGGCGACCAGGCGCAGGGACGGCTTCGCCGTCGTGGGCATCGTGCGCCGGTAGAGCTGCATCAGCTTGTCCCGGTCGACGCCGGTCAGCCTGCCCTCGTCGCCCTTGACCACGCCGAGTTGGAGGAGCGAGGTACCGCTGCGGCGCGCGAAGTCGGTGAACCATGCGGCGGGCAGTGCGAGGGGCACGATCCGCCGCCAGTCGTAGGCTCCGGGCAGCGGTACGTCGTAGTTGATTCCGGCGGCCTTGCCGCCCTTGCCGGTGAACTTCGCGAGTTCGTCGGCACCGACCGGGGTGATGAGATCGTTCAGGGACACCGTGTCTCCTTTCGCCTGCACGGATGTCCCGGGCTCGGCCCGAGCACCGGGACCGGAATGTCCGTCCGCAAAGCTAGGCGGGACGACCAGCCGTCCGCCCCGGGGAAATCCCCGGGTTGTGCCCTGGGGCCGTCGGGTCAGGGCCGCGGGCCCACCTTCGCCACCAGGCCCATCCGCGAGGAGATGCCGAGTTTGGCGTAGGTGTTGCCGAGGTGGTACTCGATGGTCTTGACGCTGAGCACCAGCTCCTGGGCGATCTGGCGGTTGGTCAGTCCCTGGACGGCCAGCCGTGCCACGGTGAGTTCCTGCGCGGTGAGGTTCGGACGGTCCGCGTGTGCCGGGCGGGCGGTCCGGTGGCCGCAGGCGGCCAGCTCGGCCAGACACTGGTCGAGGTGGGGCGCCGCCTCCAGCCGTCGGAAATCGGCCCAGGCGGCTTCCAGTTCGCTCACCGCACCAGCCCGGCGTCCGACACGGCGCAGGAAGGTTCCGTACGACAGTCGCAGCAGCGCCTGCTCCCAGCAGGGCTCGCCCCGCGCACAGTGGTCGAGCCCGGCGCGGAACGCCTCGTCGGCGGCGTCGGGATCGCCTCGTACGGCTTCCAGGATGCCTCGGCAGCGGGCGGCGGCGGCCAGGTCGAGCCAGCGGTCGCGGTCGGCGGCGCGGCGCTCGTAGGCGCGGAGCACCTCGTCGGCCTCGTCCGGCCGTCCGGTGCGGACCAGGGCTTCCACGAGCGGGGCGCGCCAAGAGGTGAGGCCGACCTCGTCGAGGGCGTCGCGGTGGACCGTGCCGGTGTCGAGGAACGGGTGCAGAGCGGCGACGACCGCCGCGTGGTTTCCCTGCGCGGCACGCACCCGGGCGAGTGCGGTGGCGGCGATCACGGCGTCGTTGACGTCCGCGAAGGTCCGGGCGTGTGCGACAGCCGCCCTGGCGTGCGCTTCCGCAGCCCGGAAGCGCCCCCGGCCGGCGAGGGGGGCCGCCGCGAACGCGTGCATCAGGGCAACGTTCGACACCTGGGTGTCCTCGGCCAGGGAAACGGCCTGGGTGCTGTGAGCGACGGCGTCGTCCCACCGTCCTGCCCGGTACTCGGCGTCGGCGAGGAACCCGAGGGCCGTGAGCGCCGTGGACGGCAGCCCGCCCCGGCGGTGTGCGGCGTAGGTCTCCTTGAGGTCGCGGCAAGCGATGTCGAGGTCGCCGCTCATGAGATGGATGAGGCCGCGGGCAAGAAGCCCGTCGCGTTCCTCGGGACGGCCGTGCGGGCCGGTGACGGGGAGATGGGCCACGGCCGCCAGCGCCCTTTCGTGTTCGCCCCCGAAGGCCAGACCGAGAGCCAGGGAGTCCCTCAGGAAGGTCGACCGGCTCGGCGGCGGCAGCTCCAGGCCTCGCTCGGCCCACTCGACCGTGCCGTGTCCGTCGCTCTCGATGAGGCAGAGCCACGCCAGTTGTTCGGCGGCGGACCGCATGGTGTCGGCTGACGCCCGGGGATCGCAGTTCTCCCAGCAGGCGGTGAGTTCGCGGCGCGCCTCTTCGTGGCGGCCGGTGGAGAGGGCCAAGTGGCCGAGCACGTAGTGCTGTTCGGCACCAGGAGCGAGCTCGCGCACACTGTGCTCCAGCTGGGCGGCCTGGCCGACGTCACCGGCGAGCAGCAGGTGTTCCACGGCCCGCAGCAGGCGCCGCGTCCGGTCGGTGGAGTCGGTGGAGAGCCGGGCGGCAGCCAGGGCTGACGCCGCGGCGGCCGACCACGCCGCCTCCTGCTCCTGGAGTCCGGCCAACCGTTCCAGCTCGTCCGCCAGCCCCGGATCCGGTCCCACAGCGGCCCGAGCCCGGTGCTGGAGGCGCAGGGTCAGATCGTCCGCGAAGCTTGCCGCCATGAGGTGCAGCCGCCTGCGCAAGGACGGCTCAAGGCTCTGGTAGACGGCCGCTCGGGAGAGCGGATGGGGAAAGCGCGCCTGCGGAATGTCGGCGGCCGTGCCCTCCTCCAGCAGTTCGTGCCGCATCGCCTCCGCAAGCGCCTCCAAGGGCTCGGGCACCGCGCCGAGTTCGGCGACCATGTGCAGCGGGCTGGACATGCCGAGGACGCTCGCCGCGTCGACGAGTCGCCGAGTCTGTGGGGTGCACGCCTCCAGCCGGGTCGTGATCAGACGTTCGTACCCACGGGGCGCGGGCAGGGCGGCCCCGCCCGCAGTGAAGACCTCGGCCGGGAACTGCTGGAGCAGGGCCTTGGTGTGCAGCGGGTTGCCGTCGGTGTGCCCGCGCAGCCTGACGGCCGCCCAGCGCGGCATGTGCACGGGCCCCAGCTTCGCGTTCAACCGCACGATGTCGTCGACGTCGAGACCCTTCAGGGTGACCCTGAGAGTCGAGTCGTCGCCGAGGAGGCGGCACAGCCCCTCCGGTAGCCGGGGGTCTGTCGCGTCGCGCGCAACGAGCACGGTCAGCACCCGGTCCACTCGCAGTCGCCGTAGCGTGAAGGTGAGGGCGTGCAGGGACGGTGTGTCGGCCCAGTGCGCATCGTCGATCACCACGACGAGCGGGCTGCAGCTCTGAAGGGCGCCGAAGAGATCGATGAGGGCCGAGCCCACGGTGATCGGATCGGGCAATGGGGTTCCCGCTCGCACGCCGCGCGCAAGCCCGGCGAGCGGTTCGTCCAGCGGTTCGGGGACGTCTGCCAGGAGTTGTGCGAGCGCGCCGTACGACAGACTGGTCTCGGTCTCCTCTCCGCTGCTGTGCATGACAACGCAGGTCGGTTCCACCGTGTGGAGAAGGCGCCGGACCAACGTGGTCTTCCCCATGCCGGCGGGGCCCTCGACCAGGACGAGCTGAGGTTCGCTGTGCAGGGCGCGGTGCAGCCGGACGTTCAACTGCTCCAGTTCGTCGCCCCTGCCGAGGAACGGCACATCCCACTCGCGCTCCGGCACCCGTCCCACCCCCGAACACCCACGATGACGGTGACCGAGTAGCCGGACAAGCCCGAGGCCCGGCTCCCCCGAAGGAGAACCGGGCCTCTTGCCGGACGAAGGATCCCGCCGGACTACAGCCCCGCGGCCTTGCGCAGCGCCTCCACGCGGTCCGTCTTCTCCCAGGTGAACTCGGGCAGCTCGCGGCCGAAGTGGCCGTACGCCGCCGTCAGGGAGTAGATCGGGCGCAGCAGGTCGAGGTCGCGGATGATCGCGGCCGGACGCAGGTCGAAGACCTCGTCGATCGCCTTCTCGATCTTGTCGGTGTCGACCTTCGCGGTGCCGAAGGTCTCCACGAACAGACCGACCGGCTCGGCCTTGCCGATCGCGTACGCCACCTGGACCTCGCAGCGCGAGGCCAGACCGGCGGCGACGACGTTCTTGGCGACCCAGCGCATCGCGTACGCGGCCGAACGGTCCACCTTGGACGGGTCCTTGCCCGAGAAGGCGCCACCGCCGTGGCGGGCGTAGCCGCCGTAGGTGTCGATGATGATCTTGCGACCGGTCAGGCCGGCGTCGCCCATCGGGCCGCCGATCTCGAAGCGACCGGTCGGGTTGACGAGGAGACGGTAGTTGTCCGTGTCGAGCTTGATGCCCTCGTCCAGGAGCGCCTTGAGCTCCGGCTCCACGACGAACTCGCGGATGTCGGGCGCGAGCAGCGACTCCAGGTCGATGTCGGAGGCGTGCTGCGAGGAGACCACGACGGTGTCCAGACGGACCGCCTTGTCACCGTCGTACTCGATGGTGACCTGGGTCTTGCCGTCGGGACGCAGGTAGGGGATGGTGCCGTTCTTGCGGACCTCGGACAGGCGCTTGGCCAGCCGGTGCGCCAGGAAGATCGGCAGCGGCATCAGGGTCGGGGTCTCGTCCGTCGCGTAGCCGAACATCAGGCCCTGGTCGCCCGCGCCCTGGCGGTCCAGCTCGTCCTCGTCGCCCTCGACACGGTTCTCGTACGCCGTGTCGACGCCCTGCGCGATGTCGGGCGACTGCGCGCCGATCGACACCGAGACACCGCAGGAAGCGCCGTCGAAGCCCTTCTTGGAGGAGTCGTAACCGATCTCCAGGATCTTCTCGCGCACCAGCTGGGCGATCGGCGCGTAGGTCTTGGTGGTGACCTCACCGGCCACGTGCACCAGACCGGTGGTGATCAGCGTCTCGACGGCGACCCGGGACGTCGGGTCCTCCTTGAGCAGCGCGTCGAGGATGGTGTCACTGATCTGGTCAGCGATCTTGTCGGGGTGGCCCTCGGTCACGGACTCCGAGGTGAACAGGCGACGGGACACAACGCTCCCTGGGGTTGCAGCGGCTGCTGGCTGATCATTGTCGGACGGGCTCGGGGGCTGCGCCCGGCATCGTCCGAGAACAGCTTATCGGTCGTGCTCGGCCAACGGCCCCCCTGTCTCGCCTCTCGGGAGGGCTGTGACCTGCGGCACGCGCATTGTGCCCAATTCCGAGCGGGCTTGGCCAGGGGCGCCACACCTCCGTGGCAGAGGTTTAAGAGGACCGAGAAGCGAATGAAACAGTCAGGACAGGCGCGCCGCCACCAGGTCCCAGACGGTTTCGGCCAGGAACTCCTTCGGTCCGCGCGGGACCGGGGTCTCGCTGCCGTCGGCGCCGAGCACCACGGCCTCGTTCTCCTCGGACCCGAAGGTCTTGCGCTCGCCCACCTCGTTGACGACGAGGAGGTCGCAGCCCTTGCGCTCCAGCTTCGTGCGGCCGTTGGCCAGCACGTCGTCGGTCTCGGCGGCGAAGCCGACGACGACCTGACCGGGGCGGGCGCGCTCGGCCGAGATCTCGGCGAGGATGTCCGGATTCCGCACCAGGACGACGGGCTCGGGGTCCTGGCCGTCCTTCTTCTTGATCTTGCCGGTGGCGTAGTCCCGCGGCCGGAAGTCCGCGACCGCGGCCGCCATGACGACCGCGTCGGCGTCGGCCGCCGCCTTCAGGACCGCCTCTCGCAGTTGTACGGCCGTCCCGACCCGGACGATGTCCACGCCGGCCGGGTCGGGCAGGCCGGTGTTCGCCTCGACGAGCGTGACCCGGGCACCCCGCGCGGCGGCGGTGCGGGCGAGGGCGTAGCCCTGCTTGCCGGAGGAGCGGTTGCCGAGGAAGCGGACCGGGTCGAGGGGCTCGCGGGTGCCGCCCGCGCTGACCACCACGTGCCGGCCGGTGAGGTCGGGCTCGCGCACTCCCCTGGCGAGCACACGGCGGCACACCTCGAAGATCTCGGACGGCTCCGGCAGCCGGCCCTTGCCGGTGTCTACGCCGGTCAGCCGGCCGACGGCGGGTTCGATCACGATCGCTCCGCGCCGCCGCAGGGTCGCCACGTTCTCCTGGGTGGCCGGGTGTTCCCACATCTCGGTGTGCATCGCGGGGGCGAAGACGACCGGGCAGCGGGCGGTGAGGAGGGTGTTGGTGAGCAGGTCGTCGGCGAGGCCGTGCGCGGCCTTGGCGAGCATGTCGGCGGTGGCCGGGGCCACGACCACGAGGTCGGCGTGCTGTCCGATGCGGACGTGCGGGACCTCGTGGACGTCGTCCCAGACCTCCGTGGAGACCGGGTTGCCGGAGAGGGCGGACCAGGTGGCCGCGCCGACGAAGTGCAGCGCGGAGGCGGTGGGGACCACGCGGACCTCGTGCCCGGACTCGGTCAGCCTGCGCAGCAGTTCGCAGGCCTTGTACGCGGCGATGCCACCGCTGACGCCCAGCACGACCTTCGGCTTGTCCACCAGGTCTCCCCTTCCTCGAACCTACGACTCCATGACACACCACAGGCCCGACAGTCGCGCTGCCGGGCCTGTGGAAAAGCCAACTGCAATCTGAACGTACTACTGCGCCGGGCCTTCGACGGCCTCGGACGTCAGCAGACCCGCGTTGATCTCGCGGAGGGCGATCGAGAGCGGCTTCTCGTGGACGTGGGTGTCCACCAGCGGACCGACGTACTCGAGGAGGCCCTCGCCGAGCTGCGAGTAGTACGCGTTGATCTGGCGGGCCCGCTTGGCCGCGTAGATCACGAGGCTGTACTTCGAGTCGGTGGCCTCGAGGAGCTCGTCGATCGGCGGGTTGATGATGCCCTCGGGCGCGGAGATGGAAGAGGACACGCTCTACCTTCCGATGGATGGGAAAGAATCAGTGTCAGTGATCAATGACGATCACAGCACATCCATCAAGGCTAGCAGCTCGCGCGCCACGTCCTCGACGGAGGTGTTGACCAAGGTCTCGTCGAACTCGGGTTCGGCCGCCAGCTCGACCTTCGCCGCCTCCAGGCGGCGAGCGATCACCTCGGGCGGCTCGGTGCCCCGCCCGGTGAGTCTGCGCACCAGCTCCTCCCAGGAGGGAGGAGCCAGGAACACCAGCTGGGCGTCCGTCATGGACTCACGGACCTGCCGGGCCCCCTGGAGGTCGATCTCCAGGAGGACGGGCTCACCGGCCTCCAGCCGCTCCAGCACAGCCGCACGCGGCGTGCCGTAGCGGTTGCCGGCGAACTCGGCCCACTCCAGCAGCTCGCCGTTGGCGATCAGCTTGTCCATCTCCTCGTCGGTGACGAAGAAGTACTGGACGCCGTGCTTCTCGCCGGGGCGGGGCCTGCGGGTCGTCGCCGACACCGAGAGCCAGACCTCGGGGTGTTCCTTGCGCATATGGGCGACGACCGTGCTCTTGCCGACCCCTGAGGGGCCGGAGAGCACGGTCAGCCGCGGACGTTCACTCATACAGCGATTATTCCAGCAAACCCGGGGTGCCCGGGCTCAGGAACCGGTGCTGCCGAACTCACGCTCCAGCGAAGCGATCTGGTTGGAACCGAGGCCGCGTACACGACGGCTCTCGGAGATGCCCAGTCGCTCCATGATCTGCTTGGCGCGGACCTTGCCCACGCCCGGCAGGGACTCGAGCAGGGCGGAGACCTTCATCTTGCCGATGACGTCGTTCTCCTGGCCCTGCTTGATGACCTCGTGAAGAGAGGCGCCGGAGTGCTTGAGTCGATTCTTGACCTCGGCCCGCTCCCGGCGAGCCGCGGCGGCCTTTTCGAGCGCGGCTGCGCGCTGTTCAGGGGTAAGGGGCGGAAGAGCCACGCCTACGTCACCTCGGATGTCGAACTGTCGGATACGGACCGGTGAGGAACCTAGTAGCCCCACACCTGGTGAGCCACGAGCAACACGCTTGCCCTTTGACTCTGCTCGGAGACTAGCGGCCAACTCCGCCAGAGTCAGCGAGAACAGCGGAAAAGTCCTGGTCAGCCTCCGCCAGGACGGACATTTCTGACATACTGCCCCGGATTTGAGGATGTATTCAGACTCAAGCGGGCCTGCGACCACTCGTCGAACCACCTGTCGAACCCCCTGTCGGGGGACTCGAACGAGAAAATCGAACCTCGTCATCCGGTCGGCAGCGCCGCCCGGACCTCCTCCGCGAACCGCTCGGCGGACGCGCGCAGCGCCCCGGCGTCCGGACCGTGCCGCAGCACTCCCCGGCTGACGTTCGGGACGACATTGCGGATCGCCCTGCCGAAGACCCCGGGCAGATCGGCCGGTGTGGCCCCCTGGGCGCCCACACCGGGCGCGAGGAGCGGGCCGTTGATGTCCAGGTCGTAGGACGACAGATCGCCGAGCGTGGCCCCCACGACCGCGCCGAAGGACCCGAGGGGCTCCTCCCCGGTGTTCTCGGCGGCAAGGTGGGCCAGCATGGTCGCGCCGACGTCCCGCCCGTCCGCGCGGACCGCGTGCTGGACCTCGCCGCCCTCCGGGTTGGAGGTCAGCGCGAGCACGAACAGGCCCGCGCCGCTCTCCCGCGCCAGCGCGACCGCCGGCGCGAGCGAGCCGTAGCCGAGGTAAGGCGACACGGTCAGCGCGTCCGAGAACAGGGGCGAGTCCTTGTGCAGGAAGGCCTCGGCGTACGCGGCCATGGTGGAGCCGATGTCGCCGCGCTTGGCATCCATGAGGACCAGCGCACCGGCCGCCCGCGCCTCCTGGACCGTCCGCTCCAGGACGGCGACACCGCGCGAGCCGAAGCGCTCGAAGAACGCGCTCTGCGGCTTGAACACGGCGACCCGGTCGGACAGCGCCTCGACGACGGTACGGCTGAACCGCTCCAGACCGGCCACGTCGTCGTTCAGGCCCCACTCCCCGAGCAGCGAGGCGTGCGGGTCGATCCCGACGCACAGCGGGCCCCGCTCGTCCATCGCGTGGCGCAGGCGGGCACCGAAGGGCTCGTACGAGGTCATGCCGTCTTCCTCACGTCGGCGCCGACCGCGTCGGCGAGGGTGGCGTAGGGGCTCGTGCGCAGGCGCGCGGCGAGACCCTTGTGGATGGCCCGGCTCCAGAAGGGGCCCTCGTAGACGAACGCGCTGTAGCCCTGGACCAGCGTGGCACCGGCCAGGATGCGCTGCCAGACGTCCTCGGCGTTCTCGACGCCGCCGACGCCCACCAGGGTGATCCGGTCGCCCACGCGCGCGTACAGGCGCCTGAGGACCTCCAGGGAACGCTCCTTGAGGGGCGCCCCGGAGAGCCCGCCCGTCTCCTTCACCAGCGAGGCCTCGGACCTCAGGCCCTCGCGCGCGATGGTGGTGTTGGTGGCGATGATGCCGTCCAGGCCGAGCTCGACGGCCAGGTCCGCGACCGCGTCGACGTCCTCGTCGGCCAGGTCGGGCGCGATCTTCACCAGGAGCGGGACCCGGCGGTTCGCGACGATCCGGTCGGCGGCCTCGCGGACGGCGGTGAGCAGCGGCCGCAGCGCCTCGGTGGCCTGGAGGTTGCGCAGGCCGGGTGTGTTGGGCGACGACACGTTCACGACGAGGTAGTCGGCGAAGGGGGCGAGCCGCTCGGCGGACTTCACGTAGTCGCCGACGGCCTCGGCCTCCGGGACGACCTTGGTCTTGCCGATGTTGACGCCGACGACGGTCTTGAAGACCGGCTCACGGGACGCGAGGCGGGCCGCCACGGCCAGCGAGCCCTCGTTGTTGAAGCCCATGCGGTTGATGAGCGCGCGGTCCGGCACCAGGCGGAACAGCCGCTTCTTGGGGTTGCCGGGCTGCGCCTCCCCGGTCACCGTGCCGATCTCGATGTGGTCGAAGCCCAGCATCGCCATGCCGTCGACGGCGACCGCGTTCTTGTCGAAGCCGGCGGCCAGTCCGAAGGGGCCGTGCATGCGCAGCCCGAAGGCCTCGGTGCGCAGCTCCCGGTACCGAGGGGCCAGGGCCGCCGCGACGAAGGTGCGCAGCACGGGGATCCGGACGGCGAGGCGGATCCACCGGAAGGCCAGGTGGTGGGCCTTCTCCGGGTCCATGCGCTGGAAGACGAGGTTGAAGAAGATCTTGTACATGGTTCCTCACGACGACATGGGTGTCCTCACGAAGAGGGGGACACCGTTTCCGGTGTCCCCCTCAAGGCCGCTAGTCGCGGGCCGCGGTCAGGTGTTCCGCGTGTTCCTGGAGCGAGCGGACGCCCACGTCACCGTGGTTGAGGGCGTCGATGCCCTGGACGGCTGCGGCGAGCGCCTGGACCGTCGTCAGGCACGGGACCGACCGTGCCACGGCCGCCGTACGGATCTCGTAGCCGTCGAGGCGGCCGCCGGTGCCGTAGGGGGTGTTGACGATGAGGTCGACCTCGCCGTCATGGATGTACTGGACGATGGTCTTCTCACCGCCCGGGCCGGGGCCCTCGGACTGCTTGCGCACCACCGTGGCGTTGATGCCGTTGCGCTTGAGGACCTCGGCCGTGCCGGAGGTGGCCAGCAGCTCGAAGCCGTGTGCGACCAGCTCACGGGCCGGGAAGATCATCGAGCGCTTGTCGCGGTTGGCGACGGAGATGAACGCGCGGCCCTTGGTGGGCAGCGGGCCGTAGGCACCCGCCTGCGACTTGGCGTACGCGGTGCCGAAGACCGAGTCGATGCCCATGACCTCGCCTGTGGACCGCATCTCCGGGCCGAGCACGGTGTCGACGCCGCGGCCGTGGATGTCGCGGAACCGCGACCACGGCATGACGGCCTCCTTGACGGAGATCGGCGCGTCGAGCGGGAGTTCGCCGCCGTCGCCGTTGGCCGGCAGCAGCCCTTCGGCGCGCAGCTCGGCGATGGTCGCGCCCAGCGAGATCCGGGCGGCGGCCTTGGCGAGCGGTACCGCGGTCGCCTTCGAGGTGAAGGGGACCGTGCGGGACGCGCGCGGGTTGGCCTCCAGGACGTAGAGGATGTCGCCGGCCATAGCGAACTGGATGTTGATCAGTCCGCGGACCCCGACGCCCTTGGCGATGGCCTCCGTGGACGCCCGCAGCCGCTTGATGTCGTGGCCGCCGAGGGTGATCGGGGGCAGCGCGCACGCCGAGTCGCCGGAGTGGATGCCGGCCTCCTCGATGTGCTCCATCACGCCGCCGAGGTACAGCTCCTGGCCGTCGTAGAGCGCGTCCACGTCGATCTCGATGGCGTCGTCCAGGAAGCGGTCGACGAGGACCGGCCGCGAGGGGCTGATCTCGGTCGACTCGGCGATGTAGGCCTCCAGGCGGGTCTCGTCGTAGACGATCTCCATGCCGCGGCCGCCGAGGACGTAGGAGGGCCGCACGAGGACCGGGTAGCCGATCTCGTCCGCGATGGCCTTGGCGCCGGTGAAGGTGGTGGCGGTGCCGTGCTTGGGGGCCGGCAGGCCCGCCTCGGCGAGTACCCGGCCGAAGGCGCCGCGGTCCTCGGCGGCGTGGATCGCCTCGGGCGAGGTGCCGACGACCGGCACGCCGTTGTCCTTGAGCGCCTGCGACAGGCCGAGCGGGGTCTGCCCGCCGAGTTGCACGATGACACCCGCGACAGGACCGGCCTGCTGCTCGGCGTGGACGATCTCCAGGACGTCCTCCAGGGTGAGCGGCTCGAAGTACAGCCGGTCGGAGGTGTCGTAGTCGGTGGAGACGGTCTCCGGGTTGCAGTTGACCATCACGGTCTCGTACCCGGCGTCCGACAGCGCGAAGGAGGCGTGCACGCAGGAGTAGTCGAACTCGATGCCCTGGCCGATGCGGTTGGGCCCTGAGCCCAGGATGATGACGGCCGGCTTCTCGCGCGGCGCGACCTCGCTCTCCTCGTCGTAGGAGGAGTAGAAGTACGGCGTCTTCGCGGCGAACTCGGCGGCGCAGGTGTCGACCGTCTTGTAGACCGGGCGGACCCCGAGCGCGTGCCGCACCTCGCGCACCACGTCCTCGCGCAGGCCCCGGATCTCGGCGATCTGCTGGTCGGAGAAGCCGTGCCGCTTGGCCTCGGCGAGGAGGTCGGCGTCCAGGCGCTCGGCCCCGGCCAGCTCGTCGGCGACCTCCTTGATCAGGAAGAGCTGGTCGACGAACCAGGGGTCGATCTTCGTGTACGCGAAGACCTCCTCCGGCGTGGCGCCCGCGCGGATGGCCTGCATGACGGCGTTGATACGGCCGTCGGTGGGCCGTACGGACTCCTCCAGGAGCGCGGTCTTGTCGCCGGGCTCGCCCACGAAGGTGAACTGGCTGCCCTTCTTCTCCAGCGAGCGCAGCGCCTTCTGGAAGGCCTCGGTGAAGTTGCGGCCAATGGCCATGGCCTCGCCGACCGACTTCATGGTGGTCGTGAGGGTGGAGTCGGCCTGGGGGAACTTCTCGAAGGCGAACCGGGGGGCCTTGACCACGACGTAGTCGAGCGTCGGCTCGAAGGAGGCCGGGGTCTGCTCGGTGATGTCGTTCGGGATCTCGTCCAGGGTGTAGCCCACGGCGAGCTTCGCGGCGATCTTGGCGATCGGGAAGCCGGTGGCCTTGGAGGCGAGGGCCGAGGAGCGCGACACGCGCGGGTTCATCTCGATGACGATCACGCGACCGTCCTCGGGGTTCACCGCGAACTGGATGTTGCAGCCGCCGGTGTCCACGCCGACCTCGCGGATGATCGCGATGCCGACGTCGCGCAGCACCTGGTACTCGCGGTCGGTGAGCGTCATGGCGGGCGCGACGGTGATCGAGTCGCCGGTGTGCACGCCCATGGGGTCGAAGTTCTCGATGGAGCAGACGACCACGACGTTGTCGTGCTTGTCGCGCATCAGCTCCAGTTCGTACTCCTTCCAGCCGAGGATGGACTCCTCCAGGAGCACCTCGGTGGTCGGCGAGAGCGTGAGGCCCTGGCCCGCGATGCGGCGCAGCTCCTCCTCGTCGTGCGCGAAGCCGGAGCCGGCGCCGCCCATGGTGAAGGACGGGCGGACGACGACCGGGTAGCCGCCCAGCGTCTCGACGCCCGCCAGGACGTCGTCCATGGAGTGGCAGATGACCGAGCGGGCGGACTCGCCGTGCCCGATCTTCTTGCGGACCTCCTCGACGACGCCCTTGAAGAGGTCGCGGTCCTCGCCCTTGTTGATCGCCTCGACGTTGGCGCCGATCAGCTCGACGTTGTACTTGTCGAGGGTGCCGGCCTCGTGCAGCGAGATCGCGGTGTTGAGGGCCGTCTGGCCGCCCAGGGTGGGCAGCAGGGCGTCCGGGCGCTCCTTGGCGATGATCTTCTCGACGAAGTCCGGGGTGATCGGCTCGACGTAGGTGGCGTCGGCGATCTCCGGGTCGGTCATGATCGTCGCCGGGTTGGAGTTGACCAGGATGACCCTGAGGCCCTCGGCCTTCAGGACCCGGCACGCCTGGGTGCCGGAGTAGTCGAACTCGGCGGCCTGGCCGATGACGATCGGGCCGGAGCCGATGACCAGGACGGACTGGATATCGGTGCGCTTAGGCACGCTGGCCCTCCATGACGGTGCTCATCAAAGACGTGAAGCGGTCGAACAGGTAGGCGGCGTCGTGCGGGCCGGCCGCCGCCTCGGGGTGGTACTGGACGGAGAAGGCCGGCTGGTCGAGCAGCTGGAGACCCTCCACGACGTTGTCGTTCAGGCAGACGTGGGAGACCTCGGCCCGGCCGAACGGCGTCTCGCTGACCTTGTCGAGCGGCGCGTCCACGGCGAACCCGTGGTTGTGCGCGGTCACCTCGACCTTGCCGGTCGTGCGGTCCTGCACGGGCTGGTTGATGCCACGGTGGCCGTACTTCAGCTTGTAGGTGCCGAAGCCGAGGGCGCGCCCGAGGATCTGGTTGCCGAAGCAGATGCCGAACAGGGGCGTCCTGCGCTCCAGGACCGCGGTCATGAGCGCGACGGGGCCGTCGGCGGTGGCCGGGTCGCCCGGGCCGTTGGAGAAGAACACGCCGTCGGGGTTCACGGCGTAGACGTCCTCGACGCTCGCCGTGGCGGGCAGGACGTGCACCTCGATGCCGCGCTCGGCCATGCGGTGCGGGGTCATGCCCTTGATGCCGAGGTCGATCGCGGCGACGGTGAACTTCTTCTCACCGACCGCGGGGACGACGTACGTCTCCTTGGTGGCGACCTCCTCGTAGAGCGAGGCGCCCTTCATGTGCGGCTGGGCCTGCACGCGCGCGACGAGCTCGGCGTCGGCGGCGAGCGCCTCGCCGGAGAAGATCCCGGAGCGCATGGAGCCGCGCTCGCGCAGGTGGCGGGTGAGGGCGCGGGTGTCGATGCCGGAGATCCCGACGATGCCCTGCGCGACCAGCTCGTCGTCCAGGGACCGCTTGGCGCGCCAGTTGGACGGCACGCGCGCGGGGTCGCGCACCACGTAGCCGGAGACCCAGATGCGGCGGGACTCGTCGTCCTCGTCGTTCCAGCCGGTGTTGCCGATCTGCGGGGCGGTCGCGACGACGATCTGGCGGTCGTACGAGGGGTCGGTCAGGGTCTCCTGGTATCCGGTCATGCCGGTGGAGAACACGGCCTCGCCGAAGGTCTCCCCCACGGCCCCGTAGGCACGGCCGCGGAAGATCCGGCCGTCCTCCAGGACGAGTACGGCGGGAACCTTCGCGGTTCCCCTGGTGGAGGTCGTCATCGTGCGCCTTCCGTTTCCGTCTTGTTGATCATGGAGTTAATGGCGTCGACCCACTCGGTGTGCTCGGCCGCGCGGTCGGACCGGAAGCCCGAGTCGATCAGCCGTTCGCCGTGCGCCCAGGTCACCAGGAGCAGCCCGCCCTCGGTCAGGACCTTCCCGGCGATGCCCTTGCCGAGCACGGCTTCCCGCAGGGCCGCGCGGGGGACGAAGAAGTCGGTCGCGCCGGGGCGTACGACGTCCAGTCCCGCGTCGGTGAGCGTGAGCTCGACCCGGCTGCGCGTGCCCAGGCCGTGCGCCACGATCCGGTCGAGCCACTGCCCGGCGGTGGTGGAGCCGTGGTAGCGGCCGCTCATGGTCAGTCTGGCCGGGCCGGGGTCGTCCGGCGCGCTGGGGAGCTCGGGCAGGTCGCCCTGGAGGGTGCCGCGCCACTTCCAGCCCTCGCGCATCAGCCAGTAGACGAGCGCGACGAACAGGGCGAGGCCGACGAGCCAGCCGATACGGGCGGCCCAGTCGGTGACCTCGGCCGACTTCTTCTCGGCGGCGAGTCCGGCGGCGAGCAGGGTTACTGGTGTCACGTGAGCTTCCCGTCGACGAGCGTGGCCTTGCCCCGGAGCCAGGTGTGGGTGACACGGCCCGGCAGCTCACGCCCCTCGTACGGGGTGTTGCGGCTGCGCGAGGCGAAGCCCGCGGGGTCCACCGACCCACGGTATGCCGTGTCGACGAGCGTGAGGTTGGCGGGCTCACCTGCCGAGACGGGGCGGCCGTGACCCTGCGCCTGGCCGATCTCGGCGGGCTTGGCGGACATGCGCTCGGCGACCCCGGCCCAGTCCAGCAGGCCCGTCTCCACCATGGTCTCCTGCACCACTGACAACGCGGTCTCCAGGCCGACCATCCCCATGGCGGCCGCGGCCCACTCGCAGTCCTTGTCCTCGTGCGGGTGCGGGGCGTGGTCGGTGGCGACGATGTCGATCGTGCCGTCGGCGAGGGCCTCGCGCAGCGCCAGCACGTCCCGCTCGGTGCGCAGCGGCGGGTTGACCTTGTAGACCGGGTTGTACGTCCGCACCAGCTCGTCGGTGAGGAGCAGATGGTGCGGGGTGACCTCGGCGGTGACGTCGATACCGCGGGACTTGGCCCAGCGGACGATCTCGACGGACCCGGCAGTCGACAGGTGGCAGATGTGGACGCGGGAGCCGACGTGCTCGGCGAGCAGGACGTCCCGGGCGATGACCGACTCCTCGGCCACCGCGGGCCAGCCCCCGAGGCCCAGCTCGGCGGAGACGATCCCCTCGTTCATCTGGGCGCCCTCGGTGAGGCGCGGCTCCTGGGCGTGCTGCGCGACGACCCCGCCGAAGGCCTTCACGTACTCCAGGGCGCGGCGCATGATCACGGCGTCGTCGACGCACTTGCCGTCGTCGGAGAAGACGGTGACGCCGGCGGCCGACTCGTGCATGGCGCCCAGCTCGGCGAGCTTCCTGCCCTCCAGGCCGACGGTCACGGCGCCGATGGGCTGCACGTCGCAGTAGCCGTGCTCCTGCCCGAGCCGGTAGACCTGCTCGACCACACCGGCGGTGTCGGCGACGGGGAAGGTGTTGGCCATGGCGAACACGGCCGTGTAGCCGCCGCTCGCCGCCGCGCGGGTGCCGGTCAGCACCGTCTCGGAGTCCTCGCGGCCCGGCTCGCGCAGATGGGTGTGCAGGTCGACGAGGCCCGGCAGCAGCACCTTGCCGGCCGCCTCGACGACCTCGGCGCCCTCGGCGGACAGCCCGGAGCCCACTTCGGCGATGACGGCCCCGTCGATCAGCACGTCCTGCGGCTCGCCGCCGAGGACCTTCGCACCACGGATCAGGATCTTGCTCATGTGACTTACTTCTCCTCGATACGGGTGTGGCTGACGGCGGGCTCGTTGCCGCCCAGAAGGAGGTACAGGACGGCCATCCGGATGGAGACTCCGTTTGCGACCTGCTCCACGACGGTGCAGCGGTCCGAGTCGGCCACCTCGGCGGTGATCTCCATGCCCCGGACCATCGGACCGGGGTGCATCACGATGGCGTGCTCGGGCATCCGCGCCATGCGGTCGCCGTCCAGGCCGTAGCGGCGCGAGTACTCGCGCTCGGTCGGGAAGAACGCGGCGTTCATGCGCTCGCGCTGGACGCGCAGCATCATCACCGCGTCGGACTTGGCGAGGGTGCTGTCCAGGTCGTACGACACCTCGCAGGGCCAGGTCTCGACGCCGACCGGCACCAGGGTGGGCGGGGCGACGAGCGTGACCTCGGCGCCGAGGGTGTGCAGCAGGTCGACGTTGGAGCGGGCGACCCGGCTGTGCAGGACGTCCCCGACGATCGTGATGCGCTTGCCGGAGAGGTCCTGGCCGATCCCGGCGTCCCGCCCGACGAGCCGCCGACGCATGGTGAACGCGTCGAGGAGGGCCTGGGTGGGGTGCTGGTGGGTGCCGTCGCCCGCGTTGATCACGGCGGCGTCGATCCAGCCGGAGGTGGCGAGGCGGTACGGCGCACCGGAGGCACCATGCCGGATGACCACGGCGTCGACGCCCATGGCCTCCAGGGTCTGCGCGGTGTCCTTCAGGGACTCGCCCTTGGAGACGCTGGAGCCCTTGGCGGTGAAGTTGATGACGTCCGCGGAGAGGCGCTTCTCGGCGGCTTCGAAGGAGATACGCGTGCGCGTGGAGTCCTCGAAGAAGAGGTTGACGATCGTGCGGCCGCGCAGGGTCGGCAGCTTCTTGATCGGCCGGTCGGCGACCCGGGCCATCTCCTCGGCGGTGTCGAGGATCAGGACGGCGTCGTCGCGGGTGAGGTCGGCGGCCGAGATGAGATGACGCTGCATCTGTCAGGCTCCGTAAGGCAGTTCAGGGGGAGATTCCGGGCAAGCGAGGGCATGCCGACGCACGGCGTGCCCCTGGGCTCGCTACTGGGTCTGCTTCACACCGAGCAGCACGGTGTCGCGACCGTCCTCCTCGGCGAGCTGGACCTTGACCGTCTCCCGCAGCGACGTGGGGAGGTTCTTGCCGACGTAGTCGGCGCGGATGGGCAGTTCGCGGTGGCCTCTGTCGACGAGGACGGCGAGCTGCACCGCGCGGGGACGCCCGATGTCGTTCAGGGCGTCCAGGGCGGCGCGGATGGTGCGGCCGGAGAAGAGCACGTCGTCGACCAGGACGACCAGCCGGCCGTCGATGCCGTCACCGGGGATCTCGGTGCGGGCCAGCGCGCGCGGCGGGTGCAGCCGCAGGTCGTCGCGGTACATGGTGATGTCGAGCGAACCGACCGGGATCTTGCGGTCGGTGATCTCCTCGAGCTTCACGGCGAGCCGCTGTGCGAGGTAGACGCCTCGGGTCGGAATCCCGAGGAGCACCACGTCGTCGGCGCCCTTGGCGCGTTCGACGATCTCGTGGGCGATGCGGGTCAGTACGCGGGCGATGTCGGGGCCCTCGAGAACGGGCCGGGCATCGGACGCGCCCATATCAGAAGTGTCCTGCTTGTCCATACGAAACGGACCTCCTTCTCCGCCTCACGGGACGGACCTTAAAGGACGTCGGATTTGCGCCATCCACGGTAGCAGGCCCTTTCGGGCGCCTCGCGTCACCCCCTTGGCGTAATCGGCCCCCGCGACCACGGAAGAGTCGGTGTGGACCATTCGGCTTGACGCAGAAGCGTCACGCTGCGTAACCTCACAGTGAGTTACCAGACGCGCGGCTCGGGACCACTGAAGTCGCGTCGATCCAGTGTCCGGGGAGCTATATGTCCAGCGAATACGCCAAACAGCTCGGGGCCAAGCTTCGGGCCATCCGCACCCAGCAGGGCCTTTCCCTCCACGGTGTCGAGGAGAAGTCCCAGGGACGCTGGAAGGCGGTCGTGGTCGGCTCGTACGAGCGTGGCGACCGCGCGGTGACCGTGCAGCGCCTTGCCGAGTTGGCGGATTTCTACGGCGTTCCGGTGCAGGAGCTGCTGCCCGGCACCACTCCGGGCGGGGCCGCCGAGCCGCCGCCGAAGCTGGTCCTGGACCTGGAGCGGCTGGCTCACGTGCCGGCCGAGAAGGCGGGCCCGCTCCAGCGGTACGCCGCCACGATCCAGTCCCAGCGCGGTGACTACAACGGCAAGGTGCTCTCGATCCGCCAGGACGACCTGCGCACACTCGCCGTCATCTACGACCAGTCGCCCTCGGTCCTCACCGAGCAGCTGATCAGCTGGGGCGTGCTGGACGCGGACGCGCGTCGCGCGGTGTCCCACGAGGAGAGCTGAGCCTCTCCCCCCTTCAGCAGAAACGTGCCGCCGGGGTGGCCGGAACTTCAGGGTTCCGGCCACCCCGGCGGCTTTGTACGGGCCTCGCACGCTTCCGCGCACCGGCGCACCCGCTTCGGCGCCCCGGTACGCCTGAGGGCCCGCAGCGGTGATGCTGCGGGCCCTCAGGCACTGCGCGGGTCTCGAGTCGCCTCAGCGGTCTCGGCTCACGCCTCGTCTCGGCGCAGGGACGGCTTCAGGTCCTTCAGCCGGCCCAGCAGGCCGTTCACGAACGAGGGCGACTCGTCCGTGGAGAACTCCTTCGCCAGCTGCACCATCTCGTCGAGCACCACGGCGTCCGGGGTCTCGTCGGCCCAGATCAGCTCGTAGGCGCCCAGCCGCAGCAGGTTGCGGTCGACCACCGGCATCCGGTCCAGAGTCCAGCCCACCGAGTACTGCGCGATCAGCTCGTCGATGCGCTTCGCGTGCTCCGAGTAGCCCTCGACCAGCTGCATCGTGTACTCGCTCACCGGAGGCTGCCGGGTGTCCTCCCGGGACAGCCGGACCCAGTCCGCGAGGACCGTCAGGACGTCGGCGCCACGCTGGTCGCCCTCGAAGAGGATCTGGAAGGCGCGCTTGCGGGCCGTGTTGCGGGCAGCCACGGTTAGCTGTTCACCCGGCCGAGGTAGTCGCTCGTGCGGGTGTCGACCTTGATCTTCTCACCGGTGGTGATGAAGAGCGGGACCTGGATCTGGTGACCGGTCTCCAGGGTGGCGGGCTTGGTGCCGCCCGTGGAGCGGTCGCCCTGGACGCCCGGCTCGGTCTCCTGGATCGTCAGCTCGACGGCGGCCGGCAGCTCGACGAAGAGCACCTCGCCCTCGTGCTGCGCGACGGTGGCCGTGAAGCCCTCGATGAGGAAGTTCGCGGCGTCGGCGACCGTCTTGCGGTCGATCATCAGCTGGTCGTAGGTCTCCATGTCCATGAAGACGAAGTACTCGCCGTCCATGTACGAGAACTGCATGTCGCGCTTGTCGACAGTGGCCGTCTCGACCTTGACGCCGGCGTTGAACGTCTTGTCGACGACCTTGCCGGACAGCACGTTCTTGAGCTTGGTGCGCACGAAGGCAGGGCCCTTGCCGGGCTTGACGTGCTGGAACTCGACGACGGACCACAGCTGGCCGCCTTCGAGCTTGAGCACCAGGCCGTTCTTGAGGTCGTTCGTGGAAGCCACGGTTGCGGAATCTCCTGGACTGACGTGGACGACCCCGGCGCACGCCTCTGGCTACAGGGCGAGCAGCTCCTTGGTCGTGATGGTGAGTAGCTCGGGTCCGCCGTCCGCCTCGGGGCGTACGACGAGCGTGTCATCGATCCGGACCCCGCCCCGTCCCGGGAGGTGGACCCCCGGTTCGACGGTGACCGGCACGCAAGCGTCCAGTTTACCCATGGCCGCGGGGGCCAGCTGCGGGTCCTCGTCGATTTCGAGTCCCACACCGTGTCCGGTGAGAGTAGACAGGCCCTCGTGGTGCCCCGCGGACTCCAGCACCTGCCGTGCCGCGCGGTCCACGTCACGGTAGGCCGCACCGGGTGCCAGGGACTCCCGTCCGGCCCGCTGAGCGGCGAAGACGAGGTCGTACAGCTCGATCTGCCAGTCGGCGGGGGACGTGCCGATGACGAAGGTACGGCCGATCTCGCAGCGGTAGCCGCGGTAGTTCGCGCCCAGGCAGACGGAGAGGAAATCACCTTCCTCGACCCGGCGGTCGGTGGGGCGGTGGCCGCGGCGGCCGGAGTTCGGGCCGGTCCCGACGGAGGTGGCGAAGGCCGGGCCGTCGGCGCCGTGGTCGACGAGCCTGCGCTCCAGTTCCAGGGCGAGATGTCTCTCCGTGCGGCCCACGAGGATGGATTCGAGGAGTTCGCCCAGTGCCTGGTCGGCGATCTCGGCGCCGATGCGCAGACAGGAGATCTCCTCCTCGTCCTTGATGACCCGCAGCTGCTCGACCGCGCCCGCGAGGTCCCCGAGGCGCAGCCGCGGGACGACCGAGCGGATGGCCCGGTGCCGGGAGACCGTGAGGTGCTCCTCCTCCACGGCGAGCGAGTCCACGCCCTGCGCGGTGGCGAGGTCGGCGGCGGCGACGGCGGGGTCGCCCCCTGCGCCGGGCAGGTGGTGCAGTCGCAGGTTCTCGTCGGGGCGGCCGGTGCCGGGACGGTCGTCCGGAGGGCCGGCGCACACCAGCAGGTCCTCGGTCCTGCCGAGCAGCAGGATGCTGCCCCGCGGCGCGGCGCCCGCGAGGTAGCGGACGTTGGCCGGGCGGGAGATCAACGCGGACTGGCTGCCGCCGGCCTGGCAGCGGTCGCGCAGGCGGGCTCTGCGGGTGGCGTACACCTCTGACATGACTTGAGCGTAGGAGCTTCGCAGGTACCGCGCTGTCTGGGAGAGTCCGAGTGGGGTGGGTCGCCGATCGTCCGGCCGCCCCCGGCTACCAGCTCGGCGGGCTCGCTATGGACCTCGCCAGTACGTCGTCCAGCACCTTCGCCGTCTGCTCCACGTCCATCTGGCTGTTGTCGATGATCGGGAGGCCCGAGCCGTACCACCCGGCCATCCGGCCGTGGATCCGGGCGACCTCCTCGTCCGTCAGACGGCGGTTGCCGGACCGCTCCGCGTTGCGCTCCAGGACGATCTCCAGGCCGGGCAGCAGGACCACCGGGAGCAGGCCCGGCCCCACGTGCCGCTTCCAGCCGCCGAGGCCCACCACCGGCCGGTCCGGGAACACGGCGTCGTCGAGGATGCAGGAGATGCCGTTGGCGAGGAAGTTGCGGGCGGCGAAGCCGCAGGTGCGGCGGGCGAGGCGGTACTGGGCCTCGGAGTGGTCGTTCCAGCCGGACTGGGGGTCGGCGAAGCCCGAGCGGACCCATTCGCGAACGTCGTCGAGGCTGATGTGGGCGGTGGGGACACGGCGGTGGTCGGCCCAGTACTTGGCGACGCTCGTCTTGCCGGCGCCCGCCGGACCGATCAGCAGCACGGCCAGGGTGGTGCCCGCGGAGTCGGGCCCGGCGGGGGGCGGCGCGCCCACCGGGGCGCCGGGCGGCAGCGGAACATGGCCGGTGGTGTCGGGGACCGGCCCCGGTGCGTGCGGCGGCACGGGTGGGCCCGGTGCGTGCTGGGGCGCGGGCGGTACCGACGCGTGCGGAGGCGTCGGGGGAACCGAGGCGTGCGGTGGCGTCGGCGGGCCCGGAGCCGGGGTGAAGCCCGGAGCCGGCGGCGGTGGGGGCACCGGGGCGGAACCCTGGTGCGCACCCGGGTGATGCGGTCCCGGGTGGTGTGCGGCCGGCGTCCAGCCGGTGGCCGGTCCGTGCCCCGGCTGGTGGGGCGGCGGCAGCGGAGAACCCACTGCGTGCTGCATCCGGTGCCACTCCGTCTCGTCTTGGTCGGCCGGCGTCCCGTCGGGGCGCCGGCGCTGGTTACAGGGCGGTACCTACCCCGCTCGCCACCGAACGGTACCGCCCTGGACCCGCATTCGGTGAAACGACCGAGGACGGCCCGAAGTGCCCCTGACACAAGGCGAATCCGGCGGAACGCCCGTCACGGGACCTACCGGCCGGCCTCACCGCCCGCGACGCGACGCCCGTCACGGGGAGCTACTGGCCGACCTCTCCGTACGCGGCGAGCAGCACGGCCGGGTCCGGGCCCTCCAGAACGGTGGGCTTGCCCAGTCCGTCGAGGACGATGAACCGCAGCAGGTTGCCGCGGGACTTCTTGTCGACCTTCATGGTCTCCAGGAGCTTGGGCCACTGGTCGTAGCGGTAGTGCAGCGGCAGACCGACCGACTCCAGGACGGTGCGGTGCCGGTCGGCCGTGGCGTCGTCCAACCGGCCCGCCAGACGGCCCAGTTCGGCGGCGAAGTGCATGCCTACGGCGACGGCTGCGCCGTGCCGCCACTTGTACCGCTCGTTCTTCTCGATGGCGTGGGCCAGGGTGTGGCCGTAGTTGAGGATCTCCCTGAGGCCCGACTCCTTGAGGTCGGAGGAGACGACCTCGGCCTTGACCCGGATCGAGCGCTCGATGAGCTCGGCGGTGTGCGGTCCCGCGGGGGTCCGCGCCGCCTCGGGGTCGGACTCGATGAGCTCCAGGATCACCGGGTCGGCGATGAAACCGGCCTTGATGATCTCGGCGAGTCCGGAGACGTAGTCGTTGACCGGCAGGGAGTCCAGCGCGGCCAGGTCGCACAGGACACCGGCGGGAGGGTGGAAGGCGCCGACGAGGTTCTTGCCCTCGGCGGTGTTGATGCCGGTCTTGCCGCCGACGGCCGCGTCGACCATGGCGAGCACGGTGGTGGGGATGGCGATCCAGCGCACCCCGCGCAGCCAGGTCGCGGCCACGAACCCGGCGAGGTCGGTGGTGGCACCGCCGCCGACACCGACCACGACGTCGGAGCGGGTGAAGCCGGACTGTCCGAGCGCCTTCCAGCAGTAGGCGGCGACCTCGGCGGTCTTGGCCTCCTCCGCGTTCGGCACCTGGATGGCGACGGCCTCGAAGCCCTGCTCCGCGAGGTCGGCGCGCAGCGCGTCACCGGTGTCGGCGAGCGCCTCGGGGTGGATGACGGCGACCCGCTGGGCCTTCTCCCCCACCAACGCGCCCAGTTCGCCCAGGAGTTGACGTCCCACCAGGACCTCGTACGGCTCGCTGCCCGCGGTGCCGCCGACCTGGATGCGCGTCACTGCCTCGCTCATGCTTCCTTCAACTCCAGTGCGTCCAGCGCGATGTCGGTGACTTCTTCGGGGGTACGGCCGTCGGTGGCCACGACCGCCGTGGCGATCGACTCGTACAGCGAGCGCCGGGCCTCCATCAGCTCGCGCCACTGCTTGCGCGGGTTGACCGCGAGCAGCGGGCGGGCCGCGTTGAGGCCGGTGCGCTTGACCGCTTCCTCGACGTCCATCGACAGGTACAGCACCCGCTGCCCGGCCAGCAGGGCGCGGGTGTCGGCGTCGAGGATCGAGCCGCCGCCGAGCGCGAGGACGCCGTCGTGCTCGGCGAGCGAGCGGGCCACGGCGGCCTTCTCGATGGCACGGAAGGCCGGTTCGCCCTCGTCGACGAAGATCTCCGCGATGGCGCGGCCCTGCTCGGCGACGATGTCGTCGTCGGTGTCCCGGTAGCCGGTGCCGAGCCGCTCGGCCAGCAGCCGCCCGACCGTCGACTTGCCCACGCCCATCGGACCGACGAGCACCACGAGGGGGCTCACCGGATGGCCAGGTTCTCGAGGTACGAGGTCACGTTGCGACGGGTCTCGGGCACGCTGTCGCCGCCGAACTTCTCCGCCACCGCGTCCGCGAGGACGAGGGCGACCATGGCCTCGGCCACGATGCCGGCGGCCGGGACGGCGGAGACGTCGGAGCGCTGGTGGTGGGCCTGCGCGGCCTCTCCGGTGTTCACGTCGACGGTCTGGAGGGCCCGCGGCACGGTCGCGATGGGCTTCATCGCCGCCCGCACGCGCAGGAGTTCACCCGTGGACAGCCCGCCCTCGGTGCCGCCGGAGCGGCCGGAGACCCGGCGGATGCCCTCGGGGGTGTTCACGATCTCGTCGTGCGCCTTCGATCCGGGCACGCGGGCCAGCTCGAAGCCGTCGCCGAGCTCCACGCCCTTGATCGCCTGGATGCCCATGAGCGCACCGGCGAGCCGGGCGTCCAGCTTGCGGTCCCAGTGCACGTGGGAGCCGAGGCCCACGGGGACGCCGTAGGCCAGGATCTCGACCACGCCACCGAGGGTGTCGCCGTCCTTGTGGGCCTGGTCGACCTCGGCCACCATCGCCTTCGACGCGTCCGCGTCCAGGCAGCGCAGCGGGTCCGCGTCCAGTTTCTCGACGTCGGCCGGGGTCGGGTACACCCCGGCCGGGGCCTTCACGGAGCACAGCTCGACGACATGGCTGACGATCTCGATGCCGGCCGTCTCCTTCAGGTACGACCGGGCCACCGCGCCCAGCGCCACCCGGGCCGCGGTCTCCCGCGCGGAGGCCCGCTCCAGGATCGGCCGGGCCTCGTCGAAGCCGTACTTCTGCATGCCCGCGAGGTCGGCGTGGCCGGGGCGCGGGCGGGTCAGCGGGGCGTTGCGCGCGAGGCCCGCGAGGATCTCCGGGTCGATGGGGTCGGCCGACATGACCTGCTCCCACTTCGGCCACTCGGTGTTGCCCACCATGATCGCGACCGGGGAACCGAGGCTGAGTCCGTGCCGGACCCCGCCGAGGAAGGTGACCTGGTCCTGCTCGAACTTCATCCGGGCACCGCGGCCATAACCCAGCCGACGCCTCGCCAGGTGGTCCGCCACCAGCTCCGTGGTGATCGGCACACCAGCGGGAAGGCCCTCCAGCGTCGCCACGAGTGCGGGACCGTGGGACTCCCCCGCGGTCAGCCAGCGCAACCTGCTCAACGGTGCTCCTCAGTGCTCGCGCCCTGGTACTGCCCTGCTTACGCGCGTCCTCGCGTACGGCAACGGCGCGACCAGGTGCGCGGCCCCGGCCCGCCACCTCCGATCCTCCCACGTCCGGCGCCCACCACCGGTCACAGGTCCAGCAGACGGACGTCAGCGGGCCGCGAGCGCGTGCTGCCCGGCCTCCGGACCGACGTCAGCGGGCCGCGAGCGCGTGCTCGCCCGCCTTGCGCATCGCCTCCACGGGCGCGGGCCCGAGGCCCGTCATCTGCTCGACCTGGAGCACCGCCTGGTGCACCAGCAGGTCGAGTCCGCCGACCACGGCCCCGCCGGTCATCGACCAGCGGGCCGCGAGTTCGGTGGGCCAGGGGTCGTAGAGCACGTCGAAGAGGGCCGCGGGACGTTCCGGCACCGCGTGGGCGAGCGCGTCCGTGGCGCCGGCCGGGGTGGTGGCGACGACCAGGGGGGCACGCAATGCTTCGGCGGCGTCCGCCCAGTCCGCGGTGCGCACCTCGATGCCGAGGCGCTCGCCCCACTGCCGCATCTCGGCGGCCCGGGCCTCGCTGCGCACATAGGCGACGACCTCGCCGGTGCAGATCCGGGCGAGCGCGGCGAGCGCGGAGGAGGCGGTGGCGCCGGCGCCGAGGACGGCCGCCGAGTCGACCTGTTCGATTCCGCGCTCGCGGAGCGCGGCGACCATGCCGGGGATGTCGGTGTTGTCGCCGAGGCGGCGGCCGTCCTCGGTGAACAGGACCGTGTTGACCGTCTCCACCGAGGCGGCCGTCTCGCTGATCCCGTCGAGCAGCGGGATGACCGCCCGCTTGAGCGGCATGGTCACCGACAGCCCGGCCCACTCCGGGCCGAGGCCCTCGACGAAGCCGGGCAGGGCGGCCTCGTCGAGCTCGAAGCGGTCGTACGACCAGTCGGTGAGCCCCAGTTCCTCGTAGGCGGCCCGGTGCAGGACCGGCGAGAGGGAGTGGGCGATGGGCTTGCCGAGGACGGCGGCCCGGCGGGCGGCGGTGGCCCGAGTTGTCATGGAACCGTTCCTTGATCCGTTGTCACGCGAGGACCAGGGACCGACCGCCCGGCTGTGACGTCCGGTCCTCAGCCCTTCTTCCGTGACGCGTTGAACTCCTGCACGAGCTTGTCGTGCTCGGCGAGCGTCTTGGTGAACTTGCTGGTCGTGCCGTCCAGCGAGATGAAGTAGTACCACCCGTCGTGGGTCGGGTTGAGCGCCCCCTTGATGGCCTCCTCGCCGGGGTTGTCGATCGGCCCGGGCGGCAGACCCTTGACGTAGTACGTGTTGTACGGGTTGTTGTACCTCTTGAGCTCGGCGATCGTCAGGTCGATCTTGCTCTGGTTCTTGACGTAGTTGTACGTGGAGTCGAACTCCAGGGAGCCGTAGGTCTGCGGGTTGCCCGGCTTGAGGCGGTTGTAGACGACCTCGGCCATCTTGCGGAAGTCGTCGTGGCTGGTGCCCTCGGCCTGCACGAGGCTCGCCACGGTGAGCAGCTGCCAGGGGCCGTCCAGGCCCAGGCTCTCGGCCTTCTTCTCCAGGCCGAAGTCCTCGTACTTCTGGCTGGCCCGGCCGACCATGTCCTTGAGCACGTCCTCCGGCTTCCCGCCCTTGGGGATCGCGTAGGCGGACGGGTAGAGGAACCCTTCGAGCGGGTCCTTCAGCTGGGAGTGGCCGAGCGCCCAGTCGGGCAGCCCGAGGTCCTTGTACTTCTGCTTCGCGACCTTCGCCGTGGTGCCCTTCGACAGCTTCAGGCGTTCGTCGATGTCCGCGTAGACGGCGGTGTTGCGCTCGCCCTCGCGGACGATCAGGTTGTTCTGGCTCTTGGGGTCGAGCATCAGCGCGACGGCGCTCTCGGCGGACATCTCCTTGTTCAGCAGGTACGAACCCGCCTGGATCTTGCCCGAGTCGCTGTTGTGGGCGAACGCGGCCACGAAGGCGTCGACGCTCTTGACCACGCCGGCCGCCTTGAGGAGCCGGCCCATCTCCGCTCCGTTGGCGCCGGAGGGGATGGTGATGGCCACCTTGTCGCCGGTGCCGTCACCGGTGTAGTCCGGCGCCGAGACGAAACGATTTTGGTAGAACTGGTAGCCGAAATACCCGACCGTGCCGAGCCCGCCGCCGAACACCAGCAGGACCACCAGGCAGGCGCATCCGCTGCGCCGCTTCTTGGGTTTCTTGCCGCCGCGGCCCCTGCGGTCGCCCCGGCCGCCCTCGTCGTCGACCTCGTCCTCGTCGTCGCCACCGCCCGCGAAGAAGGCGTGTTCGCCCTCGTCAGGGCCGGGGTCCCAGTCGGTCGGCTGCGCTTCCGGCTCGGCCTGGCGACGGTTCGGTGGCTCCGGCGGCGGATACGCGTCGGGGGTGCCGTACTGGTCGGGCTGCTCACCGGTGGCGTAGGCCGCGGCCTGCTGACCGTACGGGTCCGAGGGGTCCTGGTAGGGGACCTGGGTGCCGGCGCCCCAGCCGCCGTTGTCGTACTGCTGCTGCGCGTACTGCTGCTGGTGCTGCTGAGCGGCGTACTGCTGCTGACCGTAGGCCTGGCCCTGCTGGTCGTAGGCCTGGCCTTGCTGGTCGTAGCCCTGACCCTGCTGGTCGTAGCCCTGGTTCGGGTCGTACTGCTGGTACTGCTGCTGCGCCTGTCCGTAGTCGCCCTGCTGACCGTTGCTCCAGTCGCCGTACTCCTGCTGCTGCGGCTCCTGGGGGTAGTGCTGCTGCTGGCCACCGTAGGCAGCTTGATGCCCGGTGTGGGCCTGCTGCCCTTCCCATCCGCCGTCCCCGTAGTACGGGTCCTGCGGATGCCACGGTTCGGAGCCTTCCTGGCCCCGGCCATACTCAGTCATCGATCCCCTAGAGCCGCGAGGCGGCAGTCGCGCGGCTTGTGGCCCGGCATCCGATCCGCCTCTCTCTGTGCGGCACCTGTTCGAACAGTGTCGCAGTCGCGCGGAACGTTACCGTATCGCGATCAGATGACCACTTCGACGCCCTCGCCGGGTGCTTTACCTGACACCCGTTCGGATTCCAGGGCCTGCTGGAGGATGATCACGGCGGCTGCCTGGTCAATGACCGATCTGCCCTTTTTGGATTTCACTCCGGATGCGCGCAGTCCCTGACTGGCCGTCACGGTCGTCATCCGCTCGTCGACCAGCCGGACCGGAACGGGCGCGATGCCCTTCGCGAGTTCCTGGGCGAAGCCGCGGACCTTGACCGCGGCCGGGCCCTCGCCCCCCTTGAGGGAGCGCGGGAGGCCGACGACCACCTCGATCGGTTCGTACTCCTCGACCAGTTGCTTCAACCGGCGTTGAGCTGCGGGAACGTCCCGCCCGGGGACCGTCTCCACCGGAGTGGCGAGGATCCCGTCGGGGTCGCACGAGGCGACCCCGATGCGGGCGTCCCCGACGTCGATCGCGAGTCGACGGCCTCTGCGCATTACTTGGCCGTCTCCCCGACCAGGCGCTCCACCGCGTCCACGGCCTCGCCGATCGCGGCCGGGTTCTGGCCGCCGCCCTGGGCGACGTCCGGCTTGCCGCCACCGCCGCCGCCGAGGGTCTTGGCGGCCGTACGGACCAGGTCACCGGCCTTGAGACCGCGCTCGCGGGCGGCCTCGTTGGTGGCGATGACCGTGAGCGGCTTGCCGTTGTTGACGGTGAAGAGGGCCACGACGACGGCCCGGCCGCCCTGGATGCGGCCGCGCACGTCGAGGACCAGTTTGCGCAGGTCGTCCGGGGTGGTGCCGTCCGGGACCTGACCGGTGACGACGGCGATCCCGCGGACGTCCTTGGCGGACTCGGCGAGACCGGCCGCGGCCTGGAGGACCTTCTCGGCGCGGAACTTCTCAATCTCCTTCTCGGCGTCCTTCAGCTTGCCGAGCATGGCGGAGACCTTCTCCGGAAGCTCCTCCGGGCGCCCCTTGATCAGCTCCTGCAGCTGGGCGACGACGGTGTGCTCACGGGCGAGGAAGTTGTACGCGTCGACACCGACCAGTGCCTCGATACGGCGGACACCGGAGCCGATGGACGACTCGCCGAGCAGCTTGACCAGACCCAGCTGCGCGGTGTTGTGCACGTGGGTGCCGCCGCACAGCTCCTTGGAGAAGTCGCCGATGGTGACGACGCGGACCCGCTCGCCGTACTTCTCGCCGAACTCGGCGATGGCGCCCTGCTTCTTGGCCTCGTCGATGCCCATGACCTCGGCTTGGACGTCGAGTTCGCGGGCCAGGACCTCGTTGATCTTCTGCTCGACGTCGGTCATCACGGCCGTGGGAACGGCGGACGGCGAGCCGAAGTCGAAGCGGAAACGGCCGGGCTGGTTCTCGGAGCCGGCCTGCGCGGCCGTCGGGCCGAGGGCGTCCCGCAGCGCCTGGTGGGTGAGGTGGGTGGCCGAGTGGGCGCGGGCGATGGCCGTGCGGCGGCGGCCGTCGATCGAGGCGTGGGCCTTGGCTCCGACGGTGACCTCACCGAACTGGACGACGCCCTTGTGCACGTACACGCCCGGGACCGGCTTCTGGGTGTCACGGATCTCGATGACGGCACCGGTGTCCACCTTGATGCGGCCGGTGTCGCCGATCTGGCCGCCGCCCTCGGCGTAGAAGGGGGTGCGGTCCAGGACGATCTCGACCTCGTCGCCCTCGGTGGCGGCCGGGGAGGAGGTGCCGTCGACGAGGATGCCGACGATGGTGGACTCGCTCTCGGTGTCCGAGTAGCCGAGGAACTCGGTCGCCCCGGCCTGGTCGGCGATCGCCCGGTAGGCTCCGGCGCCGGCGTGGCCGGTCTTCTTGCCCTGGGCGTCCGCCTTGGCGCGCTCCCGCTGCTCCTTCATCAGGCGCCGGAAGCCGTCCTCGTCCACCGACAGGCCCTGCTCGGCGGCCATTTCGAGGGTGAGGTCGATCGGGAAGCCCCAGGTGTCGTGGAGCAGGAACGCCTTGTCGCCGGCGAGAACCGAGCCACCCGAGGCCTTGGTCTCGGTGACCGCGGTGTCGAGGATGTTGGTGCCGGCCTTGAGCGTCTTGAGGAAGGCGTTCTCCTCGGCCACGGCGACCTTCTCGATGCGCTCGCGGTCGGTGACCAGCTCGGGGTACTGCTGGCCCATCATGGCGATCACGGTGTCGATCAGGTCGAGCACGACGGGACCGGTGGCGCCGAGGAGACGCATGTTGCGGATGGCGCGGCGCATGATGCGGCGCAGCACGTAACCGCGGCCCTCGTTGCCGGGGGTGACGCCGTCGCCGATGAGCATGACGGAGGTGCGCATGTGGTCGGTGACCACGCGCAGGGAGACGTCCGAGTCGTGGGCGTCGCCGTACGCGACACCGGTCAGCTCGGTGGCCTTCCTGATGACGGCCATCGAGGTGTCGATCTCGTACATGTTCTGCACGCCCTGCAGGATCATCGCGAGGCGCTCGAGTCCGAGGCCGGTGTCGATGTTCTTGCTGGGCAGTTCGCCGAGGATCTCGAAGTTGTCCTTGCCGATGCCCTCGCCGCGCTCGTACTGCATGAAGACGAGGTTCCAGATCTCCACGTACCGCTCGTCGTTGACGGCGGGGCCGCCCTCGACGCCGAACTCGGGGCCGCGGTCGTAGTTGATCTCGGAACAGGGGCCGCAGGGTCCGGGGACGCCCATGGACCAGTAGTTGTCCTTCATGCCGAGGCGCTGGATGCGCTCCTTCGGCACTCCGACGACCTCGTGCCAGATGCGCTCGGCCTCGTCGTCGTCCTTGTAGACGGTGATCCACAGCCGGTCGGCCTCGAGGCCGTAACCACCCTTGTCCTGGGGGCTGGTGAGCAGCTCCCAGGCGTACTTGATGGCGCCTTCCTTGAAGTAGTCGCCGAAGGAGAAGTTGCCGCACATCTGGAAGAACGTGCCGTGGCGGGTGGTCTTGCCGACCTCTTCGATGTCGGGTGTGCGCACGCACTTCTGGACGCTGGTCGCACGCTTGAAGGGCGGCTTGACCTCACCCAGGAAGTAGGGCTTGAAGGGCACCATGCCGGCGGGGACGAGCAGCAGAGTCGGGTCGTCCGCGATGAGCGACGCCGAAGGGACGACGGTGTGCCCGCGCTCCTCGAAGAAGCTCAGCCAGCGGCGGCGAATCTCGGCCGACTCCATCAGTGGTCCTCATTCCGGTTGTACGGGTGCGTCTTGTACGACTTCGTGGTGTACGTGGTGTTCTCGATGGCGGCGATGCGCCGGGGTGCGGGCAGTTCGGGACTCTCACGGATCCCGAGCGCGTCCGTCAGCTCGGCCTCCCGCTGGGCCATGTTGTCGCGGACGTCGAGCGCGAACCCGACCGCGCGGTCCTTGATGCGGGCGCCCGTCTCGATCGCCTTGTTGGCCGCGGTGGCGGCGAGGCTCTCGGGAGTCAGCTGCCTCAGCTTGCGGTTGACCTTGGTGGTGGCCCAGACACCGGCGGCAACGCCCGTGCCGAACCAGAAAGTACGGCGGAACATCTCTAGAGCCTCAGTCCCTCTTCCCGCGGCCCCGGGATACCGCCCGGCCCACGATCACGGTACGTCGGGAGGCCTTCGCGGGCACCTCGTCGTCCCTGCGTGCGCCGAGCGCCCGGCGCACGCCGTAGCCGAAGGCCGCGACCTTGACCAGGGGGCCGCCGAAGGTGGAGGCGACGGTGGTGGACAGCGCGGAGGCGTTCGACGTGACCTCCTGGACGTCCGAGGCGATCGCGTCGACCCGTTCGATCTGGGTCTGCGCGGAGCGCACGGCGGTGGAGGCGTCGGCCAGCAACGGCACCGCCTGGTCGGTCACGTCCGCGACGAGCTTGGTGGTCGCCTTGAGCGTCTGGGCCAGCCTCGCCAGCGCGACGGCGAGGAAGGAGACCAGGATCGCCCAGAAGACGGCCACCAGGATCCCGGCAACCTCTCCACCGGACACCTGACACCTGCTCTCATAAACACCTGTGGGTAACGCAGCCGAGCCTATCGCGCCGAGCACGGCGCTCCGCACCGGATTACCCCTCGCCCGTGGCCGGGTCGCCGTCGACGATTGTACGGAGGGAACACGCTTGAGTACGCTCCGTGTTCCATGCGCGGTCATCAGCCCGGGGACACCGGGGCGAACGGCAACCTCCCCCTGGAGCTCGACGGCTTCGTGGGCCGGCGCGCCGAACTCGCCGCTCTGGCGCGGGCGCTCGACTCCTCGCGACTGGTCACGGTGACGGGCCCCGGCGGCATCGGCAAGTCCCGGCTCGCGGCGCGGGTGACCGGCGGCGGGTGCGCACCGCCCGACGGAACGTGGCGCGTCGAGCTGGCCGCCGTACGCGATCCGGAGTTCGTCGACCACGCGGTCGTGGAGGCGCTCGGTCTGACGGACCACACCACGCGGTCACCGCGCGAGACCCTCCTGGCCCACCTCGCCGGGCGCCGGCTCCTGCTGGTCCTGGACGGTTTCGAACATCTGGTGGACGCGTGCGCGGACCTGGTCGTCGAGCTGCTGGGGCGGGTACCGGGAGTCTCCGTCCTCGCCGTGGGCCGCAGGCCGCTGGCCGTGTCCGGTGAGCAGCTCCTCGCGCTGGGCCCGCTGGCCGAGGACGAGGCCGTGGAGCTGTTCAGGGAGCGGGCCGGACGCCGGGGTCTGCCGGTGGCGGACGGTGCTCGTGTACGGGAGCTGTGCCGGCGTCTGGACGGCATCCCACTGGCGGTCGAACTGGCCGCGGGGCGGCTGGGGGCGCTGTCCCCGGATCAGCTGCTGGAGCGGCTCGACGACCGGTTCCGGCTGCTGGCCGGCGGCGGCCGGGACGCCCTGCCCCGGCATCGGACGCTGCGCACGGCCATCGGCTGGAGCCATGAACTGTGCACGCCCGAGGAGCGGTTGCTGTGGTCGCGGCTGTCGGTGTTCGCCGGGCGGTTCGACCTGGAGAGCGCCGAGTACGTGTGCAGCGGCAGCGGTCTGCGCAGCGACGACGTCCTGGACGTGCTGTCGGCGCTGCTCGCCCAGTCCGTGGTGGCTCGCGAGGAGACCGCGACGGGCGTCCGCTACCGGATGCTCGACACGGTGCGCGCGTACGGCGCCGAGTGGCTGGAGGCGACCGGTGACGCGGTCCGGCTGCGCAGGCGGCACCGCGACTGGTACGTGGGCCTGGCCACCTGGTGCGAACTGGACTGGTTCTCCCCGCGGCAGAACGAGGTGGCCGCCCGGATCGAGGCCGAGCTGCCGAACCTGCGCTGCGCCCTGGAGCACTGTCTGACCGAGCCCGACGGCATGGAACTGGCCCGGCATCTCGCGGGTTCCCTCTGGTTCTGCTGGGTCGGCTGCGGCCGGCTCTCGGAGGGGCGGCACTGGCTGGAGCGCAGCCTGGAACCCGACCCGCACGGGGAGCCGGAGGCCCACGGCGAACCTGACCCGCACGGACAGCCCGAGCCGGGGTCCGGTGGCGAGCACGCCCGGCTGAAGGCGCTGTGGGTGCTCGGCTATGTGGCGATCCTCCAGGGCGACACCGTCCCCGCGCTGGCGGCCCTCCAGCGGTGCCGCGAGGAGGCCGGGCGGGCCTCGGACCCGACCGCGGTGGCGTACGCCGAGCACCGCACCGGCTGTCTCGCGCTGGTCTCGGACGACATGCCTCGCGCGGAAACCCTGCTGCGCTCGGCCCTGGCGCGCTACGAGGAGATCGGCGAGCTCAACAGCAATGTGCTGATGGGGCAGGTCGAGCTCGCGATGGCCCGGGCCTTCCTGGGCGACCTGCCGGACGCGGTGCGGCTGTGCGAGGAGGTCAGCCGGGTCTGCGCGGACCACGGCGAGCGGTGGGCGCGGTCGTACGCGCTGTACGTCCTGGCGTACGCGGCCTGGAGCGAGGGCGACCCGGCCCGCGCGCGTGCGCTGCTCACCGACTGTCTGAGCTGTGCGCACGCCTTCCACGACCTGCTCGGCTCGGTCCTGTCGATCGAACTGCTCGCCCTGGTCACGGCCGCCCAGGGCGACCCGGCCGAGGCGGCGGTGCTCCAGGGCGCGGCGGCCGCGCTGTGGCCCTCGGTGGGTCTCCCCTTGTTCGGCTCCGCCTACTACAACGCCCCGCACGAACTGTGCGAGGCGATGGCCCGGCAGCGGCTGGGCGACGGACGGTACGAGGAGTGCGTACGACAGGGGCGGGCCCTGGGGCGGGAGGCGGCGGTGGCACGGGCGCTGGGGCGGGCCCGCCCGCACGCGGGGCCGCCGGCGCCGCGAGGGCCCGTGCAACCCGCTCACCAGGTCCTCGGAACGCACGAACCCGCCGCCTCGCCCACCCGGAAGGGCGGGGAGACGGCGGGCTGAGGTGGTGCGTGGTGCTACGGCCTGCCGGTGATCAGCGGGCGTAGTACTCGACGACGAGCTGCTCGTCGCAGATCACCGGGATCTCCTTGCGGTTCGGCTCGCGGTCCAGGCGGAACGCCAGGGCGCCGAGGTTCACCTGGAGGTAGCGCGGGGTCTCACCGTCGGGGGCGAAGCCACCGGCACGGGCGACCTCGAACAGCGTCTTGCTGCGGCTGCGCTCGCGGACCATCACGACGTCGTCGGGACGGACACGGAAGGACGGCTTGTCGACCTTCTGGCCGTTGACCTCGATGTGGCCGTGGACGACCATCTGGCGGGCCTGGTAGATCGTGCGGGCGATGCCCGAACGCAGGACCAGCGCGTCGAGACGGCGCTCGAGCTCGATGATCAGGGCCTCACCGGTCTTGCCCTGAACCTTGGAGGCACGCTCGTAGGCGCGGACGAGCTGACGCTCGGACACGTCGTACTGCGCACGCAGACGCTGCTTCTCGAGCAGACGGACCTTGTAGTCCGAGTTCTGCTTGCGGCCACGGCCGTGCTCACCCGGGGGGTAGGGACGGGCCTCGAAGTACTTGACGGCCTTCGGGGTCAGCGCGATGCCGAGGGCACGCGACTTCTTGACCTTGGGGCGGGACTGGTTCGCCACGATCTCTCATTTCTCGGTGTTCGGCTCGTCAGGGTTGAGGGAGGTCGCAATCCGCAGCCGGGGAAACCCGCAAGGTCCGCGAGGGACCTGGTGGGCAGCCGCTCCCCTGGTCTGGGCACATACGTGCAGCACGCGAGTGGCCCACCTACCGCGTACGGTGGTGGGCTGCCCGCGACACCATTCGAACGGTGCGCGACGCTCCTGGAGCCCCCTGGGGGGTTCCCGCCGGGTGTCCCGCTCTGACTGCGCGGGACTCGGCACTTCGAGGGATTCTACAGGCTGCTCAGGACCGCTTACGACCGAGGTGCTTCCTGGTCCACTCCACCGCGTCGGCGTACCGCGCCTCGCCGCCGTGCCGGGTGGGTTCGTAGTACTCGCGGTCCTTGATGTCGTCCGGGGCGTACTGCTGCTCGGCGATGCCCTCGGGCAGGTCGTGCGGGTAGACGTACCCCTGGGCGTGCCCGAGCTTGGCGGCGCCCTTGTAGTGGCCGTCGCGCAGGTGGGGCGGGACGGGGCCGGCCAGTCCCTTGCGCACGTCCGCCATGGCGGCGCCGATCGCCATGGTCGCGGCATTGGACTTCGGGGCTAGGGCGAGCGCGATGGTGGCGTGGCTCAGCGTCAGCGCGGCCTCGGGGAAGCCGATCATGGCGACGGCCTGGGCTGCGGCCACGGCTATGGGCAGGGCGTTCGGGTCGGCGAGGCCGATGTCCTCGCTGGCGGAGATCATCAGGCGGCGGGCGATGAAGCGGGGGTCCTCGCCGGCCTCGATCATGCGGGCCAGGTAGTGCAGGGCCGCGTCGACGTCCGAGCCCCTGATCGACTTGATCAGGGCGCTGGCGACGTCGTAGTGCTGGTCGCCGTCGCGGTCGTACTTCACTGCCGCGCGGTCGACCGTCTCCTCCAGCGTGGTGAGGGAGATCTCCGGCTCGCCCTTGTCGAGGGCGGCCCCGGCGGCTGCCTCCAGGGCGGTCAGGGCGCGGCGGGCGTCGCCGCCGGCGATCCGCAGGAGGTGGTCCTCGGTGTCCTCGGGGAGGGTGACGGCGTCCTTCAGGCCGCGCTCGTCGCTGAGCGCCCGCCTGAGGAGCCCCCTGAGGTCGTCGTCCGTGAGGGGTTCGAGGGTCAGCAGGAGCGAGCGGGACAGCAGTGGGGAGATCACCGAGAAGTACGGGTTCTCGGTGGTGGCCGCGATCAGGGTCACCCAGCGGTTCTCGACCGCGGGGAGCAGGGAGTCCTGCTGGGCCTTGCTGAAGCGGTGGATCTCGTCGAGGAAGAGGACGGTCTCCTTGCCGAAGCCGCCGGTGGCGCGGCGGGCCCCGTCGATGACCGCTCGGACCTCCTTGACGCCGGCGGTGATCGCGGAGAGCTCCACGAAGCGCTTGTTGGTGGCCTTCGAGACGACGTACGCCAGGGTCGTCTTGCCGGTGCCGGGCGGGCCCCAGAGGATCACCGAGGAGGGCCCGGCGGGACCGCCGCTGCCCTCGCCGACCAGGCGGCGCAACGGCGAGCCGGGCTTCAGCAGGTGCTGCTGGCCCACCACCTCGTCGAGGGTGCGCGGGCGCATCCGGACCGCCAGGGGGCTGCCGGCCGGGTCCTTCTCCTGGCGCTCTTCCGCCGCCGCGGTGAACAGATCGGGCTCCACGACAGAAACCCTAGTTCACGGCACTGACAACGCCCTCGGGCGTCGGTCAGGCCCAGAGGCTGCTGCCCCAGCGGGTCAGGATCATCATCGCGATGATGCCGCAGTGCGTGACGGGCAGGACCCAGGTGAACTCGGCGAGGAAGCGCTTGAGCCAGCCCGGGGACGGCAGGAAGTCGTTGCGGATGTTGAACGAGGTGACGTACCAGAACATCGTGATGGTGGCGACCCAGGCCAGCGAGCACCACAGGCACAGGGCGTTGATCCGGTACAGGGACTGGAACTGGAGCCAGGTGACGAAGGTCACGCCGAAGAGGGTGCCGAAGTTGAAGGTGAGCCAGTACCAGCGCGGGAAGGTGGCGCGGGCGAGCAGGCTCATCCCGACGCAGATCACGATGCCGTAGGCGACCAGGCCCAGCATCGGGTTGGGGAACCCGAAGGCGGCGGCCTGCTTGCTCTCCATCACGCTGCCGCAGGAGATGATCGGGTTGAGGGAGCAGCTCGGCGTGAACGTCTTGCCGCTGACCTTGCCCTCGAGGATCTTGAACTTGTCGATCGTGATGACCCACGCGGCGAGCAGTCCGGCCGCGCCGGTGATCACCAGCAGCAGGGCGAAGGCCCGGCTGCCGCCCACGGTACGGGGCGCGGTGTCGACGCCCGCCGACGAGGGCTCGGACTCCGTGGGGACGTCTTTCACTGTCGTCTTGCTCATCACGCCGATCCGTCTGCTTGAGAGTTGGACCTTCTTCTGGCAGGGGCCATTGTGCCGCACCCGGGGCCTCGTCCACCGTTCGGTGGACATAAGGAAGTACGCACGGTCGTCCCCGAACGTTCGGTTCCGGCCGACGCTCTGAGCCATGACCACACACACGAACGAACTGGCGGTGGATGTTCGGGGGCTGCGCAAGCGCTACGGGGACGTGACCGCGGTCGACGGACTCGATCTCGGCATCCGCGCGGGCGAGGTGTTCGGCCTGCTCGGACCCAATGGGGCGGGCAAGAGCACGACCGTGGAGATCCTCCAGGGCAACCGGGACCGGGACGCCGGTGAGGTCTCGGTGCTCGGCGCGGACCCGGCGCACGGCACACGCGCGTGGCGGTCCCGGGTCGGCATCGTCTGGCAGGACGAATCCGCGCCCGCCGAGTTGACGGTCGCGGAAACGGTGCGGCATTTCGCCCGCTACTACCCGGCACCGCGGGACCCGGCGGAGGTCATCGCCCTGGTGGGTCTCGAGGCCAGGGCGGACAGCCGGATCAAGGCCCTCTCGGGAGGCCAGCGGCGCCGCCTGGACGTGGCGCTCGGTGTGATCGGCGGGCCCGAGCTGCTGCTCCTCGACGAGCCGACGACCGGCTTCGACCCGGCGGCCCGCCGACAGTTCTGGGACCTGATCCGCAAGCTGGCCGTCGAGGGCACCACCATCCTGCTCACCACGCACTACCTGGAGGAGGCCGAGGCCCTCGCCGACCGGCTGGCCGTCGTGGCCCGGGGAAAGGTCGTGGCCACGGGCGAGCCGGCCACGCTGCGGGAGCGGTTCGGCACCGGGGCCACCGTCGAGTGGACGGAGCCGGACGGCACCACGCGCGCGGTGCGCACGGACACCCCGACCAGGACGGTCGCCGAGCTGGCCCACCGCTTCGACGACGAGATCCCGGGGCTGACGGTGACCCGCCCCACGCTGGAGGACGTCTACCTCCGGCTCACCGGACAGGAGGAGGCGCGATGACCACGACCGCTGTCCAGGAGGCACGCCCCGGGGCCCGGGTGCGGCTGCCGGGGGCCTGGGGACTGGGGCTGCGGCGGGGCGCCCTGGAGATCAGGATGTTCTTCCGGCAGCGCGACCACGTGGTGTTCACCTTCGCCTTCCCCGTGGTCCTGCTGTTCCTGTTCGCGTCGATCTTCAGCGACGACGTGGAGGGCGCGGGCATCAGGGCCTCGCAGCTGTACGTGCCGGCGATGATGGCCGCCGGCATCATGTCCACGAGCTTCCAGTCGCTGGGCATCTCGATCGCCGTCGAGCGGGACGAGAAGGTGCTGCGCCGGCTGCGCGGCACGCCGATGCCTCCGGCGGCCTATTTCCTGGGCAAGATCTGGCTGGTTCTGGTCACCGGCCTCATGGAGACGGCGCTCCTGCTGCTCGTCGGCACCACGCTGTACGACGTCGAGCTGCCCTCGGACGCCGGCCGCTGGTTCACCTTCGCCTGGGTCTTCGTGCTCGGTCTGACGGGCTGCGCGCTGCTGGGCATCGCGATCAGTTCGGTCCCCGAGTCCAGCAAGAGCGCCTCCTCCGTGGTCGTCCTGCCGTTCCTGGTCCTCCAGTTCATCTCCGGGGTGTACATCTCGATCGGCACCATCCCCGACTGGATGCTGGACATCGGCGCCCTGTTCCCGCTGAAGTGGATGTGCCAGGGGCTGCGCGGGGTGTTCCTGCCGGACTCGGCACAGATCCTGGAGCAGGCCGGGGGCTGGGAGTTCGGGCGCGTGGCCCTGGTGCTGGGGGCGTGGTGCGTCGGAGGATTGCTGCTGTGCCTGCTGACCTTCCGGTGGAAGCACCGGCGCGACGGGTGACGGCTGTGGCGGGGGCGTCCGGCGCCTACAGCTGGGAGCGTTCGTTCCGGCTGTGGGACACCTACTTCGCCCTGATCTGGCTCGCCACCCTGGCGTTCGTGCTCGGCGCGGACCAGCCGGGCCGGCCGGTGCGCCTCGCCGCGGCGGCGCTGCTGGTGCCACTGGTCCCGCTGTTCGCCTGGACGGGCCGTCCGCTGCTGCGGGGGGATCCACCGCCCGAGCGCCGGACCCTCGGCTATCTGCTCGCGATGACCGCCCTGTTCCTGCCCTCCGCGATCCTGGTGGGCGAGACCCGGTTGATGACCTTCGCCCTCGTCCCCCAGTGCTTCATGACCTTGCGGATGCGGTGGGCGATCACGATGGTGGCCGTCATCAACCTGGCGCCCGTGGCGGGCTGGGCGCTGCTGTGGCGGCCGGGCGAGCGAGCCCTCTTCTTCAACGGGCTGTTCGCGGTGGTCACCCTCGTCTTCTCGGTGGCCGTGGGCAGTTGGGTGATCCGGATCATCGAGCAGAGCCAGGAGCGGGCGGCCCTCATCGCGGAGCTGGCCACGAGCCGGCACGAGGTGTCCCGGCTGTCGGCGGCGCACGGGGCGCTGGCCGAGCGCGAGCGGATGGCCCGGGAGATCCACGACACCCTCGCGCAGGGCTTCACCAGTCTGCTGATGCTGGTCCAGGCCGTCGAGGCGGAGCTCGACCACGACGTCGCAGGGGCCCGCCGGCATCTGGCGCTGATGGACGAGACGGCCCGGCTGAACCTGGCCGAGGCCCGGGCCCTGGTCGCCGGTGGCGCTCCCGCCGACCTGGACGGCGCCTCGCTGCCGGACGCGCTGGGCAGGCTGGCGGCCCGCCACGCGGCCACGCTCCAGGTGACCGGGCCGGCGCGTCCACTGCCCGCCGGGCCCGAGGTCGTCGCCCTGCGCGCATGCCAGGAGGCGCTCACGAACTGCCGTAGACACGCGGGGAGTTCGGCGTCCGCGTCCATCGGCCTGGACTACGCCGACGACCGCCTCACCCTGTCGGTGCGAGACGACGGGCACGGCTTCGATCCCGAGGTCCCGCACGACGGCTACGGTCTCGCGGGGCTGCGGGCCCGCGCCACCGAGGCCGGCGGCACGGTCCGGGTGCACAGCGCGCCCGGCGGCGGCACCACGGTCACCGTCCGGCTGCCCGTTCCGCCCCCGAGGAGTGGTCGATGATCCGGATCATCCTGGCCGACGACCACCCGGTCGTGCGGGAGGGCCTGCGGGCGATGCTGACCGCGGAGCCGGACCTGGAGGTGGTCGCCGACGCGTCCAACGGGCCGCAGGCCGAGGCGCTGGCGGCCGAACTCCGCCCCGACATCGTGCTGATGGACCTGCGGATGCCGGGCGGCTCGGGCGTGGAGTCGATCGCGCGGATGACGGAGGCGGGGCTGCCCTGCCGGGTGATCGTGCTGACGACGTACGAGACGGACCGCGACATCCTGCGTGCCGTGGAGGCGGGGGCCGCGGGTTACCTCCTCAAGGACCTGCCCCGGGCGGAACTCGCCGAGTCCGTGCGGGCGGCCGCGCGCGGCGAGACGGTCCTGGCCCCGACGGTGGCCGCCCGGCTGGTCGACCAGTTGCGCACCAGGCCCGAACGGCCGCGGCTGTCGGAGCGCGAGACCGCGGTGCTGCGTCTGGTGGCGGAGGGGTGCACCAACGCGGAGATCGGGCGCAGGCTGTTCATCGGCGAGTCGACGGTGAAGACCCATCTCCTGCGCGCCTTCGCCAAGTTGGACGTCGACGACCGCACGGCCGCCGTCACCAGCGCCCTGCGGCACGGGCTCCTCGACCAGTGAGGCCCACCGTCAGGCACCGGCCGTTCGACCGGCGCCTGACGGGACGTGCCGCTAGCCGAGCCGGGACTCCAGCTCGGCCACGATCTCGTTGACGCCGATCGCCGACTGCTCCCCGGACTCCATGTCCTTGAGCTGGACGACGCCCTCGGCGAGGTCGCGCTCGCCGGCCACGATGGTGTAGCGGGCGCCGCTGCGGTTGGCGTTCTTCATGGCGCCCTTGAGGCCCTTGGCGCCGTAGGAGAAGTCCGCGGCGATGCCGACCTTGCGCAGCTCGGTGACCTTCGCGAAGAGCACCCGGCGGGCCTCCTCGCCCAGCGGGACCGCGAACACGCTCGTCGTGGAGGGGAGTTCGAGCTCGACGCCCTCCGCCTCCAGGGCGAGGACCGTGCGGTCCACGCCGAGGGCCCAGCCGACGGACGGCAGCGCGGGGCCGCCGATCATCTCCGAGAGACCGTCGTAGCGGCCGCCGCCGCCCACCGCGGACTGGGAGCCCAGACCGTCGTGGACGAACTCGAAGGTCGTACGGGTGTAGTAGTCGAGGCCGCGCACCAGCTTCGGGTCGTCCTCGAAGGCCACGCCCGCCGCGGTGATCAGCTCGCGGACCTCCTCGTGGTACGCCTTGCAGGCGTCGCAGAGGTAGTCCCGGAGCAGCGGGGCGTCGGCGAGCTGCTTCTGGACGTCCGGGCGCTTGTCGTCGAGGACGCGCAGCGGGTTGATCTCCGCGCGGCGCAGGGTCTCCTCGTCGAGGTCGAGGCCGCGCAGGAAGTTCTGGAGCGCCTCCCGGTACACCGGACGGCACTCCTTGTCGCCCAGGCTGTTGAGCAGGATCCGGAAGTTCCTGAGGCCCAGCGAGCGGTACGCCTGGTCGGCCAGGATGATCAGCTCGGCGTCGAGCGCCGGGTCCTCCGCGCCGATCGCCTCCGCGCCGACCTGGGAGAAGTGGCGGTAACGGCCCTTCTGGGGGCGCTCGTAGCGGTAGTAGGAGCCGGAGTACCAGAGCTTGACGGGGAGGTTGCCCGCCTTGTGCAGGTTGGCCTCCAGCGCCGCGCGCAGCACGGAGGCGGTGCCCTCGGGGCGCAGGGCGAGCTTCGTGCCGCCCTTGGTCTCGAAGGCGTACATCTCCTTGGTCACGATGTCGGTGGACTCACCCACACCGCGCGCGAACAGTTCGACGTTCTCGAAGCCGGGCGTCTCGATGTAGCCGTAGCCGGAGGTGCGCAGCGGCGCGGCGATCGCCTCGCGGACGGCCAGGTACTTGGCGCTGTCCGGCGGGATCAGGTCGTACGTGCCCTTGGGGGCCTGAAAGGTGCTCACGAAGTGTCTCGTCACATTCCTCGTCGGGGAGGGGTGTTCGAACCCGCTCCCTGGCCGGCGGCCACGTCCCGCAGGTACGGGTTGGTGGCGCGCTCCTGGCCGATGGTCGTCTGGGGGCCGTGGCCGGACAGCACCACGGTCGAGTCGTCGAGCGGCAGGCACACGCGGGCCAGCGAGTCGAGCATCTCGGCCATGTCACCGCCGGGCAGGTCGGTGCGTCCGATGGAGCCGGCGAAGAGCAGATCCCCGGAGAAGAAGACCGACGGGATCTCGGCCGTCTCGGGCATCTGGAAGGTCACCGACCCCTTGGTATGGCCCGGCGCGTGCGCGACGGTCAGCTCCAGGCCGGCCAGCTCCAGCTTGGTGCCGTCGGTCAGCACTCTGACGTCGTCCGGCTCACCCACGGTGATCTCGCCCATCAGCGGCATCCCGATCGACCGGCCGAGGCCCATCGACGGGTCCTTCATCATGTACCGGTCCTCGGGGTGGATCCAGGCGGGCACGTCGTGCGCGCCGCACACCGGGACGACCGAGGCCACATGATCGATGTGGCCGTGGGTGAGGACGACGGCGACGGGCTTGAGCCGATGCTTCTTCAGCGCCTCTTCGACTCCCTCGGCGGCCTGGTGGCCGGGGTCGATGATCACGCACTCCTCACCGGCGGCGGGGGCGACGAGATAACAGTTCGTCCCCCAGGCCCCGGCGGGGAACCCGGCAATGAGCACGATCGTCCTCGTTTTGTGTGGGTACGGGCGGTCTTCCGGGCGGCTGCCCCAGTGGTCAGAGCCTACCGGCGCTGCCGATTCCTCAGCGAACCCATATACGGTACGGGGCACACGCAGGCGGTCGGCTCATAGGACGCATGCGTACCGGTCGGCGGACGAGACGCATGAGGAGAGAACCCCGTGGTCACCCAGGAACAGCGGAAGCGGCAGCTCGCGCGGGAGAAGTTCTTGCGGCAGCAGCAGCGGCGCACGGAGGCGCGACGCAAGGCCCGTCTGCGCAACTCTGTGATCGGGTCGGTGCTCGGCGTGATCCTGGTGGGAAGCCTGGCGCTCTACACGTCCGGGGTCCTGAAGGACGACGACAAGGCCAACGCGAGCGCGGAGGCCACCCCGAGCGCCCAGGCGTCCAAGAAGGCGCCGGACCCGTGCGAGAAGGCCGCTCCCGGCAAGGTCAAGACGGAGACCTGGAAGAAGGAGCCGGCGATGACCATCGACAAGTCGGCGAAGTACACCTTCGACCTCTCGACGACCTGCGGCACGATCGACATCGCGCTGAAGGCGTCGGCGGCCCCGCACACCGTGAACTCGTTCGACTTCCTCGCGGGCAAGGGCTTCTTCGACCACACGAAGTGCCACCGGCTCACCACCAACGGCATCTACGTCCTGCAGTGCGGCGACCCGACGGGCTCCGGCAGCGGCGGACCGGGCTACACCATTCCGGACGAGAATCTGAAGGACAAGAGCCTCAAGGCGAACACCTACCCGGCGGGCACCGTCGCGATGGCGAACACCGGCCAGGCGCACACCGGCGGCAGCCAGTTCTTCCTCGTCTACCAGGACAGCCAGCTGCCGCCCAGCTACACCCCGTTCGGCACCATCTCGGAATCCGGTATGAAGGTGCTGAAGAAGATCGCCGCAGCCGGTGAGAGCACCGGAGCGGGCGACGGCGCGCCGAACGCGACCGTCGTGATCAACAAGGCGACCGTCACCAAATCCTGACCCCCAACTGCGAAATTTCGGTCGCGCGGGATGCGGACAGGCCACCCGCCGGTCGCCTATGTTGGCCGTGACGAAACTGTGGACGATGCCCGGGGGCGCGGAAGCCTCCCGCGGGCATCATGTGGAGGAGGCGCTGTGAGCAGCGACCCGTGGGGCCGCGTCGACGAGACGGGGACCGTGTACGTGCGTACGGCCGACGGCGAGCAGGTCGTCGGTTCCTGGCAGGCGGGTTCCCCCGAGGAAGCCCTGGCCTATTTCGAGCGCAAGTACGAGGGCCTGGTTGTCGAGATCGGCCTCCTCGAGAAGCGAGTGAAGACCACCGACCTGTCGGCGAAGGACGCGCAGACCGCGATCGACCACATTCGCGAACAGGTCGACGCGCATCACGCGGTCGGCGACCTGGACGCGCTCAAGGTGCGGCTCGACAAGCTGGTGGAGACGGTCGACAAGCGTCGCGAGGAGCGCAAGCAGCAGCGCGCCAAGCAGTCGGACGAGGCCCGGCACGCCAAGGAGGCGCTGGTCGTCGAGGCGGAGGAGCTGGCCCAGTCCGACCAGTGGCGGGCCGCCGGCGAGCGGCTGCGCGCCCTGGTGGACACCTGGAAGGGTCTGCCGCGCCTGGACCGCAAGTCGGACGACGAGCTGTGGCACCGCTTCTCGCACGCCCGCTCGGCGTTCTCCAAGCGACGCAAGGCCCACTTCGCGTCGCTGGACGCGCAGCGCGAGGAGGCCCGCAAGACCAAGGAGCGTCTGGTCGGCGAGGCCGAGGCGCTGTCCGGTTCGACGGACTGGGGTCCGACGGCCGCCCGCTACCGCGAGCTGATGGCGGAGTGGAAGGCCGCGGGCCGTGCCCAGCGCGAGCACGAGGACGACCTGTGGAACCGCTTCCGCGGCGCCCAGGACGTGTTCTTCGCGGCCCGCAGCTCGGTCTTCGCCGAGCGGGACGCCGAGCAGACGGAGAACCTCAAGCTGAAGGAGGAGCTGGCCGAGGAGGCCGAGAAGCTCCTGCCCATCGGCGACCTGAAGACGGCCCGCGCCGCCTTCCGCACGCTCAACGAGCGCTGGGAGGCCATCGGCCATGTCCCGCGGGACGCCCGGCCGAAGGTCGAGGGCCGCATGCACGCCGTCGAGCGCGCGCTTCAGGAGGCCGAGGAGACCGAGTGGCGCCGGACCAACCCGGAGGCACGCGCGCGTGCCGCGGGTCTGACCGGCCAGCTCCAGGCCGCCGTGGACAAGCTCAAGGGCCAGATCGAGCAGGCCCGCGCCCAGGGCAACAACGCGCGTGCCGACAAGCTGGAGCGCGAGCTGGAAGGCCGGCAGGCCCTTCTGGACCAGGCCCTGAAGGGTCTCCAGGAGTTCGGCGGCTGATCGGCTGCTACGACGAGAAGGGCCCCGTACGTCGCGTACGGGGCCCTTCTCGTCGTATGCCCTACGACCGGTTGCGCGCCGACGTCACCCGGTACACGTCGTACACGCCCTCCACGCCCCTGACCGCCTTCAGGACGTGGCCCAGGTGCTTGGGGTCGCCCATCTCGAAGGTGAAGCGGGAGGTGGCGACGCGGTCGCGGGAGGTCTGGACGGCCGCCGAGAGGATGTTGACGTGCTGGTCGGACAGGACGCGGGTGACGTCCGAGAGGAGCCGGGAGCGGTCCAGTGCCTCGACCTGGATGGCGACCAGGAAGACCGAGGACTGGGTGGGGGCCCACTCGACGTCCAGGATGCGTTCCGGCTCGCGGGACAGTGACTCCACGTTGACGCAGTCGCTGCGGTGAACCGATACGCCACTACCCCGGGTGACGAAACCGATGATCGGGTCGCCCGGCACGGGAGTGCAGCAGCGGGCCAGCTTGACCCACACGTCCTCGACGCCCTTGACGATGACACCCGGGTCGGCGCTGGAGCGCCGCTTCCGGCGGCTGCGGGTGGGCGGAACGGCCTCGTCGATCTCCTCGGTGGCCGCCTCCTCCCCGCCCAGCGCGGAGACGAGTTTCTGCACGATGTTCTGCGCGGAGACATGGCCCTCGCCGATCGCCGCGTACAGGGCGGAGATGTCGGAGTAGCGCATCTCGTGGGCGAGCGTGACGAGGGAGTCGCCGGTGAGGATGCGCTGGATCGGCAGGTTCTGCTTGCGCATCGCACGGACGATGGCGTCCTTGCCCTGCTCGATGGCCTCGTCGCGGCGCTCCTTGGAGAACCAGGCGCGGATCTTGTTGCGGGCCCGCGGCGACTTGACGAAGTTCAGCCAGTCCCGGGAGGGTCCGGCGCCGGGCGCCTTGGAGGTGAAGACCTCGACGAGGTCGCCGTTGTCGAGGGTCGACTCCAGCGGCACCAGACGGCCGTTGACCCGTGCTCCTATCGTGCGGTGGCCCACCTCGGTGTGCACCGCGTAGGAGAAGTCCACGGGGGTGGCACCGGCCGGCAGCGCGATGACGTCGCCCTTGGGAGTGAAGACGAAGACCTCGTTGCGCGAGAGGTCGAAGCGCAGGGACTCCAGGAACTCGCCGGGGTCCTCGGTCTCCTTCTGCCAGTCGAGGAGCTGGCGCAGCCACGCCATGTCGTTGAGGTGGTCGTCCTTGCCGGTGGACCGGGGCTGGTCCGAGCGCACCTTGGAGGCGCCGGCGACGGCCTCCTGCTTGTACTTCCAGTGCGCGGCGATGCCGTACTCGGCGCGGCGGTGCATGTCGAAGGTGCGGATCTGGAGCTCGACCGGCTTGCCGTTGGGCCCGATGACCGTCGTGTGCAGCGACTGGTACATGTTGAACTTGGGCATCGCGATGTAGTCCTTGAACCGCCCCGGAACCGGGTTCCAGCGGGCGTGGACGGTGCCCAGGGCCGCGTAGCAGTCGCGGACGGTGTCCACCAGGACACGGATGCCGACCAGGTCGTAGATCTCCGCGAAGTCACGACCACGGACGATCATCTTCTGGTAGACGCTGTAGTAGTGCTTCGGGCGGCCGGTGACGGTGGCCTTGATGCGGGCCGCGCGCAGGTCGGACTGCACCTCGTCGGTCACTATGGCCAGGTACTCGTCCCGCTTGGGCGCCCGCTCGGCCACCAGCCGTACGATCTCGTCGTACATCTTGGGGTAGAGGATCGCGAAGGCGAGGTCCTCCAGCTCCCACTTGATGGTGTTCATGCCGAGGCGGTGGGCGAGCGGAGCGTAGATCTCCAGCGTCTCGCGGGCCTTCTTCTCCTGCTTCTCACGCTTGAGGTAGCGCATGGTGCGCATGTTGTGCAGGCGGTCGGCGAGCTTGATCACCAGGACGCGCGGGTCCTTGGCCATCGCCACGACCATCTTGCGCACGGTCTCGGCCTGCGCGGCCTCGCCGAACTTGACCTTGTCCAGCTTGGTGACGCCGTCGACGAGCAGGGCGACCGAGTCGCCGAAGTCGCGGCGGAGCTGGTCGAGGCCGTACTCGGTGTCCTCGACGGTGTCGTGCAGCAGGCCCGCCATGAGGGTGGCCGGGTCCATGCCGAGCTCGGCGAGGATGGTGGTCACCGCGAGCGGGTGGGTGATGTACGGGTCGCCGCTCTTGCGCTTCTGGCCGCGGTGCCAGCGCTCGGCGACCTGGTAGGCGGTCTCGATCTTGCGGAGGGTGGCCGTCTCGATCTTCGGGTCGTTGCTGCGCACTATCCGCAGCAGCGGTTCCAGGACCGGGTTGTACGGGTTGGAGCGCTGCACGCCGAGACGGGCGAGGCGGGCGCGGACGCGGTTGGAGGAGCCGCTGCGGGCGGGCTGGCCCGGGGTCGGCCGGGCCGCCGCGGCCGACGGCGCGGGCTGCTCGGGCGGGGCGGGCTTGGGCCTGGCCGGCTCGGCGGGCTTGTCGACGGGCGCGGACTGGGCGTGCTCGACCGGCCCGCGGGCGTCGTTCGTCGCGTTCTTCGCGTCCGGCGCGGGCTTGGCCGCGGGCTCCGAGGCGGACTCGGGCTTGGCGGCGGTCAGGGGCTGGGCCTCGTCTGGCAAGAGGACTCCTCGTGCGCGATCCGGGTCCCCAGGTCAGGCTCCGGACCCCCATGGTAGCGATCCCGCGCCCCGAGATCGCCTCCAGGCCGATGTGAGGGACGTCTACCTGTGCAACACGAGGTGCGGCCGCGGGCATTCCGACGGGACGATCGCGCGGCCCGGAGGACGGGAACGGCCGCCCCGGGCTGTGCCGGGACGGCCGTTCCAGTGCTGCGCTACGGGGTCAGACCACGAGCAGTGCCTCCAGCGGAGCCCCCGCCAGCGCCGGTTCCAGACGGGCCCGGCCGCCCAGGAAGCCCAGCTCCATCAGGACGGTGAGGCCCGCGACCTCCGCGCCCGCGCGGCGGATCAGCTCGATGGACGCCTCGGCGGTACCGCCGGTGGCCAGCACGTCGTCGACGATCAGGACGCGGTCGCCGGAGGACAGGTCCTCCGCGTGCACCTCGATCTCCGCCGAGCCGTACTCCAGGTCGTACGCCTGGCTGAGGGTCGCTCCGGGGAGCTTGCCCGCCTTGCGCACCGGGATGAAGCCGAGGCCGGCGCGGACGGCGACCGGGGCGCCGAGGATGAAGCCCCGGGCTTCCAGGCCGACGACCTTGGTGGCGCCGGTGCTCGCGGCGACCGCCGCCAGCGTGTCGGTGAGCACGGTGAAGGCCGCCGGGTCCGCCAGGAGCGGGGTGATGTCCTTGAACATCACGCCCGGCTCCGGGTAGTCGGCCACATCGCGGATACGGCTGAGCAGCAGCTCCGTGACGTCCACGAGTCCGGTCATCGGCGCTTCCCCGAGGGGCGGCCGCGGCCCCGGCCGCGCGAGGCGGGCTGGGTGCGGGGACCGACGACCGCGTGCCCGGTGTCCTCGGGCTCGTCGTCATCCACGGCGTCGCCGCGGGTCTCCGCGAACTCCTCCTCCGCATCGGCCTGGGCGCGCTTGGCGAGGACCCGCTTCTTGAGCGCCTTCATCGCCGGCTCCTGCTCCTTGAGGTCGGCGACCAGCGGGGTGGCGATGAAGATCGAGGAGTACGCACCGGCGGCGAGGCCGACGAACAGCGACAGCGAGATGTCGTTGAGCGTGCCCGCGCCGAGGAAGCCGCCGCCGATGAACAGCAGGCCCGCCACCGGCAGCAGCGCGACCACCGTGGTGTTGATCGAGCGGACCAGGGTGCCGTTGATCGAGCGGTTGGCGATGTCGCTGTAGGTCCAGCGGTTCTGCTTGGTGATGTCCTTCGTCTGCTCCTTGAGGGAGTCGAAGACGACCACCGTGTCGTAGAGCGAGTAACCGAGGATGGTCAGCAGACCGATCACCGTGCCCGGCGTGACCTCGAAGCCGACGAGGGCGTAGATGCCGACGGTGATGGTGATGTCGTGGATCAGGGCGACGAGCGCCGCGATGGCCATGCGCCACTCGAAGGCGATCGCCAGATAGATCACGACGAGGACCATGAAGATCGCCAGACCCTGCCAGGCCTTGTTGGCGATCTGGTCGCCCCAGCTGGGCCCGACGAGGTCGGCGGCGATCTTCTCCGGGTCGACCTTGAAGTCCGAGGCGAGCTTGTTCTTGATCTCGTCGGACTGCTGGGTGTCCATGCCGGCGATCTGGATGCGCATCGTGCCGTTGCCCAGCTTCTGGACGACCGCGTCGTGGCCGGAGGCCTCCTTCGCGTAGTCCTCGGCCTGGGAGACGGAGACGCTGGTCTTCTCGGTGGTGAAGACCGCGCCGCCCTGGAAGTCGATGCCCATGTTCAGGCCGCGTACCGCGAGGCCCAGGATCGCCGTGATGGTGATCAGGATCGAGATGCCGTACCAGAGCTTGCGGTGACCGATGAAGTCGTAGCTGATCTCGCCACGGTGCAGTCGGGCGCCGATGTTGCCGAGTTTCGACATGCTCACGCCTCCTTCGTGTGGGCGGGGGCGGCGGGACGGCGGGTGCGGCGCAGCGGGGGCTTGGCGCCCAGGCTCTTCGGGTCGAGGCCGGACCACTTGCTGCCGCTCGCGAAGAACTTGCGGCGGGCCAGCAGCGTCATGAGCGGCTTGGTGAAGAAGAAGACCACGACGACGTCCAGCACGGTGGTCAGGCCGAGCGTGAACGCGAAGCCCTGGACCTTGCCGACCGTCACGATGAACAGGACGGCGGCGGCGAGGAACGACACGAAGTCGGAGACCAGGATGGTGCGCCGGGCGCGCGGCCAGGCCCTCTCGACGGCGGGTCGCAGCGAGCGGCCCTCACGGATCTCGTCCCGGATGCGTTCGAAGTACACGATGAACGAGTCCGCGGTGATACCGATGGCGACGATGGCACCGCACACGGCCGGGAGGTTCAGCGCGAAGCCGATCGCCGGGCCGAGCAGCGCCATGATCACGTAGGTGAGGATCGCGGAGACCAGCAGCGAGGCCATCGCGACGACGGACAGACCGCGGTAGTAGGCCACGAGGTAGATGACGACCAGGGCCAGGCCGATCGCGCCGGCGAGCAGACCGGCGTGCAGCTGCTCACCGCCGAGGGCGGCGGTCACCGTGGTGACGCTCTGCTCCTTGAAGGAGAGCGGGAGGGCGCCGTACGACAGCATGTTGGCGAGGCTCTGCGCCTCCTCCTGCGTGAAGCTGCCGGAGATCTGGGCGTTGCCGCCGGTGATCGAGGAGCTCACGGTGGGGCTGGAGACGACCTGGCCGTCGAGGACGATGCCGAACTCGTTGAGCGGCTGGGTGTTCTGCGCGAGCTTGCCGGTGATGTCGGCGAACTTGCTGGCGCCCTTGCTGTTGAAGGTCATGGTGACCTGCCAGCCGGCGGCGGTCTGGGTGTCGAAGACCGCGTCGGCCTTCTTGACCTCGGTGCCGGCGACGGCGGCGGGGCCGAGCAGGTACTTGTACCAGACGCCGTTGAACTCGCCGCAGCCCACGGTGGTGTCGGTGGGCTTGGCGCCCTCGCCCGCCTTGTTGCGCTGCGCCTGCTTGGAGCAGTCCAGGGCGGTGTACTGGGCCTGGAGCTTGGCCTGGTCGGCGGTGCCGGTGCCGCCGCTGGCGGAGGCCGACGGGGAGGGGGAGCCAGACGCGCTCGCGGACGCCGACGGAGTGGAGTCGGCCTTCAGGGCGTCGGTGACGGCGCGGCCCTGCGAGGTGGCGGAGGCCGACGGGGAGGACGACGAGGTCGCCTTCTCACCGGTGCCGGACTTGCTCGCGGAGGGGCTCGGCGAGGCCTTCGAGGAGCCGCTGGCGGACGGGCTCGGCGTGGCGGCCGCGACGCCGGTGGCGTCCTGGGCGAGGACCGGACGGAAGTACAGCTTGGCGGTGGTGCCGACCTGGTCGCGGGCCTCCTTGGAGTTGGTGCCCTTGGGGATGTTCACGATGATGTTGCGATCACCCTGGGTCTGCACCTCCGCCTCGGAGACGCCCAGGCCGTTGACACGACGGTTCATGATCTCGACCGCGGTGTCCATGTTGGCCTTGTTGATCGCGGACCCCTGGTCGGCCTTGGCCTCCAGCGTGATGCTGGTGCCTCCGGCGAGGTCGATGCCGAGGCGCGGGGTGGTGTGTCCGGAGAGGAACATTCCACCGGTGAGCGCCACGATGGCGATCAGGATCAGGGCCAGCGCGCGCCCTGGCTTGCTCTGGGCACTCGCGCTCCGCCCCCTTTTAGGTGCTGCCACCTTCTCGTACTCCCTCTCGGGCCGCTCTCGCGCCGGGTCGGCGGGCGGGCGGCCATGACATGGTTGGGGATTCCGTGCGAGCTGCGCGGATTCCGGGGCGCGCGGAGGTGACCGCGCGCCCGGGAACGCGACTACTTCGCGCCGGAGTCGCCGTCGGTCTTCTTCGGCTCGTCGTCCGACTTCGCCTCGGCGTCCTCCACGTCGGCGTCGGCCTTGGCAGGCGCGTCGACGGGGGCCTCGTCGGCCGTGTCCTTCTTACCGAGGTCGACGGACTTCTCGTCGGAGGCGGCGGCAGCTTCGTCGGCGGGCTCGTCGTCGGTGAGGGAGGAGGCGTCGTCCGGGACGACGTCGGAGTCGGACTTCAGGTCGTGCTCGATGCCGTGGACGATGCGGTTGTACTCGTCGTCCGTCAGTACAGCACCGATGGCGTTCTTCGCGAAGAGCAGTTCCACGCCCGGGCCCGCGTCGAGGAGGACGGTGTCGTCGCCGACCTCCTTGACCGTGGCGTACATACCCCCGATCGTGCGGACGCCGCTGCCGGGCTGCATGTCGTTCCGCATGCTGGCGGCCTGTTGCTGCTTCTTCTTGGCCGACCGGGTCATCAGGAACATGGCCCCGATGAGCACGATGAACGGGAGGAGGGTCACGAGACTCACGGGTCGGAACTTCCTTCACGCGACCGCGATGGTGAGCGGCCTGATGGTTGGGGGTGTGCATGCCGCCGACAAAGGCGGCATCGGCGGAGTCTAAGCGAGTCCGCGCGCAGGGAACAACGCTCAGCATCGCACCTGGGTTCCTGCCCCGGCCAATGCCGTGCCGTCACAAAGGCATCACGTCCCGAACAGGTCCTGTTGTCCGTTTCCCGTGGACGCGGAGCGCGGCGGGGTGAGGCCGAGGTGGGCCCAGGCGGCGGGAGTGGCGACCCGGCCGCGCGGAGTGCGGGCGAGCAGACCCTCGCGGACGAGGAACGGTTCGGCGACCTCCTCGACGGTCTCGCGCTCCTCCCCCACCGCGACGGCGAGCGTGGACAGGCCGACCGGGCCGCCGGCGAACAGCTTGAGCAGGGCTTCCAGGACCCCGCGGTCCAGCCGGTCGAGACCACGGGCGTCGACCTCGTAGACCTTGAGCGCGGCCGCCGCGATGTCGCGGGTGATGATCCCGTCGGCCTTGACCTGGGCGTAGTCGCGGACCCGGCGCAGCAGGCGGTTGGCGATCCGGGGCGTGCCGCGGGAGCGGCCCGCGATCTCGGCGGCGCCGTCGGAGCCGATCTCGACGTCGAGCAGGTTGGCCGAGCGATGGATGACCCGCTCCAGCTCGGCGGGTTCGTAGAACTCCATGTGCGCGGTGAAGCCGAAGCGGTCGCGCAGCGGGGGCGGCAGCAGGCCCGCGCGGGTGGTGGCGCCGACCAGGGTGAAGGGGGGCAGCTCCAGGGGGATGGCGGTGGCGCCGGGGCCCTTGCCGACGATGACGTCGACGCGGAAGTCCTCCATCGCCATGTAGAGCATCTCCTCGGCGGGCCGCGACATGCGGTGGATCTCGTCGAGGAAGAGGACCTCGCCCTCCTGGAGGGAGGAAAGGATGGCCGCGAGGTCGCCGGCGTGCTGGATGGCGGGGCCGCTGGTGATGCGGATCGGGGCGCCCATCTCGGCCGCGATGATCATCGACAGGGTGGTCTTGCCGAGGCCGGGGGCGCCGGAGAGCAGCACATGGTCGGCGGTGGCGCCGCGCGCGCGGGCGGCGCGCAGGACCAGGTCGAGCTGTTCGCGGACCTTCTCCTGGCCGATGAACTCGTCCAGGTCCTTGGGGCGCAGGGCGGCCTCGACGGCCTGGTCCTCGCGGTCGGCGGACGCACCGACGAGCCGCTCGGCGGCGGTGTCGTCGGTGGTGTCGTCCCAGTTCACTGACGTTCTCCTAGCGGGCGCGGTTCAGGGTCTGGAGGGCGGCCTTGAGCAGCTGGCCCACCTGGGGCGTGCCCTCGGCCGCCTCCGCCTGCGGGGCCACGGCGGTGACGGCCTCGTCGGCCTCGCGCGTGGCGTAGCCGAGGCCGATGAGGGCGGCGTGCAGCTGGTCGCGCCAGCCCTGAGTGACGGGGGCGCCGACGGCGGGTGCCCCGATCGGCTCGCCGAGCCGGTCCTTCAGCTCGAGCAGCAGCTTCTGGGCGCCCTTCTTGCCGATGCCGGGCACCGCGATCAGGGCCTTCTCGTCGCCGGTGGCGACCGCGCGGCGCAGGGCGTCCGGCGCGTGCACGGCCAGCATGGCCTGCGCCAGGCGAGGGCCGACTCCGCTGGCGGTCTGGAGCAGCTCGAAGACCTGGCGCTCGTCGTCGTCGACGAAGCCGTACAGGGTGAGGGAGTCCTCCCGCACGACGAGCGAGGTGGCCAGTTTGGCGGGCTGTCCGAGCCGGAGCGTGGACAGGGTGTTCGGGGTGCACTGCACGGCCATGCCCACACCGCCCACCTCGAGCACCGCGGCGTCGGGGGCGAGTGCGGCGACGGTGCCGCTGACGAACGCGATCATGCGAGACGGCCTTTCGGTGCTGCTTTGGCTGTGTGCAGGGCGACGGCCTGCTGGAGGCGGTTCTGGGCGGGGGCCCGCCAGATGTGGCAGATGGCGAGCGCGAGGGCGTCGGCCGCGTCGGCCGGCTTGGGCGGCGCGTCGAGCCGCAGCAGCCGGGTGACCATGGCGCCGACCTGGGCCTTGTCGGCACGGCCGCTGCCGGTGACGGCGGCCTTGACCTCGCTGGGGGTGTGCAGGGCGACGGGAATGCCACGGCGGGCGGCGCACAGCATGGCGACCGCGCTGGCCTGGGCGGTGCCCATCACCGTACGGACGTTGTGCTGGCTGAACACCCGCTCCACGGCGACGAATTCGGGCCGGTGCTCGTCCAGCCACTGCTCGATGCCCTGCTCGACGGCGACGAGCCGCTGCCCCAACTCCGCGTCGGCGGGCGTCCGTACGACCCCGACACCGAGCATCGTCAGGGGCCGCCCGGCGACGCCCTCGACGACACCGACGCCGCACCGCGTGAGTCCGGGGTCCACCCCGAGTACCCGCACGCGCCCTCCCCTCGGTGATCTTTGACTTCACGCCAGGCTATCCGCTGCCACCGACAACGGCGGCGGGCCGGTGGGACGTGTCCCAACCGGCCCGCCGAAACGGCTCAGCACGCGGCAGCGCTACGCGTCGACCTTCTCCATGACCTCGTCGCTGACGTCGAAGTTGGCGAAGACGTTCTGGACGTCGTCGCTGTCCTCGAGGGCGTCGATCAGCTTGAAGATCTTCCTGGCGCCCTCCTCGTCCAGCTCGACCTGCATGGTCGGGACGAAGTTGGCGTCGGCGGAGTCGTAGTCGATCCCGGCGTCCTGGAGGGCGGTGCGGACGGCGACCAGGTCGGTGGCCTCGCTGAGGATCTCGAACGACTCACCGAGGTCGTTGACCTCCTCGGCGCCCGCGTCCAGAACGGCACCGAGCACGTCGTCCTCGGTGAGCTCGCCCTTGGGGACGATGACGACGCCCTTGCGGTTGAACAGGTAGGACACCGAGCCCGGGTCGGCCATGGAGCCGCCGTTGCGGGTCATGGCGACGCGCACGTCGGAGGCGGCGCGGTTGCGGTTGTCGGTGAGGCACTCGATGAGCACCGCGACGCCGTTCGGGCCGTAGCCCTCGTACATGATCGTCTCGTAGTCGGCGCCGCCGGCCTCGAGGCCGCCGCCGCGCTTGACCGCGGAGTCGATGTTCTTGTTCGGGACCGACTGCTTCTTGGCCTTCTGGATGGCGTCGTAGAGCGTCGGGTTGCCCTCGATGTCGACGCCGCCCATGCGGGCCGCGACCTCGATGTTCTTGATCAGCTTCGCGAAGAGCTTGCCGCGCTTGGCGTCGATCACGGCCTTCTTGTGCTTCGTCGTAGCCCATTTAGAGTGGCCGGACATCTGCCTGTCTCCTTCGCGTTACCCATCCCTGCAACCAACGCCTGAGATCCTACAAGGACTCCGGCGTCCGGTTCGCGCGCACCATGTCGACAAAGAGAGCGTGCACGCGGTGGTCGCCGGTCAGTTCCGGGTGGAAGGACGTGGCGAGCGCGTTGCCCTGGCGGACCGCGACGATGTGGCCGTCGTGCTCGGCGAGCACCTCGGCCTCGGCGCCCACGGACTCGACCCAGGGGGCGCGGATGAAGACGCCCTCCACGGGGTCGCCCCCGACACCCTTGACGTCGACCGACGCCTCGAAGGACTCGTTCTGGCGTCCGAAGGCGTTGCGGCGCACGATCATGTCGATGCCGCCGATCGTCTCCTGGCCCGAGCGCGGGTCGAGGATCTTGTCGGCGAGCATGATCAGGCCCGCGCAGGTGCCGTAGACGGGCATGCCGGCCCGCACCCGCGCGCGGAGGGGCTCCATCACGCCGAACAGGACGGCCAGCTTGGAGATCGTGGTGGACTCGCCGCCGGGGATGACGAGACCGTCCACCTCGGCGAGTTCCTCCGGGCGCCTGACCGGCCTGGCCACGGCGTCGGCCGCGGCCAGGGCGACGAGGTGCTCCCGGACGTCGCCCTGGAGGGCCAGGACGCCGATGACAGGGGCTTCGTTGGACATGAGGTGGTTACCAGCCGCGGTTGGCGTAGCGCTCGGTCTCGGGGAGGGTGTCGCAGTTGATGCCGACCATGGCCTCGCCGAGGTTGCGGGACGCGTCCGCGATGATCTTCGGGTCGTCGTAGAAGGTGGTGGCCTTCACGATGGCGGCGGCGCGCTTGGCCGGGTCGCCGGACTTGAAGATGCCGGAGCCGACGAAGACGCCCTCGGCGCCGAGCTGGCGCATGAGCGCGGCGTCGGCCGGGGTGGCCACGCCACCGGCGGAGAACAGCACCACGGGGAGCTTGCCGAGCTCGGCAACCTCCTTGACCAGCTCGTACGGGGCGCGCAGCTCCTTGGCGGCGGCGTACAGCTCGTGGTTGTCGAAGCCGCGCAGCCTGGCGATCTCGTTCTTGATCTGGCGCAGGTGGCGGACGGCCTCGACGACGTTGCCGGTGCCGGCCTCGCCCTTGGAGCGGATCATGGCCGCGCCCTCGGCGATGCGGCGCAGGGCCTCGCCCAGGTTGGTGGCGCCGCAGACGAAGGGGGTCGTGAAGGACCACTTGTCGGAGTGGTTGACCTCGTCGGCGGGGGTGAGGACCTCGGACTCGTCGATGTAGTCGACGCCGAGGGACTGGAGGACCTGGGCCTCGACGAAGTGACCGATGCGGGACTTCGCCATGACCGGGATGGACACGGCCTCGATGATGCCCTCGATCATGTCCGGGTCGGACATCCGGGCCACGCCGCCGTCCTTGCGGATGTCGGCGGGGACCCGCTCCAGGGCCATGACGGCGACGGCCCCCGCGTCCTCCGCGATCTTCGCCTGCTCCGGCGTGACGACGTCCATGATCACGCCGCCCTTGAGCTGCTCCGCCATACCGCGCTTCACGCGCGCGGTGCCGGTCTCGGGAGCCTGGTTCTCGGTGCTGGACACGGGTTGACCTCGCTGAAGTGAAAAGAGGATTTGTGCAGCACCGAGGAAACGTCATCGGACCAGGCCACAGCAAGGGCCAATGAGGAGCCGGTGGATCGTTTTTTCCCCGCCCGGCCCCCCTCAGGCCCTACGCGGCCCGCTCGACCAGTGCCGCGGGCGGCTCGTCGTCCATCTCGAAGGCCATCGGGAAGGGGGCGTGGCCGGCCAACCGGAACCAGCGGACCTTGCGGTGCTCGCGGAGCCTGCGGGCGGCTCCCACCGCGTCGTTGTGGAAGCGGCGGGCCATCGGGACCCGTCGTACGGTCTCGGTGAGTTCATGGGCCGCCGACTCCCCGCCGGGCGCCTCCCGTACGGCCTCCACCTGGCCCGGTTCGGCGAACACGGCCCGCAGCGCCTGGCTCAGCTCGCTCTCGGCGACCTCCCGCTGCTCCTCCTCTGCCTGCCGGGCGGCGTGCGCGGCCTCGTACAGCACGATCGACGCGGCCGGGTCGAGGACGCCGGAGGTGGCCAGTTCCTGGGTCACGGAGGCCCGTCGCACCAGCTGCGCGTCCAGCGCCGCGCGCGTGGCGTCGATCCTGGCGTGCAGCCGGTCGAGACGGCCCGCGGTCCAGCTGAGGTAGAGGCCGATCGCGACGAGCGCGACGACGATCCAGATGAGGGTGGCAGTCACGGGGAGCAGGCTATCGGGGCGGGGCGGGGAGGAGTGGGGCAGGCACGGGGGCCCGATAGGCAGTTAGGGTCGAATCCCGGGTGCGGGTGCGTTGTGGCTGGTCGCGCAGTTCCCCGCGCCCCTGGGTGGGTGCAGTCAGGCAAGCCCCACCGCACCCTCAGCCCGCAGACCCCGGTATCCCTCAGTCCCGTGCCAGTCCCAGCCGTGCCCGCAGTCCCGGGCCCCGGTCGTCGTCCGCCGCCGCCACCGCCGCCGCGCCCGCGGTCACCGTCTCGTAGACCGAGAGGATGTCCGCGCCGACGGTCGACCAGTCGAAGCGGCGGACGTGGGCGCTGCCGCGCTCGCGCAGTTCGGCCAGTCGCCCGGGGTCGCCGAGGAGCCGTACCGCCGCGTCCGCCAGCGCGTCCGCGTCCTCGTTGGCGAAGAGCTCGCCGGCCGAGCCGTGGTCCAGGACCTGGGCGAAGGCGTCCAGGTCCGAGGCCAGCACCGGGGCGCCCGCCGACATGGCCTCGACGAGGATGATCCCGAAGCTCTCGCCGCCGGTGTTGGGGGCGACGTACAGGTCGACGCTGCGCAGGAAGCGGGCCTTGTCCTCGTCGCTGACCATGCCGAGGAACTCCACCCGCGCGCGCAGCTCCTCGGGGAGCGACTCGACCGCCTCCTCCTCGTCCCCGCGCCCGGCGACCAGGAGCCGCGTGCCCGGGCGCTCGGCGAGGATCCTCGGCAGCGCCCTCATCAGCACCGGAAGGCCCTTGCGGGGCTCGTCGATGCGGCCCATGAAGCCGATCGTGCCGCCCTGCCACTCGGGCTTCGGCTCGGCCTTGGCGAAGAAGTCGACGTCCACGCCGTTCGGGATCACCACCGCGTCCCCGCCGAGGTGCTCGACGAGCGTGCGGCGGGCGTACTCGCTGACCGCGATCCGGGCGCTGATCTTCTCCAGGGCAGCCTGGAGGATCGAGTACGCGGCGACCATGACCCGGGAGCGCGGGTTCGAGGTGTGGAAGGTGGCGACGATCGGGCCCTGCGCGATCCAGCAGGTCAGCAGGCCGAGCGACGGCGAGGACGGCTCGTGGATGTGGACCACGTCGAACGCGCCGTCGTGCAGCCAGCGCCGCACCCGTGCCGCCGACAGGAAACCGAAGCTCAGCCGGGCCACCGAGCCGTTGTACGGCACCGGCACCGCACGCCCTGCCGAGACGACGTACGGCGGCAGCGGGGTGTCGTCGTCGGCCGGGGCGAGGACGGACACCTCGTGGCCGAGGCGGATGAAGTACTCGGCGAGATCGCGGATGTGGAACTGCACGCCTCCTGGCACGTCCCAGGAGTACGGGCAGACGATGCCGATTCTCACGGGCGGGCCCCGTCCGCCGGGCGCGGTTCGAGATCCTTCAGCCACAAGCGCTGGAGCATGTGCCAGTCCTCCGGATGGTCGGCGATGCCGGTGGCGAAGGCATCGGCCAGCGCCTGTGCCATGACAGACGTCTTTTCGGCCCGGGTACCTGACTCGGGCACCTCGACAGGGGGGTGCACCCTCCCCTGCATGGCGGGCGAGTCGTCGTACCAGAGTGTCACCGGCAGCAGCAGCGCGCCCGTCTGCTGGGCCAGCAGGGCGGGCCCCGCCGGGATGCGGGTGGCCTCGCCGAAGAACCGCACCTCGACGCCGGACGACGACAGGTCGCGCTCGGCGACCAGGCAGACCAGTCCGCCGTCGCGCAGTCGCCGGGCCAGGGTGCCGAAGGCGGTGCCGCCGCTGTGCGGGAGGACCTCCATGCCGAGGCCCTCGCGGTAGGCGACGAAGCGGTCGTAGAGCGTCTCGGGCTTGAGCCGTTCGGCGACCGTGGTGAAGGGCGTCTCCAGCTTGGTGGTGACCCAGGCGCCGGCGAGGTCCCAGTTGGCCATGTGGGGCAGCGCGAGAATGACGCCCTTGCCCGCGGCGAGGCCGTCGGTGAGGTGGTGCAGGCCCTTGGGGTCGAAGCCGGCCCTGATGCGGTCCTTGCTCCAGGCGGGCAGCCGGAAGGACTCCATCCAGTAGCGCAGGTACGAGCGCATGCCCGCGCGGGAGAGCTCCGCGAGGCGCTCGGGGCTCGCGTCGGGCACCACGCGCGCGTAGTTGCTCTCCAGCCGCAGGACGCCCTTGCCGCGCTTCTTCCAGGCCAGGTCGGCGATGCCCCGGCCGAGACGCACGGCGACCGGCTCGGGGAGCTTCTTGACCACGCCCCAGCCGAGGCCGTACAGCGAGTCCGTCAGCCGCTCCTGGACGCTCACTTGGCGGCCTCGCTCCCCTGCTGCCGGGGCTGCTCCTCGACCGGGTCCGGGGACGGGGCCGTGCCGGAGGCCGCGGCCGCGGCCTCCTCGGCCTCCGCCGACTCGCGGCGGACCGTGACGACCCGCTGGATCAGCGTGACCAGGCTGCCGACGGCGACGATCCACAGGGCGACCGGCAGCAGGTACTGGATGCCCGGCACACCGAACTTGTGCAGGCCGGAGAGACCGGCCGCGACCAGGGAGATCACCAGGCGCTCGGCGCGTTCCACCAGGCCGTTGACGGCGACCGGCAGCCCGATCGACTCGCCCCGGGCCTTGGTGTACGACACCACCTGGCCGCTGGCCAGGCAGAAGATGGAGACCGCGCACAGGGCGATGTCGTCGCCGCCCCCGGCGTACCAGAGGGCGAAGCCGCCGAAGATCGCGCCGTCGGCGACGCGGTCGAGCGTGGAGTCGAGGAAGGCGCCCCAGCGGCTGGAGCGGCCGAGCTGGCGGGCCATGTTGCCGTCGACGAGGTCGGAGAACACGAACAGCGTGATCACGACCGTGCCCCAGAAGAACTCGCCCATGGGGTAGAAGACCAGCGCGCCCGCCATCACGCCGGCCGTGCCGAGAAGCGTGACCGTGTCGGGGCTGACGCCCCTTCTGATCAGAAATGAGGCGAACGGGGTGAGGACACGCGTGAAAAATGCACGCGCGTACTTGTTCAGCATGGCCTTCCCGATGGTCGGTATGGCCGGCTCGGCCCCTGCTGGCCACCGGCTGGCCCATCGTAGCCACGCGCGCGCGTGGGCGGCGGCCGGGCACCCGGAGCGTCTGTCACGGGTGTGCCGCCCCGGACCGCTGCGGGATCGCGTCCGTCGTATGGACGCACCGTGACGGGAGTGGAAAGCTCGAAGGACCGCGGGCGTCACCGGAGCCGCACCGCACGCGGGTCCGCATGTCCGCGCCCACAGATGACCTCACCGTGCACGGGAGGCAAGGCCATGGGCGACAAGGCGAACGCACACCCCGGAGCCGCCGGCAGGGCAACAGCGGCCGACCACCCCGCGTCCGTACGGAATGTGGTGCTGGTCGGCCACTCCGGTTCGGGCAAGACGACATTGGTGGAAGCTCTCGCGCTGACGGCGGGGGCGGTGAACCGGGCGGGCCGTGTGGAGGACGGCGGCACCGTCTCGGACTACGACGAGATCGAGCACCGGCAGCAACGCTCGGTGCAGCTCTCCCTGGTGCCCGTCGAATGGGACGGGTTCAAGATCAACCTTCTGGACACCCCCGGATACGCCGACTTCGTCGGGGAACTCAGGGCCGGTCTGCGAGCGGCGGACGCGGCCCTTTTCGTCGTCTCGGCCTCGGACGGGGTGGACGGCTCCACGCGCATGGTGTGGGAGGAGTGCGCGGCCGTCGGGATGCCCCGGGCCATCGTCGTCACGCATCTGGAGGCCGCGCGGGCGGACTTCGAGGAGATGACCCGGATCTGCGCGGAGACCTTCGGCGGCGACGACCCCGACGCCGTACTGCCGCTCTATCTGCCTCTGCGCGGCCCGCAGGGGCCCGACGGGCACGCGCCCGTGACCGGTCTGACCGGGCTGCTGTCGCAGAAGCTGTTCGACTACTCGTCCGGCGAGCGCAAGGAGTCCGAGCCCGGCGAGGAGCTGCTGCCGGAGATCGAGGAGGCGCGCAACCGGCTCATCGAGGGGATCATCTCGGAGAGCGAGGACGAGACCCTCATGGACCGCTATCTGGCCGGCGAGGAGATCGACTTCAAGACGCTCGTGCAGGACCTGGAGCGGGCCGTCGCGCGCGGGGTGTTCCATCCGGTCCTGGCCGCCGCCCCCGCGGCCGACGGGGCCCGGCAGGGGCTCGGCACGGTCGAGCTGCTGGAGCTGGTCACGGGTGGCTTCCCGACGCCGTTCGAGCACCCCACGCCGGGGGTGACGACCATCGACGGCAAGCCGCGCGATATCAAGGCGTGCGACACCGAGGGCCCGCTGGTCGCGGAGGTCGTGAAGACCGCGTCCGATCCGTACGTCGGCCGTATCTCGCTGGTGCGGGTCTTCTCCGGGACCCTGCGCCCGGACGAGACGGTCCATGTCTCCGGGCACGGGCTCGCCGACCGCGGCCACGAGGACCACGACGTGGACGAGCGCGTCGGCGCCCTGTCCGCACCCTTCGGCAAGCAGCAGCGGCAGCTTTCGCACTGCATCGCGGGCGACCTCGCGTGCGTGGCGAAGCTCAGCCGCGCGGAGACCGGCGACACGCTCTCCGCCAAGGACGACCCGCTGCTCATGGAGCCGTGGGAGATGCCCGACCCGCTGCTGCCGCTGGCCATCCAGGCGCACAGCAAGGCGGACGAGGACAAGCTCTCCCAGGGCCTGTCCCGGCTGGTCGCCGAGGACCCGACCATGCGGCTCGAACAGAACCAGGACACCCACCAGGTCGTCCTGTGGTGCCTGGGCGAGGCGCATGCCGACGTGGCCCTGGAGCGGCTGCGCAGCCGGTACGGCGTGCAGGTGGACGTCGTACCGCACCGGGTGTCGCTGCGGGAGACGTTCGCCGAGAAGGCGGCGGGGCGCGGGCGGCACGTGAAGCAGTCCGGCGGGCACGGGCAGTTCGCGATCTGCGAGATCGAGGTGGAGCCGCTGCCGGGCGGTTCGGGCATCGAGTTCGTGGACAAGGTCGTCGGCGGCGCGGTGCCGCGGCAGTTCATCCCGTCCGTCGAGAAGGGAATCCGGGCGCAGGCCGCCAAGGGGGTCGCGACCGGCCATCAGCTCATCGACGTGCGGGTCACGCTCCTGGACGGCAAGGCGCACTCCGTGGACTCCTCGGACGCCGCGTTCCAGACCGCCGGCGCGCTGGCGCTCAGGGAGGCCGCGGCGGACACGCGCGTCCATCTGCTGGAGCCGGTCGCCGAGGTGTCCGTGCTGGTCGGCGACGACTACGTGGGCACGGTGATGAGCGACCTGTCCGGGCGGCGGGGCCGGGTGCTCGGCACCGAGCAGACCAACGGCGGACGCACGCTGATCAGGGCCGAGGTGCCCGAGATCGAGATCGGCCGGTACGCGGTCGACCTGAGGTCCCTGTCGCACGGCACCGCGCGTTTCAGCCGTTCCTACGCGCGGCACGAACCCATGCCGGCGCAGATCGCCGAGAGGATCCGTGAAGAGGCCCGCGAGGCTTCGTAGTTGGTGCGAGACCGGGGACAAGTGGCTTCCGGCGGCGCGCAGGTGGTGTTCCGCGCCCCACAAGTGACCCGTACGGAACGCTTCCTTCCGATTCGGCGGGCGGCTTCGGCCGTCCGCCGACTAATGTCAGCGCCGACAGATACGCTGATGACCTGATCAACAGGTGTGCGGAGTACGGAAGTCGGGAAGGCCGCAGTGGGTGAGTCCGGCGGCGATCGGGGGCGGGAATGACCGTTGACGGCGGTTACGCGGACATCTTCGGTCCGCAGGTGCCGCGCACGGGTGACGAGGCACAGACGGCCACCTTCGCGCTGGCCTCGGCGGCCTATCGGGACAGTCCGGTGGAGGAGATCCTCAAGGCCAACAACGAATGGCACGAGTCGGCGGTCAAGGGCGGCCGCAAGTGGGCGCGGATCTTCCGCCCCAACCTGGGCGAGGCCTTCTCCACGGCGGTGATCATCCGCATGCTCGGAAAGGGCCGCAAGCCCCTCATCCAGTCCTTCGGCGCGGAGCCGCAGGTCGTGGTCGAGCACTGCCTCGCGGCCAACAACATCCGCCGGGACCGGGACAACTGGCTGACCGCCGTCATGGTCCTGTGCGGGCTGCTCTTCCTGCCCGGCCTCCTGGTCTGGCTGCTGATCTTCACCCTGCGCACCAACGTCGCCCGGCGCGAGGACAAGCAGGCCGGGGCGCTCGCCACCGCACTGCTGGTCGCGGTGGGCGCGCTCGCCGTGCTCTTCCTGATCAAGATGCCGTTCGCCGGCTTCTGGGGCTGGTACGCACGTGCGTGCGTGGTCCTGCCCGTGGTCGGCTGGTTCTGGGCCAAGCAGATCTGCGAGCGCACCGCGACGGATCTGCGGGAGCGCTGGGCCAGTCTGCTGGCCGGCAGCAGCGTGGGCGCCAAGGTGCCCGAGGCGGTGCCGAGCAACCCCGGCGAGACCGCGGCCGAGCAACTGCGCCAGTCCCTCGCCCACCTCAGCGCCGAGCAGCAGTCCAACTCGGTCTTCTACGCCGGGCCCAAGGGGATACTCGGCATGGGCACCCGCTGGGGCAGCTGGCAGCTGGCCGAGGACCTGGTCTCCGCCGACCCCACCCGGGAGATCCACCCCTTCCGCAGCTGGGACGTCATCCGCTCCATCCACGACCAGCTGCGGATGCTGGAGCGCAACACCATCAACACCGGAGGCTTCCCGAAGCCGACGGTACGGCACTGGATCGTCACCCCGATCGCGGAGGGATCGAAGGAGGTCTCCCGGCCCGGCGGCACCGACGTGGACGCGTACCAGGTCAAGAACCACGCGATACAGGACATCTGCAACAAGCAGCAGTTCGGCGGCGGCGACCGGCACTATCTGGGCGTGCAGTGGACGCTGTGGGAGGGACAGCTGGTCCTCACCATGCTGATCACCGTGACCGTGCTGCACGAGACACTGCGCATCGAGGTCACCGGGCACGCGCTGGGGCCGGTGCACGGACTGTTCACCTCGAAGCCGGCGGCCAAGGAGAAGGAGGTCGCCAAGTCGATCCGGTTCTGGGAGACCCGGAAGATCAAGCTCCCGCTGGTCGACGCCGACGAGGTGGTCCGACTCGCCGCCCGGGCTCCCCTGACCCGGTATCCCCCGCTGCTCAACTGGCTCGGCGGCTCGCTCGCCCTGCCCGAGCCGTTCGGTCTCCGGCACGCCTGGGCCGACCGGCCGTGGCGGCACCGCTTCATGGCCGACGACGCGCTGCGCGCCGCGACGCCGGTCCTGCGGGTCGTGCACTCCGCGGCGATACGGGTCCTGGCGGAGAACGGCGTGGACACCGAGAAGTTCGGCACGCGCGCGGGGTTCCTGAGCACGCAGGTGCAGGACGTGTCCCCGCGGAAGGCCGACGTGTACGACGCGTAGGTGTGATCGCACAGATGTGAAGAGGGGGCCGGGAACACCGGCCCCCTCTTCACTGCCTTCACTGCGTCACACGCTCGGCCACGCCTCCGACAGCATCTTCCTGGTGTCGCCCAGGAGCTGCGGCAGCACCTTCGTGTGGCCGACGACCGGCATGAAGTTCGTGTCGCCGCCCCAGCGGGGGACGATGTGCTGGTGGAGGTGGGCGGCGATGCCGGCGCCCGCGACCGTGCCCTGGTTCATGCCGATGTTGAAGCCGTGCGCGCCCGAGGCGGTGCGCAGCGCCGTCATCGCCTGCTTGGTCAGCGCGGCCAGCTCGGCGGTCTCCGGCTCGGTGAGGTCGGTGTAGTCGGCCACATGACGGTAGGGCACGACCATGAGGTGACCGCCGGTGTACGGGTAGAGGTTGAGCACCGCGTACACCAGTTCGCCTCGGCGGACGATCAGGCCGTCCTCGTCGGACTTGGCCGGGATCGAGCAGAAGGGACAGCCGTCGTCGGCACCCGGGCCGGTCGGCTTGTTCTCACCCTGGATGTAGGCCATCCGGTGGGGTGTCCACAGACGCTGGAACGCGTCCTGCGTCCCCACTCCCCGCTGCTGCTCCGGCTCACTCGTCATGCCATGCAGCATATGGCTTCGCCCGTTCGCGCCGTGTCGGCGGGGTTGTGCGAAAAGCGGTCAGGGCCAAGCTGGGCACGTGGACGACGACACCGGCACACACCCGCACAGTGACGGGCCCGAGGGCCACGACCGCGCCGCTCGCCTGACCCGCTGGGAGCGCGGCTCCGAGATCCCCCTCGGCATCGCGTCACTGGCCTTCCTCGCCTCGTACGCGCTCCGCGTCCTGGCCCCCGGCCTCCCGGACACCCTGCTCGACATCTGTCTGACCGTGACCTTCGCGGCCTGGGGCGTGTTCACCGTCGACTACGCCGTGCGCTGGCGTCTCAGCGGGCGGCGCCTGGGCTTCGTACGGACGCATCTGCTGGACACCGTGGTGCTGCTCCTGCCGCTGCTGCGCCCCCTCAGGGTCGTCAAGGTGTACGAGGCCGTGCAGCGCCGACACGGCCGCCCCCGGCTCGCCCTGCACGGGCGCGTGATCGTCTATTCCGGGCTGTCGACCCTGCTGCTGGGCTTCACCGGTGCCCTGGCCGTCTTCCAGCAGGAACGTGACGCCCCCGGCACGACCATGCCCACCTTCGGCGACGCCGTCTGGTGGACCTGCGCCACCCTCACCACTGTCGGCTACGGGGACGTGGTCCCGGTCACTCCGCTCGGACGCCTGATCGCGGTCGGCGTGATGGTGATCGGTCTGGCCCTGCTGGGCGCCGTCACCGGCACCTTCGCGTCCTGGCTGCTCCAGGTGTTCGCCCGCGAGGACGACGAAAGGCCCCCGGGGATCTGATCTCCCGGGGGCCCCGCCGTACGGAACGTCAGGCGTACGGAACGTCAGACCTGCGTCCGCTCCTCCACGACCTTCACGATCTTCGCGATGGCCTCGTCGAACGGGATGCCGTTCTCCTGCGAGCCGTCGCGGTAGCGGAAGGAGACCGAGCCGCCCGCCATGTCCTCGTCGCCCGCGATGACCATGAAGGGCACCTTCTGCTTCTGGGCGTTGCGGATCTTCTTCTGCATGCGGTCGGAGGAGGAGTCGACCTCGACCCGCAGCCCCTGCTTCTTGGCGGCGGTCGCGAACTTCTCCAGGTACTCGACGTGCGTGTCGCCGATCGGAATGCCCAGCGCCTGGACCGGGGCCAGCCACGCCGGGAAGGCGCCCGCGTAGTGCTCCAGGAGCACCGCGAAGAACCGCTCGATGGAGCCGAACAGCGCGCGGTGGATCATGACCGGACGCTGCTTGGAGCCGTCGGGCGAGGTGTACTCCAGCTCGAAGCGCTCCGGCAGGTTGAAGTCCAGCTGGATCGTGGACATCTGCCAGGTGCGGCCGATCGCGTCCTTGGTCTGGACGGAGATCTTCGGGCCGTAGAAGGCGGCGCCGCCCGGGTCGGGCACCAGCGGCAGGCCCTGCTTCTCGGCGACCTGGCGCAGGGTCTCGGTCGCCTCCTCCCAGACCTCGTCCGAGCCGACGAACTTCTCCGGGTCCTTGGTGGACAGCTCCAGGTAGAAGTCGGTCAGGCCGTAGTCGCGCAGCAGGCCGAGGACGAAGGTGAGCGTCTTGTCGAGCTCCTCCGACATCTGCTCACGGGTGCAGTAGATGTGCGCGTCGTCCTGCGTGAAGCCACGCGCACGCGTGAGGCCGTGCACGACGCCGGACTTCTCGTACCGGTACACGGTCCCGAACTCGAAGAGACGCAGCGGCAGTTCGCGGTACGAGCGGCCGCGCGCGTCGAAGATCAGGTTGTGCATCGGGCAGTTCATGGGCTTCAGGTAGTAGTCCACGCCCTCGTCGAGCTGCATGGGCGGGTACATGCCGTCGGCGTACCAGTCCAGGTGCCCGGACTGCTCGAAGAGCTTCCCCTTCGTCGCGTGCGGGGTGTAGACGAACTCGTAGCCCTCCTCCTCGTGGCGGCGGCGCGAGTAGTCCTCCATGACCCGGCGGATGATGCCGCCCTTGGGGTGGAAGACGGCCAGGCCGGAGCCGATCTGCTCCGGGATGGAGAACAGGTCGAGCTCGGAGCCCAGCTTGCGGTGGTCGCGCTTCTCGGCCTCGGCGAGGAAGTCGAGGTACGCCTTCAGCTCGTCCTTGGTCGGCCACGCGGTGCCGTAGATGCGCTGGAGCATCGGGTTCTTCTCGCTGCCCCGCCAGTAGGCGGCCGCGTTGCGCATCAGCTTGAACGCCGGGATGTTCCGGGTCGACGGCAGGTGGGGACCGCGGCACAGGTCCTTCCAGCACAGGTCGCCGGTCTTGGCGTCGAGGTTGTCGTAGATCGTCAGCTCACCGGCGCCGACCTCGACGTCCGCGCCGTCGTCGGAAGACGCGGAGCCCTTGAGGCCGATCAGTTCGAGCTTGTACGGCTCGTTCGCGAGCTCCTCACGGGCCGCCTCGTCGGTCACCACACGGCGGGCGAACTTCTGCCCCCGCTTCTGGATCTCCTGCATCTTCTTCTCGATGGCCTTGAGATCCTCGGGCGTGAACGGCTTCTCGACATCGAAGTCGTAGTAGAAGCCGTCCTTGACCGGCGGGCCGATGCCCAGCTTGGCCTCGGGGAACAGCTCCTGCACGGCCTGCGCCATGACGTGCGCGGTGGAGTGGCGCAGGATGTTCAGACCGTCCTCGGAGGAGATCTCGACCGGCTCCACGACCTCGCCCTCGGCCGGCGAGTAGGCGAGGTCCTTGAGCTCGCCTCCCACACGCGCGGCGACGATCGAGCGCTCGCCGGCGAAGAGCTCGGCGGCCGTAGTGCCCGTCGTCACCACGCGCTCTTCCCGCTCGGAATCGCGTTGGATGATCACACGGACGTCTGACACCGGTCTCTCCTGACTGAAGGCGGATGCGGCGCCCATACCGGGAGCGCGCGCAATAGGGGATCGTACCGACCCGGCCCCCACCTCCGCGAAATCAGTCCCCTGCGAAGGACTCCTCGCCCGGCTCGCCGCAGGCCTCCTCGAAGAAGTCGAGATTCTCCTGGAGGGACTTCACCAGCCGGTCCCGCTCGGCCTCGTCGACCTGCACGGGTGCCACTCCGGTGGCCCCGGTGAGCCTGCGGAAGCCGCCCCGGCTCTCCAGCCGGCCGTGCACCCGCACCGGCAGCCCCACGAGGTGGGCCTGCCCGGCGATCCGGTAGGCCTCCTCGTCCAGGGTCAGCCTGAGATGCGGGATCTCGGCGCCGGCGATCACCCGCAGCCGTACCGACCCGTCGCCGCGCGGTCCCGACCGGCGCATCCGCACGACCGTGCCGGTGATCCGCACCGGCACGGAGGGCTCCTCGCGCAGGAAGCGGGCCCCCGCCTCACGCAGCACGGGCAGGTCGCCCGGTGAGAACTCGACGGCCTCGGAGCGCGCGGCGCACCCTTCGGGCACCCCGGCCGCGGGCGCCCACTCGACGGCGATCCGCGCACCCTCCGTCCCGCGCACCAGCGAGATCAGCGCCTCGGTGAGTTCCCGGCTGACCCCCGCCTCGACGGCCCCGTCGAAGGCGTCCATGCCGCCGGTGGCCCGCTGGTAGTCGATGGCCTCGCGGGCGGCGTAGAGCGCCTGGTGGAGCCGGACGGCGAGCGGCCGGCCGGTGCCGACGGGCACGAAGGCGGTGAGCCGGCGACCGCCCGTGGCCGCGCCGACCAGGACGTTGTCCAGGGCGGCGGCTGCCGTACGGCGGTAGCGGGCGCCGTAGTAGCCGGCCCGCGCGCGGGTGGCGAGGGCGCCGGCAAGCAGGGTCTGGCGGGCGGCGGTGCGCAGGTGCTCCTCGACGGTCCAGGGCGTGGCGTCGGCGGGGCCGCTCGGGACGTCCCGCCACCAGCGGACCTCGTCGCTGGGCACGGCCAGGCCGAGGAGTACCTCCCGCGCGGAGGGGGTGCCGCTGCGGGACAGGGCGACGAGGGCCTCGCCGAGGAGGTCCTCGCTGTCCGGGAAGGCGCGGCTCTCGGGCACCAGCAGGCTGGTCCCGCCCGCTCCCGGCCCCGGCGGCGTCCAGCGGCCGTAGCGCCCGGGAGCGCCGCCGCGCCGCTGCCAGCCGTGCCGGTGCAGCAGGGCGCTCAGGACGGCGGGGTCGACCTCGTCGGGGTTCGGCGGACGGTCCCAGTGGGTCTCCGGGTGGGGGCGCACCGCGCGCAGTGGCTCCTCGAGCGGGCGGTGGGTCATGGTCTGCCTCCCGTCCCGACCCGCGTCATGATCTCGCACAGGGCCCGGTCGTCGAAGATGCGGTTGGTGGGGATCCGCACGGTGGTCCGAGTGCGGCCGGTGATCGGGTGGCCGGCCAGGTTGACCCAGTAGCAGCAGTGCCGCAGGTCGAGGCGGTCGTGGCTGGCGCGCAGCCAGTCGTCCTGGGTTCTCGGCACGAGCATGACCACCAGGATCTTGTGGACCGACACCGGGGTGCGGGCGAGTTTGCGCAGGTGGTCGTTGTCGAGGGTGAAGGAGAAGAAGCGGCCCGGGGGGTTGGGCGCGACCTGGTAGGTGCACTTGAGCTGCACCTTGATGGTGACCTCGTCGTCGACGGTGTGTCCGGGCGAGCCGTGGCTGACGTGCCAGTCGATGCCGTTGTCCGGGAACGGCTGGGACAGCGAGCAGCCGGCCGCCGCCGCGACGGCGTGCAGATATCCCACCTGCAAGGTCTCCATGCAGGCGGTGGTGGCGAGCGTGCCGCGAAGGGGGCCCGTGCGCTCGGGCAGCAGCCCGCCCCGCTCGGGCTGCGCTATCGCCATGACCAACAGCCTTCCAAGCAAAGTGACATGCCCGCACAGGGGCCGCATGAATCGCACACCGGGCCGCTGAACTGCAAAGACCCGTACTCCTGTTGTGTCCTTCCGGCGTACGGCGCAAACAGCCCGGGTATCACCGAACTGGCAGAAGACGGGGCGTCAGCTGCCGTGGGTGAACGAGGGGTTGTGTTGGTATGACGTGCTGGTACGAAGGGCCCCTGGCCGCTTTCGACACGGAGACCACGGGCGTGGACGTCGAGACCGACCGGATCGTGTCGGCCGCCGTCGTCGTCCAGGACGCGGCGGGCACCCGGCCACGGGTGAGCCGGTGGCTGGTCAATCCGGGTGTGCCGGTGCCCGCCGGGGCGACGGCGGTGCACGGGCTGACGGACGAGCATCTCCAGCGCAACGGCCGCTGGCCGGCGCCGGTGATGTTCGAGATAGCCGAGGTGCTGGCGGAGCAGGCGGCGGCGGGCCGTCCGCTGGTGGTGATGAACGCGCCGTTCGATCTGACGCTGCTGGACCGGGAGTTGCGCCGCCATCGCGCCTCGTCCCTGGACCGCTGGCTGGACACCTCGCCGCTGCTGGTGCTGGATCCGCGGGTCCTCGACAAGCATCTGGACCGCTACCGCAAGGGCCGCCGCACCCTCACCGACCTGTGCGCGCACTACGGCGTGGAGCTGGCGGGCGCGCACGACGCGGCGGCCGACGCGCAGGCGGCGCTGGATGTCGTACGGGCCCTGGGGCGCCGTTTCGCCGCCCGGCTGGAGCGGCTCGCACCCGCGGAGCTGCACAACCTCCAGGCGGACTGGCACGCGGCCCAGGCCCGGGGCCTTCAGGCGTGGTTCGCGCGCAGCGGCCAGGAGGAACTGGTGGACCCGGCGTGGCCGCTGCGCCCGGACCTGCCGGCGGCGGCATGAAGAAAACCGGTTCATGAAGAAAGCCGGTCCGTCTGTGACGGACCGGCTTTTCCCGGTGGGCGATACTGGGTTCGAACCAGTGACCTCTTCGGTGTGAACGAAGCGCTCTCCCACTGAGCTAATCGCCCGGGAACGCACTGAACAATACAGGTCCCCGCGGCCTTCCTTCAAACCGCTTCCAAGTAGGCGACGAGACCCCGCCGGCCGGCGCGCATCATCAGCCGGTGGTTGACCAGGAAGACGGGCCGCCCGGGCACGGCGAAGCGCCGGAGCAGCGGCTTGTTGACCTCGGTGACCTGGTCGTAGCGGGCGAGCGTGCCCTCGCCGTCCGCGGTGAGGGTCCAGCGCGCCCAGCCCTCCAGGTCCCCCTCCATCGCGATCTCCAGCACCCCGTCCTCCCGGTCGCGCCGCACCTCGCGGGCCGTGAAGACCAGGTCGTACGGCAGGGTGGCGCGGATGGTGATCAGGCCGCTGGTGTCGTCGAGCCGTCGTACCTCGCGGACCTGGGGCCACCAACGGGGGTACTCCTCGGCACGCTCCAGGGCGTCATAGACGGCGGCGGGCCCGGCCGGCAGGGCCCACAGGCTGCGGAAACGGTAGTGGCACCAGTCCATGGGCAGAGTCTGGCATCGGATCCGAGTACTTCTTGAGTACGCGTACTCATGTCGCCCGCCGTGACCCAGCCCACACTTCAAGACATGACGAACACCCCGCCCCCGGCCGAGGAGCTGCGGCTCATCGACGCCGAGCTGTGGCAACTGGACGCACGCCGTACACAGTTGCTGACCCGTCGGGCCTGGCTGGTCGCCGCGCTCCAGCAGCTCCAGACGGCTCAGGCCCGCCCGTTGCTCCAGCCGCAGTGGCAGGCGCCGAGGCCGCCCGGCCCGACGCCCGGCGCAGGCCCCCGCCCCGACGCGAGCGCACCGAGCGTGCAGAACGTGCTCCTGGTCCTCGGCGGCCTCCTGCTCACGGTCGCGGCGATGGTGTTCACGCTGGTCAGCTGGGGGCAGATGGGGATCACCGGCCGGGCCCTGGTGCTCGGCGCGGTCACCGTGGCGGCACTCGGCTCCCCGCTTCTCCTGCTGAAGCGCGGGCTGCGCTCGACGGCCGAGTCGGTGGCGGGCCTCGGCCTGGCCCTGACGGTCCTGGACGCGGTCGCGCTGCACGGGGCCGTGTTCCCCGAGACCGCCGGCGCCCCCTACACGGCTCTCGCCTCCGCGCTGCTGGCCGGCCTGTGGACGGCATACGGCCTCCTGCCGGGCGCCGACACCCTGCGTCTGCCCCGCCCGGCCGCCGTGGTCGCGGCCCAACTCCCGCTGCTCTTCTGGGCGATCGCGGCTGACGCCGGCTCCTTCGGGATCACGGCGGTGCTTCTGGTGACGGCCGCCTGCGACACCCTCCTGGCACTCCGGGTGACGCGCGGGTCCGTCCGCGTGGTCGCCACGGTGGGCGCGTACGGCGTGGGCGCCGCGGGCACCCTGGCGGCCGGCTGGCTGACCTGGACAGCCTCCGGCCCGAGCGCCGCCGCCCGTGCGGCGGCGCTCCTCCTCCTCGCGAGCGCGATCGCGCTGGTCGCCGCCTGGCAGGGCAGCCGTACGCCGACCCGCGCGCCCGGCGCGGAGCACTCCCTCGGTCTCGCCCTCACCGCCGGTCTGCTCACGGTGGCCGCCCTCGGCGGCGTGGCCCGGTCCGTGCTGCCCGAGGTGTGGACGGTCCCGGTCCATCTGGCCCTCGGCATCGCCCTGTTGGCGGCGCTACGGGCCGACCGGCTGCCGGAGACGGTACGGCGGGGTCTGCTGTGGGCGTCCGGTTCGGTGCAGGCGCTGTCCCTCCTGTGGACGCTGCCCGTGGTCGGCCTGGTCGTGCTGGGGCCGCTCTCCTGGGCCTCGCAGGCGTGGACCGGCACCCCGCCGGATGCCCGCGCCGCGGTGACCGCCCACCTGACGTGGCCGCCGTACGCCGGGACGGTCCCGCTGGTCCTGGCGGCCCTGGCCGGCGTCCTGTTCCTGGCCGTGCGCGACACGACCTGGCGTCCGAGGGCCCTGACGGCCGCTCCGATCCTGGCCTGGACCGCGCTCCTCACCGTCCCTGCGGTACTGGAACTGCCCTACGCGGCAGGCCTGTTGATCCAGGGTGCCGCGACCGCGGGTGCCCTCGCGGTGGCCGTGTCGCGGTCCCGGACCGTCGAGCTCGTCCCGGCGCTGGTCGCCTCCGCAAGCCTCGCCCTCCTGTCCCTCGCCACCCAGTCGGCGACCATCGTCACGCTGGGCGCCCTGGTCGTGCTGTTCGCGGCGGCCTCCTGGCGGGCCGCGGCCGTCACGGCACCGACCGCCCTCGGGTACGCCGCCGCCCTCGCCTGCGCGACCGGCGCCGCCGCCGACTGGTCGGCCCCGCACACGGCCCTGCTCGTCCTGACGGTCCCGGCGGCCGCGGCCCTGCTGGCCTGGCGGCTCGGCGACTCCCCCGCCACTGTGCCGATCGAACTGACGGGAGCCGCGACGGCACTCGTGGCGATCGTCATGACCGTCACCGACCTCCCGATGTTCGCCCTGGTCCTGGCCCTGTGCGCGGTGATCACCGCGGGCACGGCGATCCGTGAGGACCGCCGCCCCCTCGGCTACGCGGCCACCGCCCTGTTCCTCCTGGCGACCTGGGTCCGGCTGGCGGCCTGGGAGGTCGACATCCCCGAGGCGTACACCCTCCCGGTGACGATCCCGGCCCTGCTCCTCGGCCACCTCCGCAGGCGGCGCGTCCCGGAGACCTCGTCCTGGACGGCGTACGGCCCGGGTCTGGCCGCCACTCTGCTGCCGAGCCTGGTCATGGCCTGGGACGACCCCGGCTGGACCCGCCCGCTGCTCCTGGGCCTGGCGGCGCTGTCCGTCACCCTGATGGGCGGCGGCTACAACCTCCAGGCCCCCATGGTCCTGGGCGGCTCGGTCCTGACCCTGGACGCCCTCCATGAACTGGCCCCGTACATAGTCCAGGTGGCGGACGCCCTCCCCCGCTGGGTACCCCCGGCGCTGGCAGGCCTCCTGCTCCTCGCGCTGGGAGCGACCTACGAGCGCCGGATCAGGGACGTCCGAAGGATGCGGGACATCCTGGGAAGGATGAACTGACTCCCTGGGGGCGTGGGGAACTGCGCGACCAGCCACGATGGTCGCGCAGTTCCCCACCGCCTCAGCCCCTACGAAGGCATCTTGTCCCCGAGCAACGCCAGGTTCTCAATGGCGGCAAGCCCGTACAGCGCGGTGTCGTTGCTCGACACCCAGGCCGCCTCACTGCCCGCAACCAAGGACACCGGCCCGCTCAACGCCTCCGTCTTCCACGGCGCCGACTCCTTGTACCCGTCGGAGTTGTAGAACTTGTCCCACGCCCGAGCGGCCAGCTTCGCGTCCCCGGTCTTCACCGCCGCGTACGCGTCGAGCCGCGAGTGCCCCTGGAACAGCAGCAGCGTGCCGAAGTTGGACCCGTACCGCGCCGCCTGCTCGGCCTTGGTCGCGTTGAAGTACCGGCAGTAGTCGAAGTACGCCTCATTGAACTTCGGCATGTCGACGAGGTCGATCAGCTCGGCGCACAGCTCGTTGAGTCCGAACACCGCGGACAGGTGCGAGACGCCCACGACCGGCGCAGAGGCGACCGCGAACCTGCCCGTGTCGAGGTCGTACAGCCCACTGCCCTGCACGAACCCGTTGGGCTGGGCGGCGATGCCCTCCATGGTCGACAGCACGCGCGCCTTGGCCTTCTCCCACTTCGGACCCTTGCGCTCCCACTCCGTCAGCCAGGCCGAGACCAGCCCGCTCCAGTCCGTGCCGAAGCCGATGGACAGGGCGTGCCGGTCGGGCGTGTACGGATCGGTGCGTATCTTGCGCAGCGGGTCGAGTACGAGGAACGTCTCGTCGGAGTCGACGTTGGCGTGCATGAGGTCGCCGACACGCTCGTCCGCGGTGAGGAAGTAGTAGTAGCGCCGGTACGTCGTGTTGGCGATGCGCTGCTGCTTGGCGCTGTCGGCGTAGTGCTGCACTCCGTGCCGGGTGCCGAGGCCTGCCCACTTGCCCAGGTGGTACACGTCGACCTCACCGGTGTGCCGGGTCATGGACTCGGCGAAGCGGAAGATGTCCGCCCGGCCCGACCTGAGGTAGGCGAACCAGAGCCAGAGGTCGGGCGACAGCTCGGAGTTGTCCCAGGCGTAGCCGCCGATGTCGTAGCGCCACTGGTGCCGGACGGTGTCGTAGGTGTGCATGATGTCGCCGTGGTCCCAGAAGCCGTACCAACGGCGTTGCTCCACCTGGTCCTTGTAGTAGGTGAAGAGGAAGTCGAGGTGGTCCTCGATCTTCGCCTTGGCCGGGGTGGAGCGGTCGGGCTCGGAGTACAGGCCCGGCCCGAAGACCTTCGCCTTGATGAGCTGCTTCGGCTCCGCGGCTAGCTGCGGCAACACCCGTACGGCCGCGACCTGTTCGGCCAGGATCTCCGGTGTCGGCGTGGACTCGTTGGCCCAGAACAGCAGTTCCGAGGTGCGGGCGATGCCGTAGGGCGTGCCGAACTCGGGTTCGTAGTCCTCGTAGGTGATGTTGAGGCCTTCGAGCTGTTCGGCGAAGGTGTCCTGGCCCATGCCGTCGTGGTAGAAGCGCAGGTCCATGGGCTGGGCTTCGGGCGACCAGAGCCAGAGGGTGACCTCGGCCTCGTCGGTCTGGGCGTCGCGGATGTCGAGCTGGGAGGGGTGGCGCTCCCAGAAGTCCCGCAGTCCGAAGGAGAGTCCGCCGCTCGCGCCGCCGACGTACCCGAAGCCGGAGGCCCGCCGGCCGCCGCCGGCGCCGATCCAGCCGTGGCCCTTCTTGGTGCGCTTGCGCAGGGTGAAGCCGTCGGCGGAGAGCTGGGAGAGGGTGTAGTCGCCCCATTCGGGGATGTACTGGAGCCGGGTGGTGACCCGCTGGTCCCAGGTGGCGGGGTCGGGCAGCTTCCTGCCCGCGTACTGGGCCTCCTGCACGGCGATGCCGGGGTCGCGCCGCAGCCCGGTGATGCCCTTGACGGCCTCGCGCAGCAGTCCGGTGCCCTCGCCGCCGATGCGGATGTGGCGGTCGTACGCCTGGTCGCGCATCGGCACGGTGAAACGGACGCCGAGACCGCGGATGAAGTCGCCGCTCGCCTTGCCGGGCTCCTGTGTGCCGTCGTAGGTGATGGTGTGCACCATGCGGAAGGAGTCGGCGCCCGCGTAGAAGTAGAGGCGGATCGAGAACGGCAGCCAACTCCGCTTGCCCTTGCGGTGCTTGCCGTCGATACGGACCACCGCCCGTACCGGACCGTCCTGTTCGACGGCCACGGAGGAGATGGCACCCTCGAAGCGCTCGGTCCGGACCGTGCCCTGGTCCTCGTCCTCGATCTCGGGCTGGCGGATCAGGACCAACCGGCCGTTCCTGGCGATCTCCGTCGAGCCGCGGGTGACCGACTTGACGATCGTGGCGCCCGAGGTGCCGATCCTCGCGGTGATGACCCCGGTGGAGACGGTGATCACGCCGCCGCTTCTGCCGACGGTGACCTTCCTGTCGGGTACGGCGGCCTCGCCCGCGGTCAGGGAGAGCTTGCCCTGGCCCGAACCGACCGCGTGGGCCGTCCACTTGAGCGAGCCGTCGGGCCAGTAGGCGAGTGGCCAGGACTGGACCGGTACGGCCTTGCCGTCCGCGTCGGTGACCGCGAACTTCTGGTCCTCCTGGTGGACGCCCTTCGGCCAGGGGACACCGACGGTTGAGCCGGGTGCGGCACCGAGGCCGCCGTCCTCCAGCCAGTCCAGGGTCACGGGTGAGTCGTCGGCCTCGGCGGCTCTCGGCGCGGCCTGCGCGTCCTTGGTCCCGAGCGCCCAGCTGAACTGCGCGGCGGCACCGGCGACGGCGGCGGCTTTGAGGAGGGACCTGCGGGGAATGGGGGACATGGCCGTTCCTTTCCATGGACAAGCTGGTCAGGGGCATGACAGAGAGAGGTGCGGCGCGCACGGCACCGACCTTGGGACGAGGGCGGAGGCTCGTCAGCGGCGCCGGTAGCGCTCCTCCACGGCGACGGCCGCCGCAGCGAGGGCTCCGAGCACGGGAACCGCCAGCGGTGCGAGGAACCCCGCGGTCAGGGCCACGACAGCCAGACCGGCGACGAGCAGGAAGGACCCGGCGGGGTCGCGCAGGGTCCGCCGTACGGCGTCGGCGAGCAGCGCCCGCCAGGAGGCACCCGGCGTCCAGACCGCCGCCGCGCGCAGCCCGGCCACCACGAGGCCGATCAGCGCGAGCAGTCCGACGGCTCCGACGAGCGGGCCGCCGGGGATCCCGGCCCGGGCGGCCTGGACGTCGACCCGGACCGCGGCGGCCACGGCCCACCCGGCGACCCCGACGAGCCACCCGCGGCGCACGGCCGTACGGAAGTCCGCGACGAACTCCCGCAGGCCACCGCCCTCGTGGCGCGTGCGGCGCCGCAGATGCCGGGCACCCGCGGCGAAGGCCGCGGGGTAGGTGACCAGCCCGAGACAGGCCACGGCGATCCACACGCCGGTGAGCAGGGTCTCGGCGAAGACCGCGAAGCGCTCACCGCCGAACACCGAGGCCCTGCGGGCCTTCACACGTGCTTGCGCCATGCTGACCGCCTCACTTCAGTCCGGACGTGGCCATACCGTCGATGAGGTAGCGCTGGAAGGCCATGAAGAAGGCGATGACCGGGATCAGCGCCACCAGCGACATCGCGATCATGCTGCCGTAGTTGGAGATGCCCTCCTGGTCGCGGAACATCATCAGGCCGAGCGAGACGGTGTACTTGTCGGGGGTGTTGAGGTAGATCAACGGGCCCATGAAGTCGTTCCACGCGTTGATGAAGGTGAAGATCGCGCTGGTGATGAGGGCCGGCCGGCACAGCGGCAGCACGATCGACCAGTAGGTGCGCAGATGGCCGCAGCCGTCGAGCTTGGCGGCCTCGTCCAGCTCGCGCGGCAGCCCGCGCATGAACTGCACCATCAGGAAGACGAAGAACGCCTCGGTGGCGAGGAACTTGCCGGCCACGAGCGGCACCAGCGTGTCGACGAGTTCCAGCTTGCGGAACATCACGTACTGCGGGATGAGCAGGACGTGGTACGGCAGCAGCAGGGTGCCGATCATCAGGGTGAACAGCAGGTTCCGCCCGGCGAACCTGATCTTGGCGAAGGCGTAGGCGGTCAGCGAACTCGACAGCACCACACCGGCCACGGCGAGCCCGGCGTACGTCAGCGAGTTGAGGAAGAAGGTGCTGATGGAGATGCCGGAGATGCCGTCGGCGAGACCGGAGAAGTTCGCCCACACCGGCTTGGCCGGCAGCAGGTCGATGCTGGCGACGATGTCCTTGCTCGGCTTGAACGAGGCACCCAGGACCCAGATCACCGGGTAGAGGATGACCGCGAGGACGACGAGCGCGCCGAGGTGCCAGGCGAGCGAGCCGAGGCGCCGCCGCTCGTTCGCGGTGCGCACGGCAGGGCTGGTGGCGGTGGTCACTTGGCGGCCTCCTCGTAGTGCACCCATTTCTTCTGCGACCAGAACAGGACCGCCGTGACGAGGGCCACAGCGAGCACCAGCGTCCAGGCCATGGCGGCGGCGAAGCCCATCTGGGCCTCCTTGAAGCCCTTCTGGTAGAGGTAGCAGGTGTAGACGAGGGTGGCGTCGGCCGGCCCGCACTGCGTGTTGGAGACGACGTACGCGGAGCCGAACACCTGGAACGCGTGGATGGACTCCAGCAGCACGTTGAAGAAGAGCACCGGGGAGATCATCGGCAGGGTGATGTTCCAGAACCGCCGCAGGGGCCCGGCCCCGTCCATCTCGGCGGCCTCGTACAGCTCCTGCGGGACCTGCTTGAGACCGGCCAGGAAGATGACCATCGGCGCCCCGAACTGCCAGACGCTCAGGGCCACCAGGGAGTAGAGGACGTAGTCCGGGTTGCCGATCCAGCCGCCCACGTCGACGCCGAAGACCTTCTGCGTGCGGTCCACGATCGCGTCGTCGGAGAACAGCGCGCGCCACACGAAGCCGACGGAGACACTGGCCCCGATGAGCGAGGGCATGTAGAACGCGGCCCGGTACAGGCCCTGTCCGCGCCGCTTCTGCGCGAGCAGCATGGCGACGCCCAGGGCCAGCAGCAGCTTGAGCGGGGTGGCCACGACGACGTACTTGAGCGTGACCTCCACCGACTTCTGCCAGCGCGGGTCCTGGAGCATCGTGGTGAAGTTGTCGAGGCCGACCCACTCGGGCGGCGTGAACAGGTTGTACCGGGTGAACGCGTAGTACAGCGACGCGACCATCGGCCCCGCCGTGAGCAGCAGGAACCCCGCGAGCCACGGCGACATGAAGAGATAGCCGACGAGGTTCTCGCGGCGCCTGCCGTGCCGCCCGGCGGCGGGAGCGGCGGACCGCTTCCCGGCCGGGCGTACGGGCGCTTCCTTGACGAGCGTCATGGTGGTACGTCCCCTCAGCCCGCGAACGCGGCCTTGGCCTCGCCGAACAGCGCCTTGGCCGCGTCGGCCGGCTTGGTCTTGCCCTGGGCGACCTCACCGCCGATGCGCAGGAAGGCCGCCTCGACGACGTCGGCGCCGGACGGGTGCGGGGTGATCTTCCCGAGCACCCCGGCCTTGGCGACCTCGTCCTCGTAGGCCGCGACCCCCTTGTTGTTGGGGTCGGTGGGCTTGAAGGCGTCGTACTGCTCGGTGGTGGCGAGGATGCCGCGGTCGTAGCCCATGATCTTGCCGACCTCGGGGTCGTGGACCATGAAGGAGATGAACTGGGCGGCTTCCTTCGGATGCTTGGTCCCGGCGAAGGCGCTGAGCATCAGCGAGCCGAGGTACTGGCCGGTCTGCTTGCCGTCCGTGGTAGGGATCGGCGCGAGGCCGTAGTCCGAGGCGCCCTCGCCCTCGTAGCGGATGGAGAAGTTGTCCCAGGTGAACTCGGAGGCGGCGAGACCGGCCGAGAGGCCCGACTTGGGCTGGACCTGCTCGATCTTCTTGGGGTCGGCGACCAGCCCGGACTTCACCCGCTTGTAGCCGTCCGCCCACCACTGCGTCAGGTCGTCCTCGGTGAACCCGAGACCGGACTCGGTGAAGAAGGCCTTGCCGTGCTGACGCAGATACAGGTCGTAGAGGTACATGATGCCGAAGTAACCGGTGTCTCCGGCGATCTTCAGCTTGTCCTGGACGGTCTGGAGCGCCTCGAAGTACTCGTCCCAGGTCCAGCCGAACTTCGCCTCGACACCCGCCTTCTTGAAGGCCCTGAGGTCGATGACGAGCGCCATGGTGTTGGCTCCGACGGGGACGCCGAGCTGCTTGCCGTCGACCTGACCGTTCGCCAGAACACCGTTGCGGAAGTTGTCCAGGCTCAGATTCCCGGCGTCCGCCTGGGTCTTGAGATCCAGCAGAACACCGCGCTTGTCGTACTTGCGCAGGAAACCGACCGCATTTTGGAAAACGTCCGGCGGATTCCCGCCGGAGGCCTGGGTCTGGAACTTCTCCCAGAACGCCGCGTAATCGGTGAATTCAGGCTTGATCTTGATCTTCGGGTACTTCTTCTCGAAGAGCGCGATGGACTTCTTGATGGCGATGGTGCGCGGCTCGCCGCCCCACCACGCATAACGGAGTGTCACATTCCCGTCTCCGGAACTGCCGCTGCCGCCACCGCACCCGGTCGTCGCGGCCAGCCCCAGCGTCGCCGCCGTCGCCCCGGCCGCCTTCAAGATCGTTCGCCGCTCGACATTTCTGCTGGTTCCCACGGTCGGACCCCTCCCCGCAGCGTCGCCGCCTGCATGAATCGTTTCAAGTAAGCGCTTGCTGGCACAAGCTACGGAGGGCCCGGAGATGCGTCAATGATTCGGACAGGAATTTCTTGAGAGGCCGGTGAGAGACCGGTGCGCCTCCAACCACCCAGCGCAGTGCGGAATCTGACGATGCCGCAGGTGAGGGGCGCCGGATCGACCGGTCGAACGGGACGCACGCCGCCGTACGAGATCAGTGGGCGGCCGGAAAACGACGGAGGGCGGGAGACGCTCGCTGCGGACCGTCACACCCGCGGACCGTCATACGTGGGGGACCGTCATACGCGGGGGCCGTCATCCGCATGGGTCATACGCGGGGGGGGAGCCCGCCTGCCTGACCTCGGCGTCCGGCCGTGCACACGCCGACGGCCCGTCCGCGATCTCGCAGACGGGCCGTCGGTCCGGGTGGGCGATACTGGGTTCGAACCAGTGACCTCTTCGGTGTGAACGAAGCGCTCTCCCACTGAGCTAATCGCCCGGACGCAGGAAGAACATTACCCCATGTCAGGGGGTGCCCCGTCGCACGTGCCGCTCTCCCCCGCGCGCCTCACTGGTCCTTGATGTTCCAGGGCATCTCGAAGCCGAACTTCCAGAGGTAGACCCCGAGGATCGCAGCGATGATCACCAGGCCGATCGAGGTCAGGATGATGTTGCGACGGCGCACCTTGGGATCGAGGGCCCGCTGGGCCGCCTCGGTCACCTTCCGCTTGGTCCAGCGGAGCACGAGCTGCGCCCAGACGAACTCGGTCGCCCAGATCGCCATACCGGCGAAGATCACGACCCAGCCGGGTCCCGGCAGCGGCAGCATGACGATGCCGGCGGCCACGACCGCGAGACCGATGACGAAGACCAGAACCTGCCAGCTCAGATGCAGCAGACGCCTCGACTTGATGAACTCCGGCGCCTTGGAACCGAGCCCCTGTCCGTCCGGCGTCTCGTCCGGATTCCGGCCAATCCGCTCGTCAGGTGCCACGGCGACCTCGCGCGGTTCGTCACTCCCCGTATTCATACAGACAAACCCTACCCGAGAGAAACCGGTCACCGGAATGGTCGTACCCCCCGAAGGACCTCTCGGCCGGAAGAGTTACGTAAAGGCACGCAAAACACTCAGAGGGGTTTACAACGGCACCGTAGGTGGCATGTCGATTTCGCCGACGTGCGAATCCCCGAGCGCACACTGAGCGAAAGGCCCTGGCGCTTATGAACACCACGGTCAGCTGCGAGCTGCACCTGCGCCTCGTTGTGTCGAGCGAGTCCTCCCTGCCTGTCCCCGCAGGCCTGCGGTACGACACGGCCGACCCCTACGCCGTGCACGCCACCTTCCACACCGGAGCCGAGGAGACCGTCGAGTGGGTGTTCGCCCGCGACCTTCTCGCGGAGGGCCTCCACCGGCCCACCGGAACCGGCGACGTCCGAGTCTGGCCGTCGCGCAGTCATGGTCAGGGCGTCGTGTGCATCGCCCTGAGCTCCCCTGAGGGCGAGGCGCTGCTCGAGGCCCCGGCGCGGGCCCTGGAGTCCTTCCTGAAGCGGACGGACGCCGCCGTGCCCCCGGGCACCGAGCACCGCCACTTCGATCTGGATCAGGAGCTCTCGCACATCCTGGCGGAAAGCTAGGGGCGAGACCGCACAGAGCCGCCCGGCGCCGTCCACTCGGGGAGACGGCTCGGGCTCGTACAACCGAATAGAGAATGACAGGCGCCGTGGCTGCGGAGCGCTCCGCAGCCACGGCGCCTGTCGTGCGGCCCGCCACCGGGGCCCTGCGAGCCGTTACCATCGGCCAGCATCGGCGGGCGTCCGCCCGACCCCCAGGCCAGGGAGCGAATCGTGCTGATCACCCACGACACCCGGTGCGCCCTCGACACCGTGGTCGATCTGGTGAACACCGCACCGGAGGACGACGCGGCGCCGGAGGCGCTGCCCGATGTCGCGGCGCTGGAGGATTTCGTACGAAACCACGACATCAGTGATGTCGGGGTGCTCTCGGAGTTCGACCTGTCGGCGGTGCGCAAGATCCGCGGACGGTTCGCCTCCGTCTTCGCCGCGCCGGACGCCCGGGCCGCCGCGAACCTCATCAACGACCTCGTCGCCGCCGCGGGCACCACGCCCCGGCTCACCGACCACGACGGCTACGACTGGCATGTGCACTACTTCGCCCCCGGCGCCTCGGTCGCCGATCACCTGGCGGCCGACTGCGGGATGGCCCTGGCGTTCTTCGTGGTCGCCGGTGAACAGGAACGGCTGCGGCGCTGCGAGGCACCGGACTGCCGGCGCGCCTTCGTCGATCTGTCCCGCAACCGCTCGCGGCGCTACTGCGACAGCCGGACCTGCGGAAACCGTCTGCATGTGGCCGCGTACCGGGCGCGCCGCAAGGAGGCCGCAGGCTGAGGCCCGGGCGGATGCGACGTGGTCCCCGGCGGGTGGCGCCGGGGACCACGGGTACGGCTCAGAGCAGCAGCAGGTCGTGCAGCGCAGCCATGAGCAGCAGACACCCGATCACCGCAAGGAAGATCATCAGCGGTGGCTGGGAAAGGGCGAAAAGGCATCCACGCGGCTCGTCCTGAGGCGGCGCGGCGTCGCTCTGTGTCGTATCCAGCATCTCGCCGCGATGATGACGCAGCCGACACCCCCGACGCGATCAACACGCCCGGAATAGGCGGGAGTTCGCCGGATTCCGTGATGTCCGTTTCGGTTCGTGATCACTTACGGACGGGCCCGGATCCCCCTGCGAACGTTTCCGTCCGCACGGCGGACGTCATATGCCGTGCTTCTTGAGGATGGCCTCGATGTCGCTGAAGTCGTCCGTGGGCCTCTGGCTGGCCTGCGGCTTGTTCGCGGGACGGGCGGCCTGGGTGCGAGCGGCGGGACCGAGCGAGGGCGCCGAGGCGGTGGGGGCCACCGCCTCCTGGGACCGGGCACCCCGGGCCGCCCTGCGCTCCTTGCGGGTGCCACCCCTGCGGCGCTCCACCGCGCGCGTGGTCGAGAAGAGCACCCATGACAGGCCGAGCACGCCGAAGCCCGCCCACGCGGTCGGGCTGAACGCGGTGTCGGCGAGCCAGTCGACCACCCCGGTCATCACCAGGCCGAGCGGGACGAGGGAGTAGGCGGCGATACGGGTGGCCGCGAGGAAGCGCTTGCGGTACGCGGTGACCGCCGCGATGCCCAGGCCGGCCGCGGCGACTGCGGAACAGACGGTCTCGGCAATCATCCGGTCCTCCAGGCAGGGTTCGGCAGTCTGTGTGCCACTTCGTCACTGTCCATCCTGCACCTCCCGGCCCCCGCCGAGCCATCCTCCGGCAGGACATCAGGGACATCTCCGGGTCGCCTCCTCCCAGGGTGCCGGTCCGGGCCGTAGCGAGGAGGCGGACGGCTCCGGAGGATTACGGCGACCCGGCACGGGGGGCGTGACCGGGGGCGATTCGGGGCGGTGGCGCGGAGCTGGGAGACTGGGGGCATGAGCGACCTCTCCCCCGCCGCACCCGTGCTCGACGTGTGGTGCGAGCTGCAGTGCCCCGACGGCCGCAGCGCCCTGGACGACCTGCGCGCCCTGCGGGCCCGTTACGGCGACCGTCTGGAACTGCGGCTGCGGCACTTCCCGCTGGAGAAGCACAAGCACTCCTTCGCCGCCGCCCAGGCCGCCGAGGAGGCGCTGGAGCAGGGCAAGGGCTGGGAGTACACCGAGGCCGTGCTCGGGCGGGTCGAGGAGCTGGACCGTCGGGGAGAACCCTTCCTGGTCGAGATCGCCCGTGAACTGGGGATGGACGCCGAGGAGTTCGACACCGCGCTGATCGACGGCCGGCACATCCTGATCGTGGACGCCGACCAGGCCGAGGGCAAGGCGATCGGCGTGACCGGCACCCCGACGTACGTCATCGGCGGCGAGCGTCTCGACGGCGGCAAGAGCCAGGACGGCCTGCGCGAGCGGATCGAGGAGATCGCCGACCGGCTGCTCGCCGGCCAGGACTGAATCCGCCTCGGCGCAGGCTCTCCCGGTCAGACAAGGCTCTTGTACATCGAGTAGCCGACCGTCTCGTATCCGAGGGACTCGTACAGCCGCTCGGCCGGGGTGTTGCCCGCGAAGACGTTCAGGCCGAGGACCCGCCGCCCGGAGGCGATCGCCTGGCCCTCGGCCAGCAGCATCAGGGAACGGCCGTGCCCGCGGCCGCGGAAGGGCTCCTCGGCCTCGACGTCGTAGACGAACGCCTTCTCGCCGATGAACTCCACCCACAGGAACCCGACCCGGACGCCGTCGTGCTCCAGGATGCTGTACAGGGCCTCGTCGGTCGCCAGGCCGCGCGTGACGAGCTGGTGGTGGTCCTTGCGCGACCTCTCCTTCGCCTCGGCCTCGGGCACCCCTCGCTCGCTCCAGTCCCGGGCGTACTCCTCGATGCCGCGCTCCGCCCACGGGCCGAACTCGGCCTGCGTCATGGGCCTGCTGCGGCTGCCTGCGGGCAGTTCGGGCGCGGTGGGGCCGAGCCGTTTCTCCATGCCGCGGTTGCGGTGGACGTAGCCGAGCGCGGTGGCGAGCCGCAGCGCGGGAGCGGCGTCGGCCGGGACCCGGATCTCCAGCTGCCCGCAGCCCCAGCCTCGTGCCACCTCCTCGGCGGCGAGCGCGGCGACCGCGCCCCGGCCGCGTCCGCGGTCCGGCTCCTCGATGCGCAGGTCCTTGATCTGGGCGACGGTCCGCCCGAAGGAGGGGTGGGTCGCGAGATGTATCGCTCCGACGGGACGGCTGTTCACGCACACCGTGTAGTGGCGGGACAGCGCCCCGTCGGCACCGCGCTGAAGCGGCTCGGTCGGCCGCAGGGTGGTGGTCATCAACGGAGTTCTACCCGCTGACGGACGCCGGGGCAGCTCAATATCGCGGCCCTTTACGGCCTCTTACGGGTAGGGGCTCTCACGGGTACGGGCCTGTCACGGTACGGCCGCTCACGGATCGAGGTCGTCCCCGGCCCGCTCGTCGAAGATCCGCATGGCCTTCGCGGTCACCGGCCCCGGCGCGCCCGGCAGTTCGCGCGCGTCGACGCGGTGCACGGCCTGGACGTCCCGCAGGGTCGACGTGAGGAAGACCTCGTCGGCCCGCTCCAGGACGTCCAGCGGCAGCTCGGCCTCCCTGGCCCCGGTCCATTCGACGGTCAACGCGCGCGTGATGCCCGCCAGACAGCCGGAGGCGAGCGGCGGGGTGTGGATCTCGCCGTCGAGCACCACGAACACGTTCGACCCGGTGCCCTCGCACAACTGCCCGACGGTGTTGGCGAACAGCGCCTCGGAGGCACCGTCGGCACGCGCGCGGGCGAGCGCGACGACGTTCTCGGCGTACGACGTGGTCTTGAGGCCGGTGAGGGCGCCGCGCTCGTTGCGGGTCCACGGGACGGTGATCACGGCCGTGGAGTCGGGCCGCGGGGTGGACTCGCCGAGCGCGACCACGAGAGTCGGTCCGTGCTCCCCCCGGTCGGAGCCGAGCGGACCGTGGCCGCCGGTGTAGGTGATGCGCAGCCGGCCCAGCGGCATCGGATTGGCCTCGAGCACGGCGGCGCAGGCGCGGCGCACCTCGTCGTGGTCGGGATCTGGCAGCCCGAGACCGCGTGCCGACAGGGTCAGCCGGTCGAGATGCCGGGTGAGCGCGAAGAGCCGGCCGTCCACCGCCTTCACGGTCTCGAAGATGCCGTCGCCCACGGTCAGCCCGTGGTCGAAGACCGAGACGCGGGCGGTCTCGATGTCCTGAAGCCCGCCGTCGAGCCAGATCTTCACGTCAGGGTCCCTCCACTCGCCTCGTACGCCCCCGACGCTACCGCGAGCAGCCGGGCCGCCTTCAGTTCGGTCTCCCGCCACTCCCCCTCGGGGTCGGAGCCCCAGGTGATCCCGGCGCCGGTCCCGAAGCGCAGCGCCCCTTCGGCGCGGTCGATCCAGAAGGTACGTATGCCGACGGCCAGCTCCGCGGTGCCCCGGTCGGCGTCGACCCACCCGATCCCCCCGCAGTACGGCCCCCGGGGCGCGGCCTCCAGGGCGTCGATGATCCGCAGCGCACTGGACTTGGGCGCGCCGGTGACCGAACCGGGAGGAAAGGCCGCGTCGAGCAGCTCGGCCCAGCCGGCTCCCTCGCGCAGCTCGCCCCGCACGGTCGACACGAGATGGACCAGGCCCGGATGCTTCTCGACGGCACACAGGTCGGGGACGGTGACGCTGCCGGTGGCGCACACCCGTCCCAGGTCGTTGCGGACCAGGTCCACGATCATCACGTTCTCGGCGTAGTCCTTGGCCAGCAGGTCGTCCTCGGTCCGGCCGGTCCCCTTGATCGGCCCCGACTCCACGACCCGCCCCTCCCGGCGCAGGAACAGCTCGGGGGACGCGGTGGCGATCTCCACCCCGTGCCCGGGCAACCGAATCGTTCCTGCGTACGGCGCCGGGTTGCCCCGGGCGAGCAGTGCGGTCAGCGCGTCCACGTCGGCGCCGGGCGCGAGCGGCGCGCTCAGGACACGGCAGAGGTTGGCCTGGTAGACCTCGCCGGTCGCGATGTGCGCGCGAATCCGCCGTACGCCCTCCATGTACGCGGCGCGATCGAGGGACGACGTCCAGTCACCGGCCGTCGGCCCCCGCCATTCTCCCGGCACCGGAGCGGGCACCGGTTCCCGGCGTACGTCGGCGAAGCGGGCGCAGGTCAGACCGCCCTCGAAATCGGCGGCGACGGCCCAGAAACCGGCGGAGTCCAGCGCCGCGGGGTCGCTGGTGACATCGAGGAGGCCGGTGGCGAGGCGGTCGCCGAAGCGGGCGAGAGGAGCGAGGTCGAGCACGTGGACGAGTCTATGGCGGGTGTCCCGCAGGTGACCTGGCCATGTCGTTCAGGGCGCCCTGACCGCACACGTCGACATGCGCACCGCAGCACGCTGCGCAAACGCGTTTTTGTACTGGCCCCGGAATCCGCTAGAGTTCAACACGTCGCCGAGCCGCGCAAGCGGATCGGAAGGACAGGCGAACGTAGCTCAGTTGGTAGAGCGCAACCTTGCCAAGGTTGAGGTCGCGAGTTCGAACCTCGTCGTTCGCTCGGAAGAGCAAGGGGATCATCCCGACCCCCAACACTCCTGGTGGAGTGGCCGAGAGGCGAGGCAACGGCCTGCAAAGCCGTCTACACGGGTTCAAATCCCGTCTCCACCTCCACGGACGATTAGCTCAGCGGGAGAGCGCTTCCCTGACACGGAAGAGGTCACTGGTTCAATCCCAGTATCGTCCACTGGATCTTCGACGGATCGTCGAAGGTCTGACCCGCGCGATTAGCTCAGCGGGAGAGCGCTTCCCTGACACGGAAGAGGTCACTGGTTCAATCCCAGTATCGTCCACTGGATCTTCGACGGATCGTCGAAGGTCTGACCCGCGCGATTAGCTCAGCGGGAGAGCGCTTCCCTGACACGGAAGAGGTCACTGGTTCAATCCCAGTATCGCGCACACACCGAAGCCCCCGGCCCTGCGGCCGGGGGCTTCTTCGTCTCTGCCGACCGGTACCGGTCAGCTGGAGAACAGCATGTGGCCGAAGCCGCGGTTGCGGTGGTGGCCGCCGTGATGACCGCCGTGGCCGCCGTAGTGACCGCCGCCGTGCTGCGGGGCACCCCAGGCCGGGGCGCCGGGCTGGGCCGGGTACTGCGGAGCGGCCGGCGGCGGCGGAACGGCGGGACCACCGCCCCACTGCCCCTCCAGGCGGGTCAGCGCCTCCAGCTCGCCGTAGTCGAGAAAGATCCCGCGGCAGCCGCTGCACTGCTCGATCTGGACACCGTTGCGGTTGTAGGTGTGCATCGGTGCGTGACACTTCGGACACTGCATCGTCGGCTCAACTCCTCGCCCGTTGGTCCTGCTTGGCATTTCCCCAGGACAGACTCCGTCCAGCCCTGGTCGGTTGCACCTTACTTCGCGAAACGGTCAGCCAACTCCGGCGGGACCGAACTCATCCGGTCACAGGCGTCCACGACGGCCCGCTCCACGTCGTCCAGCGGCCGGCCGGCGTCGATCGCCTTGGCGACGGCCCGTGCCGCGGTCTGCACGGTGAGGGCGCGGGCGGGCACGTCCAGGGCGGGCCACGGGTCGCCGTCGGCCGGTACGGCCGGTCCGCCGGCCGCGCGGTAGGCGGCGAGGAAGAGGTCCCAGTCCTCGGGGGACAGCAGGCCGCAGGCGTACCAGGCGGCGGGACGGGCGAGGTCCCAGGCGGGCTCCCCCACGCCCAGATCGTCGACGTCGATGAGACGCCAGGGGCCGTCCGAGGCGGGGTGCCGCACGAGTTGTCCGAGGTGCAGGTCGCCGTGGCAGAGGGTCGTGGTGTCCCGCATGGGGCTCTCTCCCCGTGCCCAGGACGGCAGCGCGGACCAGGCTCGGAGAACGGGGGCGAGGGCGGGGTGGCGGTCCTGCCGGGCGGCGCCGAGCAGCCGGGCGACGGCGAGGGCGGCCTTGGCCGGGCCCCGCATGGCGGGCAGGCCGGGTGGGGCGGGGGTGCGGTGGAGCCGGGCGAGGAGGGTGGCGGCGGGTGCCCATGGGGCGGCGTCGGGATCCTCCGGGTCCACGGGTTCGCCGTACGGCCAGAACGTGACGAGTCGGCCGTGCAGGTCGACGTGCGTCGCCTGGAGCGGGGGCAGGAGGATGCCGGGGAGGTGAGCGGCCGCGGAGAGGCGGTGCGCGAGGTCGGCGGCGGCCGTGTCGGGAGCGTGCGCCTTCGCGACGGTGCGGGCGTGCCGGACGACGGTGGCGTCGGGGCGGTCGGCGAGGGTGGCTGCGCCGCAGGGGCAGGTCGCGGGGTCCCTCGAGTGAGCCTCGGCTCTGACTCTGAGAGTGAGCTCGGTGAGGAGGGGGTGCGTCACGGAGCGGCTCCCTGGGCGGCGGGGGTCTGGCGCCTCAGTATGTGCCGCTCCGCTGCGCTGGGCTTGGGCCGAGCGCCTGTGGGGGTGCCGGGTTCGGTTGTCGGGCGGCTTGAGGTCCGTCGTGGCTGGTCGCGCAGTTCCCCGCGCCCCCGCTGCGCTGGGCTTGGGCCGGGCGCCTGTGAGGGTGCCGGGTTCGGTTGACGGGCGGCTTGAGGTCCGTCGTGGCTGGTCGCGCAGTTCCCCGCGCCCCTGGGACCTGCGCCACGACGGGGACGGCAGCTGCGCGCGCCCGCCCCCACCGGGCCGCAGGCAGAACCGGCTCGACCGCCGGAGGCAAAAGCAATGCCGGCGCAGCTCCCCAGCTGCGCCGGCATTTTGCCGTCCGCCGCACCCCCGTCCCCACGGGGTTTCATGGGTGGATGTCCCCGCCCGGACCGCTCTTCCGGGCCTGGGGTCGCCGCTCAGCGCCCCAGCATCACTCCCACGGACGACGCCTGTGTGGCCACTGTCTCCCAGCCGTCGAAGACGACGAGGAGCAGGACCGCCAGCGGGAGGGCCATGAGCGTCGCCACCAGCGGGTGACGGCGGCCCGTACGGCGGGGCTGACGTGTGCGGGACAGTGTCCGCGGTGCCGTAAGAGCCATGGTCCCTCTCCTGACCGTTCTGTTGTCGTTGGCAGCGGCGGGTGTCTGACCTCGGGGGACGAGTGCTGCACCCGCCGCTTGACTTCAAATCTAGGCGTCACGGCCCCGCGGCACGTCATGCCTTCGTACCGATTGCCGGGCCTCCCCGAGGATGAGCCGTCACCGGTGACGTACTCCCATGGGTGGAGACGAGGACCTAGGACTCCGGGTCTTCCCGGAGGGGTCGCCCGCTCTGTGCCGCTTTCTCCGAGCCGTCCTCCCGCGGCACCGGCTGCTCGACCAGCGCCAGCACCCTCGTCGCCATGAAACGGGCCGTCCGGACCACCGAGCCGTTGCGAGTGACTTCGCTCACTTCCACTACGCCTCGTCGTACCGCGGTCTCGACCCGGCGGCCCGCCCTGCTCGCCACCACCTCGTAGGTACGTGTCGTGTCCCCTGCGTCCACGACTATCTCCACGCGATCACCCTTCACGCGTTCAATCCCCCTTCTTGGACGGGTGGTTGGGATCACATCCGAACCGAAGTCCGCCCGCCCTCCGGCTCCCTGACCACCTCTCAATTCTCCCACCCGGCACTGACAATCCATCGGGACGAGAGGGCGCGGCCTCTGCGCGCGGCGGCCCGTCACTACGTAAGCTGTCGCTCGTCACACGGACCGGGCAGCGGGGATGAACATGGCGATGATGCGCCTGAGGCGCGAGGACCCGCGCGTCGTCGGCTCGTTCAGGCTTCACAGACGGCTCGGCGCGGGCGGGATGGGTGTCGTCTACCTGGGCTCCGACCGCAAGGGGCAGCGGGTCGCGTTGAAGGTGATCCGGCCGGATCTGGCCGAGGACCAGGAGTTCCGGTCGCGGTTCGCGCGCGAGGTCTCGGCCGCCCGGCGGATCCGCGGGGGCTGCACGGCCCGGCTCGTCGCGGCCGACCTGGAGGCGGACCGTCCCTGGTTCGCCACCCAGTACGTCCCCGGGCCCTCCCTGCACGACAAGGTCGTGGACGAGGGTGCGCTGGGCGCCGCCGAGGTCGCCGCCATCGGGGCCGCCCTCTCCGAGGGGCTCGTCGCCGTGCACGAGGCGGGGGTGGTGCACCGCGACCTCAAGCCGTCGAACATCCTGCTGTCCCCCAAGGGCCCGCGGATCATCGACTTCGGTATCGCCTGGGCCACCGGGGCCTCGACCCTCACCCACGTCGGGACCGCCGTCGGCTCGCCCGGCTTCCTCGCGCCGGAGCAGGTGCGCGGCGCCGCGGTGACGCCGGCCACGGACGTCTTCTCCCTCGGCGCGACCCTGGCGTACGCGTCGATGGGTGACTCGCCCTTCGGGCACGGCAGTTCCGAGGTGATGCTGTACCGCGTGGTGCACGAGGAGGCGCAGCTGCACGGCGTGCCCGACGCGGTCGCCCCGCTCATCCGCGCCTGTCTGGCGAAGGACCCCGAGGAGCGGCCGAGCACCCTCCAACTGTCGCTGCGGCTCAAGGAGATCGCGGCGCGCGAGGCGCAGGGCCTGCCCGACCTGCGCCCGCCCGCGCCCCGTGCCGCCGAGGCGGACCGGCCCACCGGGCGGATCGCCGACACCTATACCGACCGGCCCGCGCAGCGCCGCCCGCAGGGACCGCAGGGGACGCAGGGCAGCCGCGGCGACAGCCCGTCGCGCGGTTCCGGCCCGGCGCGCGGCGGCACTCCCTCGCGCGGTGGCGTCCCGTCCCGGGGCGGCAGCGGGTCCGTCCGCGGCAGCGGCGCGCCCGCGTCTCGTTCCGGTGCGGCCCGGCCCACTCCGTCCGGGCGGAACACGACCCGTTCCGGCAGCGGCAGCCGTCCCGCCCCCCGCAGCGGCACCGGACGTCCCGCGCCGCGGAACACCGGTACCGGACGTCGGCCCGCCAACCCCCGGCTCCTGCGCCAACGGTTGTTCGTCTTCGTCGTCGTCACCCTGTTCGTGGCGCTCGGCATCGCGGCGGCGCAGGGATGCGAGGGGCCGTCCCGTGGCCTCGGCGGCGACAGCGGTGTCGTACGGGAGCAGCGGCAGGGTCAGGGGCAGGTGAACGCGCCGCCGCCGGGGGCGCAGCCAGACCCGGAGCCGGCCGGCGGCGCGACGGACTGACCCGGACGCACGGCCGGGCACGGCCCCGTGGCCCTTGGTCAGGCCTGCGGACGTCCCGTGGCCACCGCGTAAAAGGCGACAGCCGCCGCCGCGCCCACGTTGAGGGAGTCGACGCCGTGGGCCATCGGGATGCGGACCCATTCGTCGGCGGCGACCAGGGCCTGGGTGGTGAGGCCGTCGCCCTCGGCGCCGAGCATCAGGGCGACCCGGTCCATCTTGTGCGGGGCGGCCTCGTCGAGGGTCTTGGCCTTGGCGTCCGGGGTGAGGGCGAGGAGGGTGAAGCCGGCCTCGCGGACCGAGTCCAGGCCCTTGGGCCAGGTGTCGAGACGGGCGTAGGGCACGGAGAAGACCGCACCCATGGAGACCTTGACGCTACGGCGGTACAGCGGGTCCGCGCAGTCCGGCGAGAGCAGGACCGCGTCCATGCCGAGGGCCGCCGCCGAGCGGAAGATCGCACCGATGTTGGTGTGGTCGTTGACGGACTCCATGACCACCACGCGACGGGCGGTCTGGAGCAGTTCGGCCGCCGTGGGCAGGGGTTTGCGCTGCATGGAGGCGAGCGCGCCGCGGTGCACGTGGTAGCCGGTGACCTGTTCGGCGAGTTCGGGGCTCACGGCGTAGACGGGGGCGGGGAGTTCGTCGATGACGTCCCGCATGACGTCGACCCACTTGGCGGAGAGCAGCATGGAGCGCATCTCGTAGCCCGCGTCCTTGGCCCGGCGGATGACCTTCTCGCCCTCGGCGATGAACAGGCCCTCTGCGGGTTCGCGTTTGCGGCGCAGTTCCACGTCGGTCAGGCCCGTGTAGTCGTGGAGGCGCGGGTCGTCGGGGTCATCGACGGTGATGAGATCGGCCACAGGGTGATACTGCCTTGTCCTGGGAGCGGTGCCAACGGCTGGGAACGAGTTGTGTTACCCCGGGTTACGTCAAGGGCTTCGGCCCCACGGCGACGACCTCGCCCACCACGATCACGGCCGGGGGCTTCACGTCCTCGGCGACGACCACCTCGGCGACCGTCGCCAGCGTCGCGTCGACCCGGCGCTGGGCGGCGGTCGTGCCCTCCTGGACCAGCGCGACCGGGGTCTGGGGCGACTTGCCGTGGGCCATCAGGGTCTCGGCGATACGGCCTATCTTGTCGACGCCCATCAGGATCACCAGGGTGCCGGTGAGCCGGGCGAGCGCGGGCCAGTCGATCAGGGAGCGTTCGTCGTCGGGGGCGACATGGCCGCTGACCACGGTGAACTCGTGGGCGACCCCGCGGTGGGTGACCGGGATGCCGGCCGCGCCCGGGACCGAGATGGAGCTGGAGATGCCGGGCACGACGGTGCAGGGGATGCCGGCCTCGGCGAGGGCGTGCAGCTCCTCCATGCCCCGGCCGAAGACATAGGGGTCGCCGCCCTTGAGCCGTACGACCGACTTGCCCTGCTTGGCGTGCTCGATCAGGGCGTTGTTGATGGCCTCCTGGGCCATGAAACGGCCGTAGGGGATCTTCGCCGCGTCGATCACCTCGACGTGCGGGGGGAGTTCGGCGAGGAGGTCCCGGGGGCCGAGGCGGTCGGCGATCACGACGTCGGCCTCGGCGAGCAGGCGGCGGCCGCGGACCGTGATGAGGTCCGGGTCGCCAGGGCCGCCGCCGACGAGGGCGACGCCGGGGGTGCGGGTGCGGTAGTGGGGGGCGACGAGGGTGCCGTCGCGCAGGCCCTCGACCACGGCGTCCCGGACGGCCGCGGTGTGACGGGGGTCGCGGCCCTTGGCGTTCGTCGTGAGCACGGCGACCGTGACGCCTTCGCTGTGGCCGGTCGCCGGGGTCCAGGCGGTGGCGGCGTCGGCGTCGTCGGAGCGGACGCACCAGACGCGGTGCCGCTCCCCCTCGGCGGAGGCACGGCTGTTCGCCTCGGGGTCGCTGGTGGCGATCAGGGCGTACCAGGCGTCTTCCAGGTCGCCTTCCCGGTACGGCCGACGCTCCCAGGTGATCTCGCCCGTGTCCGCCATCGCCTCCACGGAGGGAGTCGCCGCGGGGGACACGAGCAGGACCTCCGCGCCGGCCGCGATCAGGGCCGGGAGGCGGCGCTGGGCCACCTGGCCGCCGCCGAGGACGACGACCTTGCGGCCGGTGAGGCGGAGGCCTACGGGGTAGGCGGGGTGTTCGGCCATGAGGTGCGGCTCCTCGTCCTGGCAAAGGCGATGGGTGCTACGGCGCTGGAGCAGCCCTGACGTGCAGATTTTAGAGTCGGGTTCAGCGTACGGCCGGGGTGGGGTGCACGCAGGAACGCGTACCCCACCCCGGTTCCGGAGCTACTTCTCGGTGACCCCCGCCGAGTCGAACGTCGCCACCTCGTGCATGGCCCGGGCCGTGCTCTGGACCAGCGGCAGGGCCAGGAGCGCGCCCGTGCCCTCGCCCAGGCGCAGGTCGAGGTCGACCAGGGGGCGCAGGCCGAGCTTGTTCAGGGCGGCGACATGGCCGGGTTCCGCGCTGCGGTGGCCCGCGATGCAGGCCGCGAGGACCTCCGGGGCGATGGCGCGGGCGACCAGGGCGGCGGCGCCGGCGCTGACGCCGTCGAGGATGACCGGGGTGCGCAGCGAGGCACCGCCGAGCAGCAGGCCGACCATGGCCGCGTGCTCGAAGCCGCCGATGGCCGCGAGGACGCCGATCGGGTCGGCGGGGTCCGGCTGGTGGACCTCGATCGCGCGCCGCACGACCTCGGTCTTGCGGGCCAGCGTCTCGTCGTTGATGCCGGTGCCGCGGCCGGTGACCTCGGCGGGGTCGGTGCCGGTGAAGACGGAGATCAGGGCGGCGGACGCGGTGGTGTTCGCGATGCCCATCTCACCGGTGAGCAGGGCCTTGTTGCCCGCCGCGACCAGGTCGCGGGCCGTCTCGATGCCCACCTCGATGGCCTGCTTGGCCTCCTCGCGGGTCATCGCGGGGCCGGTGGTCATGTCGGACGTGCCGGCCCGGATCTTGCGGGGCAACAGACCGGGCGTGGCCGGGAGTTCGGCCGCGACACCGACGTCCACGACACAGACCTCGGCGCCCACCTGGCCGGCGAAGGCGTTGCAGACCGCGCCGCCGCCGAGGAAGTTGGCGACCATCTGGGCCGTCACCTCCTGCGGCCAGGGGGTGACGCCCTGGGCGTGCACACCGTGGTCGCCGGCGAAGATCGCGACGGCCGCGGGCTCCGGGATCGGCGGCGGGCACTGGCGCGAGAGCCCGGACAGCTGCGCGGAGATGATCTCCAGCATGCCGAGCGCGCCGGCCGGCTTGGTCATGCGCTTCTGCCGCTCCCAGGCCTCGCCGAGCGCCTTGGCGTCCAGCGGGCGGATCTGCGCGACGGTCTCGCCGAGCAGGTCGTGCGGCTCCTCACCGGGCAGGGCGCGGCGGCCGTACGTCTCCTCGTGCACGACCCAGGACAGCGGGCGGCGCTTGGACCAGCCGGCCTGCATCAGCTCGGGCTCGTCCGGGAACTCGTCGACGTAGCCCACGCAGAGGTACGCGATGACCTCCAGGTGCTCGGGGAGCCCCAGCGCGCGGACCATCTCGCGCTCGTCGAAGAAGCTGACCCAGCCGACCCCGAGGCCCTCGGCGCGGGCGGCGAGCCAGAGGTTCTCGACGGCGAGGGCGGCGGAGTACGGGGCCATCTGCGGCTGGGTGTGCCGGCCGAGGGTGTGGCGGCCGCCGCGGGTGGGGTCGGCGGTGACGACGATGTTCACCGGGGTGTCGAGGATGGCCTCGATCTTCAGTTCCTTGAACTGCTTGGCCCGGCCCTTGGGCAGCGACCTGGCGTACGCGTCGCGCTGGCGCTGGGCCAGTTCGTGCATCGCGCCGCGCGTCTCGGCGGAGCGGATGACGACGAAGTCCCAGGGCTGCGAGTGGCCCACGGAGGGCGCGGTGTGGGCGGCCTCCAGGACGCGGAGCAGCACCTCGTGCGGGATCGGGTCGCTGCGGAAGCCGTTGCGGATGTCCCGGCGCTCCCGCATGACTTTGAGCACGGCCTCGCGCTCGGCGTCGTCGTAGGCGGGCGCGGCGGGACCCGTGGACCGGCGTGCTTCTGCCACGGGGGCCGTGCTCACTTCCGGTGCTTCCTGGTCCTCCTGCTCGGCCGCCCTGGTGTCCAGGTCGTCCGCCTGCTGTACGAGTCCGGCGTCGCCGTCCGCCTCCCGCGGGCCCGGGACCACGGACTGCTCCGCGGGGAGCGTCAGGGGGTGGGGCGGGGTCGGCGCGAGGTGCGGGGTGGTGGGCACCGAACCGTCCACCGCCACGAACTCGCCGAGCGGCTGGCCCGGGTGGGGCTCCATGGGAACCGCGCTGGGCAGGACTCCGGGAACCTCTGCGCCGCCGGGCACCGCGAACTGACCCTGCGTGTCGGCGACCTCGGCCAGAAGCGGCTGGGGGGCGGGCTGCGGGCCCTGCGGGGCGCTCTCCGGGGCCACGGTCGGCTCCGGAGCGTCGTAGTGGCTCGCGTGAGCGGGCTCGGGAAGCGGCTCGGGCAGCGGCTCCACGAAGGACGGTTCCTCGGCGGGAGGAGCGATCTCGACCGGTGCCGCGGGGTCCGCCGGCTGGGCGGTGGGCTCGGTCTCCGTGGGCTCGGGGGTGACCGCGGGTGCCGTGTCTTCGGCGTCCTCGGCGGGGAGCGGGGTTTCCAGAGCCGGCGCCTCCGGTGCGGTTGCTTCAGGAGCGGCCGCTTCAGGATCCATTGCTTCCGGAGCGGTTGCCTCGGGTGCCGTGAGGGCTTCCTCTGCGAGAAGGGCGGGCTCGGGGGCGGTCACGGGCTCCTGGGGGGCGTCGGCTTCCGGGGCCTGGGGCGTTTCCGGGGCGGCTTCCTGGACGGCGTCCGCTTCCGGGGTCGCGGTGACTTCGTAGGCGACCTCGGCGACCGGAGGGACAGCGGGCTCCTCCACAGCAACTGTTTCTGGAACGACTGCTTCAGCGACAGCGTCGGCTTCCTCGGGGGCGCCGACTGTGGCGCCGACCTCTTCCGGCACCTCGGGAGCCTCCGGTGCGGCGTCGGCCTCCGGTGCAACAGCCTGCGGGGCCGTCTCCGGCTCCGCCGCCGGGGTCTCTCCGTCCGGCACGACGGACGGGGCCTCGGGTGCGGGTTCGGCGACCTCGCCCACCTGCGCATCCTCGGCCACCGGCTCGGCACCCGGGACCTGCTCCGGCTCCTCGTCGGGCACGGGTCCGCCGACCGCGGCCGGGTCGGTGACGGGGACGTCCTGGCTGCCGGGCACCTGCCCGGCGTCGGCCGCATCGCCCTCCGCGGCCGGAACCGCCTCGGGCAGATCGCCGTCACCCGGCGTCTGCCCCGGGTCCGGCTCCTCGGCCGCGACCGGCGCTGCCTCGGCGCTCACGGCCTGCTCCCCGTCCGGGCCCAGGTCGGCCACCGCGCCCGTCTCCGGGCCCGGCAGCGGCTCGGGGGCCGCCTCGTGCACGGCTTCCGGGACGGCGGGCACGGGAGCCTGCTCCTGCGGCGCGTACCCGACGGCGCCCGCCTCGGACGCCAGCCGGGCCACGGCCGCCTGTGCCGCGCCCACCGGCTCCGCGACGGGAGCCGGCGCCGGAATGACCGTTTCGGCAGCCGGGGCCACCGCGCTCACCGGCGTCTGGACGGCCGTCGGCGCGCCCCACGGGACCGCGCCCTGCGGCTGGGGGGCGTCGAAGTACTCGGGACCGGCCGTGACGGGCTGCCGTACCGGCGCGCCCGCGGGGCCGCGGTCGGCGAGGGAACGGACCGGGCTCGCGGAGGAGTCGGGGATCGGCGGGCCGAGGTGCAGCGGCCGACGGGGGGTGATGGGCGGGATCGGCACCGTGGGGGCCTGCGGCTGGGGGGTGCGGACGGCGCTGAGGTCGTGCGCCCCGCTGTCGCGGCCTGCCATCTCGTGCGGTCCCGGTTCGTGGAGGGTCTCGACGACCGGTTCCGGCGCGGGCGGGGCGACCTCGTTGCCCCAGGGGCTCTGGGCGCCCGGCAGCAGCAACAGGTCTTCGTCCTCGGCGGGGGTCTCGGAGAGGTAGGTGTACGCACCCGGGACGCCCGGCTGTTCCACCATGCCTGCGTTCTCCGGCAGTCCCTCGCCCGGAACCTGGCCGGTGTCGGTCATGCGTACCCCTCGCCCATCGGTTAGTGCTTCTACGACCAGCTCACCGGGGACGGCGCACCGACCGCCCCCGCAGTGAAGAACGAGCGTGCGTGCCCAGCGGCACGAACGGCCCGCCGAGAAAGACGACAAAGCCATTAACTGGCATTGTCCCGGCCGTTCCCCCGTCGCGACAGCTTGATCCGCGACGACCCGCTGTGGACTGCGCCACGTTGCGCGTCCTCCGGTTGTGCCGTACCGCACCCACCCCAAAACGGGCGCGCTTTCCGGACATTGACGAACGAATGCCGGGCCACTTGCTGCGGTACAACAGTCGGCCAGCCTACCGCGCGCAGTACGACAACAGGATCACGGGGACGGCGAACCGGGTCAGACCGTACGGTCGGGAAGGACCCCGCTCAGCAGGAACGCGACGCTCCGCTCCGTCTCCGTCCAGGCCCTGGTGTCGAGTTCGACGGACTGGAGGAGGGCGCACTCGACGCGGTAGCCGTGTTCGGTGAGGTCCCGGCCGACGAGTTCGGCCTCGTCGCGGGTGGCCGCGTGGGCGACGATCCGCTGCGGGCGGCGGTCGGCGACCGCGGAGACCACGGCCACTCCCCCGCCGCCGACGCGGACGACGTCCGGTTCGGGGAGGTTCTCCAGGACGTGCGGGGCGGTGCCGGCGACGATCTGGACCTGGAGCCCGAAGGCCCGGGCGTTGGCCTCGGTGCGTTCGCAGGCCCTGAGGTCGCGGTCGACGGCGATGACGGCGGCCCCTGCCCGGGCGGCCTCCGTGGCGAAGGCGCCGCTGCCGCAGCCGATGTCCCACACCAGGTCGCCGACGCGCGGTCCGAGCCGGGCGAGTTGGGCCGCGCGGAGCGGTTCCAGTTCGCCTTCGCCCATGAGGCCGCCGTAGGACTCGGCGGGCAGGGTCCAGCCGCGCGGTGCGGCGGCCGGGTCGCGGCCGGCGATCCAGCCGCCGTCCGGTGTCACGGAGGCCGTGCCGCCGATGACGATGACGATGTTCGGGTCGCGCCAGGTGTGGTCGGCGGCCTTGTCGGAGGTGACGACGGTGACCTGTTCGCGGTCGGTGCCGAGTTCCTCGCAGATGACGAAGGTGCGGTGGACGCCCTCCATCAGCAGGCCGAGCTCGGCGGGGCCGGCTCCGGGTGAGGTGAAAACGGCGACCTTGGTGTGGGCCCGGCACACGTTCACCGCGCGGCGCAGGGTGCGGCGGTGTGCGACGACCACCTGGGCGTCGTCCCAGGGCATTCCGGCGCGGGCGAAGGCGGCGGCGACCGAGGAGACGCCGGGGACGACCTCGACCTCCAGGCCGAACTCGGGTGCGCGCAGGGTCCGTACGACGCCGAAGAAGCCGGGGTCGCCGTCGGCGAGCACGACCGCGGTGCCGCGGTGGCCGGTGATGCGGCGGGCGGCGAGGGCGACGCTGCCGAGACGGATGCGTTCGGCGGTGGGCGGCACCTCGGGAAGTGCCAGGTGGTGGGCGGCGCCCGCCACGAGGGTGGCCGCGCCGAGGGCGGAGCGTGCCGCGGCGGTCAGCGGCGAGCCGTCCCAGCCGATCACCGTGACCCGGTCGGCCATCGTGTCTCAGTCTCCAGGAATATGCGCAGGTGTTCGTCGGGAGGTTACCCCGTCGGACGGGGAAGCGCTTTCGCCGAACTCGGTCAGTTCCAGTCCGAATAGGGCGTGAAGCCGTCCGCGTCGGCCATCTGCTCGCCCGCGCCGTCGAGGTCCTCGGGCAGCAGGCTCCACACGATGAAGTCGGTGCGGACGTCGCTCCAGGTGCCGTCCTCGGCGCGGACGTGCGCTATGCAGGCGCCGCGCAGGACGCCCTCGCTGATACAGCCGATCTTCTGGGCGACCTGCTGGGAGGCGGTGTTGTCGGCCGCCGTGCGCAGCTCGATGCGCTCGAACTTCTGGTCGGTGAACAGCCACTGGGCGGTGGCGAGCGCGGCCTCGGAGGCGTAGCCCTCGCCGCGGGCCCAGGGGGCGACGATGTACGACAGCTCGGTGGAGCGGACGTGCCAGTCGGTCTTGGTGAGCTGGACGATGCCGACCAGGCGCTGGGTGAGGAACTCGGTGACGGCGAGGTCGAGTCCGCGGCCGGACTCCCGCTCGGCGGGCGCGTACCGGGTGATCCAGCCGCGCGCCTGCTCCTCGGAGTAGGGCTGCGGGACGTCGGTCCAGGCCCCGACCTGCTCGTCGTTCATCATCTCGGCCAGCGCGGGCACGTCGTCCTCGTCGAGGGGGCGCAGCACCAACCGCTCCGTGCTGATGGAGATGTTGGGGAAGGTGCCTGTCATGCGCCGCTCCGTAACCGTCGGAAACCTCGGGGCTTGCCTCAGTGTCTGCCTCAGTGCCTGCTGAACTGCCCAGCATGCAGCATGAAAGCACCGCACCGCATCACGGGGTCCACACATGGTGAGCGAGTGGACCCCGTGCGTGGCGATACGTCGTATACGCGCCGGGCAGCCCGGAGGCGGTCAGAAGGACGCGATGACCGAACCGGCGTACTTGTCCTGGATGAACTTCTTGACCTCGGGCGAGGTGAGCAGCTCGGCGAGCTTCTTCACGCGCGGGTCGCTCTCGTTGCCCTCCTTCACCGCGAGGAAGTTGCCGTAGGGGTTGTTCTTCGCGGACTCCAGGACCAGGGCGTCCTTGGCGGGCTTGAGGTCGGCCTCGATGGCGTAGTTGCCGTTGACGACAGCGGCGTCCACGTCGTCCAGGGAGCGCGGGGTCTGGGCCGCCTCCAGCTCCTTGAACTTGAGGTTCTTCGGGTTCTTGGTGATGTCGGAGGGGGTGGCCTCGTTGCCCACGCCGTCCTTGAGGGTGATCAGGCCGTTCGCGGCGAGCAGCTTGAGGGCACGGGCCTCGTTCACGCTGTCGTTGGGGACGGCGACCGTCGCGCCGCTCTTGAGGGCGTCGGCGCTCTTGACCTTGTGGGAGTAGAGGCCGAGCGGCTCCAGGTGGACCGTGACGACGGGCACGATGTGGGTGCCGCGCTTCTTGTTGAAGTCGTCGAGGTACGGCTGGTTCTGGAAGTAGTTGGCGTCGACCGAGCCGTCCTCGGTGGCCGTGTTGGGGGTCACGTAGTCCGTGAACTCCTTGACCTCCAGGTCGAGGCCCGCCTTCTTCGCCAGGTTCTCCTTGACGTAGTTCAGGATCTCGGCGTGCGGGGTGGGGCTGGCGGCGACGACGAGGGGACCGCTGGTGTCCGAGGCGGAGCCCGAGCCGGACGAACCGCAGGCGCTGAGCCCGAAGGCGAGGGCTCCGGCGGCGAGCGCGGCGGTGGTGAGCTTTACGGTGTTACGCACGAAAAGTGCCTTTCCTTTTGGGTGCAGCGATCCCGTGATGGGGTGCACGGGACGAACAGGGGTTGCCTCAGACGGTCTTGGTGTCCGCCGTGGCGGCCTTCAGGAGCCGCAGCTTCGGCGCCGGACCGGAGCGTCCGCCCCGGCGGTGCAGCGAGCGGGCCGCGTAGTCGCCGGCGAACTGGATGATCGAGATGACGACGGCGAGGATCGCGACCGTGATCCACATGAGCTGGGTCTCGAAGCGCTGGTAGCCGTAGCGGATGGCGATGTCGCCGAGGCCGCCGGCGCCGACCGTGCCGGCCATCGCGGAGTAGCCGATCAGCGCGACGATCGTGGTGGTGGTGCTGGCGATCAGCGAGGGCAGCGCCTCCGGGACGAGGACCTTGCGGACGATGGTCCAGGTGTTGCCGCCCATCGACTGCACGGCCTCGACGAGTCCGCCGTCCACTTCGCGGACAGCCGTCTCGACGAGGCGTGCGAAGAACGGGATGGCGCCGATGGCGAGCGGCACGATGGCGGCCTCGCGGCCGATGGTCGTCCCGGTGATCGAGCGGGTGAAGCCCATGAGCGCGACCATCAGGATGATGAACGGCATCGAGCGGGCGACGTTCACGACCTGCCCGATCACCTTGTTCGCGACGACGTTCTGGAGGAGTCCGCCCCGGTCGGTGAGGACGAGGAGCACACCGAGCGGAAGGCCGCCCACGACGGCGATGACCGTGGACCAGCCGACCATGTACAGGGTGTCCCAACACGCCTGCTCCAGCAGGGGCTGCATCTCGGACCAGGTCACTTGGCACCTTCCTTCACCGGCTGGGACTCACCGACGACGTCGATCTGGAGGCCCTTTTCCCGCAGGAAGCCGACCGGTACGACGTTGTCCTCGTAGCGGCCGGGCAGTTCGATGCGCATCCGGCCGACCTGGAGCCCGCCGACGGTGTCGATGGCCGCGCCGAGGATCGAGATGTCGATGTTGTAGGTGCGGGACAGCTGGGAGATGACGGGCTGGGTGGCCGCCTCGCCCTGGAAGGTGACGTCGAGGACGGTCCGGTCCTCGCCGGTCGCCTCGCCGCCGACGGGGAAGAGCGCGGAGGCGAGTTCGGAGCCGGGGGTGGCGAGCAGTTCGCTCACCGTCCCGGACTCGACGATGCGTCCGTTCTCCATCAGGGCGGCCGAGTCGCAGATCGACTTCACGACGTCCATCTCGTGGGTGATGAGCAGCACGGTGAGCCCGAGCTGCCGGTTCAGGTCGCGCAGCAGCTGGAGGATCGAGCGGGTGGTCTCCGGGTCGAGCGCGCTGGTCGCCTCGTCGGACAGCAGCACCTTGGGGTCGCCGGCGAGGGCGCGGGCGATGCCGACGCGCTGCTTCTGGCCGCCGGAGAGCTGGGCGGGGTACGCCTTGGCCTGGTCGGCGAGCCCTACCAGGTCCAGCAGTTCGAGTGCCTTGCGGGAGCGCTCCTTTCCGGAGGTGCCGAGGATCTCGAGCGGCAGCTCGACGTTGTCCTGGACGGTCCGGGTGGAGAGCAGGTTGAAGTGCTGGAAGACCATGCCGATCCGGCTGCGCGCCTGCCGCAGTTCCCGGCCGGCGCGCGGTCCGCGCCCGGCGAGGGCGGTGAGGTCCTGTCCGGCGACGGTCACGGTGCCGGCGGTGGGGCGCTCCAGCAGGTTGACGCAGCGGATGAGCGAGGACTTGCCGGCGCCGGACTGGCCGATGACGCCGTACACCTCGCCTTCGCGGACATGGAGGTCGACGCCGTCCAGGGCGGTGACCTCACGGCCGCGCGAGCGGTAGACCTTCGTGAGGCCTGATGTCGTGATCACTGGGTTTCCATCACTGTCGAGTAGCGCAGGGCGTGGGTGTGCCCTGGTACGGGAGGACGTCGTGCGCGGGCACAGGGGTCACGTACGGGATGTTCACGGCGTACGGACGTGCCGGGGCGGCTCGCTTCGGGGCGCGAGGCTCACAGGGGTGGTGCGGGGGCCCTCTAACAGGCGCGCATTCGACACATACAACGAGCACCGGGCGTCAGGGTCGCCTCGGTCGCAAGGGTGCGGCAGCTCGTCGTGGTCATGCGATCAGTAAAGCAGAAGTACGGTCCTGACAAAGCGCCGCTGTCCGCATTCTGGACAGCGGCGGACAGGTCAGGGGCGCCGGGCGATCTCCACACCACCGGACGTGACCAGCGCGGACAGGGCCGACAGGTTCTCGACCACTAGGTCGGCGTCCAGTTCGTGAGACGCGTGGGTTGTGGTCAACGCCACGGTGGTCATTCCGGCGGCGCGTCCTGCCCGCAGGCCGGCGGGGGCGTCCTCGAAGACGACACAGCGGGCCGGGTCGACACCGAGCTCCCTGGCGGCGAGCAGGTAGGGCTCGGGGTCGGGCTTGCCGCGGGTGACGTCGTCGGCGGCGATCAGTGTCTTGGGGAGGATGCCGACGGCTTCGAGACGGGCCTCGGCGAGCCGGCGGGTGGCGGAGGTGACGACGGCCCAGCGGTGCGCCGGGAGCGAGTCGAGGAGGTCCCTGGTCCCGGGGAGCAGATGGACGCCCCCGTTCGGCACGTCCTCCACCTCCAGCTGCTCGATCCGTGCGAGAGCCTGCGGCACCACGTCGGCGGGAAGCAGTTCGGCGGCTATCTCGACGGCCGGACGCCCGTGCAGTTCGACCTGCGCGAAGGCCTCGGGGGTGATGCCGAACTCCTCGGCCCAGCGCGTCCAGCAGCGGTGGACGGATTCGAGGGAGGAGACGAGGGTTCCGTCGTTGTCGAACAGGAGGGCTTCGGCATGGATCTTCATGGCTTCGACCCTACGGTGCCGGGCGGGGGCGGCCGCATCAGGCCTTTTGGGCCGTAATAGGCTCGCCGCATGTTTGATTCCCTGACGCTGGTGACCGGCGTCGCCGCGCTGCTGCTGGCCGCCTGGTGCGGCTGGGCCGCGTACCGGGACCAGCCGACCAAGGACTGGCACTTCATCGGGATGGCCGCGGTGTCGGTGCTGGCGCTGGTCCAGCTGGTGATCGGGATCGTGCAGCTCGCGCGGGGCGAGAAGCCGGAGCAGGGCACGACGATCTTCGTCGCCTATCTGCTGGGGGCCTTCGCGTGTGTGCCGGCGGCGGGGTTCATGTCGCTCGCGGAGCGGACGCGGTGGGGGTCGGTGACGGTTGCCGCCGGCGGGGTGGTGCTGGCCGTTCTGGAGGTGCGGCTCTATGACATCTGGGGAGGCTGAGGTGACTCGGCGGCGGCGCTTGGCCAGCGGGCCGGGAACGCTTCTCGTATGGCTGTACGGCGTGATGGTCGTGGGAGCGGTGTCGAGGTCGGCGTACCAGATCTCCACCGAGTTCGACCGGGCGCCGCTGGCGTATTCGCTGTCCGCTGTGGCGGGTGTCGTGTACGGGTTCATCACGTACACGCTGGTGCGGGGCGGAGAGACGGCTCGCAAGGTGGCGCTCGCGTGCTGCATCGCGGAGCTGGTGGGTGTACTGACCGTCGGCACATGGACGTTGATCGAACCGTCCGCGTTTCCGGATGCCACCGTGTGGTCGGACTTCGGGATGGGTTATTTGTTCATTCCCGTACTGCTGCCGCTTTCCGCCATTTACTGGTTGCGGAAGGGCGCGCCCAAGGGGGATGCCGCCTGAGGTCTGATCGGCGGCATCCGGTCCGTTGTGGCTGGTCGCGCAGTTCCCCGCGCCCCTGGTGGGTAATCAGGCCGTCGCTGCGTATGTTCCTGCGGGCTTCTCCAGGACGATCATCGGGACGCCGTCCTCGCCCTCCGACGTGCCGACCGTCTGGTAGCCGACCTTGCGGTAGAGGCGGAGGTTGCCCTCGCTGCGGTGGCCGGTGTGGAGGCGGAAGCTGGTGGCCCCGCGCTGTTCGGCCAGGGCCGACTCGGCCGCGCGCAGGAGACGGGCGCCGATGCCGTGGCCCTGGAGGCGGGGGTGGACGCAGAGTTTGCCGATGGCGGCCGAGCCGTCCTCGGTGACCCGGCCGCGGACCGAGCCGACCACCTCGTCGCCCAGGCGGGCCACGAAGACGCAGTCCGAAGCCACCTCCGCACGGACCGAGTCCAGGGTCTGGACGAGCGGGTCGATGCGGTAGTTGCCGTACAGCGCCGCCTCACTCTGGAAGCACAGGTACTGCAGCCTGAAGATCTGCTCAGCGTCCTGCTCGGCCGCCGCAGAGATGGTCACGCTCATGCCCATGTGCGCACGCCTCCCGCTCACCTGATCGCCTGTTGTCCCCCACTCCTATCCCCGCCCCCGGCGTGCCGCAACCTCCGGTGTGAGCAATCTGCGAAGACATCCCAGGCATCTGGAACGTTCCGGACCGAGACTGCCCTGTGAGATACCCAACTCCCCCGCGATCTCCCGGTACGTGAGGTCCTTCGGGGAGAGGAGGGCGGCCAGCAGAGAGGGGCAGCGGCCGGGCAGCCGGCGGACCGCGTCACGGACGGCCCGGCGGCGGGCCGCGGCGAGGGTGAGCTGCTCGGGGGTGGGGGCGTCGTCGGCCACGGGCTCGGTGTCGTAGGGCCGTTCGAGACGGGTCGTACGACGGCTGCGGCGGGACTCGGAGCGGACGGCCCGGCGGAGCCAGCCGGGCGGGTCGAGAGGCGGGCCCTGGGTCTCCAGGTGCTCCAGGAGACGGACCCAGACCGCCTGCTCGAGGTCGCCCGGTTCCGTACCGGTGGCATGTGCCTCCGCGGATGCCTCGGCGGTGAGCAGCGGGCGCAAGGTGGTGACCAAGTCGTGCGTCATATGCGGTACGACACGGCCGCCCGGGTCGCGGGTTGCCCGGGCGGCCGTAAGTCACCCCCATCGGGGGCCGGTGGCTCAGCGGTTGACGAAGTCCTGGCGGGCCAGGACGCCGGTGTCCGGGTTGTCGGTGAACACGCCGTCTATGCCGGTGGCGAAGTACCGCTGGAAGGCGCCGAAGGCGTCTCCGTAGGCGTCCGCGTCGGTGCCCTTGCGGTACTCGGCCGGCAGGAACGGGTTCTCGTTGCGCATGGTGTAGGGGTGCAGGATCAGCCCGACCCTGTGGGCGTCGGCGACCAGGGTGGTCTCCTGGTCGAGGCTGCCGTCCGCCTTCTTCGTGACGACGAGGTCCAGGGTCGGGCCGATGCCCTGGGCGTAGCCGGCGATCTCCCGCAGGCCCTTGGGGGTGATCAGGTCGGCGACCGTGCGCGGGTCACCGTTCTCGACGAAGTCGAACGGGCGGGTGTTCGCCGCGGACAGGAGCACGACCAAGGGGTTGTCGACGAGCTTGTTCAGGCGCTGGATGCTGGTGGGCTCGAAGGACTGGAGGATGACCGGCGAGTTGCGGCGGTCCTTGCCGTGCTTGTGGAGGAGCTTGGCGACCCGCTCCTCAAGGCCCAGGCCGAGCTTGCGGAAGTAGGTGGGGTGCTTGGTCTCGGGGTAGATCCAGACCTGCTTGCCGCGCCTGCGGGTCTGCTCGTCCTGCCACTTGAGGACTTCCTCGAACGTGGGGATCTCCCAGCGGCCGTTGTAGAGCGTGTTGTGCGGGCGGTTGGCCGGGATGCGCTCGATCGCGCGGAGCGTCTTCAGTTCGGCGAGCGTGAAGTCCTCGGTGAACCAGCCGGTGGTGGAGACGCCGTCGAGGACCTTGGTCGTCCTGCGGTCGGCGAACTCCTTGTGGTCGGCGACGTCGGTCGTGCCGCCGATCTCCGGCTCGTGACGGCAGACCAGGTGGCCGTCCCTGGTGGGGACGAGGTCGCCGGCCTCGACGATGTCGGCGCCCAGGTCGAGGGCGAGCTGGTAGGAGCCGAAGGTGTGCTCGGGGCGGTAGCCGCTGGCGCCCCGGTGCCCGATGACCGTCGGCACGGGCAGGCTCCGGAGGCCGCCCTCGCCGTGTCCGGCGGATCCCGCGGTCGCCGCTCTCGCCGTGCCCGAGAGTCCCAGGACCGCTCCCCCGGCGCCGAGCATCGCGGCTCCGAGAAGCGCCCGTCGTCCGGTGCCGTCCGTGTGCGCGTCCTGCGATCCCATGTGAACCCCTTCTTCCGTCGCCTCTTCGATGCGGGCCGATCGTAGGTCGCCATCCGTGACGGACGGGAGACCTGCGGCGGAACACGCGGGTGACGAGGGATGTCGCATGGGAACAGATGTCTGACGACTCGTCGGCTTCGGGGCGTGGAGCCGGGGTACGCGTCCGTCGGGGCGACGTCCGTCACATCGTTCCGACCGGGTTTCCGGCAGGCAACGCGGCCTCGCCGCAGGTAAACGAGCGTCAACAATGCGTAAGACCTCGGTGAACCCGCGGTGCTCGATGTGCACGATTCCCCGAGCCGCGAGTAATGTCCTCACCTGCACAGACTCATACAGTTTCCTTGGCCGTTCTCTTGACATCGGAGGGCCCGTTGTCCCGCTTCGTGTTCATCAAGGCAGTGCTCGGACCGATCATGCGCCTGATGTTCCGCCCGCAGGTGGAGGGCGCGGAGCACATCCCGGGCGACGGTCCCGTCATCCTCGCCGGCAACCACCTCACCTTCATCGACTCGATGATCCTGCCGCTGGTGTGCGACCGGCAGGTGTTCTTCATCGGCAAGGACGAGTACGTCACCGGAAAGTCCCTCAAGGGCCGCCTCATGGCCTGGTTCTTCACCGGGGTCGGCATGATCCCGGTGGACCGCGACGGCGGCCGCGGCGGCGTGGCCGCGCTGATGACGGGCCGGCGGATCCTGGAGGAGGGGAAGATCTTCGGCATCTACCCCGAGGGGACCCGGTCGCCCGACGGGCGGCTGTACCGGGGCCGTACGGGGATCGCCCGGCTGACCCTGATGACGGGCGCGCCCGTGGTGCCGTTCGCAATGATCGGCACGGACAAGTTGCAGCCGGGGGGTTCGGGGATGCCCCGTCCCGGGCGGGTCACCGTGCGGTTCGGTGAGGCGATGGAGTTCTCCCGCTATGACGGGATGGACCGGGACCGGTATGTGCTGCGGGCCGTCACGGACTCCGTGATGACTGAGGTCATGCGGTTGTCGGGGCAGGAGTACGTGGACATGTATGCGACCAAGGCGAAGGCCGCGTAGGGGTTCGTTGTCGGGTGCGGCCCGGTGGGGCTTCTCGCGCAGTTCCCCGCGCCCCTAGAAGCCCAACCGTTGGTTCTTCAGCATGAACCAGGCTGCTATTGACGTTGCCAGCAGGACTGCCGCTCCCGCGCCGGCGGCGATGGTGAGACCGTCGACGAAAGCCCCTCGGGCTGACATCAGGAGGTCCTGCGCAGCAGTCACCGGCATGCCGGACGCCGCCTCCACTGCTCCACCGAGCGACTCGTGCGCCCCGGCCGGTGTGCCCGGCGGCGCCGTGAAGCCCTGGTAGACGCCCGTCACGATCGAGCCCAGTACCGCGATGCCCAGGGCCGCGCCCAGTTCGTACGCCGTCTCCGAGACCGCCGAGGCCGCGCCCGCCTGGTCCTTCGGGACGCTCGACAGGATCACGTCGGACGTGACCGTGAAGGAGAAGCCGGCGCCCACGCCCACGACCAGCAGGGCCGCGCCCAGGACCGGGTAGCCCGTGGACTCGTCGAGCACGGTCAGGGAGGCCAGGGCCAGGCCGATGGCGGCCAGACCACCGGAGACCACCGCGCGGACCGAGTAGCGGCGCGCCACCGCGCCCGCGACCAGCCCCGCCACCACCGCTCCGACCGCCGCCGGGAGTTCGGCCAGACCCGCCTCCAACGGGGGCCGTTCCTGGACCAGTTGCAGGTACTGGGAGAGGAAGAAGACCAGGCCGGAGAGGCCGAGGATGGTCAGCAGGTCGGCCAGGACGGCACCGCTGAAACCGCGGTTGCGGAAGAGCCGCATGTCGAGGAGCGGGGCCGGCAGCGTCAACTGGCGGCGGACGAAGGCGTAGAGGGCTGCCGTGCCCAGGAGGCCCGCGGCGATCGGCTCCGCGGTGACGCCGTGCGAAGCGGCCTCCTTGACCGCGTAGACCACGGCGATCATGCCCACCAGGGACAGGACGACGCTGATCATGTCCCAGGGGCCCGGGTTCGGGTTGCGGGACTCCGGCAGCAGCTTGATGCCGACGAGGACCAGGACCGCCATCACCGGCAGGTTGATCAGGAAGACCGAGCCCCACCAGAAGTGTTCGAGGAGGAAGCCGCCCACGATGGGGCCGACCGCCGTACCGGCCGACGCGGTGGCGCCCCAGATGCCGACGGCGAGACTGCGCTCGCGCGGGTCGTGGAAGATGTTGCGGATCAGGGCCAGGGTGGCGGGCATGAGGGTCGCGCCGGCGACGCCGAGCAGGGCTCGCGCCAGGATCATCAACTCCGGTGTTGTCGCATAGGCGTTGAGGACGGACATCGCGCCGAACGCCGTCGCGCCGAACAGCAGGATCCGCTTGCGGCCGATCCGGTCGCCGAGGCTGCCCATCGAGACGAGCAGGCCCGCGATGACGAAGGAGTAGACGTCGCCGATCCACAGGAGCTGGGTGCCAGTCGGCTTCAGGTCCTCGCTGATGTAGGGGGTCGCGAGACCGAGGACGGTCGCGTCGACGGCCACCAGCAGCACGGCGAGCACCAGGACGGACAGCGCGAGCCAACGGCCCGGACGCTGCACCGCCTCGGTCGTGGTCGCCGGCCGCAGGGTGCTGGTCATGATTCCTCTCTCCGTAGGGCGCCGCCGAGCAGCAGCCCGGTGATCATGTGGGTGAAGTCCTTGGGGGCGACGCGGCCCGCCTGGGTGGCCCAGGCGCACGAGGCGACCAGACCGTAGAGCGCCTCGGTGAGCCAGACCGGGCTGAGGTCGATGCGGAACTCGCCGCTCTGCTGGCCGCGCACGAACACCGAGGCGATCCGGAGGTCCAGCCGCGACCAGGGGTCACTGCCGCCGTCCTCCCACAGTTCGTTCTCGCCGTAGAGGAAGGCCAGCAGTCCGGCGACGGGTTCGATCTCGTGGACGAGCCTGCCGACGGCTTCGCTCGCGGACCCTTCGTCGAGGCGGGCCGCGTCGAGGGCGGCCTCGCACTCGGCGATGCCGTGCTCCTCCAGCGCCTTCACCAGAGCGTCCCGTCCGGCGAAGTGGCGGTGCAGGGTGGCCCGGCTGATCCCGGCGGCCTTGGCGACCTCGTCCATGGTCGCGGTGGATTTGCGGGTCAGCAGGGCCGCGGCACTGCGCAGCACGTGGTCACGATCGACAGCCATGAGACAAGAGTACCTCGCATGAGACGTTTGTGTCTCATGCGAGGTACGGAGGTCTCATCCACGTCGACCGGAGCCGGGTTCCTCTCAGTGCCAGGGCAGCTGCCCGCGCCGTTGCCAGTAGGCCTGCGGCTCCTCCGCCAGCTGTGCGAGCCGGGACAGCTGCCCCTCGTCCAGGTCGACCACGGCGGCGTGGAGGTTGGAGGCGAGCTGGCTCGTCGTGGCCGCGCCGGACAGGACCACTCCCGCCCAGGGCTGCCGGAGGACGAGTGCGAGGGCCACCGAGTCGCAGCCGAGGGACGTCTCCTCGGCCACGGCCTTCAGGGCGTCAGGCGCGTGGGGTGCGGCGAGCCTGCCGTTGGCCATGCCCTCCTTGACGATCACCGTGAGTCCGGCGTCGTGGGCCTCGGCCAGGGCGGGGGCGGCCGAGGTCTCCAGGGCGTTGTACGTCGACTGGACCGTACGGAAGAGGGGTTCGCCGTCGACCGTCACCTCCAGCGCGGCGCGGATCGCGTCCGCCTGGGCGGGGCCGCTGGTCGAGAAGCCGATGGTGGTTCCCTCGGCCGCGGCCTCCGCGAGCCTCGCGTGGAGGTCCTTGTCGGTGAGGGCCGGGCTGTCCGGGGTCACCGAGTGGATCTGGTAGAGGTCCAGGTGGTCGCCGAGGAGTTCGGCGGTCTCGGCGCGCTGGCGGTCGTACGTCCGGACGCTGTGGTCCTTGACCTCGTGCTTCTCGGCGTCGGTGGTCCAGCCGGCGGTGTAGGTGTAGCCCCACTTGCTGCCGATGACTACGTCGTTTCGGCCGGGGGTCCTGTTGAGCCAGTCCGCCAGGAACTCCTCGCTGCGGCCGTAGGAGCGGGCGACGTCGAAGTAGCGGACGCCTTGGAAGTAGGCGGCGTCGAGGAGTTCGTGCGTGCGGGTGCGGAGGGCCTCTACGGTGCGGTCGTCTCCGAGGTCACTGTCTCGGCCCAGGTTGATGTAGCCCGGGCGGCCCACTGCGGCGAGACCGAGGCCGATGTGGGAGGTGGGGGTTGTGGCGGTGGCGAGTCTGGCGAAGGGCATGCCGCCAACGTAACGCGGGATGCCCGTTCGCCTCACGGGGTGATTGTTCGGCGCGTTGGCGGGTGCGGCGACGTCGTGGCTTGTCGCGCAGTTCCCCGCGCCCCTAAAGGCCCTGCGCCCGAACCCACTCATGCTGTGCTGCCAGGTTCGCCTTCACCTCTGCCAGCTGGACCGCCACCGCGCTCGGAGCCGTTCCGCCCCTGCCGTTCCTCGATGCCAACGCACCCGGCACGTTCAGGACCGTGCGGACCTCGGGGGTCAGGTGGGCGCTGATCTTCGCGAACTGCTCGTCCGTCAGGTCGTTCAGTTCCTTGCCCTCGGCCTCGGCGGCCTTGACGCACTCGCCTGCGACCTCGTGGGCGACCCGAAAGGGCACGCCCTGCTTGACCAGCCATTCGGCGATGTCGGTGGCGAGGGAGAAGCCGGCCGGGGCCAGTTCCTCCATGCGCTCCCGGTTGACCGTGAGGGTGGCCATCATGCCGGTGAAGGCGGGGAGCAGGACCTCCAGCTGGTCGCAGGAGTCGAAGACGGGCTCCTTGTCCTCCTGGAGGTCGCGGTTGTAGGCGAGGGGCAGGGCCTTGAGGGTGGCCATCAGGCCCGTCAGGTTGCCGATCATGCGGCCGCTCTTGCCGCGCGCCAGCTCCGCGATGTCCGGGTTCTTCTTCTGGGGCATGATCGACGAGCCCGTGGAGAACGCGTCGTGGAGGGTCACGAAGGAGAACTCCTTCGTGTTCCAGATGATGATCTCCTCGGCGATCCGGGAGAGGTTGACGCCGATCATCGCGGTGATGAAGGCGAACTCCGCGACGAAGTCACGGGAGGCCGTGCCGTCGATGGAGTTGCCGACCGAGCCGTGCTCGAAGCCGAGGTCCTTCGCCACCGCCTCCGGGTCGAGGCCGAGGGAGGATCCCGCGAGCGCTCCCGAGCCGTACGGCGAGACCGCCGTCCGCTCGTCCCACTGGCGCAGCCGCTCCGCGTCCCGGGACAGGGACTGGACGTGCGCCAGGACGTGGTGCGCGAACAGCACCGGCTGGGCGTGCTGGAGGTGGGTGCGGCCGGGCATCGCCACGTCCGGGTGGGCCTCCGCGAGACCGACGAGCGCGTCCTGGAGCTCGGCGATCAGGCCGCCGATGATCCGGGCGTGGTCCCGCAGGTACATGCGGAAGAGGGTCGCGATCTGGTCGTTGCGGGAGCGGCCTGCGCGCAGCTTGCCGCCGAGGTCGGGGCCGACGCGCTCCAGCAGGCCCCGCTCCAGGGCGGTGTGGCAGTCCTCGTCGGCGATGGTGCCCACGAAGGAGCCGTCGGCCACGTCGGCCTCCAGCTGGTCGAGTCCGGCGAGCATGCGCTGGAGCTCGTCCTCGCTCAGCAGGCCCGCCTTGTGCAGCACGCGCGCGTGGGCCCGCGAACCGGCGATGTCGTAGGGCGCGAGCCGCCAGTCGAAGTGGACGGACGCGGACAGCTTGGCCAGGGCCTCGGCGGGGCCGTCGGCGAAACGACCGCCCCAGAGCCGGACGTCACCGCTGTTGCTGCTCACTTGCGTTGCTCCTCACCGCTGCACTCAACGTTATGCATGATTATGCAGAGCTCTGCATGATTCGTCAATTCGGGATTCGGGGGCGGAGAATTTGCGGTCCCTTTGAACACCCGAAACCGCTTGCCCGTACTTCACGCCGAACGCAGGCGCCGCGTTTGTCAACGAAGACCACTCCCGACCCCGAGTGAGGCATCCGCATGTCCAGGGCTCTTCCGAAGTACAACCAGCGCCGCGTGGCGATCATCGGTGGCGCCGCCGCCGTGGCTCTGACCGGCGCGATCGTCGCCGGTACCGCCCTCGCCGGGGAGACCTCCAAGAGCAGCGGCAGCACCACCGCGCGCACCCTCGCCTCCCCCGGCAGCATCTCCTGCCCGGACGTGGCCTCAAAGCTGCCCGCGATCCCCGCCTCCGCCCAGGCCGAGGTCACCCGCAACCTGACCCTGCTCCAGACCCAGATCGACGAGGCCAACAAGCGCCTCGTCGACACCGTCGGACAGGGCGGCCCCAACTTCGTCAACAACGCCATCCTCGGCCCGCTGAAGGACAAGCGCGTGGCCACGGTCAACCGCATCGCCACGGCCATCGGCCGTACCGCGGCCAAGCCGCAGGGCCTGGACGCGCTCGCGCCCTGCGCGCTGAACGGCGCCGGAGCGGCCGCCAACAACGGCAATGCGAACGCCAACGCGGGTGGCAACGCCAACGCCGGCAAGGGGAACGGCAACGCGAACGCCAACGCGGGCAACGGGAACGCCAACGCGGGCAACAACGCGGCCGCCGGGGGCAACGCCGCGGTCGGCACGATTTCCTGCCCGGACGTGGCCTCGAAGCTGCCCGCGATCCCGGCCACCGCGCAGGCGGAGGTCACCCGCAACCTGACCCTGCTCCAGACCCAGATCAACGAGGCCAACAAGCGCCTCGTCGACACCGTCGGACAGGGCGGCCCCAACTTCGTCAACAACGCCATCCTCGGCCCGCTGGCCGACAAGCGGAAGTCGACCATCGACCGCATCGCCATCTCCATCGGCCGTACCGCGGCGAAGCCCCAGGGCCTCGACTCCCTGGCCGCCTGCACGCTCACCAAGTGACGTGACAGGCGCTGTGGCCGCCCCGTGTGAGCGCCGGCCGGGGCGGCCACGGGCAGGTCCGCGCAAGCGGACGCCCCAATTGCTTAGACAGGCAAAAGGTTTGGACCCATAATGCTTAGACATGGGAAAGACCTATGAGCGCATAGACGGCCGGCTGCGCACCTTCATCGAGGCGCAGCCCCTCTTCTTCACCGCGACCGCCCCGCTCTCCGGCGACGGCACGGTCAACCTCTCCCCCAAGGGTCTGCGCGGCTCCTTCGTGATCCTCGACAAACTGACCCTGGCCTACCTCGACTTCGCGGGATCCAACGCCGAGACGATCGCGCATCTGCGGGAGAACGGCCGGATCACCCTGATGTGGTGCGCGTTCCAGGGACCGCCGAACATCGTGCGGGTGCACGGACGCGGTGAGCCCGTCTTCCGGGACGACCCGCGCTTCGCGGACCTGCTCTCCCGCTTCCCGGACATCGACCCGACCCTGCACGGCCTGCGGGCGATCGTCGTCGTGACGGCCGAGGTCGTCCGGGACTCCTGCGGTTACGCGGTGCCCTACATGTCGTACGACGGCGACCGCGAGCTGCACGGCAAGCGCTTCGCGCGCGAGGACGACGACTCCCTGAGCGCGTACTTCGCCAAGAAGGAGCACATCGCCACGAGCCTGGACGGGCTCCCCGGACTGCCGCTGCCGTTGCCGCCCTCCGCGGTCTGACGTTCACCCGCTCACGAGCCGGACCGTGAACGTCGTCGATCCCGGTCGGCTCTCCACGGTCACCTCTCCCCCGTGCGCCTCCACCACCGCGGCCACGATCGACAGGCCGAGGCCCGCGCCGCCGGTGGGGGCCTTGGTGCTGCGGTCGGCCCGGGTGAAGCGCTCGAAGACGCCCGGCCGGATGTCGTCCGGGATGCCGGGACCGTCGTCGTGGACCGTCAGGGTGGCCTTGGTGCCGTCGGTCTCCAGGGCCACCGTCACCTTGGTGCCCGCCGGGGTGTGCAGACGGGCGTTGGACAGCAGGTTGGCCAGGACCTGGTGGAGGCGGTGTTCGTCGCCGGTGACCGTGACCGGGTCCTCGGGGAGGTCCAGCTCCCAGCGGTGACCGGAGCCGATGGCCCGCGCGTCCGAGAGGGCGTCGAGGACCAGACGGGTGAGGTCGACGGGGGCGGACTCCAGGGGACGGCCCGCGTCCAGGCGGGCCAGCAGGAGCAGGTCGTCGACCATCGCGCCCATGCGGGTGGACTCGGCGGCGATGCGTTCCAGGGCCCGGGTGACCTCGGGCGGGACCGGGCCGGGGTGCAGCAGGGCGAGTTCGGCGTGGCCGCGCACCGATGCGACCGGGGTGCGCAGTTCGTGGCTGGCGTCGGCGGCGAAGCTGCGCAGCCGCTCCTCACTCGCGTGCCGTTTGGTCAGGGCGTCCTCGACATGGCCGAGCATGCGGTTGAAGGCGCCCGCGACCTGGCCCACCTCGCTGCGCGGGTCGGACTCGGGGGCCCGGGGCGGCAGGGCCACCTCCCCGCTGGCCAGCGGGAGTTCGCTGACCCGGGTGGCGGTCGCAGCGACCCGGCTGAGTGGGCGCAGGGCCCAGCGCACCCACAGGGCGCCCGCGACGCCGGTGGCGGTGAGGGCGGCTCCGAACACGATCCCGGCGACCAGGACGAGGCGGTGGACGGTGGCCTCGACGGGCTCCAGGGGCAGACCGGTGACCAGGATGTCGCCGTCCAGGCCGCGGGAGGCGAGCATGCGGTAGTCGTCCAGCGCGGAGAGGTCGACGCTGTGGCCCCGGCCGTCGGCCGGGATCGCGGCGAGCCGGGCGCGGTCGGCGGCGGTGAGGTCGACGTTCATGGTGCCGGCGGAGCGGACCACCGCCGCGTTGGTGACGCCGCCGTCCACCAGCCGGGCGCCGAAGGTGCCGGTGGCCTGCCTCCGGGTGTCGCCGTGCTCGTCGCCGTCGTGGTCGTCCTTCACCGGTTGCCCCTGGTGTTCCAGGCTCACCGCGAACCTGTTCCCGGCCTCCGTCAGCTGCTCGTCGAGGCGGCTGGTGAGGAAGCCCCGCAGGCCGAGCACCGCGGCGCCGCCGACCGCGGCACAGCTGACCGCCAGCAGCACCACGAGGCCGAGGGTGAGCCGGGCCCGCAGGGTGTGCGGCCACGGGGTCCTCACGACGTCACCGGTTTGAGGACGTAGCCCGCCCCGCGCACGGTGTGGATCATCGGTTCGCGGCCCGCGTCCACCTTTCTGCGCAGGTAGGAGATGTACAGCTCGACGACGTGGGCGCGGCCCCCGAAGTCGTAGGACCAGACCCGGTCGAGGATCTGCGCCTTGCTGAGCACCCGGCGCGGGTTGCGCATGAGGAACCGCAGCAGCTCGAACTCGGTCGGGGACAGTTCGATCAGATCGCCGCCGCGGGTGACCTCGCGGGCCTCCTCGTCCATGACCAGGTCGCCGACGGTGAGCCGCGGGCCCTCGTCCAGCTGGCGGGCCATGCCCGCGCGGCGCAGCAGTCCGCGCAGCCGGGCGACCACCTCCTCCAGGCTGAAGGGCTTGGTGACGTAGTCGTCGCCGCCCGCCGTGATGCCCTTGATGCGGTCCTCGACGGCGTCCCGTGCGGTCAGGAAGAGCACGCAGACGTCCGCCTTCACGGTGTGCAGGTCCCGCAGGACGGCGAAGCCGTCGGTGTCCGGGAGCATCACGTCCAGGACCACGGCGTCCGGCAGCAGCTCCCGGGCGGCGGCCACCGCCGAGGCGCCGTCCCCGGCCGTACGGATCTGCCAGCCCTCGTAGCGCAGGGCGCCGGAGAGGACCTCGGCGAGGTCCGGGTCGTCGTCGACGACGAGGACACGCAGCGGGGTGCCGTCGGGGCGGGTGAGGGCGGGGCGGCCGGAGCGGGTCGTGTTCATGGCCCTACCAGGATCTCCCCCGGAGCAGCGGTCGGACAGCGCGGGATGCTCTGAGTTTCCTCTGAGTGGGCTCAGCGGGCGCCCGTTCAGAGGGTCCTCAGAGGTTGCCCTCGCACAGTGGTGTCCAGGACAGGCGAAAGGACACCGTATGACCACCGTGTACGAGCGGCGGGCCGCACCGGCCGTGGCGCCGCCCGCGCGACGATCACCCGCGGGTGTCGTACTGGCCCTGCTCTGGGCGGGAGCGGCGGCCGTGCTCGCCCTGTGGTGGTCGGACACCGGTTCCGTGGTCGGTACCGCCGGATGGCTGACCGGCGCCGGGCGGATCGCCGGGCTGCTGTGCGGGTACGCCTGCGCGGTGCTGGTGGGCCTGATGGCGCGGGTTCCGCTGCTGGAGCGGCGGATCGGCTCGGACCGGGTGGCCCGGTGGCATGCGATGGCCGGCCGGTACACGGTCTGTCTGCTGCTCGCGCACGTCGGGCTGATCCTCGCCGGGTACGCGGCCCAGGACGGGGCCTCGCTCTGGCACGAGACGCTCACGGTGGTCCTGGACTACCCGGAGATGCTCAAGGCCACCGCCGGTACGGTGATCCTCCTCGCCGTCGGCGTCACCTCCGCGCGGGCGGTGCGCCGCCGCACCAGCCACGAGTTCTGGTACTACGTCCATCTCCTCACCTACGCGGCGGTGTTCCTCGCCTTCGGTCACCAACTGGCCCTCGGCAACGACTTCAACGGCAACACGGCGGCGACAGCGGCCTGGTACGCGCTCTATCTCGGCGTCGCCGCCCTGGTCCTGTGGTTCCGGATCCTCGCCCCGGTCCGGCTGAACCTGCGGCACCGGCTGCGGGTGGAGTCGGTGCACCGGGAGGCGCCCGGGGTGTACTCGGTCGTGGTGCGCGGCCGGCGGCTGGACGAACTGGGCGCGCGGGCGGGGCAGTTCTTCCGCTGGCGGTTCCTCGGGGAGGGCATGGGCTGGACCTCGACGCCGTACTCCCTGTCGGCGCCGCCCCGCCGCGACCGGATGCGGATCACCGTCAAGGCGCTGGGCGATCACAGTACGGCCGTCGCGCTGCTGCGGCCGGGCACCCGGGTGTGGGCGGAGGGGCCGTACGGCTCGCTGACCGGGGACCGGCAGTCCTCGCACAAGTCCCTGCTCGTCGCCGCGGGTGTCGGCATCACGCCGATGCGGGCCCTGTTCGAGACGCTCCCGGGCGAGGTCACCCTGCTCTACCGGGCCCGCACCGCGGAGGACCTCGCTCTCGGGGGCGAACTGGAGGCCCTGGCCCGCTGGCGCGGCGCGAAGGTGCTGTACGCGCTCAACGGGCCGGACGGCCGCCGCCCGGATCTGTCCGCCCACTCCCTGCGGTCGGCCGTCCCGGACCTCGCGGGTCACGACGTCTACCTCTGCGGCCCGCACGGCTTCGCCCGGGACCTCTACGAGGAACTGCGGGCCGCCGGGGTCCCGGACAGCCGGATCCACCACGAGTCGTTCGAACTCTGAGACCTGTGAGGCCGTAGAAGTGCACGCGCTGAAGAAGAACCGTCCGCTGCGCCGGATCGTGCTGGCGAGCGCCGCCACCCTGTCCGGGATGGTGATGCTGCTGTCGCTGAAGCCGCACGCTTCGCCGCAGGCCGCCCTGGCGCTGCCCGCGCCCTCGGGCAGCGCGAGCGCGTCGAGCGGCACCGGGGGGACCGGCACCGGCACCGGTACGAGGACCGTCACCGGTGACACGATCCAGACCCGCTGGGGTCCCGTCCAGGTCCGTATCACCATCAAGGACCGCAGGCTCACCGACGTCACGGCGGTCGCCTACCCGACCGACAACCCACGGGACCAGGAGATCAACAGCTTCGCCCTGCCCCGGCTGCGGACCGAGGCGCTGACGGCCCAGAGTGCGAACATCGACACGGTCTCCGGGGCCACGTACACGAGTGACGGTTACCGCCAGTCACTCCAGTCCGCACTGGACTCCGCGGCAGGCTGAACACAGTGGCGTCACGGCACGTATCCAAGGACCAAGGGACCACGCCCACCCCCCTTGCCCCCGTATCCGGAGGAAACGTGACCACGACGCTCGCAGGCGGCCGCGCCGCCCGCCGCCAGACGATGCGCCGCATCCGCCCGCGCCGTTCCCCGGCGACCGTCCTGCTGATCGCCGTATGGGCGGGCGCGGCCGGTGTGCTGTGGCTGTGGTGGCACAACACGCCGTCCGTGGCCGACGACAACAGCAAGATCCTCAACGCGGGCCGGATCACCGGTCTGCTGGCGGGCTATCTGATGGCGCTCGTGGTGCTCCAGATGGCCCGGGTGCCCGCGCTGGAGCGCCGGGTGGGATCCGACCGGGTCGCCCGCTGGCACGCGATGACCGGCCGCTACACGCTCTGCCTGGTCGTCGCCCACGTCTTCCTGATCATGTGGGGCTACGCCCTCCAGGCGGGCAAGGGCCTCGGCGACATCGTCCAGCAGACGACGGACTCCATCAACCAGCTGCCCGACATGGGCAAGGCGGCCATCGGCACCGGTCTGCTGTTCCTCATCGGGCTGATCTCGATCGGCGGGGTGCGCCGGCGCATTCCGTACGACACCTGGTACCACGTCCACCTGCTGACGTACGCGGCGGTCTTCCTGACCTTCTGGCACCAGCTGACCACCGGCAACGACTTCGCGGTCGAGCCGGTCGCCAAGACCGTCTGGTACGGGCTGTACGGCTCGGTCACCGCGCTGGTCGTCTGGTACCGCATCCTCACCCCGATCCGGCTGAACCTGCGGCACCGCATGTACGTCGAGGCGGTCATCGAGGAGACGCCCGGCGTGGTGTCCGTCCTGATCGGCGGCCGGAAGCTGCACCGGATGGGCGCCGAGGCGGGCCACTTCTTCCGCTGGCGGTTCCTCGCGCCGGGCATGCGGTTCAGCTCCCACCCCTACTCGCTGTCCGCGGCGCCCCGACCGGGCATGCTGCGGATCACGGTGAAGGCGATCGGCGACCACAGCGAGCGGCTGCGCGAGCTGGAGCCGGGCACCAAGGTGTGGGCCGAGGGCCCCTACGGCGCCATGACCGCCCAGCGCCGCAGCCGCGGCAAGGTGCTGCTGGTGGCCGGCGGTGTCGGCATCACGCCGATGCGGGCCCTGTTCGAGACGCTGCCGGGCGCGGCCGGTGACATCACCCTCCTGTACCGGGCCAACACCACCCAGGACCTGGCCCTGTGGGACGAGCTCGCCGTCATCGCGGAGGAGCGCGGGGCCCGGCTGATGTACGCGGTCAACAGTCCGGACGGGGAGCGCCCGGACATCTCCGCGGAGTCCCTCCAGCGCAAGCTCCCCGACATCGACAAGCACGACGTGTTCATGTGCGGGCCGAACGGCTTCGCGCAGACCGTGTACGAAGCACTGCGCGGCGCGGGTGTGCCCGCCCGCCGCATCCATCACGAGTCGTTCGAGATGTGAGCGACGGGAATCCAGGAGCTGTTGAAGCGATGAGGAAGTCTCACCCCGTCCGTCGAGTCGTGCTCGCGACCGCCGCCACCGTCTCCGGTGTCGTGCTGATGCTGTCGCTGAAGCCCTCCTCGGACCCGGCGTCCGCCCAGGCGGGCGGCACGCTGCCGCAGCAGACGGCGGCGGCGCAGGAGTCGGCCCAGGGCGGCACGGGGGCGGCCGCGGGCGGTCAGGTCACCGGTGACGTGGTCCAGACGCAGTACGGCCCGGTCCAGGTCCGGATCACCGTCAGCGGCAACAGGATCACCAAGGCGGAGGCGGTCCAGGCGCCCAAGGGCGGCGAGAGCGACGCGAAGACCGCGCTGTCCATCCCGAAGCTCACCCAGGCCACGGTCGCCGAGCAGAAGTCCGACGTCGACACGGTCTCCGGGGCGACGTACACCAGCGAGGGCTACAAGAAGTCGCTCCAGTCGGCGATCGACAAGGCGAACGCGGCCGCCCAGCAGGCCCAGCCGTCGGCGCAGCCCTCCAAGCCGGCGGGCGGCGGCGGAGCGGCGGCGGCCAAGACGGTCACCGGCGCGGTCGCCCAGACGCAGTACGGGCCGGTCCAGGTCCGCATCACGGTCAGCGGCGGCAAGATCACCAACGCCGAGGCGGTCCAGGCGCCCAAGGGCGGGACCAGCGACCAGAAGACGGAGCTGTCGATCCCGAAGCTCAACCAGGAGGCGGTGGCGGCGGGCAGCGCGGACATCGACTCGGTGTCCGGGGCGACCTACACCAGCGAGGGCTACAAGAAGTCGCTCCAGTCCGCGCTGGACCAGGCCGGTGGCTGACACGGTGACCGAGCCGGCACAAGCTCCCGCCGCGGTACGTCACGTGGAGGAGGTCATGGGGACGGTCTTCTCCTTCGACGTCCGCGGCGGGGAACCCGTCGCCGTACAGACGGCGGTACGGGAGGCGGTGGCGCAACTGCACCGCGTGAACGAGGTGTTCAGCACCTACCGCGACGACAGCCAGGTCTCCCGGCTGGCCCGCGGTGAGCTGACGGTCGCCGAGTGCGACCCCGAGGTCGCCGAGGTCCTGGAACTCGGCGCCGAGGCCGAGCACTTGAGCGACGGCTGGTTCAGCATGCGCTACGAGGGCCGCCTCGACCCGACGGGCATCGTCAAGGGCTGGGCGGTGGAACGCGCGGCCCGCCGGGTCGCTCTCGCGGGACCGACCGGGGTGAGCGTCAACGGCGGCGGGGACGTCCAGCTGCTGGGCGTGCCGGGCCCCGAACGCCCGTGGCGCGTGGGCGTCTCGGACCCCCTGCGCCCGGGCGGCCTGGCGGCCGTGGTCTCGGCGGCGGGAGCGGCGGAGCTGGCGGTGGCGACCTCGGGCTCGGCCGAACGCGGCGCCCACATCGTCGACCCCAGAACGGGCCGCTCGGCGGTCACGGACCTGGTGGCGGTGACAGTAGTGGCCCCCACCCTGACCTGGGCGGACTGCTGGGCGACGGCGGCCTTCGCGATGGGTTCGAGGGAGGGCCTGGCCTGGCTGGAGAGCCTGCCGGACACGGAGGCCCTACTGATCACGGCAGGCGACGAGGTACTGATCACGGGGGGCCTGGCAGCAAGGCTGGGGTGAAGGCCTTTAGGGGCGCGGGGAACTGCGCGACCAGCCCCCACACACCCGCACCCGACGAACAACCCTCAGTGCCCGTTCTGAGCCAACCGCAACAAATGCTCGGCCAGCGCCTGACCCCCCGTAGGATTCCGGCTGATCAGCATCAACGTGTCGTCACCGGCGATCGTCCCCAAGATGTCATGCAGCTCAGCCTGGTCAATAGCCGAGGCCAAGAACTGCGCAGCCCCCGGAGGAGTCCGCAGGACCACCAGGTTCGCCGAAGCCTCCGCAGAGATCAGCAGCTCCTGCGAGAGCCGCCGCATCCGCTCCTCCTTCGCCGACTCCCCGAGCGGCGCCCGAGGGGTCCGGAAACCCCCCTCGCTCGGCACCGCGTAGATCAGGTCGCCGTCGGTGTTGCGGATCTTCACCGCGTTGAGCTCGTCGAGGTCCCGGGAGAGCGTCGCCTGCGTGACGCTCAGCCCGTCGTCGGACAGCAGCTTCGCCAACTGGCTCTGCGACCGCACCGGTTGCCGGTTGAGGATGTCCACGATCCGGCGGTGGCGCGCGGTCCGCGTCTGCGGCACGGCAGGCCCGGCGCCCCCGTTGTGCTCGTGCTCCTGCGCATGACTCATCGTCGTCTCATTCTCCGGATCATCCGTCTCCCTCGGCGGCACCCAGGATGCCGGGAAGAGCCTGAAGAAGCGCGTCCACTTCGTCGTCGCCGAGGTTCAGCGGCGGCATCAGCCGTACGACATCGGGGGCGGGCGCGTTCACCAGGAGACCGGCGTCCTGAGCCGCCTTCTGCACCTGCGGTGCCAGCGGCTCGGTGAGCACGATACCCAGGAGGAGTCCCGCACCCCGGACATGGTCGACCAGCGGGTGTCCCAGCGACTCGATCCCGTCCCGCAGCTTCTCGCTCTGCCGCTTGACGTTCTCCAGCAGGCCGTCGGTCTCGATGGTGTCGAGGACGGCGAGTCCGGCCGCGCAGGCGACCGGGTTGCCGCCGAAGGTCGTGCCGTGGTGGCCCGGCTGGAGGAGTTCCGCGGTCCGGCCGAAGGCGACGGTCGCGCCGAGCGGCAGTCCGCCGCCGAGCTGCTTGGCGAGGGTGACCACGTCCGGCAGCACGCCTTCGTGGGCCTGGTACTCGAACCAGTGCCCGGTGCGGCCGATGCCGGTCTGCACCTCGTCGAGGACCAGCAGGGCGCCCTTGGCGGCCGTGATCGCCCGGGCCGCCTTGAGGTAGCCGGCCGGGGGCACCACGACGCCGTTCTCGCCCTGGACGGGCTCGATGACGACGAGGGCGGTGTCCTCGGTGACCGCGGCGGCCAGGGCCTGCGCGTCGCCGTAGGGCACATGGGTGACGTCACCCGGCAGCGGCAGGAAGGGGGTCTGCTTGGCCGGCTGGCCGGTGAGGGCGAGGGCGCCCATGGTCCGGCCGTGGAAGCCGCCGTCGGTCGCGACCATGTGGCCGCGTCCGGTGAGCCGGCCGATCTTGAAGGCGGCCTCGTTGGCCTCGGCGCCGGAGTTGCAGAAGAAGACCTTGCCGTCCCGGCCGAAGAGCTGGAGCAGCCGCTCGGCGAGGGCGACGGTGGGCTCCGCCATGAAGAAGTTGGAGATGTGGCCGAGGGACGCGATCTGGCTGCTGACCGCTTCGACGATCGCGGGGTGGGCGTGGCCGAGGGCGTTGGTGGCGATGCCGCCGACGAAGTCGAGGTACTGGTTGCCCTCGCTGTCCCAGACCCTGGTGCCCGCACCGCGCACGAGGGGCAGCCGGGGGGTGCCGTAGTTGTTCATGAGCGCGCCCTGCCACCGCTGGGTGAGCTCCTGGTTGCCGGTCATTCGGCGTCCCCCTCCTGCGCGTCCGGCACGACCATGGTGCCGATGCCCTCGTCGGTGAAGATCTCCAGCAGGATCGAGTGCTGGACCCGCCCGTCGATGACCCGGGCCGTGGTGACGCCGTTGCGCACGGCGTGCAGGCAGCCCTCCATCTTCGGGACCATGCCGGAGCTCAACTCCGGCAGCAGTTTCTCCAGTTGGGAAGCGGTGAGGCGGCTGATCACCTCGTCGCTGTGCGGCCAGTCCTCATAGAGGCCCTCGACGTCCGTGAGGACCATGAGAGTCTCCGCTCCAAGAGCAGCAGCGAGTGCCGCAGCCGCCGTGTCAGCATTGACGTTGTAGACATGTCCGTCGTCCTGGCTCCGGGCGATCGAGGAGACGACCGGGATCCGGCCGTCGGCGAGCAATGCCTCGATCGCGCCCGTGTCGATCGCGGTGATCTCGCCCACCCGCCCGATGTCGACCAACTCGCCGTCGATCTCGGGCTGGTGCTTGGTGGCGGTGATGGTGTGAGCGTCCTCGCCGGTCAGTCCGACGGCGAGCGGCCCGTGTTCGTTGAGCAGGTTCACCAGCTCGCGCTGCACCTGCCCGGCCAGCACCATCCGTACGACGTCCATGGCGTCCTCGGTGGTGACGCGCAGGCCGGCCTTGAACTCGCTGACGATGCCGTGCTTGTCGAGGGCGGCGCTGATCTGCGGGCCGCCGCCGTGCACGACGACCGGCTTGAGCCCGGCGTGGTGCAGGAAGACGACGTCCTGTGCGAAGGCGGCCTTGAGGTCCTCGTCGATCATGGCATTGCCGCCGAACTTGATGACGACGGTCCTGCCGTTGTGGCGGACCAGCCAGGGCAGCGCCTCGATGAGGATCTGGGCCTTGGGGAGCGCGGTGTGCTTGCGGGTCACATTGCTCATGACGAGTACGCGCTGTTCTCGTGGACGTAGTCGGCGGTGAGGTCGTTGGTCCAGATGGTGGCGGTCTCGGAGCCGGCCGCGAGGTCGGCGACGATGTGCACCTCGCGGTAGCGCATGTCGACCTTGTCGCGGTCCTCGCCGACGCCGCCGTTCTTGCAGACCCAGACGCCGTTGATGGCGACGTTCAGCTGGTCCGGCTCGAAGGCGGCCTTCGTGGTGCCGATCGCGGAGAGGACGCGGCCCCAGTTGGGGTCCTCGCCGTGGATGGCGCACTTGAGGAGGTTGTTGCGGGCGATGGAGCGGCCGACCTCGACGGCGTCGTCCTCGCTGGCCGCATTCACGACCTCGACCTTGATGTCCTTGCTGGCGCCCTCGGCGTCCCGGATGAGCTGCTGGCCGAGGTCGTCGCAGACCTGCCGTACGGCCTCCGCGAACTCCGCGTGGTCCGGGGTGACTTCGGAGGAGCCGGAGGCGAGCAGCAGCACGGTGTCGTTGGTGGACATGCAGCCGTCGGAGTCGACGCGGTCGAAGGTGGTCCGGGTGGCGGCCCGAAGTGCCGTGTCCAGTACGTCACTCGACAGGTCGGCGTCCGTGGTGAGGACGACCAGCATGGTGGCGAGACCGGGGGCGAGCATGCCGGCGCCCTTCGCCATGCCGCCGACGGTCCAGCCGTCCCGGGTGACGACGGACGTCTTGTGGACGCTGTCGGTGGTCTTGATGGCGATCGCGGCCTTCTCGCCGCCGTGCTCGCTCAAGGACGCGGCCGCTGCTTCAACTCCCGGCAGCAGCTTGTCCATCGGGAGCAGCATGCCGATGAGCCCGGTGGAGGCGACGGCGACCTCGATGGCGCCGATGCCGAGGACCTCGGCGACCTTCTCGGCGGTGGCGTGGGTGTCCTGGAAGCCCTTCGGGCCCGTACAGGCGTTGGCACCGCCGGAGTTGAGGACGACGGCCGTCAACTGGCCGTCCTTGAGGACCTGTTCCGACCACACCACCGGCGCGGCCTTCACACGGTTGGAGGTGAAGACGCCGGCGGCGGCGCGGCGGGGCCCGGTGTTGACCACGAGGGCCAGGTCCGGGTTGCCGTTCTCCTTGATTCCGGCGGCGATGCCCGCCGCCTGGAATCCCTTGGCTGCCGTGACGCTCACGGTGCGACTCCGATCGTGGAAAGACCGAGCTCCTCGGGGAGTCCGAGGGCGATGTTCATGCTCTGGACGGCACCGCCTGCGGTGCCCTTGGTCAGGTTGTCGATGGCGCTGATCGCGATGATGCGGCCCACGGCCTCGTCGAGGGCGACCTGTACCTGAACGCCGTTCGAACCGTAGACGGACGCCGTCGCGGGCCACTGGCCCTCGGGGAGCAGGTGGACGAAGGGTTCGTCGGCGAAGGCCTTCTCGTAGACGGCCCGGACGCCCTCCGCGGTCACGCCGGGCCTGGCGGCGGCACTGCACGTGGCGAGGATGCCGCGGGGCATCGGCGCGAGGGTCGGCGTGAAGGAGACGGAGACCTTCGCGCCTGCCACCGCGCTGAGGTTCTGGATCACCTCGGGCGTGTGCCGGTGGCCGCCGCCCACGCCGTACGGCGACATGGAGCCCATGACCTCGCTGCCCAGCAGGTTCGGCTTCGGCGCCTTGCCCGCGCCGGAGGTGCCGGAGGCGGCGACGATCACGGCCTGGTCCTCGGCGATGCCGGCGGCGTAGGCCGGGAAGAGGGCGAGGGTGACGGCGGTGGGGTAGCAGCCGGGGACCGCGATGCGCTTGGACCCCTCCAGCGCGGTGCGGGCACCCGGCAGTTCGGGGAGGCCGTAGGGCCAGGTGCCGGCGTGCGCGGAGCCGTAGAACTTCTCCCAGTCCGCCGCGTCCTTCAGCCGGAAGTCGGCGCCCATGTCGACGACGAGGACGTCCGGGCCGAGCTGTTCGGCGACGGCGGCGGACTGGCCGTGCGGCAGGGCGAGGAAGACGACGTCGTGGCCGGCGAGGGCGTCGGCGGTGGTCTCCTGGAGCACGCGGTCGGCGAGCGGCAGCAGGTGGGGCTGGAGCGAGCCGAGCCGCTGTCCGGCGTTGGAGTTGCCGGTCAGGGCACCGATCTCGACCTCGGGGTGCGCCAGAAGCAGCCGCAGGACCTCACCGCCCGCGTATCCGCTCGCTCCGGCCACTGCCGCACGTACCGCCATGTCATCCTCCTCCTGGATGGCATGACTATACGTTTCGCTGCACGTTTATGCAACCACGTGCATACTCACGCCCCTCCTCCGGCGCACCACCCCGAACGCGCCGATCCCGAGGAGGCAGACCAGCGCCCCGGCCCCGACGGTCGAGCCGAGCCGCAGCCCCGGGGGACGGAAGTCGCAGGTGACACTCGTCGACGTGCCGTCGAGCGGTACGGCGATCAGGCCGTGGTACTGCTTCGCGGGCACGGCATCGGCGCCGCCTGTGGCGCAGCGCCAGCCGGCGATCCGGGGCGCCGCGACGACCGCGACCCCCTCGCTGCCCGCCGGAAGCTCCGCGTGGATCGTGCCCCCGGAGCCGGAGACGGTCACCCCGGTGGCGCCGGTGGCCTTGAGCTGTCGTACGGCGGACCGCAGCCGGCCGGTGTCCAGGCAGCCGATCGCCCGGTCCGGCACGACACCCATCCGGTACGGGGAGAGTTCGACGGTGAGGCGCCCCGAGTCCGGGACCGTGCCGAGGCGCTGCATGGCGGCGACCTTGGTGACGGGCCAGTCGGCGCGGAACCGGCCGGTCAGGCCGGCGGCGGTGGGGCCGACGAGCTGTGCGGTGCCCGCGAAGTGCGGCGCCCAGAGGTAGAGCTCGTCGCCCGCGGGGCACCGGGCGGTGAGCGTCGCCCGCCCTCCCACGCGCACGCCCCGGCGCCGGTCCGTACTGCGGTCCGCCCGCCTCCCGGCGCCGTTCAGGACGGTGACGCGGGGCACGGTGTAGACGCGGGCGCCGAGCAGGAGTTCCTGGTTGCGGTACGGCGACGGACCGAAGGCGCCGGTCGCGGGGGACGGCCGTACGGTCACCAGGGGCGGTACGTCCTCCCTGGTCACGGTCACCCCGCTGCCGTCCTGCGGGAACCAGTTCTGGTGCGGGTCGGGCGGGGAGTGCACCCGGGCGCCCACGGAGAAGATCGCGTCGGTGACCGCGTTGTCGAGGCTCTGGAGGCTGCGCCCGCCCGAGGTCCAGCCGTACCCGAGGGCGGTGAGCGTGCTGCTGAGCACGGCGGAGGTGTGGCTGCTGTAGTACTGGGCGCCCTGGCCGCCGACCTCCAGCGGGTCGTTGCCGACGGTCTGTTCCCGGCCCGGGTCGGTGCGGTAGCGGGGCCAGCCGTCGGCCCGGGCGATCGCGTCCGCCTGCTCCTGCTGCCGGTCCCCCCACGGGGCGTAGTCGTCCATGTGCCCGAGCCGCATCCGGGTGGCCACGGCGGAGGTGGCGGTGGCCTCGCCGGCCAGCGTGCCGATGAGCAGCACGGCGGCGAGCGCGGCGGGGGCCGTGCGCAGGAGGGGGCGCCGTCGGCCGAGCAGGAGCAGCCCGAGCAGCGCGCCCACGAACGCCGTCAGGAAGACGGGCCAGGCGAAGAAGCGCACCAGGTGGCTGCCGCTCGCCACGACCGCGACGAGCGCGAGCAGTCCGGCCGCCGCCGCCAGTGCCCGGCGGTCCGGGGGGCCGTACGACAGGGAGTGCCAGGCGGCGATCACCAGCAGGGCGCACACCACGAAGGTCTGGCGGTACGAGCTGCCCTGCGGGGCGGCGAAGGCGTGCCAGAGCAGATGGGTGGGCTCCCACTGCATCGACAGGGTCACCGCGACGACCAGCAGCGTCCACCCGGCCCGCACCCGGCGGGGGGCCGCCCGGTGGAAGGGCAGTGCGAGGGCGAGCAGCAGGGCCGTGGTGCCGACGAAGAGCGCCGGGGAGCCGAAGCTGTACGTCGTCGGCAGCAGACGGGCCAGCAGGTCCTCGGTGTCCACCCGGGCGAACTGCGTGAAGCGGCCCGGGGAGGCGTGCGCGCTGCCGAAGTACACGACGCTGACCAGGGGTGCGGCCAGGCCGATGCCGAGGACGAAGGTGAGCGCGGCCCGGCCCGCGGCGGTCAGCCCGCGGCGGGCCGGGAGGCCTGCCAGGCACAGCCGCAGCAGGAACACCAGGGCGGCGGCGAGCGTGGCCATGTACGCGGTGTAGAAGTTGGCGGTCCAGGCGGCCGTGACGACCAGCACCCCGAGCAGGGGGCGCCGGCCGTTCAGCACCCACTCGCCGACCAGGCAGAGCAGCGGCAGGGCGATCAGTCCGTCGAGCCACATGAGGTTGTACGACGCGGTCGCCACGGTCCAGCCGCACAGGGCGTACGACGCCCCCAGCAGGCCGGCCGCCCACCAGCGCCCGGGGCGCAGCCGCAGCAGCAGCCAGGTCATGGCGGCCGCGGCACACGCGATCTTCAGCACGGTGATCACGTACACCGCGAGGTCGATCCGGTCCTTCGGGAACACCGCAACGAGCAAGGCGAACGGGCTGGTGAGGTAGGTCCCGAGGTCGGGCAGGAAGCCGGCGCCGTATCCCGACTGCCAGTTGACGAGGAGTCCGCCGCTGCCGCGCCCGTGGAGCAGGTCCCACAGGTGCGCGTGGAAGGGCACGTACTGGTTGCCGAGGTCGCTGACGTTCCGGGTGCGCGGACCGAAGGGGTAGCTGCGCGCGACGGCGTCGGCGGCGCAGAGCACGACGACGGTGAGCGCGGCCGCGAGCAGGGCGGCCTGTCCCGGTCCGGGCGGCGGCCGCTCCCCTGGGTGCTCGTCCGCGGTCCTCGGTTCCGGCGGGACGGTCGGTCGCACGCCGTGTGTACTGGTCAATTCAAGCCCCCGTCCGGGGCGTTCGCCCCGTGCGTTGTTGCTGCACCGATTCAGACCGGGGGTGCATACGGTTGGTTGTCCGACCGCCGATGGCGGTGAAGTGAATTCCGTACGACCCGCAGGCGACGGAGGCCGAGGGGACCGTACGGACAGAAGGAGCTGACATGAGCGAGAGCACCACCCGCGAGGAGCGCTTCGCACGGGGCCTGGAGATGCTGGGCAGCGTCAATCCCGAGGTGGGACAGCTGGTCGTCGACGCGCTCGCCGACATCAGCCCGGAGATGGGGCACCAGTTGGTCGCCTGGGGGTTCGGGGAGATCTACTCGCGGCCGCAACTCGTGCCCCGGGACCGGCAGTTGGTCACGCTGGGCATGCTCACCGCGCTGGGCGGCTGCGAGACCCAGCTGGAGGTGCACGTCCACACGGCCCTGAACGTGGGCCTGACCCCCGAGCAGATCGCCGAGGCGCTGTTGCAGTCGGCCGGCTACTGCGGCTTTCCCAGGGCCCTGAACGCCATGGCCGTGGCGAAGAAGGTGTTCGCCGAGCGGGGGCTGCTGCCCGTCGGACAGCAGCCCACCGACCCGTCGGCTGCCTCTGCCTGATCCTGAGGAAGGTGACCGAGTTCGCCGGGAAGGTGTACGTGAACGTCCCGGCGACACTGTCGAAGGTGGACCGCGCCGGGGCGACCGGCGTCGACGTCTCGATTCCGGAGCGTCAACGAGTCGCGCGGTACCGAAAAGTGTCGGAAGTGATCGGAAGCGAGGGGCGCATGGGCGGGTTCTGGCCGGTGCCGGACGTGCTGGCCTATCTGGCCGGGGAGTGGCGGACCGAGCGGACCGTGCGGGACCTGGCGAGCGGGGCGGAGGGCACGTTCTCCGGCACCACCGCTTTCTGCCGACTTGAGGGCGGCGGACTGCTGTCCCGGGAGTCGGGCACCTTCGTCTGGCAGGGCGTGCCGCGCCCCGCCGAACGGACGCTCCGGTTCCTGCCGGGCACGACACCGGGCACGGCGGACGTCCGCTTCTCCGACGGACGGCCCTTCCACGACCTGGACCTGAGCTCCGGCCGCCATGTCGCCGACCACCCCTGCGCGGCGGACCTGTACCGCGGCGAGTTCACCGTCCTGGACCCCGAGCACTGGCGCACGGTGTGGCGGGTCGGCGGCCCGGCGAAGGACCTGGTCCTGAGGACGGAGTACACGCGCGGGGACGGAACGCATTGACGACCCGGTACCGCGAATTGCCGCCTACACGCGCGTGTGCCGTTCCGAGACCCCTTCGAAGCGGAGGTTCCAGCGGCCGGCGCGGCCGGTCACCGTGATGGCCGACAGGGGGCGGACGTCGATGTTCCAGAACGTCGACGGCGGCGCCTTCAGGACGTACACCAGCGCGGCCCGGACCACGGCCGGCTCGGCGACGGCGACGACCCGGCCGCCGTCCTCCATCGGCCGGGTGTCGAGCCACTCCCCCACCCGGGCGACGAACTCGAGCAGCGACTCGCCGCCGTGCGGGGTGGACCGCGGGTCGGCGAGCCAGGCGTCCACGGACTCCGGCTCGCGGGCCATCGCCTCGCCGAGGGTCAGCCCGCGCCAGCGCCCCATGTCACAGTCCCGCAGGGCGAGCTGGACGAGGGGTGCGTACCCGAGGGCGTCTCCGGTGGCACGGCTGCGGGGCGTGGGCGAGCAGTACCGCAGCTCGGCCGCCGCGAGCGGCAGCAGGTCGGGTGCCACGGCCAGCACCTGGTCCCAGCCGGCCTGGTCGAGCGGACGGTCGTCCTCGAACCGCTCGGTGAGCAGCGAGGAGCTGCGCGCGGCGGCGACGAACGTGACCCGAAGTTGCATGCGGCGATCGTGAGCCGCTGAAGTGCGCAGGTCAAGAGGCGTTACCCGGGATTTACCCTGGGTGCCCGCGGGCCCACGGTCACAGATCGGTCAGCACCATCCAGATGTCCGGCTGGGCAAGCGGGGCGAATCCGAGCTTCTCGTACACGCCGTGCGCGTCCTGCGTGGCGAGCATGATCCGCCTCGGGCCGTAGGGCCGCAGATGCTCCCGCACGGCTCCGACGAGCGCCACGCCGATCCCCTTGCCGCGTACGGCACGGTCCACGTAGACATCGCAGAGCCAGGCGAAGGTGGCCATGTCGGTGACCACGCGCGCGTAGGCCACCTGCTCGCCCGAAGCCGTGTCGTACACCCCGAAGTTGAGCGACCCGGCGATCGCCCGGTCCTGCTTCTCCCTCGGTCGCCCGATCGCCCAGTACGCGTCGGTGGACAGCCAGTGGTGCACCAGGTCGGCGTCGAGGCGCTCGGGGTCGGTGGAGATCTCGTAGCCCGGGGCGAGGGGCGGTATGTCGGTCATGCCAGGAGATTCCCAGGTCAGGGCTTCCGGCGTCGAACGGTTTTCCGCATCCGGGAGAGGGTGCCCAATCCGCCCCGCCCACCCCCTCACGCTCCGGCCCCGCGCGGCTGGAGGACCTCCTCGCAGGCCGTGCGGAGCCGTCGTACGCCCTCCTGGATCTCCTGGGGACCCGCCACCGCGGCGAAGCTCAGACGGAGGTGTCCGGCCGGGGGTTCGGCGCTGAAGTAGGGGCGGCCCGGGGTGATCGCCACGCCCGCGCGCAGCGCGGCCGTCGTCAGAGCGGTCTCGGCCGTGCCGTCGGGCAGCCGCAGCCACAGGTGGTAGCCGCCCGACGGGACGTGCGGGAGGGCCAGGTCGGGGAGCTCCAGCCGGAGCGCGGTGGTCATGGTGTCGCGGCGGGACTTCAACTCGGCCGAGATCGACCGCAGATGGCGGGGCCAGGCCGGGGAGCCGACGAGTTCCAGGGCCGCCTCCTGGAGCGGGCGGGGCACGAAGAAGGTGTCGACGATCTGGATCGCTCGCAGGCGCTGGAGCACCGGTCCGCGCGCGGCCAGGGCGCTGACCCGGAAGCTCGGCGAGGTCGCCTTGGTCAGCGAGCTGACGTGGACCACGACTCCGTCGGGGTCGTCGGCGGCCAGCGGGCGCGGCAGCGGACCGGCGTCCTCGTGCACCAGGCGACGTACGAAGTCGTCCTCGACGACGAACGCGCCGGCCTCGCGGGCGATCCGCAGCACCTCGGCGCGGCGCTCGGGGGCCAGCACCGCGCCGGTCGGGTTCTGGAAGAGCGGCTGGCAGACGAAGACCCGGGCGCCGGTCGCCCGGAACGCGTCGGCGAGCAGGTCCGGTCGCACCCCGTCCGGGTCCACGGGGACGGGGACCGGGCGCAGACCCGCCGAGCGGGCGATCGCCAGCATGCCGGGGTAGGTGGGCGACTCGACCAGGACGGGGGCGCCGGGCGGGGCCAGCGCGCGCAGGGCGGTCGTGAGCGCGGACTGGCCGCCCGCGGTGATCAGCACCTCGGCCGCGGTGACGGCTCCGCCGATGGTGCGCGCGAACCACTCACGCAGGTCCGGCAGTCCCTCGGTGGGGGGTCGGCCCCAGGCGCCGGGGCGGCGGCCCGCGCGGGCCAGGGCCGCGGACATCGCGCGCTCGGGCTGGAGGGAGGGGTGCAGATAGCCGCCGTTGAACTCGATCACCCCGGGCGGCGGAGCGGCCAGCGACACCAGGACGCCGGACGCGTCGACGGAGCGCGGTACGAGGTCGGCGGCGCCGTCCGCGCTCAGCGCGACCTCCTGCCAGGAGGTGTCCCCGGTCGCGGTGGCGGCCGTACGGGCCCGCGCACGGAAGGCACCGGCGCCGGGGCGGGTCACCACCAGCCCCTCGGCGGCGAGCTGGGCGAGGGCCCGGGAGACGGTCACGGGGCTGACCCGGAAGCGGTCGACGAGGGCCCGGCTCGACGGGAGCTTTCCACCAGGCGAGTAGCGGTCCAGCTCTCTTCTCAGCTGTTCCGCCAGTTCATCGACGCTGCTACGCTCTTGCATGAGAGTACAGAGTAGCGCTACTGCCCCGACCGGGATAGCGGTTCCCACCCCCGCGAGGACCTTCGGCACCGTCCAGGCCGCCCTCGGGGTCGCCGCGTTCTCCCTCACCTTCCCCGCCACCGCGTGGGGTCTGGAGGGGTTCGGGCCCTGGTCCCTGGTCGCGGTGCGCAGCGTTCTCGCGGCACTCGTCGCGGGCGGCTGTCTGCTGGCGCTGCGGATCCCGCTGCCGGTTCGCGCGCACTGGACCGGGCTCGCGGTCGTCGCGGCCGGGGTGGTCGTCGGGTTCCCGCTGCTGACCACGCTGGCCCTCCGGACGTCGACCACCGCACACGCGGCCGTCGTGGTCGGACTGCTCCCCCTGACGACCGCGCTGCTGTCCGCCCTGCGCGTCGGCACCCGGCCCTCGCGGACCTTCTGGGCGGCGGCGCTCGCCGGCGCGGCCGCGGTGGTGGCCTTCACCGTGCAGCAGAGCGGCGGCGCCCTGACCACCGCCGACCTGTATCTCTTCGCCGCGCTGCTGGTGTGCGCGGCCGGCTACACCGAGGGCGGCCGGCTGGCCAGGACCATGCCCGGCTGGCAGGTCATCGCCTGGGCGCTGGTGCTGTGCCTGCCGGTCAGTGTGCCCGCGGCGGCGCTCGCGCTGTCCCACGAGCCCGTGCACCTCACCGCGCACAGCGTGGCCGGGCTGCTGTGGGTGGCGGCGGGCTCGCAGTTCCTCGGCCTGGTCGTCTGGTACCGGGGCATGGCGGCGATCGGCATCCCCAAGGCCAGCCAGTTGCAGCTTGCCCAGCCCCTGCTCACACTGGTGTGGTCGGTGCTGCTGCTCGGCGAGCACCTGACGGTGGCCGCCCCGCTGACGGCCGCGGCGGTGCTGGTGTGCATCGCGGTCACCCAGCGGGCGCGGGGCTGAGGGGCGGGTACGCGCCGGTTCCCGGTGGGTCCTCGCGCCGTAAAATCAGGCCACACGCACCGCTTGCTCGGTGAGGAGGCACGGCTGATGCGCGCAACCGTGGGCGACCAGCTCGTCCAGCACGGCAGGGTGGTCGGACAGCAGGACAAGGTCGGCGAGATCGTCGAGGTGATGGGGCAGGAGGGCAACCCCCCGTACCGCGTCCGCTTCGAGGACGGGCACGAGGGAGTGTGCTCACCGGGTCCCGACACCGAGATCAGGCACCGCCTGCACCGGACCGGCCGCTGATTCAGCGCGGTGGCACCGCCGGCACCTGGTAGTGGTCGGCCACCACGCGGGCCATCGCCCCGATCGGGTCGGAGGCGACCTCGCGCGCGGCGAAGAAGACATGTCCGCGCACCTGTGCGTACTGCCGCGCGAGCGTGAGGTGCCGGGACAGCTCCGCGGGGTCCTGCCAGGCAGCGGGCTGCGCCGGATCCCCCGCCTTGTAGAGGGCCTCGCCCAGGTACAGCTTGGTCCTGCTCCCGCGGGCCTGCTCCGCCCACCAGGGCACCAGCTTGGCGTAGTCGGCGGCGGCGAACCCGGTGTTCCAGTAGAGCTGCGGCACCAGGTAGTCGATCCAGCCCTCACGGACCCACTTGCGGGTGTCCGCGAAGTTGTCGTCGTACGACTGCACCCCCGCGCGCGTGTCCGAGCCGAGCGGGTCGGTGGCGGCGTTGCGCCAGACCCCGAACGGGCTGATGCCGAACTGGGCGGTGGGCCGGATCCGCCGGACGGCCGCGGCCGTCTCCCGGACCAGTCTGTCGATGTTGTCGCGCCGCCAGGCGGCCCGGTTGGCGAAGGCGCCGCCGTAGCGGTCGTAGGCCGCGTCGTCGTCGAAGGTCTGGCCGGCCACCGGGTACGGGTAGAAGTAGTCGTCGAAGTGGACGGCGTCCACGGGGTACTTGCGGACCGCGTCGAGGATCGCGTTCTCGACGAAGGCGCGCACCTCGGGCAGCCCGGGGTTGTAGTAGAGCTTCCCGCCGTACGGCACCACCCAGTCCGGGTGCTTGCGGGCCGGGTGGGAGGCGGCGAGCCTGGTCGGGTCCGTGTGGTTGGCGACGCGGTACGGGTTGAACCAGGCGTGCAGTTGCAGGCCCCGCCGGTGCGCCTCGGTGACGGCCGTGCCCAGCGGGTCCCAGCCGGGGTTCTTGCCCTGCGTCCCGGTGAGGTACTGCGACCAGGGCTCGTAGGGCGAGGGCCACAGGGCGTCGGCGGTGGGCCGTACCTGGAGGATCACCGTGTTCAGACGGTCCGCCGCGGCCCGGTCGAGGTGGGCGATCAGCTCGGCGCGCTGCTGTGCGGCGGTCAGCCCCGGGCTGGACGGCCAGTCCCGGTTGGACACGGTGGCCAGCCACACGCCCCGCATCTCGGTCGGCAGCCACCATGGACGCCGTGGCGCGGCCGCGGCTCCCGAGGCCGTCGTAAGGGTCGACAACGCGGCCAGCGCGAAGGCCCGGCGCGACAGACGTCCCATGTGCACACTCCCCCAACACCATGGATCCGCTCGGTCACGGATCGTCTCAGCGCCCCAGAATGCCCGACGGATGACCGCCCCAGGTGATCGATCATCGATACTTGGGAGTAACGTGCTCGAACGGAGCAGGAGCCGGACCACGGCGAACCTGCCGGCAGGCGAAGACCAGCGAAAGGGACGAAGTGACGGACTTCCCGGCGGGAGACATCGCGCGCGTCGGAGTGGTGGGCTGCGGCCAGATGGGGGCGGGCATCGCCGAGGTGTGCGCCCGCGCCGGTCTGGACGTGAAGGTCGCCGAGACCACCGGCGAGGCCCTGGAGATCGGCCGCACCCGGCTGTTCAACTCCCTCACCAAGGCCGCCGAACGCGGCAAGATCAGCGCGGACGAGCTGGCCGCCACCCAGGCCCGGCTCTCCTTCACCACCGACCTCGGCGAGTTCGCGGACCGGGACCTCGTCATCGAGGCCGTGGTGGAGAACGAGCAGGTGAAGACCGAGATCTTCCAGGTGCTCGACCAGGTGGTGACCCGCCCGGACGCCATCCTGGCCTCCAACACCTCCTCCATCCCGCTGGTGAAGCTGGCGGTGGCCACCTCGCGGCCCGACCAGGTCGTCGGCATCCACTTCTTCAACCCGGCCCCGGTGCAGAAGCTCGTCGAGCTGATCCCGGCGCTCACCACCTCCGAGGGCACCCTTGCCCGCGCCCAGGCCTTCGCCGAGAAGCTCCTCGGCAAGCACGCCATCCGCGCCCAGGACCGCTCCGGCTTCGTGGTCAACGCGCTGCTGATCCCGTACCTGCTGTCCGCGATCCGGATGTTCGAGTCGGGCATCGCGAGCCGCGAGGACATCGACAACGGCATGGAGCTCGGCTGCGCCCACCCGATGGGTCCGCTGAAGCTGTCCGACCTGATCGGCCTGGACACCGTCGCCTCGGTCGCCTTCTCGATGTACGAGGAGTACAAGGAGCCGCTGTACGCCGCTCCCCCGCTGCTCCAGCGCATGGTCGACGCGGGCCGGCTGGGCCGCAAGTCCGGCTCGGGCTTCTACACCTACGGCTGACCCCGTATCACCTGCGAACGACCGGCACCCTGTCCGTTCCAGGGTGCCGATGACACAGTGCTACGGCCACGGGCCCGGCTCTCCTCGGAGCGCCGGGCCCGTGTCATTCACACACCGTGTGCGCCCCGGGCCCGCATATGCCCCTCGCACACTCTCCCCACGCACCCACCAGGCGAGTTGACTCTTGATGCGCATGCAAGGGATGTGACGACTACGGAAAGGAGCGGACCTGTGACCGCCGAACCGGAGCATCCCGTGGTCCATGGAGAACTCGCAGAGTTACGACGTCGCCTCGACGTCGCGTACGCACGTGTCGAGGGCGGCCTCGCCCTTCTCAGTCATCGTACGAAGGAGACGGACAAGGAGATCGACGATCTGAGCGCACGGATCATCGCCCTGGAGCACGCCCGCTGGCCGCTCCCCGCGGTCGCGGCGGTCACCGCCGTGGGCGCCCTCGTCGTGGCGATCTGGCAGGCCTTCGGACACTGACGCGTCGGGCCGGCCGGGTGGGGGATCAGGACAGGATGTCCTGACCGAGCCTCAGATGGTGCAACAGCAGTAACGCGGCCGCCATGTTGGCGGCCGGGACCTCCCCACGGGCGACCATGTCGGGAACGAGCTTCAGCGGGACCCATTCCCGGCGGTCCGACTCGAAGTCGTCCACGGGGTACCCGATGTACTCGCCCTCGTCGGCCCAGTAGATGTGGTGCACGGCGTCGGTGAGCCCGTTGGAGGGCTCCACGCTCATCAGGTGCTGGAGCGGCCCCGGCCGCCAGCCGGTCTCTTCCTCGAGTTCCCTGGCGGCCGCGACGGCGATGTCCTCACCGTCCTCGACCACGCCCGCGGCGAGCTCCCAGCCCCAGCTGTCGGTGATGAAGCGGTGCCGCCACAGCAGCAGGACCTCGTTGGCCTCGTTCACCACCGTGGCGACCGCGACCGGCCTCAGCCGTATCAGGAAGTGATCGAGGTGCCGCCCGTCCGGTAGGGCGACATCGGCGAGATTGACGCTGAACCAGCGGTTTTCATACACAGTTTGTTCGTTCTGTTTCGTCCACTGCACGGTTCTGCCACCTTCCGTCGAGTAAGTGGCAATATCGCAGCAGGGACTGTGGGGTGTCGGCGTCCGCGTGCCGACCTACAGGGGCACGCGCAGTGCGCCGTCGATCAGTTCGGCTGCCTCGGACGTGCCCGCGCAGCCGCTCCGGACCAGGTGCTCACGGACCGCTCTGAGTCTGTCGCGCAGGCGCTGGGACTCCATTCCCCGCGCCTGCTCCGCCATCTGCACGGCGGTGGCCACCGCTTTGTCGGCGTTGCCCTGGCGCAGTTCGATCGTGCTGAGCATCGCGAGCCGGTGCACCCGGCCCCGGTCGTGGGCCGGGTTGTCGACGGCGGCCGCGGCGTGCGCGGCGGCGGCCGCGAGTTCACCGAGACTGAGAAGCGCCTCCGCCACCTGGACGTTGACGAGTCCCGGCTGGACATAGCCGGTCTCGTCGGGTTCGTATCCGCGCCGGATGCGTTCGGCGGCCTGCTCGGCCCGCCGGATGCAGGACAGCGCGGTCGTGCCGTCGCCGAGGTGGGCGTACGCCTTGGCCTGCATCGCGTAGAGGTCGCAGGCGAGCGCGGGGGTGATGTGCTTGCCGGCGGCCCGGAGCGCGGCCTCGGCGAAGGCGACGGCCTGACGGTACTCCCGCATGAACAGGGACTGGTTGACCAGCAGCGCGATGACATAGGCGCCGAGCCCGCGGTCGCCGCTGGCCTTGGCGAGCCGGAGGGCCTGGTGGAAGTAGCGCTGGGCGAGACCGTGGGCGTCGGAGTCGTAGGCGCAGATGCCGGCGACGGCCACCAACCCGCCGGTGGCGCGGTGCAGTTGGCGGCCCGTCTCGTCGGTGTAGCTGCCGCGCAGCAGCGGGGCCGCCTCGGCGTTGAGGAAGCCGACGATCCGGCTCCGGGTCGCCACCCCGCCGGCCTTGCGGTACATCTGCTCGTAGTGGGTGCGGGCCGCGCGCAGCATCTCGATGTCGGCGCGGGTGACCCGGTGCCGGCCGCCGCGGGAGACGTCGACGTCCTCGGGCGGGTTCTCCCACTCCCACACCGGCATCACCGCCGGGGTGCCGGTGACGGCGGGGGCGCCCAGGATGTGCGGGCGCTGCTGTTCGTCGGAGCGCCACAGGGCGGTGGCCCGCTCCACGAAGCCGGACAGGGAGGTGCCGTGCGGGGCGGAGGGCTCACCGGGCACGCCGAGGCCGATGTCGTCGAGGGTGACGGGGCGTCGGAGCCGGCCGGCGAGCACCTCGCAGATCAGGTCGGGCACCTGGCCCCGCGGGCGCTGGCCCTTCAACCACCGCGCCACGGCGGTGTGTTCGTACCTGAGTGCGAGGCCGCGTGCCCTCCCGGCCTGGTTCACATGTGCGGCAAGCCCCGCGTGCGAGATCCCGGCTTCGTCCAGGATCGCGTCGAGCAGAGTGTTGGGCTGCATGAATGCCCCCCGGGTGGCTCGGTGCCGTCAGATTAGTGGGTCCGCCTTCACACGGGGTGTGATCGGAGTGCGCGAATCCGCAGGGTGTGCGCACTGTTGCGGAGAGTTTCGAGCCGGTTGACTGAAATGCCTCGCAAGAGGCCTCGGCCGGGCCGCCGGCTCCCCCTCGTACAGTGCGGTGGCCTGGCCGGCGGCTTGACGGTGCGACATCTCGGGTGCGGCTAGAGGTGCGTGGTCGGCTGCGGGTGCGTGGTGGCTGGTCGCGCAGTTCCCCGCGCCCCTGGGGTGGGTTGGCGTTGACGGTCGTTCTGCAGTACCAGTAAGGCCACGTCGTCCTTCGGTTTGCCGGCCGTGTGGTCCAGCAGCGCCGTGAAGACCCTGCCGAGCACGGCTTGAGGGGGTTTCCCGACAGAGCCACCGAGCGCTTCACGCAGCGAAAAGAACCGGCCACCGGCGTCCCTGGCATCCTCCGCGCCGTCCGTGTGCAGGATCAGGGTCTCGCCCGGCAGCAGGTGGCCGCACTGGAGGCCCGATAAGTCGGCGGGCAGGGGAAACGGTCCCAGGGGCGGCATCGGGTCCGCGCAGGAGAGCGGCTCGACCACCGACCCGCTGAGCAGGTACGGCCACGGGTGACCGCAGTTCAGCGCCCTGAGCTCACCGTCCCGTCCGATCTCCAGCATCAGCACGGTCACGAAGTCCTCCGCGGCCGTGCCGTCCCGCTCGGCTCGGTCGCGGAGGTGGCGGGCGAGTGCGCGGTCCAGCCTGCGGAGCACTCCGCCGAGGTCGGGTTCGTCGTGGACGGCCTCGCGGAAGCTGCCGAGGACCGCGGCCGCCGTACCGATGGCGGCGAGGCCGTGGCCGCGGACGTCGCCCATGACGACCCGTACGCCGTGTTCGGTGGCGACGACCTCGTACAGGTCGCCGCCGATGGTGGCGCCCCGGTCGGCGGACAGCTGGGCGGCTGCGACGGTGAGGCCGTCGACGCGCGGGGGCAGCGGCCGCAGCAGCGCGCTCTGGGCGGCACCCGCGATCTGCCGGGCCTGTCGCAGTTCGCGGAGCAGGGCGCGTCGGACGTGGACGATCAGCCCGGTGCCCACGGCGAAGAACACGGCGCTGGTGGCGACCCGCGCCCCGAGGCCGTTCTCCTGGGCGAGCGGGCAGGTCAGTTTGTAGGTGATCGCGACGGCACCCCACATGGTGGGCAGCCCCATCGAGAGCACACGGCGCAGCAATCCCCGCCGGGGAACCGCAGCCTTGAAGCGCATCATGCCGATGGCCCCCCAACTAGGCCCTGCACACGCAATCGGACCGGCCTCGAAAGGCCGGTCCGATTCTGTCGAGCGCGTGGACCAAAAGGACCAGATCACCAGCAGAACTCACCCTATCGAGTGAGGTGACCAGATATGGGGGGTGCCGGGGCGCAGCCGCAGCCGCCAGACCCCAGCAGCCCCCACGGCGCTCAGGCCCTCAGAACTGCCCCGGTCCGCTCCCCAGCAAGGGCAACCGCCGCATCCCGAGCCGCCGAAGCCTCATCAACGGTCAGAGTCCGGTCACCGGCCCTGAACCGAAGCGCATAGGCCAGCGACTTCTTCCCGTCGCCCAGCTGCTCCTCGTTCTCGTACACGTCGAACAGCCGGATCCCCTCGAGGAGTTCACCCGCACCGTCACGCAGCGCCGCCTCGACCTCGGCATGCGGCACGAACTTGTCCACGACGAGCGCGACATCCTGCGTGGCCACCGGGAACGTGGAGATGCGCGGCGCCTGCGGGGTGTCGTCGCCGGCCGCCTCCAGGGCGTCCAGGTCCAGCTCCATCGCCGACGTGCGCGCGGGCAGCCCGAACGCCTTCACGACCCGCGGGTGCAGTTCACCGGCGTGACCGACGACGGTGTCGCCGACCACGAGCTCGGCGCACCGGCCCGGGTGCCACGGCCCGTACTGCCCACCGCGGACGACCAGTTCGGCCCCGGCCTCGCGGGCGACGACCCGTGCCGCCTCGACCGCGTCGGCCCAGTCGGCCGGACGGCCCTTGCCCCACCAGCCGGCCTGCTCGCGCGCACCGGCGAGCACCACGGCCACATGGCGAGGCTGCTCGGGCAGCGCGGCGTCCAGCTCGGCGATCTCCTCGTCGGTGGGACGCCGGTCCACCGGCAGCACCGCGGCGATCTTCTGCTCCTCGCGCGGCAGGAAGACCAGCCCCGTCTCGAACAGCGCCAGATCGTGCGAGCCGCGCCCGTCGTTGCGGCGCAGCGCCCCGAACAGGCCCGGCAGCAGGGACGTACGGAGCGCGGGCTCCTCGTCGTTGAGCGGGTTGGTCAGCTTCACGACCCGGCGCTTCGGGTCGTCCGCGTCCAGCAGCAGCTGGTCGAAGACCTGCTCGCCGAGGAAGGGGTAGTTCGGCGCCTCGACGTACCCGGCACCGGCCAGCACCCGGCCCACCCGGCGGTGCAGCCGCTGGCGCTGGGTCAGGCCGCGGCCCGCGGGGGGCCTGGGCAGCGTGGAGGGCAGGTTCTCGTAGCCCTCCAGACGGATGACCTCTTCGGCCAGGTCGTTGATCTCCTGGAGGTCGGGACGCCAGGACGGCACGGTGACGATCAGCTCGTCCTGCCCGTACACGTCGCAGCCGACCTCCTGGAGCCGCCGTACGACGGTCTCGCGGCCGTAGGAGACGCCCGCGACCTTGTCCGGGTGGTCCGCCGGGACGGCGATGGTGTGCGGGGCCGACGGGGCGACGACCTCGGTGACACCGGCCTCGGCGGTGCCGCCCGCGAGGAGGACCAGCAGGTCGACCGTGCGCTGCGCGGCAGCGGCGGCGGCCTGCGGGTCGACACCGCGCTCGAAGCGCCGGGACGCCTCGGAGGACAGCTTGTGGCGACGGGCCGTACGCGCGATGGCGACGGCGTCGAAGTGCGCGGCCTCGATGACGACGTCGGTCGTGCCCTCGGACTCGGTGTGGTCGGCGATCTCGGTGTTGGCGCCGCCCATCACGCCGGCGAGGCCGATCGGGCCGCGCTCGTCGGTGATGACCAGGTCCTCGGCGTGCAGCGTGCGCTCGACGCCGTCGAGGGTCTTGATCTGCTCGCCCTCGGTGGCCCGGCGGACGCCGATGGTGCCCTGGACCAGGGAGCGGTCGTAGGCGTGCAGCGGCTGACCGAGCTCCATCATCACGTAGTTGGTGACGTCGACGGCCAGCGAGATCGGGCGCATGCCGACCTTCTGGAGCCGGCGCTGGAGCCAGATCGGCGAGCGCGCCTCGGGGCTCAGACCGGTGACGGTGCGCGCGGTGAAGCGGTCGCAGCCGAGCGGGTCGGAGACCTCGACCGGGTAGCCGTAGGCGTTCGGGCCGGGCACGTCGAGCAGCGCGGGGTCGCTCAGCGGCAGGCCGTAGGCGATGGCGGCCTCGCGGGCCACGCCCCGGATGGACAGGCAGTCGCCGCGGTTGGCGGTGACGGCGATGTCCAGGACCTCGTCGACGAGCTCCAGGAGCTCGATGGCGTCCTTGCCGACCTCGGTCTCCGGGGGCAGCACGATGATGCCGTGGCTGCCGTCGTCGCCCATGCCCAGCTCGTCGCCGGAGCAGATCATGCCGTGGGAGGTCTTGCCGTACGTCTTGCGGGCGGAGATCGAGAACCCGCCGGGCAGCGTGGCCCCCGGGAGCACGACCACGACCTTGTCGCCGACGGAGAAGTTCCGGGCGCCGCAGACGATCTCCTGGGGCTCGCCGGTGCCGTTGGCCTGGCCGACGTCGACCGTGCAGAAGCGGATCGGCTTCTTGAAGCCCTCCAGCTCCTCGATGGTCAGGACCTGGCCGACGACCAGGGGGCCTTTGAGGTCGGCGCCGAGGTGCTCGACGGTCTCGACCTCGAGACCCGCGGAAACGAGCTTGGCCTGGACGTCACGGCCGGTTTCGGTCGCCGGCAGGTCGACGTACTCCCGCAGCCAAGAAAGCGGGACCCGCATCAGATCTCCATCCCGAACGGCCGGGTGAACCGGACGTCACCCTCGACCATGTCTCGCATGTCCTCGACGTTGTGGCGGAACATCAGCATCCGCTCGATGCCGAACCCGAAGGCGAAGCCGCTGTACTTCTCCGGGTCCACGCCGCACGCGGTGAGCACCTTGGGGTTGACCATCCCGCAGCCGCCGAGCTCGATCCAGCCCTCGGAGGAGCAGGTACGGCAGGGGCGGTCCGGGTTGCCGACGGACTCGCCGCGGCAGACGTAGCAGACCATGTCCATCTCGGCGGACGGCTCGGTGAAGGGGAAGAAGTTCGGGCGCAGCCGGGTCTTCATGCCCTCGCCGAACAGTGCCTGGACCATGTGGTCCAGGGTGCCCTTGAGGTCGGCCATGGTCAGGCCCTCGTCGACGGCCAGCAGCTCGACCTGGCGGAAGACCGGGGTGTGCGTGGCGTCCAGCTCGTCGGTGCGGTAGACGACGCCGGGGCAGATCACGTAGACCGGCAGCTCACGGGAGAGCAGCGAGCGGATCTGCACGGGCGAGGTGTGGGTGCGCAGCACGACACCGGACTCGGTGCCGCCCTCGGGGCCCTGGACGAAGAAGGTGTCCTGCTCACCGCGGGCCGGGTGGTCCGGGCCGATGTTCAGCGCGTCGAAGTTGAACCACTCGGCCTCGACCTGCGGGCCCTCGGCGACCTCGTAGCCCATGGCCACGAAGACGTCCTCGATGCGCTCGGAGAGGGTGGTGAGCGGGTGGCGGGCGCCGGCCGGTACGCGGTCGTACGGCAGCGTGACGTCCACCGCCTCCTCGACCAGCACGCGCTGGTCCCGCTCGGCCTCCAGCTCGGACTGGCGTCCGGCGAGGGCCTTGTTCACCGCGCCCCGGGCCTGGCCGACGAGCTTGCCGGCGGCGGCCTTGGCGTGCGGGGGCAGGGCGCCGATCTCGCGGTTGGCGAGGGCCAGCGGGGAGGTACCGCCGGTGTGGGCGACCTTGGCCTCCTGGAGCGCGTCGAGCGAGTCCGCGGCGGCGAAGGCGGCGAGCGCCTCGTCCCGCATGCGCTCGATCTCTTCCGGTTTCAAGGCCTCGACCTCTACCGGGTCGTACGACTTATTCGGTGCCGACATCTCTTCCCGTGCTTCCGGTTGGCTGGCGGATGGTCCCCGTGAGCGGCGCAGAGGGCCGTGTGCAGGACACATGGGTGCCAAAGGCCGAGTCTAACGGGGTTGGGGGCTGCTCTCGGACTGGGCGTCCGATCAGCGTGGGGCGTCTGGTGCCGTGCATGGCAAGGCGCCGGAAGGTCCTCGTAGCGGAGCTACTAGGGGCTTGCGGCAACGCGGCGAGGTGCGGTGCCAGGCGTCGCACGCCGGGCGCCCGGTCCGAGAGCAGCCCCCGGCTGTACGAATGCGCCCGCGGGCGGCTCGGGGGGATCTCAGGTGAGATAGGCCGGAGCGCTCACGGGCAACGTAAATCGGAACTCCGCGCCGCCCTCGGGGGCGCGGCCGACCGTGATGGTGCCGCCGTGGGCCTCGACGATGCCCTTGACGATGTACAGCCCGAGTCCGGTGCCACCGCGCTTGCTGCCCCGCCAGAAGCGGGTGAAGACGCGGTTCATGGACTCCTCCGGGATGCCGGGGCCCTCGTCGCTCACCGTGACCGACGTACCGGTGTCCTCCCCTTCCCGGGGGGACGCCGTGGGCGTGATGTCAATCGTGACGGTTCCCTCGCCGTGCCGCACCGCATTTTCCAGCAGGTTGCTGAGCACCTGGTCGATCTTGTCGGGGTCGGCCCAGAGCATGGGCAGCGGCTGTTCCAGGCGCAGCAGGAACCGGTCGGCGGCGAGGCCCGCGGCGACGTAGGCCTGGATGTGGCGGCCGACGGCGGCGCCGATGTCGACGGGCTGGCGACGCACCTCGAGGCGCCCGGAGTCGATGCGGGAGATGTCGAGCAGCTCGGCGATGAGCCGGGTGACCCGGTCGGCGTCCGCGTCGACGGTCTCCAGCATCAGCCGTTTCTGGTCGTCGGTGAACCTCTCCCACTTGGCCAGGAGGGTCGCGGTGAAGCCCTTGACGGAGGTGAGCGGGGAGCGCAGCTCGTGGGCCACGGTGGCGATGAGTTCGGCGTGGCTGCGTTCGGTGCGGCGGCGGGCCTCGGTGTCCCTGAGGGTCACGACGACCCGGTGGACGGGTCCGGTGGGCTCGGTGCGCACGTACTGCGCGCAGACCAGGACCTCACGGCCGCCAGGTAGCAGGAGGTTGCGCTCGGGCTGCCGCCTGCGGATGGCGAGGCCACCGTAGGGATCGGTCAGCTGCCACCAGCGTCGCCCCTCCAGGTCCTCTAAGGGGAGGGCCTTCTCCAGCCGCTGTCCGAGGGCGTCCTCGGCGGGGAGGGCGGTGATGCGGGCCGCGGCGGCGTTGAAGCAGATCACCCGGCCCTGCTCGTCCGCGACGACCAGCCCGTCGGGCAGCTGGTCGGGGTCGATGCCGAGATCGACGAGACCACCGGCGCTGGCCTCGGACACGCCTTGCGCGCTCCTCGTGCCGACACTCATCCCCGCACCCCACCTCTCAGGCGTCTGAGGGGCCCCCGAGCTGGTCACCCTACTGGTTCTCGGTGACGGAGCGGCACCCTCCGGAGGCGCGCTGTGCACGGGCTGACGCATAGAGACATACGGCGGCGGCGGTGGCGAGGTTCAGGCTCTCGGCCTTCCCGTGGATCGGGACGCGCACCACGGCGTCCGCGAGTGCGCGGGTCTCCTCCGGGAGCCCCCAGGCCTCGTTGCCGAAGATCCAGGCGGTCGGGCCGCCCATGGTGCCCTGGTCGAGTTCGTCGTCGAGGTCGTCGGTGCCGGCCCCGTCGGCGGCGAGGATGCGCACCCCGGCCCGCTTGAGCCCCTCGACGGCCTCCTCCACGGGGACGCCGACGACGACGGGCAGGTGGAACAGGGAGCCCACGGAGGCGCGTACGGCCTTGGGGTTGTAGAGGTCGACGGACGCGTCGGTCAGCACGACGGCCTCGGCGCCGGCGGCGTCGGCGCAGCGCAGGACGGTGCCGGCGTTGCCCGGGTCCCGCACGTTGGCGAGCACGGCGACGAGCTTCGGCCGGGCGGCGAGGATCTCCTCGAAGGGGGTGTCCAGGAACCGGCAGACCCCGACGAGGCCCTGCGGGGTGACGGTCGTCGAGATGTCGGCGACGACGTCCTCGGCGGCGAGGTGCACCCGGGCACCCACGGCGCGCGCGGCCCCGATGATGTCGGCGTACCGCTCAGCCGCCTCCACGGTGGCGAACAGTTCCACGAGTCCGTGCCCCGCGGCCTCCCGCACGGCCTGCGGCCCCTCGGCCAGGAACAGCCGCTCCTTGCCCCGGAAGTTCCGCCGGGCGAGCCGCCGGGCCGCCGAGACGCGGGCGGAACGGGGGGAGATCAGCTCGGGGGCAGCAGTCATCGGACTCACTCTCACCATCGGTTCAACGCAACGGACCCGCAGGCAGAGCCCGCGGGTCCGTTCAGTCACTCGGCCTGGGCCCAGTGCGGCGTCAGGCCGCCTTGGGGGCGTTGACGTCGTCCGGCAGGGCCTTCTGCGCCACCTCGACCAGCGCGGCGAACGCGGTCGCGTCGTTGACGGCCAGCTCGGCCAGGATCTTGCGGTCGACCTCGATGTTCGCGGCCTTCAGACCCTGGATGAAGCGGTTGTACGTGATGCCGTTGGCGCGGGCAGCGGCGTTGATGCGCTGGATCCACAGCTGGCGGAAGTCACCCTTGCGCTTCTTGCGGTCGTTGTAGTTGTAGACCAGCGAGTGGGTGACCTGCTCCTTGGCCTTGCGGTACAGGCGCGAACGCTGACCGCGGTAGCCGGAGGCCGCCTCGAGGATCGCCCGGCGCTTCTTGTGGGCGTTGACTGCCCGCTTGACGCGTGCCACTTGTTAACTCCTTGTAGCGGGGCCGTGGTTGGACTCACACGGCCCGGTATCGATTGGGTCCCGGTCTAGAGGTGCTTCAGGCGCTGGGCGCCCGGCCTCACTTGCCGAGAAGCTTCTTGATCTTCGCGGCGTCGCCCGGGGCCATCTCGGCGTTGCCGGTGAGGCGACGCGTCACACGGGACGACTTGTGCTCGAGCAGGTGGCGCTTGCCGGCGCGCTCGCGGAGCACCTTGCCGGAGCCGGTGATCTTGAAGCGCTTGCTGGCACCGCTGTGCGACTTGTTCTTCGGCATAGCGCCGTTCTCTCCTCGTCGGTGGCGTTCCGGTGCCCGGTCGTGAAACCGGGCACGGTGGAACGTCGTGTTGTGTCGGTTATGTCGTCGGGGACTCGCGTCCCTTCGGATCACGCCTCGGCGGATGCCTCGGCAGGGGCCTCGACGTCGGCCACGACCTCGTCGTGGTCGGCCTCCGCGGCGTTCTGCGACTTGCCGGGGTTGGCCTTCGCGTCTGCCTTGCGGGCTTCCTGCGCCTGGCGGGCCTCGGCCATCGCCTCGGTCTTCTTCTTGTGCGGACCGAGAACCATGATCATGTTCCGGCCGTCCTGCTTCGGGTTCGACTCGACGAACCCGAGGTCGGCCACGTCCTCCGCGAGACGCTGCAGCAGTCGGTAGCCGAGTTCCGGCCGGGACTGCTCGCGACCACGGAACATGATCGTGATCTTGACCTTGTCGCCCTGCTTGAGGAACCGGACGACGTGACCCTTCTTGGTGTCATAGTCGTGCGGGTCGATCTTCGGCCGGAGCTTCATCTCCTTGATGACCGTGTGCGCCTGGTTCTTGCGCGCCTCACGGGCCTTCATGGCCGACTCGTACTTGAACTTCCCGTAGTCCATGAGCTTGCACACAGGCGGACGGGCGGTTGCCGCCACCTCGACCAGGTCCAGGTCGTACTCCTGCGCAAGCTCCAGTGCCTTGGCCAGCGGGACGATGCCCACCTGCTCGCCACTGGGACCGACAAGTCGCACCTCTGGAACGCGAATCCGGTCGTTGATGCGGGGCTCGGCGCTGATGGATCCTCCTCGGTTAGCACCACACGGCGGTCTGGCGGACAGCCGCGTATGTCTTTTTCCTAAGACCTAACCGCGCCGAAGCACAAAAAATGCCCCGGACGATCACAGACGGGGCTCCAAACACTGCCGGAGCACCGCCGCGAGGACGCGGGGCGCGCTTTCGGGCGACTCCATCGTCCGTACGGAACGATGGCGGCCGCCTGACCGGGGTGACCCGCCTCCCCGGAGGGCGGTCGGGTGGGAGATCGGAGCCTCCACTTGTGGGCCGGTCACACTTACACACAGGTGTGTCCGGCCGGTCGTCACACAAGGTTAGCAGCATCCAGGGGGTGGTGCGAACCGGCCTGCACCGGGCCCTATCGTGTGGGACATGAGTGACACCCCTCCCGCGTCCCCTGACTCCCCCGGCTTCGACGAGATGACCCGCGACATCGCGGAGGTCCCCGCCGTCGAGGTGATCGTGACCGTCGCCGTCAACCTGATGAGCGCCGCCGCCGTGAAGCTCGGTCTGACCGAGGAGGGCGACAAGTACAAGGACCTGGACGAGGCCCGCAAGCTGGTCACCGCCCTGGCCGGCCTCCTGGACGCGTCCGTTACCGAGATCAGCTCTTTCCACGCCTCCCCGCTCCGCGACGGCCTGAAGTCCCTCCAGCTGGCCTTCCGCGAGGCGTCCCTGGTCCCGGACGAGCCGGGCCAGGGCCCCGGAGAGAAGTACACCGGGCCGATCTACGGCTAGGTCGGATCGTCACTCGTGACCCGACCGGTTCGCGGTCGGGTCATCCCCGTACGTACAAGGGCTCGCCCGGAGGGGTGGCCCCGGCCGGCAGGACTGCCAGGTCGAGGCCGCGCACCAGGCGGGCCCTCAGCGTCTCGTCGGCGGCGAGGCGCTCGGCGACGGCCCGCGCGGCGTCCGCGGGCGTCGCGGACGGCTCCAGCACAAGGGCGAGAGTGCCGTCCGCCTGCCCCGGCCCGAGGTGCGCGCGCAGCACGGCGGACTCGGCGGCCACGGCGTCCCGTACGGCCCCGATCACGGCGGGATCGGCCAGCGGATCGGCGTTCGAGCGGCCCTCGGCCAGCGCGAGCAGAGCGGAACCGGTCAGCTCGAAGGGCACCGGACCGGCCAGGTCCAGTACGACGGTGTCCGCCTTCTCGTGCGCCGCCGCCTGGAGCGCCTGGTGCAGGGGTACGGCGACGGGGCGGGCCTCGGGGTCCCAGCGGGCCAGGGAGTCGGTGGACGTGAAGGCGGGCAGGGCGGTCCGGGATCCGGCCTTCAGCGTCGGCACGGCCATGTCGCTGGTCTTCTCGCGGCGCAGTCCGTTCTCGTCCTCCTCGACCTCGCCGAGCACGGCGACCACCGGGACGAGCAGCCGGGCACCCTTGAGCGCCTCCAGGACGGGGCCCACGGCGGCCCGGTCCTCGGCCCAGGCCGCGAGCGCCGCGCTCAGCCGTGGATCGGCGGAGCCGTCGTCGTCGGAGAAGCCGGGGTCGGGAATGTTCTTGTTCGCCACGGTCACCGACCCTATCGGGGGGTTGCTCTTGCGGTTGTGCGGGCCCGGAAACCGGTCCGTGACGGCTTTCACAGGTTTTTCAGCGATCGCTGACACAGCTCTAACGTCCGTCCAACGTCCCGCACAGTCGGCGGCCCCAGCATCGGCGCCATGGAGTCCTCCAGAGCCGCAAGTCGCCGCGCCCGCAGGTCCCACCGGCCCCTGCTGTCCCTCGCGCTCGCCTCGGTCGCCGTGGTCGGCGCGACGGCCGCGGGGACGGTCTACGTGAAGGCGCAGGCGCACTCCGGAGGCGGGGCCGTATCGTCGGCCGCGACGCCGTCGGCCTCCCCGCCGTCGGCGACCACGACTCAGGAGGCGGCCGTGGCGGAGCCGGTGGTGGACTTCGACGGGCGGCTCGCGAGCGCCATGCAGTCGGTGCGCGTGACGGGCCGGGCCGAGGTGTCGGCGGCGGTGCTCGACGTGGACTCCGGCGACAGCGCGGTGTACGGCGGGAGCGCCTTCGACACGGCGAGCATCGTGAAGGTCGACATCCTGGCCGCGCTGCTGCTCCGCCACCAAGAGGCCGGGACCTCGCTGAGCGCCGGGGAGAAGGCGTACGCCACGTCGATGATCGAGAACAGCGACAACGCCTCGGCGTCGGCGCTGTGGGACGCGATCGGCAGGGCGGCGGGGCTCGGCGCCGCCAACAAGACGTTCGGGCTGACCGGCACAGAGGGGGGTGACGGCGCGCTGTGGGGACTGACGCAGACCACGGCGGCCGATCAACTCACGCTGCTGCAGCAGGTGTTCGGGGACGACTCAGCGCTGAGCCAGGCCTCGCGGTCGTATCTCCAGGGGCTGATGGGGCAGATCGAGGCGGACCAGCGGTGGGGGGTCTCCGCCGCGGCCGACGGCTCCGGGTTCGCGCTGAAGAACGGGTGGCTGCCGCGCAGTACGACCGGGCTGTGGGACGTCAACAGCATCGGCCGGGTGACGGTGGACGGGCGGGCGTATCTGGTGGCGGTGCTGTCGAACGGCAACTCCACGCAGGCGGAGGGGATTTCGCTGGTGGAGGCGGCGGCGAAGGCGGCGGTGTCGGTGTTCACGGAGGCGGACGCGGATACGGGGGCGTCAGCCGCGGCCGTGTCCCGTTGAGACGCGGCTGTTTCAGAAGTCCTCGTGGGAGCGCCGGCGGCCGCGCCACAGGACCACCGCGACGACCAGCAGTCCGACGCCGACGCCTCCTGCCAGCGGGGCCGCCCAACTGGCCGTGTCGTCCTGCGACGTGGCGGTGTCCGGGCCGGAGCCGAAGTACTTCTCGCCGTAGGCGGCCGGCTGGAGGTCGTACGGCCGCAGCCGGGCCGCCGCCTTGAGCGCGGCCGCGGGGTCGACGAAGCCGAAGCCGCGGGAGTCGTCCCGGCCGCCGGCGGGGGCGTTGCGGGCCGTCTCCTCCAGGAGGCGCTTGATCTGGGCCGGCGTCAGGTCCGGGTGCGCGGCCTTGATCAGGGCGACCGCGCCGGAGACGAACGCGGAGGCGGCGCTGGTGCCCCAGCCCTCGTAGTACTTGTGGTCGGGATCGGCGATGACGACGTCGTCGCCGGGGGCGGCGACCGTGGCGTACCAGCGGCGGGTGGAGAAGGAGGCGCGGGTGCCGAACTTGTCGACGGCCGTGGCCGCGATGACGCCCGGGTAGGCCGCCGGGTACGAGATGTGGTCGCCCTTCTCGCCGCCGTTGCCGGCCGAGGCGACCACGACGGCGCCCTTCCTGAGGGCGTACTGGACGGCGTCGTCCTCGCCGGCCTCGGGGTGCGCGGAGGCCGAGTCGTCGCCGAGGGAGAGGTTGATGACGTCGGCGCCGTGGTCGGCGGCCCAGCGGATGCCCTCGGCGAGCGCGTTACCCCGGGTGTTGCGGGCCTTGGCACGGGCCGGGTCGTCGTCCTCCAGGATCACGCGGACGGGGAGGATCTTGGCCTCGGGGGCGATGCCCATGACGCCGTCGTCGTTGCCGACGCCGTGTCCGTGGCCGGCGATGATGCCGGCCATGGCGGTGCCGTGCCGGGCCCAGGGCCGCTGCCCCCGTACGGCTCCGAAGCCGATCATGTCCTTGCCGGTGAGGACGTTGCCGACGAGGTCGGGGTGGTCGTTCTCGACGCCGGTGTCGAGGACGGCGACGGTGACGCCGGCGCCCTTGGTGGTCTGCCAGGCCTGCTGGGTGTGCATGGCGTCCAGGGCCCACTGCTTGGCGCGGATGCCGTCGGCGTGCGCGGCGGTGGGCGGGACGAGGGCGACGGAGGCGGCGAGGAGGACGCTCAGGAGACCTGCCCTGCGGGTCGTGACGCTCATGAGGGCTGCTCCGAGGGCGAGGTGGCGGTCTTGCGCAGGGCGCGTTCGACGCGGTCGGCCAGTCCCTTGGCCTCGTTGCCGAGCCCGGCCTGCGCGGCGGGGCTGGTGTCGCCCGGCTCCATGGCCTGCGCGGCGGGTTCCGGGGTGTCGACGGCACGGCCGTCCACCCAGCCGGAGACCGCGTAGGCGACGACCGGGGCGTCGGTGAGAACGGAGATCGTCCACGAGCCCCGCTGCCGGGCGCCGAAGTCTGCGGCGAGGGTGTTCTTCGCGGCGTACGGGAGGGGCATCAGGTCGGTGCGCTTGTCCAGGCCCTCTTTCGTGAAGCGCTGGTCGAGCTCACGCATGGCGGTGGCGTCGGCGTCGGTGAACAGGAGGCCGACGGTGGTGAGGTAGCTCTGGGTGGCGTCCGTGTAGGTGGCGCGCAGCAGGCGTTCGCAGCCGACGGGGGCGAGGGCCTTGCGCAGCAGGGGGTCGAACGCGCCGGTGCAGCCGCTGTCCGGGGCGACGGCGATCCGCGTCCATGTGCGGTCGGCTCCGCCGGGACCGGCGCCCTGGCCGTCGACGGTCGGCGGGAACAGCTGGTCCACGGGCACGCTGTGCCAGAGTTCACCGGCCTGCGCGAAGCGGTCGCCGCTGCCGTCCTCGCCCGAGTCCCCGATCAGCCAACTCCCGGTCACGGCACCGCCGATGAGCCCGAGACCGAGTACGACGGCCCCGGCAGCGGCGGCGATCCTGGGCGGGATCCGCACCTGCCACGACCGCTCCCGGTAGCCGACCTCGGGCTCCCCGAACGACACGACGGGCCGCCCGCTGCCGGGAGGTCCGGCCTGCGGGGGCAGCGTGGCGCTCCAGGAGAGAGCGGGGTCGGGTGAGAGGGAGGTGGCGCGGGGTCCCTGGGCCGATGCCGCCTGGTGGGAGGGGGGTTGGGCGGGTGCGGGGGGCGTGGCGGGCATGTGGGTGGGGCTCGAAGGGGGCCGCGGTGGGGCGGCCGGGGGCGGGGGTGTGGTCGCGGAGCGAGCGGTTCGGCCCGGGTCGGCCGCGGGGTGCCCGGTCCCGGAACCGTTTCGGCCCGCGTCGGCCGCGGGGCGGTCGGGACCGGTGCGGCGGGGGTCCATGAAAGGGCGTACGGAACCGGTGCCGCTCGCGTCGGCCGCGGGACGGCCGGGGGCGGTGCGGCGGGAGTCCACGAAAGGGCGCACGGGTCCGGGGACCGTACGGCTGGTGTCGGGCGCGGGCGGCGCGGCGTCGGGGCGCGTCTTGGGCCTGGGCGGGGTCGCGGGGCCGCCGGACGGGGTGGTCCGCGCTCCGGAGGCCCCGGACGGCGAGCCCGTACGTCCCTCGCCGGTCTCCCTCCCGCCGGGAACCGGCCGCATCCGGACGGTCGTCTCGGAGGCGGCCTCGGCGGGGGCACCGGGACGGGCCGACGGTATCGAGGGCCGGGACGTCGGCCGGGGCGGCACGGCGCCGCGCGAGGGGGCACCGGTGCCCGACTCGGGTGGCATCGGGCCGGGGTCGGACGTCGCGGAGCGCGTCGGGCGGGGGGCCGACGGTCCCGCACCGGCGCCGGGAGGCGGGGGCGTGTCCGGGAAGCGGGCGGAGGCGGGGGGCGGCGGCGGAGCCGTGTCGGAGAACGAGGCACCGGGCTTCGGCGAGCCGGGACGGTGGGCGCCCTGAGCGCCGGACGTCGACCGGGCGTCGGTACCGGTCGGCGTCGGCACGGCCCCGGCGACCGTCTGGCTGCTGGACGACGTCGGCACAACGCCCGCCGCAGTTTGACCGCCGGACGGCGTCGGCACGGCCCCCGCGGCGGTATCGGTGCCGGGCGGTGTGGAAACGAGGCCCTCGGCGTCAGGGGGCCGTATCGGGGGGCGCGGCGCGGGGTTCGGCACCGAGGCCCGCTCCCCGTCCGGTGCGCTGCCCGCGCCGTCGGACGTGCGGGCGGCGGTCTCTCCGGCTTGCTGCCAGTCGAAGCCGCCGAACCTCGGCTGCCCAGGCGCTTGCGCGCTGCGCCGGACGCGTTCGCCGAAGGCCTGCCATTCGGTGTTGTCCGTCACACGGCCGCCGGAAGTCCCGGATTCCCGGCCCGCCTCCTCCGGCGACTGGGACGACGGCGCCGAGCCGGACCCGGACTCGCCCTCTCCCGCCCTCGGCGGCTGAGCCGGCCGTGGAGGAATCGAGGCGCGGCGTGCGTCCGTGCTCATGCACCCCCCGTTTCCTCATGTCCGGGCCGTTCGGTCGTGCGCGCGCCCCGCTTCGGTGTCGTCGGTGTGGACGACGGCCGTCCGGGCACGCATACCCGCACGGGAGGTCCGGCATCCCGGCGCGGCGGCGTCGGGAGGGCGAACAGCCCTGCGTGCGTGCGCGTCACTCTACGGGTTGTGGTGGGCCGACCGGGAACCAGTCCACCAGGCCGGGGGCATCTGCCCGGAACGTCCCCCTACCCTGCGGTAATCCTGTCTGGCAGGCTTCGTTCATGACTGCGCGCGCCGCCGACCGGGCCCGTTACGACCGGGCCACCGCCCATCTCGACGCCCCCCTCGCGATCGTGGACCTGGACGCCTTCGACGCCAACGCGGACGACCTCGTCCGCCGGGCGGGGGGCAAACCGATCCGCGTCGCCAGCAAGTCCGTGCGGTGCCGGGCCCTGCTCGAACGGGTCCTGGCCAAGGACGGCTTCGCGGGCATCATGTCCTTCACCCTCGCCGAGTCCCTGTGGCTGGCCAGGAGCGGTTTCGACGACGTGCTGCTCGCCTACCCGTCCGCCGACCGCGCCGGATACGCCGAACTCGCCGCCGATCCCAAGCTCGCCGCCGCCGTGACGGTCATGGTGGACGACCCCGCCCAGCTCGCCTTCATCGACGGGGCCCGGGCCGGCGGCACCGAAGTCATCCGGGTCTGCCTGGAGTTGGACACCTCGCTGAGGCTCCTCGGCGGCAAGGTCCGCGTGGGCGCCCGGCGTTCGCCGCTGCACTCCCCCGCCCAGGTCGCCGACATGGCCCGCACGGTGGCCCGGCGCCCCGGGTTCAAGGTCGTGGGGATCATGGCCTACGAGGGGCACATCGCCGGTGTCGGGGACTCGGTGGCCGGGCGGCCGCTGCGTTCGCGTGCCGTACGGCTGATGCAGGCCACCGCCCGCAAGGAGCTCGCGGAGCGGCGGGCCGCGGTGGTGCGCGCGGTGCGGGCCGTCGTACCGGATCTGGAGTTCGTCAACGGCGGCGGGACCGGCAGTGTGCAGCACACCGCGGCGGAGGACTCGGTCACGGAGATCGGGGCCGGGTCGGGGCTGTACGTGCCGCGGCTGTTCGACAACTACACGTCCTTCAGCGGGCGTCCGGCGGCCCTGTTCGCCCAGCCCGTCGTGCGTCGGCCGGGCGTGGGCGTGGTGACCGTCCTCGGCGGCGGCTATCCGGCCTCCGGTGCGGCCGGACCCGACCGGCTGCCGGTGCCGTATCTGCCGGAGGGCCTGAAGTACGACCCCCAGGAGGGGCCCGGCGAGGTGCAGACCCCGTTGCTGGGCGCGCCCGCGGACGACCTGCTGATCGGTGACAAGGTGTGGTTCCGGCACGCCAAGGCCGGTGAGCTGTGCGAGCGGTTCGAGGTGCTGCGGCTCATCGAGGGGGACGCGGTGACGGCGACCGTTCCGACGTACCGCGGGGAAGGCCACACATTCCTGTAGGTCAGCGGTCGAGGGACCGGATCCCCCGGGTGATCCGGTCCATGTCGGCGAGCGGCGGGCCGGCCGGGCCCGCGTCGAAGACGAAGCGCACGACGACCACGGCCCGCGGGGGTCCGGTACCGGCCCGGGGCCTGAAGGCCAGCGACTGGACCCAGCCTCCCGGGCCCTCGGCCGTCCGTATCCGCCAGCGCACCAGGTAGCCGGGGGATCCGGCGACGGCGACGTGCTCGGCCCTGACGACCGAGTGGCCGCGGATGCCGCCGTAGGAACCGCCGGCGGCCCGCGGTATGTCCTGCGCGGCGAGCGAGGCCGGGGACCGCGCGGAGTTCACGGGCAGGGTGCGGGTGAAGACCTTGCCGCCCTCGGTGGTCATCACGAGGTTGTCGCGGGTGACGTGTCTCGCCGGGGCCCAGCCGCCGGGCAACGGCAGGCTGATGCCGTCGAGTTCGTCGGCCATGCGGGACGGGGCCGCAGGGGTTGAAGTGGCCGGGGTGGGGGCCGGGAGCGGGAACTCCGGTGCCGGGTCCGCGACCACGTCGTCCCCGTCGCCCCGGGTCAGGGCGATGCCCCCGCTGACGAGGGCGGCGACGAGGACGACCCCGGAGACGGTGAGGGCGACGGCCTTGGCGCGCCCCGAGACCCCGCCGGCCGGTCGTGGCGGGCCGGGGGGTTCGGGAGCGCGCCGGTCGTCCGTCCAGGCCGTCCCGTCCCACCGGCGCTCCTGCTGCGGAGCGTCGGGGTCCGGGTACCAGCCGGGCGGGAGCGTCCTGCTCATGGGGGCACTGTAGGACCTCGTCGAGGCACGGGGGTGGGACCTACAGCGGCGTGACGTACGCCCCCGAGATGCCGCCGTCGACGAGGAAGTCGCTGGCGTTGACGAAGGAGGAGTCGTCGCTGGCCAGGAAGGCGACGGCGGCGGCGATCTCCTCGGCCTCGGCGAACCGGCCGACCGGGATGTGGACCAGACGGCGGGCGGCGCGCTCGGGGTCCTTGGCGAACAGTTCCTGGAGGAGCGGGGTGTTGACCGGCCCGGGGCACAGGGCGTTGACCCGGATGCCCTCCCGCGCGAACTGCACGCCCAGCTCACGGGACATGGCCAGCACGCCGCCCTTGGAGGCGGTGTAGGAGATCTGGGACGTGGCCGCGCCCATCCGCGCCACGAAGGACGCCGTGTTGATGATCGAGCCCTTGCCCTGCTGCCGCATGTAGGGGATCGCGGCCTTGCAGCACAGGTAGACGGAGGTCAGGTTGACCTCCTGGACCCGCTTCCAGGCCTCCAGGCCGGTCTCCAGGATGGAGTCGTCGTCGGGCGGGGAGATGCCGGCGTTGTTGAAGGCGACGTCGACGCTGCCGTAGGTGTCGTACGCCGTCCTGAACAGGGCCTCGACCTGCTCCTGGTCGGTGACGTCGACCTTGACGAAGAGCCCGCCGACCTCCTCGGCGGCGGCCTTGCCGCGGGTCTCGTCGACATCGGCGCAGACCACGTTGGCGCCCTCGGAGGCGAGCCGGCGGGCGGTGGCGAGACCGATGCCGCTGCCGGCTCCGGTGACGACGGCCGTGCGGCCGACGAGGCGACGGCAGATGTTTTCCTGGGCAGTCACTGTGCGGGGCCTTCCGTGCTGATGAAGACGTTCTTGGTCTCGGTGAAGGCGGTCAGGGCGTCCGGGCCGAGCTCGCGGCCGAGTCCGGACTGCTTGTAGCCGCCGAAGGGGGTCCAGTAGCGGACGCTGGAGTGGGAGTTGACGGACAGGTTGCCGGCCTTCACCGCCCGGGAGACGCGCAGGGCGCGACCCAGGTCGCGGGTCCAGAGGGACCCGGAGAGGCCATAGGGGGTGTCGTTGGCGAGCCGGATCGCGTCGGCCTCGTCGGTGAAGGGCAGCAGGACGGCGACCGGTCCGAAGATCTCCTCGCGGGCGGCGGCGGAGTCGGGCGCCTCGCCGGTGAGGACGGTGGGCGCGAACCAGAAGCCGGGCCCGTCGGGCGCGCTGCCCCGCAGGCCGGGGGCCTCGGCGGGCACCAACTGCCTTACGCGCTCCAGTTGCTGACGGGAGATCAACGGGCCCATCTGGGTCCGCTCGTCGGCGGGGTCGCCCACGACCACGGAGGCGACGGCCTCGGCGAGCAGTTCGCGGACCTCGTCGTAGACCGTCTCCTGGACCAGGATCCGGGTGCGGGCGCAGCAGTCCTGGCCGGAGTTGTCGAGGAAGGAGAAGGGGTCGACGGCCGTGCGCAGGTCCGCGTCGGCGAAGACGATGTTGGGGCTCTTGCCGCCGAGTTCGAGGGTGACCGGCTTGACCTGGCGGGCGCAGCGCTCCATGACGTCTCGGCCGGTGCGGCTGGAGCCGGTGAACACGATCTTCGCGACACCGGGGTGCTCGACCAGCGCCGTCCCTGCGACCGGGCCGTGGCCGGGCAGCACCTGGAAGAGGCCCTCCGGCAGCCCTGCCTCCAGGGCGAGTTCGGCGAGGCGGAGCGCGGTCAGCGGGGTGGTCTCGGCGGGCTTGAGGAGCACCGCGTTGCCGGCGGCGAGCGCGGGGGCCGTACCCCAGGCGGCGATGGGCAGGGGGAAGTTCCAGGGCGCGATGACGCCGACCACGCCGAGGGGTTCGAGGAGGGTGATGTCGAGGCCGCCGGGGACCGGGATCTGGCGGCCACTGAGCCGCTCCACTCCCCCGGCCGCGTACTCCAGCAGGTCCCGGACGTTGCCGGCCTCCCAGCGGGCGTTGCCGAGCAGGTGGCCCGCCTCGCGGACCTCCAGCCGGGCCAGTTCCTCGACGTGCTGGTCGACGACGTCGGCGAACCGGCGCAGCAGCCGGGCCCGGTCGGCGGGCGCCGCCTGGGCCCACCCCTCCTGCGCCTTGGCCGCGCGCGCCACGGCCGCGTCCACATCGGCGGCGCCGGCGGCGGGGACGGTGGCGACGACCTCCTCGGTGGCCGGGTTGAGGACGGTCAGCTCATGCTCGTACGACAACGGTGGACCTTTCTCGGACACTCGGGATCACAGGCGTTCGAAGGAGCGGCGCAGCTCCCAGTCGGTCACGGCCGCGTCGAAGGCGTCCAGCTCGACGCGGGCCATGTTGCGGTAGTGCGCGACGACCTCGTCACCGAAGGCGGCCCTGGCGATGGGGCTGTTCTCCCAGAGCTCGGCGGCCTCGCGCAGGGTGGTGGGGACGTGGGCGTACTCGCCGGTGTAGGCGTTGCCGGTGCAGACCTCGGGCAGCTCCAGTTTCTGCTCGATGCCGTGGAGGCCGGCCGCGACGAGCCCGGCGACCGCGAGGTGCGGGTTGACGTCCCCGCCGGGCAGCCGGTTCTCGAAGCGCATCGAGCGGCCGTGGCCGACGACCCGCAGCGCGCAGGTGCGGTTGTCGTGGCCCCAGGCGACGGCGGTGGGGGCGAAGGAGCCCGGCTGGAACCGCTTGTAGGAGTTGATGTTGGGGGCGTAGAGCAGCGAGAAGTCGCGCAGGGCCGCGAGCTGTCCGGCGAGGAAGTACCGCATGACGTCGGACATGCCGTCCGGGCCGGCCATCGCGTTGTTGCCGGCCGCGTCGGCGAGCGAGAGGTGGATGTGGCAGGAGTTGCCCTCGCGCTCGTTGTACTTGGCCATGAAGGTGAGCGAGACGCCCTCCTGGGCGGCGATCTCCTTGGCGCCGGTCTTGTAGATCGCGTGCTGGTCGCAGGTGGTGAGGGCTTCGTCGTAGCGGAAGGCGATCTCGTGCTGGCCGGGGTTGCACTCGCCCTTGGCGGACTCGACGGTGAGCCCGGCGGCGGCCATCTCGTTGCGGATCCGGCGGAGCAGGGGCTCGATGCGGCCGGTGCCGAGGACCGAGTAGTCGATGTTGTACTGGTTCGCCGGCGTGAGGCCGCGGTAGTTGGCGTCCCAGGCCTGCTCGTAGGTGTCCTTGAAGACGATGAACTCCAGCTCGGTGCCGACCTGGGCGGTGAAGCCGTGCTCGGCGAGCCGCTCCAGCTGGCGGCGCAGGATCTGGCGGGGCGCGGCGACGACCGGCGAGCCGTCCTCCCAGGCGAGGTCGGCGATCAGCATGGCCGTACCGGCGTTCCAGGGGACGCGGCGCAGGGTGGCGAGGTCGGGGTGCATGGCGAAGTCGCCGTAGCCGCGGTCCCAGGAGGACATGGCATAGCCGTCGACGGTGTTCATCTCGGTGTCGACGGCGAGGAGGTAGTTGCAGCCCTCGGTGCCGTGGTGGAGCACCTCGTCGAGGAAGAAACGGGCGGCGAACCGCTTGCCCTGGAGACGGCCTTGCATGTCGGGGAAGGCCAGGACGACAGTGTCGATCTCACCGCTCGCGACGAAGGCGTGCAGCTCCTCGACGCTGAGCGGGGGTGTGCGGTCTGCCACGGGAGAACTCCTTCGGCTACTGCGTTTTTCCGACCGGGCCGGGAGCCATAAGGTATTGCTCACGACCATTGCTTGGGAAGGGGGGTCGGCCAGATGTCGGTGGACGCTGACGGCGGGCCGGACGACCGGTTGACGCCGGTGCTGCGGCCGGTCAGGGCGGGCAACGGCTTCGAGGAGGCGCTGGAGCAGATCCTCCAGGTGGTGCGGCTCGGGCTGGTGCCGGGGGGCGAGCGGCTGCCGGCCGAGCGGGAACTCGCCGAGCGGCTGGGGATCAGCCGGGTGACGCTGCGCGAGGTGCTGAAGGTGCTCCAGGACCAGGGTCTTGTGGAGTCGCGACGCGGGCGGTACGGCGGCACGTTCGTGCTGCCCCGCACACCGGACGCGGGCGGCGAGGAGGAACTGCGGCGCCGGATAGCCGAGTCGGACATCGAGGACGTGCTGCGCTTCCGTGAGGTGCTCGAGGTCGGCGCGGCAGGCCTGTGCGCGACCCACGGCCTCTCCGACGAGCAGGCACGGCGGCTGCGGGAGGCGCTGGCGGCCACGCAGGAAGCCCCGCTGACCGACTACCGCCGCCTGGACACGCTGCTGCACCTCACCCTGGCGGAGCTGTGCGGCTCACCGACGCTGACCGCGCAGTACGCGGCGGTACGGGCCTCGGTGAACGACCTCCTGGACTGCATCCCGCTGCTGGTCCGCAACCTGGAGCACTCCCAGCGTCAGCACGCGGCGCTGGTCGAGGCGGTCCTGGACGGGGACGCGGACGGGGCGCGGGAGATGATGCGGGAGCACTGCGCGGGCACGGCGGCGCTGCTGCGGGGATTCCTTGCGTGACCTTGCTTCGAGCCCCCCTGAGGCACAAAGGTATGACTGTGGGCCATTGCAAGTCTGGGAGGGCCGAGTGACCGTACGACCGCTGATCGGCGTCAGCACCTATCTGGAGGCCGGGACGCGCTGGGGCCTGTGGGAGCTGGAGGCGGCGCTGCTGCCGGCCGGGTATCCGCGGCTCGTGCAGCGCGCGGGCGGCCTGGCCGCGATGCTCCCGCCGGACGCCCCCGAGCACGCGGCGGCGACGGTGGCCCGCCTGGACGGCCTGGTTGTCGCGGGCGGCCCGGACGTGGAGCCGGTCCACTACGGCGCCACCCCCGACCCGCGCACGGGTCCGCCCGCCCGCGCCCGCGACGCCTGGGAGCTGGCCCTGATCAAGGCGGCCTTGGCGGCCGATCTGCCGCTGCTGGGCATCTGCCGGGGCATGCAGCTCCTGAACGTCGCCCTCGGCGGCACCCTCGTCCAGCACATCGACGGCCACGCCCAGGTGCCGGGCGTCTTCGGCCACCACACCGTGAAGCCCGTGCCGGGCACGCTGTACGGCACCGTCGTCCCGGAGGAGACCGCCGTACCGACCTACCACCACCAGGCCGTGGACCGCCTCGGAACCGGCCTCACGGTGTCGGCACAGGCCGCGGACGGCACGGTGGAGGCCGTCGAGCTCCCGGGCCCGCCCTGGGTGCTGGGCGTCCAGTGGCACCCGGAGATGGGCGAGGACCTGCGGGTGATGCAGGCGCTGGTGTCGGCGGCGACCCGGCCCTGACCTGCGTCGACCACAGCGGCTCCGGCCCCGGTCCTGACCCGCGTCCGCGACAACAGCTCTCCGGCCCGGCCCTGACCTGCGTCCACGACGACGGCTCTCCGGCCCGGGCCTGACCTGCGCCAACGACAACAACCCTCCAGCCAGGCCCTGACCTGCCTCAACGACGACGGCTCTCGGGCCAGGCCCCGGCGCCGGACCGAACGCCCCTCCGCCCCACCCCTAGCCCCGCGTCAGCGACAGCAGGTCTCTCGCCGGGCCCACCGGGCGGTGGCCCGTGGGCCATACCGCGCGCAGGTCCCTGGCCAGGGAGACGCCCGCCACGGGGACCGCGACCAGGCGCCGCATGGCCAGTTCCTCCCCGACCGCGAGTTCGCTCAGGACCGCGGGTCCCGCCCCGCCGACCGCCGCGGCCTTGACCGCCGTGGTGGACGAGAGCTCGATGAGCGGACGGGCCAGGCCGCCCAGGGCCGCGTCCAGGACCTGGCGGGTGCCCGAGCCCTTCTCACGGAGGATCAGCGGGGTCGCGGCCAGCTCGCCGGCCTCCAGCGGGCGCCGACGGCGGGCCCAGGGGTGGGCCGGGGACGTCACCACGATCAGGTGGTCGTGGGCTATCACCACCGAGTCGAGACCGGAGGGGACGGTCAGGCCCTCCACGAATCCCAGGTCCGCCTCGTCCGACAGCAACCGTTCCGCCACCGTCGCCGAGTTGCCCGCGTGCAGCGACACCGCCGTGTCCGGACGCCCGGCGCGCAGGGCGAGGAGCCACCCCGGCAGCAGGTACTCCGCGATCGTCATGCTCGCCGCCACCCGCAGCCGGGAGTCCCGGCGGTCCCGCAGCGCCTGCGCCCCCGCGTCGAAGGCCTCCGCCGCCTCCACGATCCGCCGGGCCCAGTCGGTCACCAGCGCGCCCGCGTCGGTGAGCCGGGACCCGCGGGGCGAACGGTCGACCAGGGCGACTCCCAGCTGCCGTTCCATCGAGCGGATCCGGCTGCTCGCGGCGGGCTGCGTGATGCCCAGCTCCCGCGCCGCCCCGCCCAGGCTGCCCAGCCGCGCCACCGCCAGCAGCAGCTCCAGCGCGCCGAGGTCGGGCACCCGGTGCGCCAGCATCCCGCCCACCGTCGGCCGCATCCCCTCGCCCCCGCTGTCACCGTTACTACCGCCCATAAGACCAGCTTATGTCCTCATAGAGCCGTACTCCCTGGTGGCGGCCCTCCCCCCGCGGCACGGTGAGGACATGGTCACCGCCGTCCGTCACCTCGGGCCGAACTGGTACGCCTCCGTCATGGGCACCGCGATCGTCGCCACCGCCGGCGCCGCGCTTCCCGTGCACCTCCCCGGCCTGCGCACGATCTGCGCCGCCGTCTGGCTGCTGTCCCTCGCCCTCCTGCTCACCCTCCTCGGCGCCCGCGCCCTGCACTGGCGCCACCACGCCGACCAGGCCCGCGCCCACCTCCTGGACCCCGCCACGGCCCCCTTCTACGGCTGCCTCGCGATGGCCCTCCTGGCGGTCGGCGGCGGTGCCCTCACCGTCGGCCGGTACTGGATCGGGACGACAGCCGCGGTCGCGCTCGACGCCGTGCTGTTCACCGTCGGTACGGCCCTGGGGCTCGCGGCCGCCCTCGTCGTGCCGTACCTCATGGCCGTACGCCACAGGGCGGACCCGCGAGAGGCCACTCCCGTGTGGCTGCTGCCGCTCGTCGCGCCCATGGTGTCCGCCGCGCTCGGGCCCCTCCTGGTGCCGCATCTGCCGGCCGGGCAGCCCCGCGAGACGCTGCTCCTCGCCTGCCTGGCGATGTTCGGGCTCAGCCTCCTCGCGACCCTGCTCATGCTGCCGCTCGTCTTCGCCCGGGTCGTCACCGGCGGGCCGCTCCCGCTCGCGCTCACCCCGACGCTCTTCCTGGTCCTCGGCCCGCTCGGCCAGTCCACCACCGCCGTCGGCAAGTTCGCCGACGTGGCCCCCGGTGTCGTGCCGGACGACTACAGCCGGGGCTTCGGCGCCCTCGCAGTCCTGTACGGCGTCCCGGTCATGGGGTTCGCGCTGCTGTGGCTGGCGCTCGCCGTCGCGCACGTCGTCCGGGCACGGCGGCTCGGGATGCGGTTCTCGATGACCTGGTGGGCGTTCACCTTCCCGGTCGGCACCTGCGTCACGGGCGCCGAGGCACTCGCCCGGCACACGGGCCTCTTCGTCTACGAGTGGCTCGCCGTCGGGCTGTACGGCGTCCTCGTGGCCGCCTGGGGCACGGCCGCCCTGCACACCGCGCGGGGGCTGCTCAGCGGAGCGCTGCTCGCAGGGCCTCGCCCAGCGCCCGTGGTGCTTCGGCCAGCGACGGCCCGTACCACGTCAGGTGCCGTCCGCTGACGAGGGCACAGGGCAGGCCGGGGAAGGCCTCCGGACCGTCGTCGGGCGTGAAGCGGTAGGGCTCGTCGGGCAGGACGACCACGTCGGGGGCCGCCACCCGCAGCTCCTCGAGCGGGACCTTCGGATAGCGGTCCTCGTGGTCGGCGTACAGGTGGTCCACGCCGAGGCGGGACAGGACGTCGCCCGCGAAGGTGTCCCGGCCGAGGACCATCCAGGGCCGCCGCCAGATCGGCACGACCGCTGTCGTACGGCCGTCCCGCGCAGGAAGCGTCGACCAGGCATCCTCGGCCTCGTCCAGCCAGCGCGGCCGTACCGGGACTCCGCACGCCTCGACGACCCTCGCCAGTTCCCGGAAGGCCCCCGGGACGTCCCGCACCTCCGTGACCAGGACCTCCAGGCCCGCTTCCCGCAGCGCGGCGAGGTCCGGCGCGCGGTTCTCCTCCTCGTTGGCGATCACGAGATCGGGGGCGAGGGAGACGATCCGCTCCACCTTCGGGTTCTTGGTGCCGCCGATCCGGGTGACGTCGAGGTCGGCCGGATGGGTGCACCAGTCGGTGGCACCGACCAGGGCGCCGGGTGCCGAGGCGGCGATCGCCTCGGTGAGCGAGGGGACGAGGGAGACGACTCTCACTGCCGGGGCCGGTCCTGGACCGCCTCGATGTGCTCGGCGACGGCGACGACGACCACGCGGGTGTCGGCCACGGTGGCCCGCCAGCGGTGCCGTACCCCGCCGGTCAGATACAGGGTGTCGCCACGGCCCAGACGGTAGGCGCGGCCCTCCGCCTCGACGTCCACCGCGCCGTCGGCGACGTACATCAACTGGTCGTTGCGGTACTGGAATTCGCGCCCGGCGTCATGGTCGCCGGTGAACTCCTGGGCGTGCATCTGGTGGTGGCCGCGCACCAGGGAACGCATCCGGGGCAGGCCGTCCGGCTCGGGCCCGTCGGCGTGCACGACGTCGACGCTGCACGCCGGGTCGGCGGCGGCGAGGAGTTCGACGGCCGTGGTGCGCAGGGCGTCGGCGACCTTCTCCAGGGAGCTCTGGCTGGGGCGGGCGCGTTCGTTCTCGATCTGGCTCAGGAAGGGCACCGAGAGGCCGCTGCGCTCGGCGACGACGGCGAGCGTGAGCTCCAGTGCGCGGCGCCTGCGGCGCACGGCCGCGCCGACCCGAAGGGGCTGTTCTTTGTGGTCGCCCATGGCTCCGGCTCCCTCCTTCGCTCGTCGGTCCTGTGGCCCGTCCCCTGATGAGTTGTCTGCACCCTACGCATGTTCGGCAAACCGTTTCATGCGGCCGTCACATCGATGTCATACGGCGGGTGACCGTACCTCACACTTCGCGCCAGCCGAACGGCCCCCTGGAAGTGTTCCAGGGGGCCGGGTTTCGGTCACGTGCCCGCTCTCGGCCTCTCAAGTCCCCTAGTCGGCGCAAGAGTTCGGGCGATGGCGTAGCTCTATGTGGTTGGCCGGATCCTTACCGTGCTCGGGGAGCGGTTATGACGGTGTCATCCGCCCGGCCATCTCCGGGTGCTCCTGGAGCCAGGCGGCGACCGCCTGCTCCTCGTGACCCTGGCCGCGCTCGTTGATCTCGGCCTCCAGACTGCCGAGCTCCGCCTCGCTCATGCGGAAGCCCTTGATCCACCGGGTGAGCTGCGGGTAGCGCGAGGGGAAGTCCTCGTTCGAGATGGTCCGGATGGTGTTGCCCTCGCCGAAGAGCTTCTTGTCGTCCTTCAGCTTGGTCAGGTCGTACTGGCTGTACGCCCAGTGCGGCGACCACAGGACGACGGCGACGGGCTGCTTCTTCGCGTACGCCCGCTTCAGCTCGGCCAGCATCGCGGGCGTGGAGCCGTCGACGACGTCGTACTCCTTGTCCAGGCCGTAGCCCGGCAGGACCTTGGTCTTGAGGAGGTTCATCTCGCCGGTGCCCGGCTCGATCCCGATGATCTTCCCGCCGAAGAGGTCCGCCTTGCCCTTGAGGTCCTCGTAGGACTTCACACCCTTGACGTACGAGGGCACGGCGACCTCCAGGGACGTCGGCCGGTACCAGGTGCCGAGGTCCTTGAGGCTGTCCTTGCTCTGGTCCCAGTAGTTCTTCTGCGCGTACGGCAGCCAGGCGTCGAAGTTGACGTCCAGGTCCCCGGAGGCGAGGCCCGTGTAGACGGGGCCGACGTCCATCTGCTTGAGGTTCAGCCGGTAGCCGCGCTTCTCCAGGACGTTCTTCCACAGGTAGGTGACGGCGATGTCCTCGTCCCAGGGGAACCAGGCCACGTTCACCGGGCGCTCGGTCTCCGCCGCCGCCTTCTGCACGGGGGCCAGCTTGTCGACCAGGCCGGGGTTCCGCTTCAGCCAGGTGCGGACGGCATCCTGCTGCCTGCCCTTGCCCGCCTTGTTGATCTCGGCCTCCAGGCCGGTGAGCTGCTTCTCGTCCAGCTTGAAGTTCTTCAGCCACTGCCCGACGACCGGGTTGTCCTGCGCGAAGCCCTTGCGGGCCACGGTGTGGATGCCGTCGCCCGAGCCCCAGGCGCCCTTGGGGTCCTTGAGCTTCTTCAGGTCGTAGTCGTTGTACGCCCAGTGCGGCGACCAGAGCGGGACGACGATCGGGGCCTTCTTGGCGTACGCCCGCTTCAGCTCGGCCAGCATGGCGGGCGTGGAGCTGTCGACGACCTCGTACTCCTTGTCGAGGCCGTACGCCTTGAGGACCTTGCTCTTGAGCAGGGCCGTCTCACCGGCGCTGGACTCGATGCCGGTGATCTTCCCGCCGAACCGTGAGGCCTTGCCCTTGAGGTCGGCGAGGGAGTTGACGTCCTTCATGTACGACGGGACGGTCAGCTCGAGAGACGTCCTGTCGTACCAGGCGCCGAGGTCGTCGAGCCTGCCGCCGTACTTCTTCCAGTACTGCGCGTGGGTCGTGGGCAGCCAGGCGCCGGTCATGAAGTCGACGTTGCCGGAGGCGACGGAGGTGTAGAGCGGTCCCGCGTCGAACTGCTCGGCGTCGACCTGGTAGCCGCGCTCCTCCAGGATCTCCTTCCAGAGGAAGGTGGAGGCGACTCCGTCGTCCCAGGGGACGTAGCCGATGCTGATCTTCTTGCCCTGGCCGACGTCCTTGCCGTCGGAGACGGCGGTGGCCTCACCGGAGGTGCCGCCGAAGATCCCCATGCCGCCCGCCACGAGGGCGAGGACGACGACACCGACCACGGCGATCTGGGGGCTGGGCCGGTAGGACCAGATCCTGAGGCCCTGGGTCGCGCGGGCCTTGGCGGCGGCACGGCGGCCCAGCGGGGAGACCTGGGTGCCGAGCGCGCTCGTCATGCGGTCGAGGTAGATCGCGAGGATCACGATGGCGACACCGGCCTCGGAGCCGAGGCCGACGTTGAGCTGGCCGATGGCCTCGTTGACGTCACCGCCGAGGCCTCCGGTGCCGACCATGCCGGCGATCGCGGCCATGGACAGGCCGAGCATGATGACCTGGTTGACGCCGGCCATCACGGTGGGCAGGGCGAGCGGCAGCTGGACCCGCAGGAGGGTGTCGCGGGGGGTGGTGCCGAACGCCTCGGCGGCCTCGACGAGCTCCTTGTCGACCTGGCGGATGCCGAGCTCGGTCATGCGGACACCGGGGGCGAGCGCGAAGATCAGGGTCGCGACGATGCCCGCGGAGGCGCCGGTGCCGAAGAACAGGATCGCCGGGATGAGGTAGATCATCGCGGGCAGCGTCTGCATGAAGTCCAGGACCGGCCGGACCAGTGCGCCGACCCGGTCCGAGCGGGCCGCCCAGATGCCCACGGGCACGGCTATGACCAGCGCGATGATCGTGGCGACGAGGACCAGCGACAGGGTCGTCATCGCGTCCTCCCACAGGTCGAGGGAGTCGATGAAGGCGAATCCCGCGAAGGTGAGGAGTCCGGCGAGGGTGCCGCGCAGCCAGAACGCGATCACGGCGAGGATGCCCGCGAGCAGCAGGGGCTGGGGCGCCTGGAGGACGGCGTCGATACCGTCGTAGGTGCCGGTGAAGACGGTCTTGAAGAAGTCGAAGAGCCAGGCCACGTGGTCGAGCAGCCAGTCGACGGAGTCGTTGACCCAGTCGCCGAGCGGGATCCTAGGCATGGGCGGCCTCCTCGTCCCCGAGGAAGCCCACCAGCCGCTGCTGGGGCACGATCCCGACGAGCCGGCGCTCGTCGTCGAGGACGGCCACCGGGTGCGTGGAGCGCGCGCTGATCGCGCAGAGTTCGGTGAACGGCGTGTCGGGCGTCGCGGTCTCGCAGTCGTCCGCGCAGTCGCAGTCCGCCCCGGCGCCGCCGAGGTCGGTGTCCATGACCGCGGCCGCGGTCAGGACACGGGAGCGGTCGACGTCCTTGGTGAAGGAGGCCACGTAGTCGTCCGCGGGCCGCACCAGGATGTCCTCCGCGCTGCCGATCTGGACGATCCGGCCGTCGCGCATGACGGCGACGCGGTCACCGAGCCGCATGGCCTCGTTGAGGTCGTGGGTGATGAAGACGATGGTCTTCTTCAGGGTCTTCTGGAGCTGGAGCAGCTGGTCCTGCATGTCCCGGCGGATCAGCGGGTCGAGCGCGCTGAAGGACTCGTCCATCAGCAGCAGGTCGGCGTCGGTGGCGAGGGCGCGGGCCAGGCCCACGCGCTGCTGCATGCCGCCGGACAGCTCGTCGGGCCAGGACTGCTCCCAGCCCTTGAGCCCGCACAGCTCCAGGGCCTCGGTGGCGCGTTCGAGGCGCTCGGCCTTGGCGACGCCCTGTACGGCGAGGCCGTAGGCGGCGTTCTCCAGGACACTGCGGTGCGGGAAGAGCGCGAAGTGCTGGAAGACCATGCTGATCTTCTGGGCGCGTACGGCCCGCAGTTCGCGGTCGGTGAGCGCGGTGAGGTCCTGGCCGTCGAAGCGGACGTGGCCCGCGGTCGGCTCCAGGAGGCCGTTGAGCATGCGCAGCAGGGTGGACTTGCCGGAGCCGGACAGGCCCATGACGACGAAGATCTGCCCCGGGTCCACGGTGAAGGAGGCGTCGACGACCGCGGCGGTGATGCCCTCGGCGCGCAGGCTCTCCCGGTCGGCGCCCTCGCGGAGCCGCTCGACTGCCTCCTCGGGCCGTCTTCCGAAGACCTTGTACAGCTGCTCTGCCTCAAGCCGTGATGACACGCGTACCTCTTGACTCTGGACCACTGGGCGGGAGACGAAGGGCCGCGAACAGTTGAAGATGCAACCTGCCTCGCTCCGGGGCCGCGCCTGCCCATGTGTCCTTCGGTCAAACACGCCCGTGTCCTGGTTCACAGGACGCACACACATGCCCCCGACGTCGCGCACCCGCCGGACGAGTTGCACGGCGGCGGCCACTGTCGGTGCCGTACGGCAGAGACAGCCGCTGTCGGTGCTGTACGGCATGATGCGAGGCGTGACCGGACGACTGATGCTCCTCGACACCGCCTCGCTCTACTTCCGTGCCTACTTCGGTGTGCCGGAGTCGGTGAAGGCACCGGACGGCACGCCGGTGAACGCCGTGCGCGGCCTCCTCGAATTCATCGACCGCCTGGTCAAGGACCACCATCCCGACGAGTTGGTGGCCTGCATGGACGCCGACTGGCGCCCGCAGTGGCGGGTCGACCTGATCCCGTCCTACAAGGCGCACCGCGTCGCCGAGGAGCACGAGGCCGGCCCGGACGAGGAGGAGGTCCCCGACACCCTCTCCCCGCAGGTCCCGATCATCGAGGCCGTCCTGGACGCGCTCGGCATCGCGCGGGTGGGTGTGGCCGGCTACGAGGCGGACGACGTGATCGGCACGTTCACCGCGCTGGCGAAGGGCCCGGTCGACATCGTCACCGGCGACCGCGACCTGTACCAGCTGGTCGACGACGAGCGCGGGGTGCGGGTGCTGTACCCCCTCAAGGGCGTCGGCACGCTCCAGTTGACCGACGAGGCGTGGCTGCGCGAGAAGTATGGCGTCGACGGCCGTGGGTACGCGGACCTGGCGCTGCTGCGCGGCGACCCGAGCGACGGCCTGCCGGGCGTGCCCGGGATCGGCGAGAAGACGGCGGCCAAGCTGCTCGCCGAGTTCGGGGACCTGGCGGGGATCATGGCCGCGGTCGAGGACCCCAAGGCGAAGCTCACGCCCTCGCAGCGCAAGCGGCTGGACGAGTCGCGGCCGTATGTCGCCGTGGCGCCGAAGGTCGTGCGGGTGGCCGGTGACGTCCCGCTGCCGCAGGTCGAGACCGCGCTGCCGCGTGCGCCGCGCGATCCCGAGATGCTGGACGCGCTGGGGACGCGGTGGGGGCTGGGCGGGTCGCTGCGGCGGGTGGTGGCGACGCTGGGCGCGTGACGCGGGGGGCGGAGGGCGACCCTGGGCACGTGACACCGGGGCCGGTGGCGGCACCGGGCGCACAAATATTGCCCGCGCTTTCCACGAGTGGCACGCCGTCGCCAGGGGGGTTGATGCTAACTTAGGCAAGCCTAAGCATATGGACTGGGAGGCCGCCATGGCAGAAGGACCGGGACGCAAGCCGCGGAAGCCCCGCTCCGCACAGGTGGTCCGCACCGAACGCCTCACCCCGCACATGCAGCGCGTGGTGCTCGGCGGCGACGGACTCGCCGACTTCACGGCGGACACCTGCACCGACCACTACGTCAAGATCCTTTTCCCGGCCGGGGGCGCCACCTACCCCGAACCCTTCGACATGGAGCGCATCCGCGAGGAGTTCCCGCGCGAGCAGTGGCCCGTGACCCGCACCTACACCGTGCGCCACTGGGACGCCGAACACCGCGAGCTCACCCTGGACTTCGTGATCCACGGCGACGAGGGCCTCGCCGGCCCCTGGGCGACCCGCGTCCAGCCCGGCGCGACCGTGCACTTCATGGGCCCGGGCGGCGCCTACACCCCGAACCCGGACGCCGACTGGCACCTGCTCGTGGGCGACGAGAGCGCGCTGCCCGCGATCGCCCGCTCCCTGGAGTCGCTGCCCGACGGCGCCCGCGCGCACGCCTTCATCGAGGTCGCCGGCCCCGAGGAGGAGCAGAAGATCGACTCGGACGTGGAGGTCGTCTGGCTGCACCGCGGCTCCCGCCCGGTCGGCGAGCCGCTGGTGGAGGCCGTACGCGCGCTGGAGTTCCCGGAGGGCCGGCTGTGCGCGTTCGTGCACGGCGAGGCGCACTTCGTGAAGCAGCTGCGCCATCTGCTGCGGGTCGAGCGCGAGATCCCGCGCGAGGACCTCTCGATCTCCGGCTACTGGCGCCTGGGCCACAACGAGGACGGCTGGCAGGCCTCCAAGCGGGAGTGGAACGCCCGCATCGAGGCGGAGCAGGAGGGGACGGCTCCGGCGGCTTAGGCGTACGGAGGCTCAGGCGTACGGGGGCTTGGACGTACGGCGGCTTCAAGGTACGGGGGCTTCGGCGTTACGGCTTCCCAGGCGGCGGCATCTCTGAGGTGCCGCCGCTTCGCCGTGCCCGGGGTTCGCGCCCCGGCCACCCGTCCCCCGCCCCCCGGCTGACGGACTCACCGCGTCCCGTCCGCCCCCGCTCCGGAGGCCGTGAGGAGTTGGGCCCAGCTCCGATACGACCGCGTCACGCACCCGAAACAGCGCCTACCTAATTTCTGTCGCCCGACAGGAATTCGCCCGCCGAAGGCAGGTGCCGCCGTGACGACGACCAGTCCCTCCGATGTCCGTCCCGATCCACCCCACTCCTCCTCCCCCTCCCCCGACGACCGGTCCCTCGCCGAGTTCGGCTACCGCCAGGAGCTGCACCGCAGCCTGGGCCGGTACGCGTCCTTCGCGGCGGGCTTCTCCTTCATCTCGGTCCTGACGACCGTCTTCCAGTTCTTCGCCTTCGGGTACTCCTTCGGCGGCCCGGTCTTCTTCTGGGCCTGGCCGGCGGTACTGGTCGGTCAGCTGCTGGTGGCGGCCTGCTTCGCGGAACTCGCGGCGCGGTACCCCATCTCGGGCGCGATCTACCAGTGGTCGTCCCGCCTCTCGACCCCCACGTTCGGCTGGTTCGCCGGCTGGATCATGGTGATCGGGCAGGTCGTGGTCGTCGCGGCGGCCGCGCTGGCCCTTCAGATGGTGCTGCCGGCGATCTGGTCCGGCTTCCAGCTGGTCGGCACCGACCCGGCGCCGACCTCGGCGGACGGGGCGGCGAACGCGGCCGTCCTGGGCGTGCTCCTCCTGGTCCTGACGACCCTCGTGAACGTCGTGGACAACCGGGTGATGTCCCTGATCAACCGGGTCGGCGTGACCGCCGAGATCATCGGCGCGGTGCTGATCGTCGTGCTGCTGCTGACCCACTCCGAGCGCACACCGGGCATCACCTTCCACACCGAGGGCATCCCGCAGAACGGTCTGTTCGGCGCCCTGCTCATCGGTTCGTTCACGGCGGCGTACGTGATGATCGGTTTCGACAGCGCGGGCGAGATGAGCGAGGAGACCCACAACCCCCGCCGCACGGCCCCGCGCACGATCCTCACCGCCCTGGGCGCGGCGGGCCTGCTGGGCGGCCTGATCGTCCTCGGCGGCCTCCTCGCCGCGCCCAGTCTCACGGACGGCCACCTGGGCGTCGACGGCCTCAGCTACGTCCTGACGAGCAGCCTCGGCGACGGGGTGGGCAAACTCCTGCTGGCCGACGTGGTGGTGGCGATCGCCGTGGCGACCCTGGCCATCCAGACGGCGGCCTGCCGGATGCTCTTCTCGATGGCCCGCGACGGCCAACTGCCCTTCGCGGCCCGCCTGGCCCGGGTGAACCCCCGCACGGGCATGCCCACCGCGCCCGCCTTGGTGGTCGGCGCCCTGGCGGCCGCGCTGCTCCTCCTCAACTTCGCCTCGCCGGAGGCGTTCCTCGCGATCGGCACGACCTGCATCGTGATGCTGTACCTGGCGTACGCGATGGTCACGGGCCCCCTGCTGGTCCGCCGCGTGAAGGGCGAGTTCACCTCGTCGGGCACGGACGAGACCGGCGCCCGCCTGTTCTCCCTGGGCCGCTGGGGCACACCGGTCAACGCCCTGGCCCTCCTCTACGGCCTCCTCATGACCGTCAACCTGGCCTGGCCGAGGGCGGAGGTGTACGACCCGGCGGGCGGGCACTGGTACTTCCAGTGGTTCACGGTGCTGTTCCTGGCCGCGACGCTGGCGGCGGGAGTGGCCTGGCGAGCACTGCGCAGGCGTACGCCGGCCTAGTACTCCCCCGCTCGGCGCCCCCTCGGGGTGTCGCTCACGCGGGCGTGGAGGTGCATGTCGTGCCAGCCGTCGGGATGCAGCACCGCGCTGCGCTTGGTCCCTTCCAGCGCGAAGCCGGTCTTGGCGGCGACACGGCAGGAGGCCTCGTTGCGGACGGCGTGGAGCAGTTCGAGGCGGTGGAACCCGATGTCGTCGAGGGCCCAGCGGGCGAGCACGGCGGTGGCGCGAGCCGCGACACCGCGTCCGCGGGCCCCGGCGGTCGTCCAGTACGCCATCTCGGCCTGTCCGTCGTCGAGACGGATCTCCCGCAGCGCCACCCGGCCGAGCAGCAGACCGGTACCGGATTCCACGACGGCCCACTGCGCCGCCGTCTCCCCGGCCCAGGCCGCCGTCCACTCCTCGATCCAGCCGCCGACCTCTGCCACGGAGTCGGCGGCACGGGCGTGCCACTGGTGCATCGCCGGGTCCTGGAACGCGGCGTGGACGGCGGGCGCGTCCCCGGGTCGCCAGGGCCGCAGGAGCAGCCCGCCGTCGGTGGGGAGGGTGGGCTGGAGGGTGGCGGAGAGGGTGCCGGGGAGCAGGACGGGTGCGGTGAGATACGGCATGGCCCGCATCCTGCCAACCACGCGGAGCCCGCCCCAAAGGTTTTTCGCCGACGGACTGGGGTCCCCGACCCCCGCTCACCCTCGTCCAGCCAACCACCCTCCGGATCAAGGCCGTTGCATGCGGATTTCCCGCCTCCGGGGTCACCTTGCTCCCCAACTGCCGCAAACGGGGGTGGTACCCGCGGCGCACCGGCAGGCTGGAATGCGCGGCCGTGCATCCGGCGGCCGACGACTCCGCACCGTGCGCCGGGGCTGCGCCCCCTGTTGCCCGGCCGGAAATCGTCGCATGGTGCGAAGTGGTGGGCGGTCAGGGCAATTGCGAGCATGAGCGGTGTCGCACCTGAGCCTGTGAGGGTGGTGGCCTGATGCTTGGAATGCAAGCCGGTGCGCCTGTGGCCGGCGCTCGGCGCCGGACCCCGCCGGCGTCGGAGGGGTGGTGTACGGGTGCGAATGCGCCAACCGAGGCCGACCGCCGCCTCGCCGCCGGACCCCACGGCGTCCCGCCGAGAACCCGGACCCGGCCACCCCCGGCCGCGCCCTCCCGGCCTCCCACCACAACCCTCGGGCAGCGGCTCCGGGCCACGTCGGGCAGTTGACGAAACCCGTGGCGGCAGCGGAAGGTAGGGATGATCCACGACCTCGCCACCGACAACGCTGTCCTGGCGGTGGTGGCCACAGATTCCCCGCACCGCCCGGCTGCCGCCGCGAAGGCCCCGGCCGACGACACCGCCCGGCGCGCAAGGCGTGTTTCGTGCACGAGTTCAGCCACGCTGTGACCGCAGCGTGTGGAACACCACGCGTAGTTCATGGACTTGGTCGGCTCCGCCCCCCGGAGGGCATCATGCGTCGCTCTGCCGATTCCGTGTTCTGCCTCAGCTGAATGACCCGAAAAGGACTGTTCGTACCAGACCTTGAATATGTGACGGGAGATCAGCACGATGCGCATAACCTCGTCCTCGACATCTTACCCGTGGACGCACAAGTCAAGGGATCCTTTCTGGACTTTGCCGCGCGGGGTGATTCCGAAACAGGGCGCCACAGGAGGAAGCCCCCGATCGAGGGGAGTTGGCGATGAGTGATCTGGCGAGCCTGCCGGGCCCAGTAAGCCCCGGAATTCCTGATCAGGTCCAGCCGATGGCTGAACCCGCAGAGTGGCGGAATTCGGTCGACTCGCTTCTCTCCGACCCTGACGCCATGGCCTTGGCCGGAATGCTGTGCCTTGCCATCAAGGCGGAGACCACCAACGCCAGTCGGTCCGCGCTCAGGTCTCACACCTCGCACCTCGGTGCGGTACGCACCTCGGGCCTGCAAGCCGTACGCGCCCTGTTACGCCGCGAGCACGGTCAGGTGAGCTGGCAGACTCTGCTCGGCAGGGACACCGGCGGGCTTTTGACCGTCGCATGCGACCGGCTGACGCGCAGTTCAAAGACTCCGCCACTGATCGCTGTACGCGAGGAACTCTCCGTCGACCGGGCTCAGCAGTGGTGCCGGCAGGCTCTGGGACACACGGCTCACTACTCGTTCGCCATGGAGATGGCCGGCCTCTTCACCGCTTTGTGCACCGCACCCGAATCGAGTACCGCACTCGAAGCGAAGACCACTTTCCTGTGGGGAGTTCTGGCCGGAATCAGCGAGTACTACGCGGGAACCACCCCGCACGTATCGGATATCGGCCGCCTCGCAAGGGAAGCCGTGACCGCGTCCCAGGAATGCGTACGCTTGCACGGCCGCGAGGGCGAGCTGGTGGTCGCCGCGCAGGTGGAGTGCGGGGCGGTCCAGCTTGTCGACAACCTGACCGGAATCCTTCAGCTGCCGGATCTCTTCAGTCCCTCGGAGTACATCCGAATCAGGGGCGCCGACATCGGAGTGCACATCTACACCGTCCAGGACGATCACTCGGAGCGGTTCCGGGAACTCGTCGACGAGACCACGATGGTGGCGGTGCTCGCTCATGACCTGATCGACCAGGGCCGCGACGCCGAGAACGGCAACCGCAACAATCTGGCCCTGCGACTGCCTGACCGGGCACAGCTCTGGGACATCCTCGAGGTCTGCCTGAGCCATACCTGCGCGATCGGGGGCGAGCAGTGGCAGCGCGTCGTCGCAGGCTTCGTGGTGGGCACCTGCCTGTACGCGCGAGGCGGCCGGGAACGTGTGCATGACGGCACCGAGACCGTCGTACGCAGGAGGCTCCGCCCGAGCATGGAGTGGACGTACGCACCGCATCTGGCCGAACGGTTCTCCCGGCAGGAGTGCACTTGCACCGATCAGGCTGATGTCGTCGACATCGGTCCTGGACTCGACCGGCTCTACGCCGACAGTTCGACCATCGTGCGCGGCTGGCTGCGCGGCCGCTGGGACGCCCACTTCGACGTGACCGAACTCCAGCGGCTCGCTCTCGCATGCGCCTCAGCCGTGCGGAGCAGAAGCGCACTGTTCTCCGGCCGGAACGGAGCAGAAGCGATCCCGTGAGGGCCGCCGAGGCCAGGGAGGGCCGTCGGCGTCGCCCGCTCACGTCCCCGTCGTAGGCTTGATCGTGATGAGACGACGTACCCCGGCACCTCCTGCTCCCCTCCCACAGCGGGACGGGGTCGATCCGGTGCGGGTGCGGTTGCCGCCCGGGGACGGCTGGGCGACCGTGCGGGATCATCTCGTGGCACGGCTTCCCGTCGGCGCCGAGGTGGTCGACGGGATGCTGGAGGCGGGTCGGATCGTGGACGCCGACGGGCGGCCGGTGCGACGGGACAGCGTCTACGCGCCCGGGATGTTCGTCTGGTTCCACCGGGAGCTGCCCGAGGAGGAGCGGGTCCCGTTCACGATCGACGTCATTCACCGGGACGACCACCTGGTGGTGGCCGACAAGCCGCACTTCCTCGCCACCACCCCACGCGGCAGCCACATCGCCGAGACGGCCCTGGCCCGGCTGCGGCGCGAGCTGGACATCCCCACGCTCGGCGCCGCGCACCGGCTGGACCGGCTGACGGCGGGCCTGGTCATGTTCACCGTACGACCTGAGGAACGCGGCGCGTATCAGTCGCTGTTCCGGGACCGGCACGTAACCAAGGAGTACGAGGCGGTGGCCCCGTACGACCCGACGCTGTCCCTTCCCCGCACCGTGCGCAGCCGGATCGTCAAGGAGCGGGGGGTCCTGGCGGCCTACGAGGTCGAGGGTGAGCCCAACGCCGTCAGCCGGGTCGAGTTGCTGGAGCACCGGGCTGGTCTCGGCCGGTACCGACTGACGCCGAGTACCGGGCAGACGCACCAACTGCGGGTGCACATGAGCGCCTTGGGCGTGCCGATCCTCGGCGACCCCCTCTACCCGACGGTCACCGGCCCCGTCCCGGCCGGCGACTTCCGGCGTCCGCTCCAACTGCTGGCGCGGGTACTGGAGTTCACCGATCCGGTCACGGGACGCGAGCACCGGTTCGTCAGCCGGCGGGCGCTGAAGGCATGGGTGTCGTACGGGAAGTGGGCATCCCCGGACATCTAGCGCCCCGGGCCGACTCAGTCGCCACGCCACCAGCGCAGGAGCCGCTGCCACGCCCCGAGCCGGACGACGGGTTCGGGCGCAGGTTCGGGCGTCGGGGCCGACACGACCGGCTCCGGAGGAGCTGCTTGCGGGAGCGGTGTGCCGACCTGCCAGTCACTGGGACGCTGCGACGGCACCGGGTGCGACGGACGCTCCATGACGTCCTGCTGCGGCTTGGGCGCGAACTTCACCGGCAAGTCCACCAGGTGCCGGTTCGAGATGGTCTCCTGCCACTGGAGATCGTCCTCGTCGCAGGCCAGTTCCGCGTCGGGCAGCCGGGTCAGCAGCGCGTCGACGCCGACGTCGGCGATGGCACGGCCGATGTCCTGGCCCGGACACTCATGGGGCCCGCCGCTGAAGGCGAGGTGGGAGCGGTTGCCGTGCATATGGGCCTTGGTGTCGGGACGGACACGCGGGTCGACGTTGCCCGGCGCGATGCCCATCAGGAGACCGTCGCCCTTCCGGATGCGCTGCCCTCCCAACTCCGTGTCCTGTTTGGCGAAGTACCCCAGGACGGCGCTGAACGGCGGCTCGTCCCACATGGACTGCTCGACCGCCTGGGGCACCGTCATCTGGCCGCCGTTGAGCTGGGCGCGGAACCTCGGGTCGGTGAGCACCACCCGCAGCACGTTGGCGAGGAGGTTGGCGGTGCTCTCGTAGGCGACGATCAGAATGAGGCGCAGGTGCTGACTGACCTCCTCGTCCGTGAGCTTCGCCGGGTGGTTGATGAGGTGGCTGGTGAAGTCGTCCTCGGGTGCGGCCCTGCGGCGGACGGTGAGCCGCGTGAGGACATCCATGATGTAGGCGTTGCTCTCGATGGCCGTCTCGGTGCCCTTGGGCAGGTCGCGGGCGGCATGCACGAGCCGGTCGTTGTACTCGTCCGGCATGCCGAAGATCTCGCACATGACCATCATCGGCAGCCGCTCCGCGAACTGGCTGACCAGGTCGGCGCTGCCCTTCTCACAGAACCTGTTGACGAGGTGCTGGGTCGCTCGGTTGATGTGACGCCGGATACCTCGGTGGTTGATGGTCGAGATCGCGCCGTTGACCGCTCCCCGCAGACGCAGGTGCTCGTCGCCCTCGGCATGGGAGCACAGCGGCTGCCAGGCGAGGTGCGGCATCATCGGATGGTCCGGCTTGACCGTGCCGTCCCGCATGGGCCCCCACAACCGGGTGTCACGGCTGAAGTGGGACGGGGTGCGCACCATGTGCATGTTCTCGCTGTGGCCGAGCACCACCCAGATGGGCACGTCATCGTGAAGCATCGCGGGAGCCACGGTCCCGTGCGCGGCGCGGAGCTCCTCGTACACGGAGCCGAGGTCCTCCGCCCCCGGACCGTACAACCGCCGCAGCCCACCGGGCCCGACGCCGTGCGCGGGGCAGCCAGGGGGCGGGGCGGTCGTGGAGTCGTAGGTGCCGGTCGGGGAATGGGGTTCAGGAGTCACGATGGTCGCTCCGAAACTGAGGTCGATCCGGGGTGGGGGAAGGGAGGGAGTACAAGGGGCTGACCGGGTTCCGGCTCACACGGGAGCCTTCTCCGCCGTCAGCGAGTGCAGGAACCGCAGCAGCGTCATCAGCACGTCCCTGCTGGACGCCCGTCGGCGTGCGTCGCATTCGACGATCGGGATGTCCGGGCTCAGGTCGAGCGCGATGCGCAGTTCCTCGATGTCGTGCCGCGGGCCGTCCGGGAACGTGTTGACGGCCACGACGAACGGGACGCCGCGTTCCTCCAGCCGGCCCATGACGTCGAAGCTGACCTCGAGCCGCCGCGTGTCCACCAGGACCACCGCGCCGAGCGCGCCTTCGAACAGGCCGTTCCAGAGGAACCAGAAGCGTTCCTGGCCGGGGGTGCCGAAGAGGTAGAGCACCAGTTGCTCGGTGATGCTGATGCGGCCGAAGTCCATGGCCACGGTGGTGGCCGTCTTGGTCTCGGAACCGTAGTTGTCGTCGACGCCGATGCCGGCCTGGGTCATGGTCTCCTCGGTGGTCAGCGGTTTGATCTCGCTGACCGAGCCGACCATGGTCGTCTTGCCGACGCCGAAGCCACCGACGATGACGATCTTCACCGCGGCCTCGGCGGTGTGGGGCAGGTGGTCCTCGGTACGTGGACCAGGGATGGTGTCAGAGCCGTTGAAGTCCATGCATCACCGCTTCGAGGAGGGAACGGTCGGCCAGCGCCTGGCGGATCACAGGGGCGCGGGCCGTGACCAGTTCGGCCGTCAGCAGCTCGGTGAGCAGGACGGTCACCACGCTGAACGGCAGGCTGAGATAGGCGGACAGCTCGGCCACGGACAGGGGGGCCGTGCAGAGCCTGAGCAGCGCCGCCTGCTCAGGCGTGGCGGAGGGCGGTGGGTCGGCGTGCGCCACGATTAAGGTGACCAGGTCGAGTTCCGAGCGCTCGGTCCCGTCGGGGCCGGTGATGACGTACAGCCGCTCGGGGTTCTTCTTCGGTCCCTCGGGGGTGTCCTGGCCCTCCTTCGGGGGTTGCGGCGCCGGCTCCGGACTGGTCCTGGGGAATCGCCGTCGGCGTTGCGGAGGAGTCATACGGTCTGCCCGTTGCGTCGAGGCGGACTGGTGAGGTGCGCGCCGATCCGGACGACCAGGTCGCTCATGCGGGCGCTCATGTGGCCGGGCTCGGTGATGATGTCGGAGAGCACCGCCAGATAGGCGTTGGGACCCGCGGCCATCAGGTAGAAGTAGCCGCCGTGGATCTCGATGAGGACCATCTTCATCTTGCCGTCGCTGCCCGGGATCTCGCCCGCGACGGCCCCCGCCAGGCTCTGGAGCCCCGCGCAGGCGGCCGCGACGCGGTCGGCGGTGTCCGGGTCGCCGCCGTGCCGGGCGATGCGCAGGCCGTCGGCGGAGAGCACCACGATCATCTGGATGCCCGGAACGCCTTTGGCGAGGTCCTGGAGCATCCAGTCGAAGTTGCCTCGCTGCTGGATCACTTGAGGTTCCCCTCGTCTTCGGCCTCGGTACGGGCCGGTTCGTCGGTCGCTTGGGTGACTGCGGAAGAGGTGGGGCGCTTGAGGCCGTCCATGAACGCCTGGACCCACAGGCCCGGCGGGGTGTCGTCCGGCTTCGGCTCGGGTTCGGGCTCGCGCCGGGCCGTCGACCAGATGGTCGGGCGGCCTTCCCGCTCGGCGCGTTCGATCTCGGCCTGCTCGGCGTAGCGCTGCGAGAACGACGCCTTGACCCGACTGCGGCGCTGCGGAAGCCCGTTGGCGGTCCACTCGGTGACCTCGGGGACGTCGTCCTCCATCGACACCGGTGTCGTGAACTTGGGGCTGGTGGGCCGGCGCTTCTTGATCGTGCGCTTGGGCCCGGGCAGCGCACCGAGTTCGGCCTTGGGCACGGCGGTGGCACCGATGCCGTGCGCGAGTCCGACACCGGGCTCGTCGGTGAGCATGTCGCTGGGTACGACGAGGATCGCGCGGACACCGCCGTACGCGGAGGCACGCAGCGAGACCTGCATGTCGTACGCCGCGCAGAGCCGGCCCACGACGGCGAGGCCGAGGCGCGGCGACTCCCCGAGGTCCTGGAAGTCCACGCCCGCCTTGGCGCGTTCGAGCATGCCCTCGGCCCTGAGGCGGGCCTCCTCGCTGAGGCTGACGCCGGCGTCCTCGATCTCGATGCAGACCCCGGTCTGCACCTCGGTGGCGGTGACGTGGACCTTGCTCTGCGGCGGCGAGTAGCGTGTGGCGTTGTCGAGGAGCTCGGCCGCCGCATGGATCACGGGCTCCACCGCGGTGCCCTTGACGTTGACCTTGGCGATCGAGGTCAGGTCGATGCGCCGGTACTCCAGGATCCGGGACATGGCACCGCGCAGCACGCTGTAGAGCGCGACGGGCTCGGGCCACTGCCGGCCGGGGCGGCCGCCGCCGAGGACGGAGATGGAGTCGGCGAGCCGGCCGATCAGCGCGGTGCCGTGGTCGATGCGCAGGAGGTCGTCGAAGACCTCGGGGTTGCGGCCGTGGTCCTCCTCCATCTCCCGCAGTTCGTTGGCCTGTTGGTGCACGATGGCCTGGACGCGCCGGGCGATGTTCACAAAGGAGCGCTGTGCGGCGTCCCGCATGATGTCCTCGGTGTCCACGATGTGGAGCACCGTCTTGAGGAGGCGGATCTGCGCGTCGGGGAGGTCGGCCCACGCGGGGTCGATCTCACCGAGTCGGCGAATCACCTCTCCGGGGGAACTTCCGCGCCGCATCCGGTCCAGTGCCGCCGGAGCGATCTCCTTCGCGAACCGGATCTGCTCCCGGTCGTGGCCGGCGATGCGCTGCTGGAGCGCGGCGATGTGACGGTCGTGCTCGATGCGCTGCTCGCGCAGTTCACGACCGCGCCGGACGGCTTCGGCCGCCACCGCGATCACCAGCAGCGTGGCGACGACACCGCAGCCGCCCACGGCGACCCGGGCGGACTGCTGCACTGCCGCGACGGCGGCCCCGGTCGCCGCGGCCATGACTATGGCGGGGAGCAACAGCACGCGCGCATACGGCAGTTCACGGCGTCCTGGGGGGGACTGAACACTCACCATGTGGGCCCTCTGAGACGTATCGACGGGGAGTCGCACATATAGGGAACAAGCGCACGAATACACATCAACTCGGTGCGCTGCGGGCGAGCTTAGTCCGACCGGATCATCGCCGTGTCATATTCAGCAAGCGCCTGAAACGGACATCCGGACTGGAGTACCCTCGGCCCATTTACACGCTCAGCCATCGCTCGCACACGGTGAGTCATGAAGCACGGGCGTGCGAAAACCACTCACCGCGGCGGGTGAAGAACGCCTTCCGAGGCTCTCCGGCGCCTTCCGGCGCCTTCCGGCACCTTCCGGCGTCTTCCGGCGTCTTCCGGCGGCCTCAGACCCCGGCGATCCGCAGCGCGGCGTCCGCGGTGGCTTCCGCGAAGACGGAGACCGGGCGCTCGGGATCGGAGCGGTGGACGAGGATCACGCCCTCGATCAGGCCGAACACCAGGTCCGTACGGAGATCGAGTTCGCTCTTGGCGAGGGCGCCGCCCGCGGCCGTCGCCGCGATCGACTGGCGGTAGGCGTCCTTGAGTTCGGCGCGCACGGCATGGAAGCCGGCGAACCGCTCCGTACGCACCTCCGGCAGCAGATAGAGGCCGCCGAGGTTGTACGGCCCCCCGCACAGCACCTCGACGTCCGCGCGGCACAGCTCCCACAGCCGGCGCTCGGGCGGGGCCGTGTCGTCGGCGAGCAGTTCGCGGGCGTACGCCAGCGAGGGCGTGACGGTGGACTCCAGGAGCTCGGCGAGGAGTTCCTCCTTGCCGGAGACGTAGTGGTACATGGACGCCTGCCGCATGCCGGCCCGCTCGGCGACGGCGCGGGTGCTGGTGGCGGCGTAGCCGAGGGTGGTGAACAACTCGGCTGCGGCGACGAGGAGTTCCGCACGCGGCGCGAGCCCGCTCTCCGGCCGCCGAGCGGCACGCGGCCTCCCGACCCGCCGCCCCGACTCCGCCGCACCACCTGTCGTACCCATGCGTTCGATCCTCGCACACAGGGCACGACACGATCTCCGACGGCTTTCGCGCGGCTCCGACCGGCCTTCGCTCGGCTCCGACACGGCCCCGACATGGCTCCGACTCGGGCGAACCCCACCCCGCCACCC